>NZ_JBHVPP010000017.1:40915-246019 GCF_042887295.1 Streptomyces sp. NPDC057950
GATCGGTGGCGCGTGCCGGTCGCCGGGCCGCTGCCTGCCGTACGGCTTCGCGCGTTGCCGCCGTGTGGGGGGGGGGGGGGGGGGCCCGGCCCCCGCCCGGGGCGGGCCCCGACCCCCTTCCGTGTCCTTTCGGACCGTGCGGCCGGGGACACGCGCGGATCACCGAGGCACCGGCGGCCCTGCTAGGTCGCCGGCCTCGGTCCGCGTCCGGCGCGGCGTCCGGCTCAGCGCCTCCCGGCCGGCTCGCCCGGCTGCCGGGCCGCTGCCTCGGCCGCCCGTGCGGTGATGTCGGCGGCCGCGCGTGCGGCGCGTCCGGTCACCTTCCAGGCGACCATGCGCAGGGCGGTGGCCGGGGCCGGGGGGAACACGCCGAGCTGCCCGAGCATGGTGATGTCGTCCCGTACCGCTTCGTGACCCACGACCCTTCCGTCCCGCAGGTCGAGCACATGGATCTGTTCGAAGTCGATCTCGCGCCCGGTGGGAGGTATGGCCTGGTCGAGGGCGCCGTCGCGGAAACGGACGAACGGGCCGGTGTGCCGGCCCTGCATCCGCAGCCGTACCCAGACCTGCTCGTCGTTGCCGGCGATGCCCAGAACGGGGAAGCGCAGGTCGCTGAAGGCGGACCGCATCCACGCGCTCGAGGCGAGAACCCCCGCGGGCCCCGGGATCGAGCAGGCGGAGGGCGACACGGCCGCTTCGCGGTTGTGGAAGTCCTCGCCGACCACCTCGGCGGCCAGTGCCGGATCCCCGGTCTCGAGGATGCGGAAGAGCCCGTGGGCCAGGCCCGTGGTGTCCATGCCCATTGCGTCCGTACCTTTCACCGGCTCTCACCGGCTGTGCGATCTGTGCGGCGACGTCAGTCGGCCCGGGGCGGAGGAGGCGCGTGTTCCACGCAGCGTGTGCCCGGCGGGCGACTATTGAGGTTACAGGGCACCTAATGAATAGGGAAACGGCGTGCTGATACTGACTACGATGTCCGGATGCCCTCCAAACGCGCCTATGTGTCTCCGCTGCGGGAGCAGGCCGCCGCGCGGACGCGCGCACTGATCCTGCAGCGCGCCGCCGAACTGTTCGCCGGACGTGGCTATGGGCGGGTGACCGTCGCGGACATCGCGGCCGCGGCCGGTGTCGCCGCGAAGACCGTCTTCGCGAGCGCCGGCAGCAAGAGCGACATCCTGGACCGGATCGTCGACCAGGGCGTGGCCGACTCCGGCTATGAACAGGCCATGCGACAGGTGCTCGCCCTGCGGACACCCGAGGCGGTGGTGAAGGCGCTGGCACGCGGCACGCGGCTGGGCAATGAGGAGCAGTTCACGGTGCACGAGGCGATCCGCAAGGCGCTGCCCGTCCACGAGCACGGCGAGGCGCTGTGGGAGCGCGCCACCGCGGACTACCGGCTCGCGCTGCGCGCCGCCGCCCGCCACCTGCACACCCTGAACCCGCCGCCTCCCGGTCCGGAGGACGAGACGGCCGACCTCCTGTGGTTCTGGTTCGGCCCCACCGGCTGGCGCACGCTGGTGGTCGAGAACGGCTGGCCCTGGGACCGGGCCGAGGAAGCGCTCGGCCGCACCGCGGTCGCCACCCTCTGCCCGGACCGCTGCACCGACCGCTGCTCGGACTGACTGGCCGTCGTTTCTGCCGGTCCGGTCCGGTCCGGTCCGGTGCGGTGCGGTGCGGTGCGGTGCGCGGGCGCGGGCGGAGTGCCTGTGCGGACGGCCACGCCATGGGGCGGCCCCCCACAGCGGTACCGGTCAGGACGTACGGTGTGGTCCCGCCGCGGCCGCCAGGTTCGGTTGGAGCCGGCGGGCGACATCGAGGTGGTCGGCGGTCCAGATGATGCGCACGGCCGTGGCGGTGGACCGGCCCCGCTCGTCGGTCAGGTCGCGGCGCAGGGACTCGACGAGCCGTCCCTCGGCCGTGGGATTGCGGGGCAGCGGTTGCGGGACGGGAGCGGCCCGGTCCAGGGCGGCGGCCAGCTCCCCGTACCAGCCGGTCACCTGGCCGGCGGCGCCCAGGATCACCAGGCGTGCCTCCGCCCGGTCGGTGCCGGCGTCCTCCTCTCCGGCGCGCTGCCAGAGTTCGAGGACGGCGTCCCCGGCCAGACGCAGCCCGACGATGCCGGTGACCAGCGTGGTCATGTCGGCGAGGGGTACCGGTTTGGCGCCGCGTTCGGCGAGGTAGCTGCGGAAAGCGTCGTCGAGCCGCCGTGCGGCGGCGGCAGCCGCACGGCCTTCCTCGAGGGGAGGACCGGCCGCGGGCGCCGGACCGGACCCGCACCGGCCCACCGCGTACGCCACCGTTCCGGCCAGATAACGGGCGCTGTCCGTGTACGCCTCGGCGAGGGCGCGGTCGACGGCGGCCGTGGCGCCGCGTGGCCAGAGGAACAGAGCCATCAGCACGCTCACGGCGCAGCCGATGGCGACGTCCTGGATCCGCATCAGGACGATGTGCCAGTCGGGGTTCTGGCCGATGTTGAACAGGACGACGACGGTGACGGTGAAGGCGGCCTGACCCGCCGCGAAGGAGATCGCGGCGGGGGCGATGCCCGCGATGAGCACAGCGAGCGGCAGCAGGATCCACAGCACGGTGCTGTGGCCGCCGATGAGCTGCAGCAACCCGGCTCCGATGACCGAACCCGCGAGGGTGCCCAGCACGGCGCGCATCGCGTTCTGACCGGTGTTCAGGGCGTTCGAGCGCAACACGGACAGGGTTCCCAGCAGGACCCAGAACGAGTGCTGGAGGCTGGTGACGTGGGTGAGGGAGACCGCGATGCCGAGGCCGAGCGCGCCGCGGAGGCTGTTGTGCAGCCAGACGGACTGCGGCCGCAGGTGCGTGACGGCCCGGTCACGCGCCGAGACCAGCGGTTCGGTGAGGGTGCCGGGTTCGCGTCCCAGCAGACGTTCGTGCCAGCCGCGCCGCTCGGCGGACGCGGCGAGGTCCACGTTGCCCGCGATCTGCAGCGTCGCGAATCCCAGTTCCTGCGCGCGGAACGACAGGTCCAGCATCCCGATGACCGGATGCACCCGGGACGGCGTCGCCGTTCCCGCGTGGTGCCCGCTCAGCCTGCCGGTGGCGTCGCGCTCCATGACGGCCATGGCCGTACCGAGGTCGTCCGAGGCGGCGCGCAGTGCGTCCGGGGAGGCCATCGGGGCGTGGAGGAGTCCGGCCGCCTCGTCCAGGACACCAGCGGCGGCCCGTCGTACCGCGTGGGCGTCGGGGTCGCACGCCGGGCGTGCGTCGAGAGGGGGCGCGCTGTCGGCGAGGATGTCGCAGAGCCAGGTCAGTTCGTCGACCAGACGGACGATGGCGCGTGAGCTGGTGGACAGACCGGTGGGCCGATAGGGCGTGGTGTCGAAGACGCCGCGCAGCTCGGCGGCGGCGTCGGCGGCGCGGTGGGCGGTGACGCGGCACCGGCCCATGTCCGGCGTGCCGGGGCCGCCGGCCAGCCAGGACGCGTCGGCCCGCAGCTGTTCCGCGGCGGCGCGGCAGACCCGTGCCGCGGGCGCGCTGAGCGGGTCCGCGGTGGGCCGGGGCCACAGCAGGGAGACGGCGAGCATCGCCGCGGCCGTCGCCAGCCCCGCGCCGGCGAGCCGGTCGGGGAGCTGGGACAGCGGGGCGGGTGAGGTCACCGGCAGGATGAAGGCCAGCAGCAGCGCGGTGGACGCACCCGCGAGGACGGAGCTGATGGCCCCCGCGAAGAGCACCAGGAAACCGATCAGGACCATGACGGGGACCGCGAGCCAGATCCGGTGGGCGACGAGCGTGCCCAGACAGATGAGGACGGCCCAGGCCGTCGCGAGCCCCGCGTGCGCCTGCAGCCGCTGCACCATGGGCCCGGTGAAGTCCACGAGCAGGAGCATGGAGAACGAACCGAACGCCGCGTACGTCGCCGTCGTGGGCGAGTCGATCACCTGGCCGCACAGGGCGAAGAGGGCGGGCATCACGATCGCGGTGCGTACGGCCCGGCGGGTGGCCGCCAGCTCGGGATCGTGGGCCCGCAGCCAGGACAGGGCGCGCCCGAGGGTGACACGGCCCGGTGTTCGCACGCGCCGCACCTCCCGTCGCCGAGGCGGTCCGCCTCAGCAAGTCTGACGGCTGTCCCGGGCGGAACGCCATGCGAACGCGGATGCGGATGCCTACGCGGATGCGAACGCCGACGTGGACGTGGACGCGGAGGGGAACGCCGACGTGGAGGCGAACAGGTCCGGTGGCGCGCCGCGCAGGCCGTGCCGTGTACGTGTGCGGTGCCCTGCCGCGACGGGACCCCGGCGAGGCACCGACGGGGACCCCGACGGGACCCCGACTGGACTCCGACGGGACCCGACTGGACTCCGTCGGGGGCACCGCTCGGCTCCTGGCCGGCCGCGGCGTGCCCGAGGAGCCGCGTCAGGCGGTGCGGGCGCCGCCGAGGCGTTCCAGGAGCAGTCCCTCCCGGGTGGACCAGGGGCAGATGGTGACGCTGTCGACGCCACAGGTCTCCATCAGGGCCTCGGCGATCAGGGCCCCGGCCAGCGACTGCTCGGCGCGGTGCGGCGAGATGCCGGGCAGCCTGCCACGTCGCTTCGGGCTCGAGGAGGCCAGCAGCGGAACCGTCGTCCGCAGCGCGGGCAACGTCAGGCGCTGCGGCGTGCGGGGCGGCCGGCTCTTCCCGGCGGCGGCGAGGCGGGACAACTGGGTGAAGGTCTTGGAACACGCCAGGACCTGTCCGCCCGGCTCCGCCCGGGGCAGGTCGGGGAGCGAGCTCAGCGAATGCCGCAGATGCTGTCGCAGCTCGGCCAGCCGGCGTTTGGAGGGGACGGTGCCGCCGGGAAGCCATTCACGGGTGATGGTGCGGGCTCCCAACGGCAGCGACAACACCGTGCGGGGCTGGTCCGCGGTACCGGAGGCGATCTCCAGGGTGCCGCCACCGATGTCCAGGACGAGCAGGGGGCCGCCGGTGGGCTCCGCCCATCTTCGGGCGGCCGCGTACGCCAGCCGCGCCTCCTCCTCACCCGGCAGCACCCGCAGCCGGATGCCGGTGGCGTGTGCCACCCGGTCGATGACCTCGTCGCGGTTGGGCGCGTCCCGGATGACGGAGGTGGCGAACGCGAACACCTCGGGCAGCCGCAGTCGCGGATCCGCCGAGGCGGCCTCCGTCACCGCCCGCTGCACGCTTCTGACGCCCGACTCGCGCAGCCGTCCGTCCGCTCCCAGGCTCTGCTGCAGGCGCAGTCGTACCTTCCGGGAGAGGACGGGTTCCAGCGTCCCGCCCTTCGGCTTCCGCACCACCGTCAGCAGCGCGCTGTGGCACCCCACGTCGAGGACCCCTGCCTGCCGCATACGCCTGCCTTCCCGCATCATGAGCTCTCCCCCCCCGGGGCCGGACCGCTTCCCGGCGGCCGTGACCGGGCCGGACAGCGGAGGGCGGCACCACGCGGATGCGTGTGCCACCTGCCCATCTTGTCACTGCTGCTGTTTTCCATGATCGGGCAGACCCCCTCGGACCCTCGTTCGTACCCCCGGACCCGGCCGGAGCGGGCGGGCGACCGGCCCGGTGGGGCGGCGGTGCCGCGCCGGACGCCGACCGTCGAGGGCCCTCGGGACGTACGTCGTCGAGCATGGCTCCGGTGGCGGACGCGCATACGTCGGCCCCGCGTCACCGGCGTGACGGCCGTCGAGGCGACGACGGCCGACGAGGGGCGCGTGTGTGTGTGGAGGCGCGCCCCGCCGGAGACCGTAACTCCACCCGGCACAACTCCGCCCGGTCGTGTCCTACTTACTGGTAATGCCCCTAACGCGACGTCGGAATCCCGCCGGACATCCGGTGGTCTGCGGCGCAGCATCGACAAGTCCAGTAAACCGAAAGAGAGTTGAGCGAGGACATGACTGCGATGCTTGACGGCAAGGTGGCCATCGTGACGGGCGGGAGCCGGGGTATCGGTGAGGCTGTGGCGCTCAGGCTGGCCGAGGACGGGGCCGACGTCGCACTGACCTACCGGGACAGCGCGGACCGTGCGGCGGAGGTGGTCGGCCGGATCAGGGCCATGGGCCGCCGGGCCGGCGCCGTCCGGGCCGACAGTGCGGACCCGACAGCGGTGCGCGAGGCGGTGGACCGGGTCGCCGCGGAGTTCGGACGCCTCGACATCGTGGTCAACAACGCCGGGATCGGAGTACTGGGAGCCGTCGAGGACCTGTCGCTGGAGGACATCGACCGGGTCCTGCACATCAATGTACGGGCGCCGTTCATCGCGTCCCAGGCGGCGGTCCGGCACATGGCCGGGGCGGGCGGATCATCAACATCGGCAGTTGCATGGCCGAGCGCGTCGCCCTCCCCGGCGGATCCCTTTACGCGACCAGCAAGACCGCGTTGACCGGCCTCACCAGATCACTGGCCCGCGAGCTGGGTCCGCGGGGTATCACCGCCAACCTGGTCCACCCCGGTCCGACGGAGACGGACATGAACCCCTCCGGCGGTCCGGGCGCCGACATGCAGCGGGATCTCACCGCGCTCGGCCACTACGGGCAGCTGTCGGACGTCGCGGCGACCGTGGCCCATCTCGCGGGCGACGCGGGCCGTTACGTCACCGGTGCCACCATCGCCGTGGACGGTGGATTCGCGGCGTGAGTCCCAGGTGGCCGGGGGCACGGGTGCCTGCCGGCCACCTGCGGGGAAGCCGCCGGGCGAAGGTCATGCCAGGGGGTGCGCCGAGGCGAACGATCCGTTGTGGTGCACGAGTGCCGTGGTCTGCGCGGCGGTCGCGCCCGAGTCGACCTCGCCGACGACCAGCAGATGGTCGCCGACGGTCTGACGGAGGGTGATCCGCGCGGAGAGCCAGGCGGCGACACCGTCGAGCACGGGCAGACCGTCCGTCTGGGCCCGCCAGGGGACACCGGCGAAACGGTCGACGCCACTGCGGGCGAAACGGCTCGCCAGACCGGCGTTGCCCGTGCCGAGCACATGGACCGCGAACCGGTCCGCGCGGCGGGCGGCGGGGGCACTGGAGGCTTCGACGCCGACGCAGAACGACACCAGGGCCGGGCGCAGCGAGACGGAGGTGAACGAGGTGGCGGTGAAGCCGACGGGGCCGGGGAAGGTGATCACCGTGACCCCGGCCGCGTGCCGGCGCAGGGTGTCGCGGAGAAGGTCCGCGCCGTCGGGAGCCACCGGCGGCGGTGGCGCGTCGCGGTGCACAGGGGCGGTCATGCCGTTTCCTTTCGGCGGGTCGGGCTGACGGATCGGCGGGCCGGGCTGACGGATCCGGTCCGCCCGGTGGGGTGGCCGGGCCGCGCGGTCGGGCGCGGGGCCGCGGTACCGGGCCGCCGGTGACGGTCACCGACGCGGCCGGCCGTCACCACGCGCTCGACTCCACCGCGACGACGGGCACCAGCGTGTTGCGGACCGTCTCCAGGAACGTGACGACCTCGGCCGCCACCGAGCGGTGCTGCAGGTCGTTGAGGACGTCGTGGTGGGCGTCCCGGACCACCGTCAGACGGGCGCGCGGCAGCAACTTCGCGGTGCGGGTGAGAGCGTCCCGGTCCGCGAGCGGATCGGCGTCGCCGACGAGGATCAGCGTGGGGACGGCGATGTCGCCGTGGTGGGCCGCGTCGAGCAGCGCACCCGGCACCGCGATGCCGAGCGAGCCCCGGTGCGTCCCGGAGTCGTCGGTGAGGACCCCTCGGTGGGCCGGGCAGAAGGTACGGACGTCGAGTTCGGCGTCCCAGGATCCTGCCGCGCCCGCCGCGTCTGTGTCCACCGGGCCGCCGGTGTCGGCGCCACGCCCCGGCAGACCCGCGAGAACGACGGCCTCCGCCGCCCGGACGACGGGCGACTCCTCGTCACCGAGGAGCGCGGCGAGGGCGGCGGCGCCGGTGTCGGCCCCGACGAGGACGACGGGACGGACCACCCCGTCCTCGGCTGCGGTCCCCTCGACGGCCGCGTCGAGCTCGGCGCCGAACCGCCTCAGCGAGCCGGTCAGGTCGTCGGCGTCGATCCGCGGGGCGTCGACGACGCGGACGCGGTAGGCGTCGGCCGCGAGCCGCCTGCCGAACCGGGCGTACGCGGCCCGGCCCTCTCCCCGGCCGGGCACCACGACGATCGTGCCACGGGTCCGGAGGCCTTCGGGGCCGTAGTGGTCGGTGTACTGGGT
Source organism: Streptomyces sp. NPDC057950 (assembly GCF_042887295.1). Taxonomy (NCBI): domain Bacteria; kingdom Bacillati; phylum Actinomycetota; class Actinomycetes; order Kitasatosporales; family Streptomycetaceae; genus Streptomyces; species Streptomyces sp. NPDC057950. The sequence continues at coordinate 49,042 of NZ_JBHVPP010000017.1, forward strand.
CATCTCACGCTCCTGCGAGGTCGGGCACGGTCGCGGGCTTCCAGCCCAGGGCGGGCGCCACTTCGGTCGCGATGAGCTCGAGGGCACGGATCGCGGCGTCGTGGTCGGGGACTGCGGGGTTGAACTGGGTGATCAGGTCGGTCGCGACCGGCAGCACCTTCTCCTCGCGGAGCGCGGCGGTGATCTCATCGGGATGACCGTAGAAGGAGTGGAAACGACGCAGCGCCTCGTCCACGCTCAGGCCCTTCGGGAAGGCACCGCCCTCCGCGTGGCGAAGGGCCGCCCGGTGGACGTCGTCGCCGATCTGCTGGAGCGCCGTGCGTCTGTCCTTCGCGGGGAAGACGAACCGGGACAGCCCGATCCGCGGCCGGCGCGGCCGGTCCCAGGCGTCGAGGAACGCGTCCGCCCAGGGGCGCTGCACCTCGTCGGTGGGCGCGTCGAAGCCGTATGCCGCGCGGTTGAGCAGGAGGTTCGAGCCGCCCGCGGCGGCGATCCGTGCGCCGGGGCCGCTGAAGACCCCCTGCCAGATCCGGTCCGTGAAGTCGCCGGGCGCGGGCTGGACGCGGAAACCGGGTGCGCGCACCTCCTCGCCGGCCAGCGCCCGGCGCAGCACGCTCAGCTTCTCGCTCGTCAACTCGCGCTTGCGGGCGACGTCCTGGCCGAACGCGGCGTACTCCGTGTCGTTGTAGCCACTGCCCACGCCGATCTCGACCCGCCCGCCGCTGAGCGTGTCGACGACGGCGACGTCCTCGGCGAGCCGGACCGGGTCCTCCAGCGGCAGGACGGTGATGGCGGTGCCGAGCCGGATCCGGGTGGTCCGCGCGGCGGCGTGCGCGAGGAACGTCCACGGAGAGGAGAGGCCGCCACCACCGGCCTGCACATGGTGCTGGGCCACCCACCCGGTGTCGAAGCCGAGTTCGTCGGCGACGACGAAGAGCTCCTGCGCGTTCCGGTACGTCCGGGCCAGGTCGTCGCCGCGGCCCTGGACATGAGTGAGGAAGCCGAGTCGGCACCGCGGTGTCAGGGAGGTCATGGAGTGTTCGCCCTTTCAGGGATCGGACCGTGTCGTCCCCCGGTCGCGGGGGAGAGGGATCGATGCCGGGGTGACCGGGCCCGCTCACCGGCCGGCCGTGCCGCCGCGACGAGACCCTTCGTCGGGGCCCGTCGCGGGCGCCTCCCCGGACGCGGACGAGGACCGCGCCCGCACCGGCGACGGGAAGGCCCGTAGCGCGTCGTCGCCGACAGCGGGGAAATGATCCTGTCCTCAGCCGTTCACGAGCTGGGGCTCGCGTGTGTGCCGGTTGGCCGGGACCGGCAGGCCGAGGTTGCCGCGCAGGGTGTCGGCCTCGTACTCGGTGCGGAACAGGCCCCGCTTCTGCAGGATCGGCACGACACCGTCGACGAAGAGCTCCAGGTCCTCGTTGTTGCGGAAGGCGAGGTTGATGCCGTCGAAGGTACCCGCGGCGAACCACCGCTCGATGGTGTCGGCGACGGTCGACGGCGCCCCCACGAACGGTGAGCGACGGAACTCGCTTATCGAATCAGCTACTTGACGCAAGGTCAGATTTTCGGCCTTGGCCCGCTCGATGAGCTTGGCGGCCCCGGTACGGCCGCCCTTCTCGGCGAGGTGCGCGACGTCCGGGAACGGCGCGTCGAGGTCGTGCCCGCTGAAGTCGTAGGCGCCGAAGGAACGGCCGAGGAGCGCGAGGTTGCGGCCGAAGTCGTTGTCCTCCTCGAAGATCTCCTGCTCGCGCCGCCTGGCCGCCTCGTCGGTGACGGCGACGAGCGGGCCGCCGTGGATGAATATCTTGATGTGCTCGGGGTCGCGGCCGTACGACGCGGTGCGCGACTTGATGTCCGCGTAGTACTCCTGCGCCTGCCGCAGGCTGCCGCCCGGCGCGTAGATGCCCTCGGCGACCCGCGCCGCGAGGTCGCGCCCTTCTTCGGAGACCCCCGCTTGAAAGATCACCGGCTGGCCCTGCGGAGAGCGGGAGAGGTTGAGCGGGCCGGCGATCCTGAAGTGTTCTCCCGTGTGGTCGAGCGCGTGCAGCTTGGCCGGGTCGAGGAAGACGTCGCGCTCCACGTCGGCCGGGAACGCGTCGTCCTCGTAGGAGTCCCACAGGCCCCGGGCGACCTGGACGAACTCCAGCGCGCGGCCGTAGCGGGTGGAGTAGTCGAGGTGCTCGTCGAGCCCGAAGTTCCTGGACGTTCCGGTGTCGAAACTGGTGACGACGTTCCAGCCGGCGCGACCGCCGCTGATGTGGTCGAGCGAGGCGAACCGGCGGGCGAGGTTGAAGGGCGAGTTGTACGTCGAACTGGCCGTGCCCACCAGGCCGATGTGCCGGGTGTGGGTGGCGACCGCCGACAACAGCGTGAGCGGCTCCAGCCGGTTCAGGTAGTGCGCCGGGTAGGTGGAGTTGATGAACTGGCTGTCGACGATGAACAGGGCGTCGAAGAGCGCGTGTTCGGCCGCCTTGGCCTGCGCGATGTAGTAGTTGATGTCGATGCTCGCGTTCTTCGCGACGCGCGGGTCCTTCCACAGACCGTGCTGGCCGGGGCCTCCGACACCGTAGGGGTGCAGTGCGAGGTGAAGGGTGCGGGACATGGTTGTTCCTTTCCATGCTTCTGGGGCGCTGAGGCGCTGAGGCGCTGAGGCGCTGAGGCGCTGAGGCGCTGAGGCGCTGAGGTTCTGGCGTTCTGGCGTTGTGGTGTTATGTGGATCGCTGGTTGCGGAGACCGGTGACGGGGGGAGATCGCCGGTTGTGCGCTTCTCGGGTTCCGTGCCGCGATCAGGTGTGCAGCAGGGCGCGCAACGCGTCGCGCTCGGCCCGGTCGGCCGAAGCGGCCCGCAGGGTGGGCGCGGAGCTGACGAGCAGACGGGTGTAGTCGTGCCGAGGGTGGGTGATGACGTCTCGGGCGGCGCCGACCTCGACCAGTTCGCCCTGGTAGAGCACCGCGACGCGGTCGGCGATCCCGGCGACGGACCCGAGGTCGTGCGAGATGAAGACGATGGCCACGCCGTCGGCGCGGAGTTCCTTGAGGATCCGCAGGACCTGCACACGGTTCGCGGAGTCCAGAGCGCTGACGGGCTCGTCGAGGATGACCAGCCGCGGCTCGGTGACCAGCGCCCTGGCTACCGCGACACGCTGCCGCTGGCCCCCGGAGAGCTCCCCCGGCAGCCGGTCGAGCAGTTCCTCCGAGAGGCGCACACGGGCGAGGAAGGTACGGACCCTGCCGGCCGCCTCCGCGCGCTCGACGCCCTGCACGAGCAGCGGCTCGACCAGGGACTCCTCGACGGTGAGGTCGGGGTCGAGGCTGCGCAGCGGGTCCTGGAAGACGTACTGGACCACACCGCGGCGGCGCAGGCCGCGCCACTGGCGTGGGCCGTACGCGCTGACGTCCTCGCCGCCGATGACGATCCGGCCCGCCGAAGCGCGGACCAGGCCGAGCACGGTACGCGCGAAGGTGGACTTGCCCGACCCCGTCTCGCCGATGACGCCGACGGTCTCGCCCGGCGCGACGCTCAGCGAGAGTCCGTGCAGGGCGCGGCGACGACGGCGGCGCAGGCCGTAGTGGACGTCCAGGCCGGTGACCTCGAGGACGGCGTCCGGGTGTGTCCCGGCGGACTCCTCCCGGGGGAGTGCGGCGGTCATGAGGCCTCCGTCGGCGTGAGGAACTTCTCCAGGCCGTACTGCTCGTGTTCGGCGATGAGTAACTGGGTGTATTCGTGCCGTGGGTGGTGGAGCACCGCCTCGGTCGGACCGTGCTCCACGACCTCCCCCCGACGCATCACGAGTACCTCGTCGCACAGCTGGGCGACGACGGCTAGGTCGTGGGAGACGACCACCAGGGCGAGACCGGCGCGCTGACGCAATTCGGCGAGCAGGTCGAGGATCTCGGCCTGGACCGTGACGTCGAGCGCCGTCGTGGCCTCGTCGGCGATGAGGATCCGCGGATCGGCGGCGATCGCCGCCGCGATCAGGACACGCTGGAGCATGCCTCCAGAGAGCTCGTGGGTGTACTGGCCGTAGACCAGCTCCGGGTCGCGCAACTGCACCGCCCGCAGCAGCTCGACGGCGCGTTGGCGCGCTTCCCGCCGCTTCAGCCCCTTCTTGACCCGGACGACCTCGGCGATCTGCGGGCCCACCCGGATCGAGGGGTTGAGGTAGGACGCGGGGTCCTGGAAGACCGCGCTGATGGTGGCACCACGCAGTGCCGTCCACTGCTCGGGGGTCAGGGTCGCGATGTCGGTGCCGGTGATCTCGATCGAGCCGCTGGTGACCTCGAAGTGCGGGGGCAGGATGCCGAGCGCGGCGCGGCAGGTGAGGGTCTTTCCGCTGCCGGACTCGCCGACGATGCCGACGGCCTTGCCGGGGGTGAGCTCGAAGCTCACCCCGTGGACGAACTCCCGGTCGCCGGCCAGGTCACTGATGTGTATCCCGCGGACGGCGAGCACGGGCGCGGCTGTCGCCCCGGTCGTACCCGCGGTGGCGGTTGCTCCGGTCGTACTCGTCGTAGCGGTCGTAGCGGTCGTAGCGGTCGTAGCGGTCGTACCCGTCGGGGTCGCGGCGGTCGTACCGGCCGCGTCCGCGGTCGCGGCACCGTGGGTCCTCGCGTGGGCGGTGTTCTGGGACAGTGTCGTCATCACGCACCTCCGGTGGGAACGGGATCGGGCTTGCCGAGGCGGTTGGCGCGTGCCTTGCGGTTGTTGACGAACGCCCGGCCGGCCTCTCCGGAGACGTCGCGGATCGCGTCGGCGAGCAGGTTGGCGGCCCAGACCGTCACCATGATCAGCAGCGCGGGGGCGAGGGGGGCCCACGGCTGGTAGCTGAGGTAGCCGAGGTCCGAGGCGAGCAGACCGCCCCAGGTGGGCGCGGGAGGCTGGACCCCGATGCCCAGGAACGTCAGGCTCGACACGATGATGAAGCCGACGCCGATGGTCTGGGCGAGCGCGACGGCGATCGGCGGAAGCACCTTGACCCACACATGGCGCCGTACGATCCAGCCGATCGAGGCACCGGAGACCAGAGCGGCCTCCACGTACTGCGAGCGGGCCACGGCCAGCGTGGCGGCGCGGGCCACCCGGTAGAAGAGCGGGGAGACCAACGCGCCCGTGACGAACATGGCCTGGGTGATGCCGTTGCCGAGCAGTGCGATCACCGCGACCGCGAACAGCAGGAACGGCAGCGCGACCAGGGTGTCGGCCAGGCGGAGGGTGACCCACTCGAAGACCCGGCCGAGGTAGACGGACAGGATGCCGGGGACCGCGCCGACCACCAGCGCCATCAGGGCGACCTCGAGCGAGCCGAGCACACTGACACGGGAGCCGTCGAGCAGCCGGCTCAGCACGTCACGGCCGAGGTGGTCCGTGCCGAGCCAGTGGGTGGCCGACGCGGCCGCGAGCGTGTGGTCGCTGGTGGCGAGGGGGTCATGCGGGGCGAGCAGCGGTCCGAGGACCGCGAGCAGGGCGATCACGGTCAGGACGGCGACGGCGATCCGGCCGGACGCGAGTGTGAGGACGTGGCGCACCATGGTCATACCCCCCGCTGGGACGCCGGCGTCACGCGCGCCAGCACCAGGTTGACGATCAGGTTGAACAGGACGACCAGGACGATCGACACCACCAGGACGCCCTGCACGGCCGGTACGTCGCCGGCCTGCGCGGAGTCGTTGGCGAACCTGCCGAAGCCCTGCAGGCCGAAGATCCACTCGGTGACGACGGAGGCCCCGACGAGCGCGGGGAACTTCAGACCGAGGGTGGCGAGCGCCGGCCCGATGCCGTTGCGCAGCACGTGCACGAGGAAGATCCGGCGTGGGCTAAGTCCGCGTACCACCGCGCCCGTCACGTAGTTCTCCCGGTAGGCCGCGACGAGACTGCCGCGCAACTGGCGGGCGACGTCGGCGACTACGTCGAAGCTCAGCGCGATCGCCGGGAGGGTGATGTGCGCGAGCCACGGGCCGATTCCCTGCCGGGCCGGGATGTAGCCGGCGGAGGGGAACACATGGAGCCCGACCGCGAAGACCGCCACGAGCACGATGCCGACGACGAAGGCCGGCATCACCGAGATGACGGTGACGAAGCCCGTGATCGCGCGGTCGACCCAGGTGGTGCGCCGCAGCGCCGCCACCGTACCCAGGACGAAGCCGAGGAGTACGCCGATGACGAGCGCGAACGTCGCGACGGAAAGGCTCACTTCAAGGCCCAGGCCGATGAGCGTGGAGATGTCGGCCCCGTTGGTCCAGCTGGTGCCGAGCTGTCCGTGCAGGACACCGCTGAACCAGTCCCAGTACTGGACCAGGAAGGGCCGGTCCAGCCCCCACTGGGACTCGACCCGGTGGATCGCCTCGGGAGTCGCCTCTTCGCCCAGCTGGATCCGCGCCGGGCTGAGTCCGCTCAGCGACCGTAGCGCGAACGTCACGAACGTCGCGACCAGGAAGACGGGCACGAAGATCGCGATCGACCGGGCGAGGGCGACCAGGACACGGCCCAGCGTGTGCCGCACCCTGGTCACGGCGACCCCGCGACGCAGGGCGGGCGCGGTCTGTACCGCTGTCGTCGTCATGGAGTTGCCCCCTCTCTGTAGTGGACTGAGGTCAGTTGCCGCTGGAGATGGTCACGCCGGTCCAGTCGATGTGGGCCGGGTTCTTCGGCAGGTCCGAGATCGCCTTGCTCTTGGCGATGAGGTTCGGCTGCGAGTACGTGAAGACGAGGGCCCTGCTCCGCAGCCCCGCCCGGGTCGCCGCCTGCAGCACCTTGGCGTAGTCCGGCGCGTCCAACGGAGTCTGGCGGACCTTCGCGATGGCGGCCTCGAAACCGGCGGGCTCGTACGGTGAACTGAGGTTCAGCGGGCCGTTGGGACCGAAGTGGGCGGTCAGGGTCTGCGCGGCGGAGTCACGGCCGGTGGTCCCGTACAGCGAGAACTTCAGGTTCTTCGCGAAGAACGGGGTGGCCCAGTTCTTGTCGACCTTGATGGTGACGGTGATGCCGACCTTGGCCAACTGCGACTGGACGATCTCGGCCTGCGGGTCGTCCGCGGGGATCACCAGGTCGAGCTTGATGTCGCCCGCCTTGTAGCCGGCCTCGGAGAGCAGCTTCTTCGACTTCGCCGGATCGTAGGGGTAGTCGGCCTCGGACTTCGGGTCGTAGGCCACGTAACCCTTGGGGAACGGCTGGTCGGTGACCTCGCCGTAGCCGAACGTCAGCTTGTCCACGAACTCCTGACGGTTGATCGCGTAACGGACGGCGTCGACGACCTTGTCGTTGTCGAAGGGCGCCTTGTTGATGTTCAGGCTGAGGTTCGAGGCGTTGAAGCCCGGCTGTACGAAGACGTCGAGGCCGGCCTTCTTGGCGGCGGACGCCTGACTCGGGTCGAGGTCGGCGAAGTTGTAGACGCCGGTCTGCAGACCGGAGACGACCGTGGAGGCGTCCGGAGCGGAGGTCAGCTCGACGTTGTCGATGTGGATGTTCTTCGCGTCCCAGTAGTCCGGGTTCTTCTTGAGGACCGCCTTGGTCCCCGGGATCAACTGGGTGACGGTGAACGGACCGGCGCCGACCGGGTTCTGGTCCAGTTTCCCGGGGTTCTTCGCCGCTCGGGGACTGGCGATCTGCAGGACACGCTCACCGAGCAATTGAGGGATCTGGTAGTCGACCTGGGTCAGATGCAGGACCGCGTTCAGTCCTTCGGCGTCCACCGACTTGATGGAGGTCAGGTCGCCGAAGAGCGCGGAGTTCTTCTGCTTCTGGGCCCGTTCGATGGCCGCCTTGACGGCGGCGGCATCGACCGGTTGACCGTCACTGAACTTCAGGCCGGGGCGCAGATGAAAGGTGATCTCGTCACCCTTCCCGTTGTACTCCCAGCTCCTGGCGAGGTCCGGAACGGCCTTGCCCGTCTCGTCCGTCCGGGTCAACGAGGCGTAAGTCAGCGCGAGTTCGCGGAACTGGGCGCCGCTGCCCCCGACCACCGGGTCCCAGTGGGCCGGGAAGTACGAGGACGTCCACTTCAACGTGGCACCGCCACCCGCGGCGGCGGTGTCACCGCCGCACGCGCTGAGGGAGGGTGCGAGCAGTGCGACGAAGGCGGTGGCGAGGACGGCGGCCCGCGGGCCACGGGACCGCCGGGAGGAAGGGAGGGCCAGTCTGCGGTGCTGGGTGGTGAGTTGGGCGGGCATCGTTTTCTTCCTGTGGTGGGCCCCGGCCTGCGTCGCGGCAGGAGGAGCGGTGCGCGACGGGCGGAGCGGAGGCAGCGAGCAGGAGGAGAAGAAGGTGCGGAGAAAGGAGCGGAGGCGAAGGAGCGGGGCTCGAGGCCCTGCTCGATGCCCGTACGCACCGTCGACCGGGACCCGGCTGGGCATGCCGGGGGAGGCGACCGCGCATATTGGGTGCACGGCGCTCAGGGCAGGGAATGTCGGGGGCCCACGGTGACGGCCCTGGAGACGGAGAGGGCGTGCGACGGTGCACGGAGGCGCTGAGGTGGAGGCGCGGACGCGGGGGGACGGACGCGGCTCGGGCGAGTGGCGGGCGGCTGGTGCCGAGAGCGGCGGTCAGGCGCCTGCGGGCCGGGGGCGGCGAAAGGTCAGCGACAGAGTGCGCTGCTGGTGCGCCGCAGGTCCACGTAGCGGCACACCACACCGGGGTGCGTCGTGAGCATGTTGCACATCCTGGGGGCAGTCTCGACCGGCTGTCAATGGACACCAATTGGTGTCTCATTCGGCGGGACGGTCACTGATCGCAGATCAGAGACCTGCCGGGCCGGGCGAGGTGGTCAGCGGCCGGTGGCGGGATGCACCGCGGCCTCGTCGGGGTGCAGCCACAGGGGACCGTTGCCGGTGTCCACCCGCACGGCGTGCGCAGGCGGCCACGCACCGTCCGTGAGCTGCCGCCGCTCGGGATCCGTCAGGCTCCGGTAGCGCTCCAGCGCGTCCGCCGGGGAGAGCGGTGCGCAGACCCCCAGCAGTCCGGGACGGAGCGCGTCGAAGGCCGCCGCGTACTCCTCGAAGGGCCGCCAGCCGGGCACCGCGCGACACCCCGCGGGAGACCGGACCAGCAGGGTCGGCAGTGCGTAGCGGCGCCCGCCGTCGGCGGTCTCCTTGGCCGCGCCGGGATGCGGTGATCCGCCCCCCGGCGCCAGCACCTCGGAGACGGGCCGCCGGGCCTCCGCCCGGTCGGCGCGCACCTGGTCCAGCACCGTCTCCGACGCGGCGTCGGCCGTCAGCCGCCGCAGGTCGAGCCCCGGCGTGCCCCGCACCGCGGACAGCGCCAGCGCGGCGGTGTCCGCCGGTTCACCGAGCACGAAGACCGTCTCCCGCAGCCGTCGCAACACCCGGTCGGCCACGTCATGGCCCTGGAGTTCGGCGGCCTTGGCGACCAGGGAGGACGGCCAGGAACTGGCCGCCACACGGCTGAGCCGCAGGGCGTGGGGGGCACGGCTGTGCGCGCTGATCTCCTCGACGTAGCGCGCGTACCAGGCGGTCTCCGCCGCCGGGTCGGGCGGCGGGTCGTCGTCCTGGTCGAAGAGGATCGCGTACACCCGCCGCCAGCGCACCCGGCCGGCCAGCGCCGCTCGCAACTTGCGGAAGACGGGCTCCGATCCCCAGGCCCAGGGGCACAACGGGTCGGTGTACTCGACCACTTCGAGCGTCGGCGGCGCCGGCGAGCCGGTCACGCGGCGCCCGTCCGGGCCAGCCCTCCGGCCGCTGCCCCAGGCAGCAACGACCTCAGTGTCACCCCGCCCAGGACCGCCGCCGCACCCGCTTCGACCTCGCGCCACACCCCCGGCAGCGCCGCCGCCGGACCGGGATAGTCGAGGCCGTCCAGCGGCGCGCCGCGCAGGGTGATCAACTCGCCGTCCACGGCACGCGCGACGTCCAGCAGGGTGATCTCCTCGGCGGGCCTGCCGAGCCAGTAGCCGCCTTCGCAGCCACGCTGGCTGCGTACCAGGCCCGCTCTGCGCAGTTCGCCCACCACGGACTTCAGGAACCGGAAGGGGATCTCCTGCGAAGAGGCGATGGCCTCGCAGGTGAGCGGACGGGCGGGTTCACGGGCGAGCTCCAGCAGCGCCCGCATGGCGTAGTCCGCCTTCGCGGAAATATGCATGCGCACATCATGCCCGAGGAGCCTGCGGCGCGAGGGGCGCCGACCGGCTCACGCCCTACATTGCGGGAACGTTGCCGCAGGTGAACGGCAATGGACACCTCTTGACATCCATTTCGGGACCGCCCTAGCGTCCCGGCCATGAGCGAGCCGTCGACGACCCCTGGTGAAGGCTTTCACCCTCATCTCCACGACACCGCGGGCCGCCCGGCGGCACCGCTGCGCACCCGCCTGCACCACATCCGGTCCGACTCCCTGGACGGTGACACCGCGCAGAGCGGCGGCATGCGCAGGTTCGCGGCCGTCAGCGGGAGGAACGTGGGTTCCGAGAAGCTGTGGATGGGCCAGACCCACGTGGCACCCGCCACCTCCTCCTCCGACCACCATCACGGAGAGTCCGAGACCGCCATCTACGTGGTGAGCGGACACCCCGAGTTCGTCTTCCTCGACGACTCGGGAAGCGAGCCGGAGGAGGTGCGCCTGCGGACCTCCCCGGGCGACTACATCTTCGTCCCTCCGTTCGTACCGCACCGGGAGGAGAACCCGGACCCCGACGACGAAGCGGTGGTCGTGATCGCCCGCAGCACCCAGGAGGCGATCGTGGTCAACCTTCCCCACCTGTACGTGCCTCCGGCCGACGAGACGTGAACTCCCGTCCGTCCGTGGCCGGTCGGCGGCTCCGAATCACCGGTCGCCGACGCGGGCCAGGACGGCCGTGACCTGTTCGCGCACCAACTCCGAAGCCGTGGAGTGGAGTGCGCCGATGTCCGTACGGTCCAGGGTGTGGAGCACCTGCGCGGAGTCCGTGCCGCACTCGACGCTCTCGCAGAGGACCTCGTAGCCGTCCCGGACCGCGACCCGTAGGCGGTGGCGTCCGTCGTCGTCGGCGTGCACGGCGGTGGCGACGACGAGGGGCGGCGGTCCGCCCGCATCGCCGGACACCTTGTGGTAGCCGCTGACCCTGGGTTCACGCCAGTGGAGGCTGAGCAGGAGATGGCGCTTGGCGATCACCTCGGCCAGGTCGGTCTCGTAGACCCTGTCCGGTTCCAGCACCGTCGCACCGGCGTCCAGCACGAGTGCCGCGGGCAGCAGACAGCGCAGCGTGCTGCCGACGAGGTTGCCTCCCACCGTGGCCGTCCGGCGCACGGCTCCCGTGCCCACCGAGCCCGCCGCCCGCCGCAACACCTCTGGCACGCGGTCGTCGATCCGGTTCAGGACCACGGCGGAACCCAGTGACCCGGGCCCGATCGCGTTGGCCTCCGGCAGGTTGCGCAGGGACATGGCCCGTTCGGGGAAGCCGTCCCGCTGCCAGGCGGCCCAGACCAGTGTCGCGCCGCCTATCGGCTCCGCCCCCTCGGCCATGCACTCCTGTGCTTCGGACACGGACGTGGGCAGACGCAGCAGCATGGCAGCCGACCCTGCTTTCCTGGGGAGTTGGCGACGGTGGAACGCGGCAGCCCAGTCGTACGAGCGCCGGCATCTGCGCATTCTCCCCACGGATGCGGGGGCGCATGCAGGGCTCATCGTTTCACCTCGCGCGCTTCTCGCCCACAGGCCAACGGCGGGTCCGGCCGTCTCCCCGGACGGCCGGTGCGGCACGTTCGCGGGCACCACGCCCAGAGGCCGGAGCCGCTTGACCAACTGCGGCTCCAGCCTCTTTTCCTTCCGTGCGGACGGGTCCTGCCGGTGTGCAGGGACTACGGGTGGAGGACGACCTTCGTGTAGCCCTCGATCCGCTTGTCGAACTTGTCGTACGCCGACGGCGCCTGATCCAAGGGCATTTCATGGGAGACGACGAAGCTGGGCTTCGCCCGGCCCTCGATGATCATGTCGCGCAGGAAGCGGTTGTAGCGCTTCACGTTGCACTGACCCGTCCCGATCCTCAGCCCCTTCTCGAAGAGCTTGCCGATCGCCACGAGGAGCATGCCGTGTTTGGCCTGCTCGTCCGGGCCGCCGGGGTCGGACGGGACATAGAGCCCGGGTACGCCGACCGCTCCGGTCGCCCGGACCGTCCCCACGAGCGAGTTGAGGACGGTCGCCGGCTCCTCGCGTTCCGTGCCGTGCGCCGTGGCCTGGTAACCGACGGCGTCCACGCCCTTGTCGGTACCGATGCCCTCGGTCTGGTCCTTGATCTGCTCGACCGGGTCGCCCTCGGCGAAGTTGATCGGAACCGCGCCCATCTCCTCGGCCTTCTGCAGCCGTTCGGCGATGCGGTCCACGACGAAGACCTTCTTCGCGCCACGTATCAGTGCCGAGTAGGCGGCCATGAGTCCGACCGGTCCTCCGCCGTACACCGCGACGCTCTCGCCGGGCCGGACCTGTGCGAGTTCACAGCCGTGGTAGCCGGTGGGGAAGATGTCGGCGAGCAGGATGAAGTCGTTCTCGTGTTCCTCTCCCGGCGGGAGCTTCAGGCAGTTGAAGTCGGCGTAGGGGACGCGTAGATAGTCGGCCTGACCGCCCTTGTACGGGCCCATGGCGACATAGCCGTAAGCGCCGCCCGCGAAACCGGGATTGACGGTGAGACAGTATCCCGTGAATCCCTCGACGCAGTTGGTACAGAAACCACAGGCGACGTTGAAGGGCATGACCACGCGGTCGCCCTTCTTGAGCGCGGTGACGCCTTGGCCGATCTCCTCGATGATTCCCATGTTCTCGTGGCCGAAGACGATGCCGGGTTCGGCAGCGGTGCGACCCTCGTACATATGCAGGTCCGAGCCGCATATCGCGGTGGAGGTGATGCGTACGATCGCGTCGTTCGGGTGTTGGATGCTGGGCCTTTCAACCTCTTCGACCGCCACGGTGAACGGTCCCTTGTACACAACGGCCTTCATGGCTGTCACCTCCGTCGGGAATTACGCGTCCGGTTGTCACCCCCGCCGCCTCGCCGCTTTCATCGCGTGACCCATCTCTCATGATTGTCCGGTCTGTCCGATCGGACAAGCCGGTAATGTCGGCATGAATGGCATTCCGCTGCCGTAGCGAGAGAATGGAAAGGGAGAGCGAAAGGTGTCAGCACAGAGACTCGGAACCCTGCTTGTCCCCGTACCCGGACTGTCCGGCACCACGTACCCGCCCGGGACGACCGTGACTGTCCGCGGTCGAGGCGCCACGGTCGACGCCTTCGTCAACGGTGACTGGCTGCCTCTGTCGTGGTGGGAATTCTCCGACGGTCTCCGCGAGGACATCGCCGACCGCTGATCCCGGCCACCGCCGACAGCACCGTCCGCTGACATCCCCGCGTCGCCCGGGTGCCCGTTCCCATCGTGTGCCACCGCACTCACGCGGACCCCGGCGGAGCACCCTCAGCTCCCCACCGCGCCCGCGGACACCTGGTGCGGGCCCTCGTCCCGCCGTCGCCACCGTCGCGACGACCGCTTCGCCCGGCACGCTGAGTCCCTTGTCCCCGCCGGTGTCGTCGCCCGCGGAAAGCCGGCTGTAGCCGGTGACGGCGGCCGTCAGGCCCCGCTCCCGTGCCGCCGCGCGGACCGGACGGTCTACGGAGTCCGTGAGCGGGTCGTGGAAGCCCTCCGACTACGGTCCGTAGAAGACAAAGAACGTACTGTGCCCGTCCTCGGTGGGGAAGCCCGGGTCGCCGGTGCTGTCCTGGTCGAGCACCTGGACGCCGCCCAGCGCGCGCAGTCGCCGCGCGACGGCGGTGACGTCCGCGCGGGCGGTGGTGCGGCCCGCCGGTACGGCGAGCACCGGCAGACAACCCAGATCGGCCGAGACGCCGTAGGTGCGGGCCGGCGCGGCCCGGGTCTCGGAACCCTCCTGGCCGGGCAGCGAGAAGTCCGACGACAAGCGGTCCGGCAGCCGCCCGGCCGCGGCGCCCCCGGCCGGCACGACGACCAGCCGGAAACCGATCACCCACCGGCGCTGGCGCAGTATGGAGTGCGCGAACGTCTGCTCACGTTCTCCTCAGCGGCCGGTCCGGATGGTCGTCATCATCGCCATGTCCTCGTGTTCGAGGTTGTGGCAGTGCAGCAGGTACCGGCCGGCGTAGTCGTCGAACTTCGAACTCGACGAGAACGTCCTGCGTGCCCTGCGCGCCGGCGCCGGCGGATTCCTCGGTAGGAGCGTCGAACCCGTGGACCTCCAGGAAGCCGTCCGCGTGGTGGCCGGCGGCGAGGCACTGCTGTCGCCGAAGGCCACCCGCGGTCTCATCGGCCGGTTCCTCGACGAGCCGACCTCCGGACCGCTGCCCTGCCCGGTGCTGCTCGACGGCCTCACCGAGCGGGAGCGCGAGACCATGGAAAACTGGTCGCCGCCGGGTTCTCGAACGACGAGATCGGCGAGCGGTCGTACGTCTCCCCGCTGACCGCCAAGACGCATGTCAACCGGGCGATGATGGCCCTTGGCGCACGTGACCGCGCCCAACTCGAGGTCCTCGCCCATCAAAGCGGCTTGGTCCGGGCCGGCGACCTTCCTGTCCAGTGACCGCGACGAGAGGCGCCATGCGGCGTCGGCCCCGTCTCCGAACCGGCCCGGCACCGGTGGTCCGGGCCCGGTGAGCACCTTGGGCCCGTGGCCGCCACCAGGGCGGACCACGGGCCTACGGTCAGGTGTTCAGCGGACCCCAGGGTCCGTCAGGGGAACTGAGTGATCTTGGACGGGACGGTGTCCGTCCCCGAGGTGGGTGCGCCCGTGTTGTTGATGACGTGGGCGTACTGACCCTTGCCGCCGAGCGAGATCACCAGGATGTCGTGCATCTTGATGCCCGTCTTGACGGGGACCTGGAAGCCGTGTTGCTGGACGATCGTCGGATCGGACGTGAAGTTGCAGTAGCTGCCCAGACCCCAGGCCTCGTGGACGTTGACACTGTCCGCGACCTTGTAGGCGGCGTAGCCGACGATGCCGTCATGGGTGATGGCGGCCGCGTTCGGCACGTCGTAGGCCTTCTCGTTCTGGAAGAAGATCGTCCGGCCGCGTTCGCCGTTCCAGAGCACGTCGTACTTGTTGAAGTGCTCCACGAACAGACCGGTGGTGAGGACGTCGTCGCCGTTCACCACCAGACCGTAGTCGGCCCGGTTCGTCTCCCAGCCGACCCCGGCGCCGTGGTCGGCGCGCCAGAGCCAGGTGTGGTCGATGATGGCGTCGTCACTGTTGACCACCACGGAGTTGGTGGCCAGGCCGGGACCCGCGCCGCCGATGCGGACGAACACGTCCTGCATGGTCGTCGGGTTGGCGGCGTGGTCGGCCGAACTGCCCGCCGGGCCGATCTGCAGCAGTGTGTCGGACCGGGCCGAGCCCGCGTCGATGAGGAACCCGGCAAGCCGGACGCCGTCGACGTCGGCGACGTGCATGGCGTCGACCCCGTTGTCGGGAACGATGGTGGCGAGTCCGAGCCCGAGCACCACGGTGTTGGCGCGGTTCACGTTGATGGTCTGGTCGAGGTGGTACACGCCGGGCGTGAAGAGGAGGTTCAGGCCCTGGGCGAGCGCCGTGTTGATGGTCGCGGCGGTCGCGCCGGGCTTGACGACGTAGAACTGGTCCAGCGGGAGCGAGGTGCCCCCGGCGTTGGCGGGCCAGGACACACCGCGGGCGTTGGTCCGCTTGCCCGGCACGAACACCTTGTAGGTGTTGCTGTCCATGTACAGGAACGGCTTCTCGCGGGAGACCGGTGTGTTGTCCAGGGTGGTGTACGGGCCGCTGTCGAAGTTGGTCGCCGGCGCGCCCTGCACACCGGAGAACGTCATGTTCCAGACGCCGTTCGTCCAGCCGCCGACCGAGCTGTCACGGGTGTACCACTGCTGCTGCGAGTACGGGCCGACCGTGCCGTCGATCTTCGAGTCGGCGATGTAGCCGCCGGACGCCCAGCCGTATCCGTTCGGGGCGAGGTTGAGGCCGCCCTGGACGTGGATGCGGCGGAACGGGGCGGCCTGGGCGACGGCCCAGCGGTCGGTGCCGTTGACCGGCTTGATCGCCAGGTTCTCCGCGGAACGCCAGAAATTCTGCGTGGCGTTGCCGTTGAACCAGCCGGCGTCCACGGTGATGTCACCGTTGATCTGCGTGTCGTCGGGGTTGAGTCCGAGCCCGGAGATCGAGGTGTAGAAGCCGAGTTGCGCGTTGATGCCGTTGTACGTGCCCGGCTTCAGCAGGAACTGGTAGCGGCCGGAACCGAACTGGCTGGACTCCTGCTGGGCGAAGACCTGGTCGAACTTGGCCTGCAGATTGGGGGTGCTGGGATCCACGACGATGACGTTGGGACCGAGGTCCCCGCCGCCCTCGACCGGCGGAGTGCCGGTGGACTCGGTGTGGACGGCGACCTCCCAGAGCGAGTAGCCGTAGGCGGTACCGCGGACAGTCCCGTTGACGCGGAGGTAGCGGCCCGAGCCGCTGACGTCGTACGAGGCCGTGCCGCCGGTCCCGTTGGTGACGGACTTCAGAGTCGTCCAGTCCTGGCCGTTGGCCGAGGACTGGATGGTGAACTCCTTGCCGTACGCGGCCTCCCAGTTGAGGTCGACCTTGCAGATGTCCTGGACCGAGCCCAGGTCCACCTGGAGCCACTGTGGATCCGCGGCGGCCGACGACCAGCGGGTGCCGGTGTTGTCGTCGAAGGCGCTGGAGGCGGGTGTGCCGGCGTTCTCCGTGGACGAGGCGGTGGCCGGCTTGCCCTTGGCGGCGTTGGCCGTGCCGCAGTTCCCGGTGGGGGGAGTGCCGGTGTCGCTGGTGCCGAAGACCTGGAACTCCCAGAGCGAGTAACCGTACTGCGTGGCCCGGGTGACGCCGCTCATCCGGACGTAGCGGCCGTGGCCGGCCACGTCGAGGGTGTCGGTGCCGCCGTCGCCGCCGGTGACGGACTTGATGTCGGTCCAGGAACTCCCGTTGTCGGAGACCTGGATCTTGTAGTCCTTGCCGTAGGCCGTCTCCCAGTTGAGGACGACCTTGCTGAGGGTGGCGGCTGCCCCGAGGTCGACCTGCAGCCACTGTGTGTCGGAGGCGGCCGAGGACCAGCGGGTCGCGGTGTTGCCGTCGACGGCGTTCGCGGCGGGTGTTCCGGCGTTCTCGTCGGAGGAGGAGGTGGCTGTCCTGCCTTGGGAGAGGGGGGTGTCTGCCGCGGCAGCGGGCGATGGGGCGGGGAGGGTGATGAGCGCCGCCGCTGCGGCGAGCGCGATCCCCAAGGATCTGAGTCTCATGCGTTCACTCCGTTCGAAGGAGGGGACGGGTCGTGCGGGCCTCCCGAGGCCGTGCACGACTCGTAACAGGGCACGCCGGGGCGACCTCCGTACCGAGATCCGTGCTGTGGCCGAAGGGGCCAGGAGGAGACGAAATGGCTTACAGAGCTGCTTAGTTCAGGCTTTGATTTAAGTCATGAGGCAATGTGCGGGCAACCCCTTGGACGCGTCTTCTTCACAGGCTCCGACGACGACGGGGATGCCGACGGCACGGTCCGTACCGGGTGAGCTGCCCGGACGTGCCCGGCATGGCCTGACGGCGGAGAGGGCCGCGATCAGAAGTTGAAGACGATGGCGACGCCTCGGAGGGCGTCCGCTCTGTCGGCTGCGGGCCTCTGTCGTGACAGGGAGTGCGAGGAGACGCCCCTCGGCGCCCTCGTCCGGGTGCAGAAGATGAACACAAGCGGGGGAGGGGGCGGCAACCACCCGTTCCTCCACGGCTCCTGATGATCCGTCAATCCAGACTCGCGGCGGGCGGGCCTGGATCTCGAACTGTGCCACGACGTCGTCGACCGCGAGCCCGGTGACGATACCCGTCAACGCGTCGGGCACGGACGTGGGCGGCCCGCCGACTTCGGCGCGCTCGCCCTCCGACGCACGCCGCTGGGCGAACCGCGCGAGCCCCGCGTCGAGCACCCGGTTCCCCGACCCGTCCCTGCCCGGGGGCAGCCGCCCCCGTCCGCCCGGCGGCGTGCGGTCTCCGGACGTACCCTCAGCATGCTCGCGGCCTGGCCAATGCTGTACGTCGGCACACGTCGGCACACGTCGGCACACGGGAACCTTGACGTGCGCCGCGGGACGGTGGCGCTTCCCCCTCCGTCCGTCCCGGGCAGGGCGGAGGAGGGCGGGGCGGGTGCGCGACGGGTGGGCGGCGGGCAGGTCCTGTCAGGCCGGTTCGGCGTAGCGCGAACCCGCGAAATACCGTGCCGTCCGCTCCACCTCGTCGCCGTCGCGCAGCCGGCGCAGCTCGACGAGCGGGTAGGCCCGGTGTCCGTCGGTCAATTCGTGGGGCAGGTCGAAACCGAGGCCGGGGACCGGCCACAGCAACAGCCACAGGTGCTTGTCGGTCGCGCCGGGTCTGCGGGCCACGGCGACCGCCACCACCTGGTCCCAGCCGATCGCCACCTCAGGGACGTCGGCGCTCTGTACGGCCAGGCCGTCCGGTCCGATCCGCAGGCGCAGGGGCCGCACCCAGCTGCGGTAGGACAGCACACTCAGACACCACCCCAGCATCGCGCCCAACGGCGCGAGCGCGGCGGCTGGTTCGGGTCCCCAGGGGAGATGGCCGGTGAACAGCGGGACCGTCGCGGCCGTCCCGGCGACGGCGAGGGCGAGCGCCAGCAGCAGCCGAGCGCCGGTGTGGCGACGTGCGGTGAAGGTACGTGCCGCGACGGCGGGGTGCTCCACGGCCCGGGGGGACGCGGCGGCATCGGTCAGCGGCCCGAAGCCGGGGCCCTGCAGCGTCACGGGCCCGGGTGCCACCGCCCGGCGCAGCCCGTGCGGGGCCGCTTCGAGGCGCGGGCCCGCGTACCGGGTCAAGGCTTCGATCAACTGATCCAGACCTTGGTCGAGTTCGGCGGCGTCGGCCACGTCGTAGAAGCGCCGGCCGCCGGTGACGGATGCCGGCAGGCCCGGCAGTTCCGCGCCCTCAGTGGGAAAGACGTGGAGACGCGGGGGCGGCGGAGCGGTGGGGCCATCGTCACTGTCCACGTTGACCGCCGCCCTGTAGTGCAGAGCCACGCCCTCGATCTGTCCCCAGCCGAGACCCCCGTCGACCAGCGTGATGCCCTGCTCGTCGACGCGCAGGCTGAACGGGCGCGCCGCGCGGCGCAGTTCCCGGATCCCGGTGAGGACTCCCAGGGCGGCCAGGGCCATGAGGAAGTAGGCCGGGTCACGGTCCCGGCCGTTCGCCAGGACCGCCCACACGACCGCCCCGGCCTCGGCGGCGAGACCCCATCCCGTCCGGCGTCTTCCGTTCGCGCGCAGCCGTCCGCTTCTCGTGAATTCCATCATTCGCCCCCTTGCCGCTCTCGCGGCTCTCTGGTGGTCCCTCCGGCTCGTGGATCCACCGGGACTTCCGTCCGGCCCCGAGCCGCTTCGCCTGCTCTGCCCTCCAGGACGCCGCCGGACGCTCCGCCGAGGGGAACGGGGGATGAACAGACGGCGACCGTCGATGCTGCTCACGCCGGTGCCGCTGAGGGGCGCGGGTGAGGAACGGGGTATGGGTGTTGAATGGGATAGGGGGGTCTAAAGAGTGTCCTCACCCTCAATGGGCCCGGCGAAAGGTCCCTCATGACGAGCCTGACACGCGGACTGATGTACGGCGCCGCAGCGGGCGCCGCGGGAACCACGGTGCTCGACACCGTGAGCTACTGCGACATGGCGCTGCGCGGGCGTCCCGCCAGTTCCACACCGGAAGTGACCGTGCGCAGGCTCTCGCAGGAGCTTCACGTCCCCATCCCGGGCGAAGGTGAGAAGCAGGACAACCGGGTGGCCGGCCTCGGCCCTCTGACCGGCTACGCCGCGGGTCTCGGCATGGGAGTGCTCCTCGGTGTCGCGCGCGCCGCCGGGTGGCGTCCGGCCCCCGCGACCCACTATGCGGTGGCCGCCGCCGGAGCCCTCGTCGCCACCAATGGTCCGATGACGGTTCTGCGGGTCACCGACCCGCGTACCTGGTCGGCCGTCGACTGGGTCTCCGACATCGTCCCGCACCTCGCCTACGCCGTGGTGACCGTGGGGGTCCTGGTGCGGATGATGCCGACGGCCGGCCGTCGGCGCGGCTGAGGGAGCGACGACAGCACCGCGGCCATGGCACCGCGGACGGGACGGCGGGGCGGCCTCAGTCCGTCCGGCTCGGCGAGATCGTCACCTTGAGGCTCTTCATCAGCGGCTGGTCGCTCTGGACGCTGTAGTCGCTCGCCCCGATGAGGGCGTTCATCTCCGGCATGTAGCCGGCCGCGCAACTGCGGGGCACGTCGTAGGGCAGTGCGTGGTACTGGTGGAGCGTGCGCCGGGTGCCGTCCTTGGCCGTGGCGGTGATGTCGACGAGGCTTCCGTCCTTGATGTTCCGGGCGCGCATGTCGGCCCGGTTCATGAAGACCAGCGTGCGCAGGTTCTTGATGCCCCGGTAGCGGTCGTCGTCGGAGTAGATGGTGGTGTTCCACTGGTCGTGGGAGCGCATGGTCTGCAGGATCAGGGTGCCGTCCTGGGGGACGACGTCGGGCAGCGGGGCCGCCGAGAACTCGGCGCGTCCGCTGGGAGTGAGGAAGACGAGTTCGCGGGCGGGCTGACGGATGCGGAAGCCCAGGGGGAGCCGCACCCGGCGGTTGAAGTCCTCGAAGCCGTCCAGCACTTGGGCCATGGTGTCGCGGATGCGGTCGTAGTCCTCGATGTAGTGCTCCCACGGTGTGCTGCTGTCGGGGAGGGTGGCACGGGCCATGCCTGCGATGATGGCGGGTTCGGACAGCAGGTCGCGCGAGGACGGCCGCTTCATGCCCACCGAGAGGTGCACCATGCTCATCGAGTCCTCGACGGAGGTGGCCTGCGTGCCGTGACGCTGGTGGTCCTTCTCGGTGCGGCCCAGACACGGCAGGATGAGGGCCTTCTTACCGTGGACGAGGTGGCTGCGGTTGAGTTTGGTGCTGACGTGCACGGTGAGGGCGCAGCGGGCGAGGCCCTCGGCGGTGTAGGGGGTGTCTGGGGCGGCCAGGGCGAAGTTGCCTCCCATCCCGACGAACACCTTCACCTTTCCCGTGTGCATCCCCGCGACCGTGGCGACGGTGTCCAGGCCGTGCGGACGCGGCGCGTCGATCCCGCAGACGTCGTCGAGGCGTTGGAGGAACGCCTCGGTGGGCCGGTGGTCGATCCCGCACGTCCGGTTGCCCTGGACGTTGCTGTGGCCGCGCACCGGGGAGGGTCCGGCACCCTCGCGGCCCAGATTGCCCCTGAGCAGCAGCACGTTGACGATCTCGCGGATGGTGTCGACGCCGTGTTCGTGCTGGGAGACGCCCAGGCACCAGCTGATCAGGGTGCGGTCGGAGCGGGAGTAGACGTCCGCCGCCTTCAGGATCTCGGCGCGGGACAGTCCGGACTGGCGCTCCAGTTCCTTCCACGGCGTGGCCTCGCAGACCGCCCGGTACGCGTCGAAGCCATGGGTGTGACGGTCGATGAACTCACGGTCCAGGGCCTTGGGATCGTGCTCGGACTCCTCGAGGACCGCCTTGGCGATGCCTCGCATCAGAGCCATGTCGCCGCCCGCGCGGACCTGAAGGTTGAGCGTGCTCGTCCGCGTCGACTTGAACAGGGCCATGTCCGTGATGTCGTGCGGCACGATGGTGCGGGTGGCGGCCGCTTCCACCAGCGGGTTGATGTGAACGATCTGCGCGCCGCGCCGGTAGGCCTCGGCCAGCGCGGTCAGCATGCGAGGGGCGTTGGAGGCGGCGTTGACGCCCATGATGAACAGGGCGTCCGCGGTCTCCCAGTCCTTGAGGTCGGCGGTCCCCTTGCCGGTGCCGAGGGCGGCCTGCAGAGCGCGGCCGGAGGCTTCGTGGCACATGTTCGAGCAGTCGGGGAGGTTGTTGGTGCCGAATTCGCGGGCCATGAGCTGGTACAGGAAGGTGGCCTCGTTGCCCAGTCGGCCGGAGGTGTAGAAGGCCGCCTCGTTCGGGCTGTCCAGGGCTCGCAGTTCGCGGCCGATCAGCTCGAAGGCATCCTGCCAGTCGATGGGGACGTAACGGTCGGCGTCGGCGTCGTAGACGAGGGGTTCGGTGAGGCGGCCCTGGTCCTCCAGAGCGAAGTCCGTCCAGGTGGAGAGCTCCGAGACCGTGTGGGCCGCGAAGAAGTCCGCGCCGACCCGCTTCGGGGTCATCTCCCAGGTGACGTGCTTGATGCCGTTCTCGCAGATGTCGAGCTTGAGCCCCTTGGTGTCGTCCGGCCAGGCGCACCCCGGACAGTCGAAACCGGTGTTCTCGTGGTTCATCCTGAAGATCGCGCGAGGCCCGTCGATCAGGGCTCTTTCCTTCATGAGGACGTGGGTGACGCTCTTGGCGGCGCCCCATCCGGCCGCGGGGTGGTGGTAGTGCACCTGCGACGGCTTCTTGTCCGTGCTCGGGCCCATGCCGCCGTCGGGCGTCCGGGGCGGTTCCTCGTGTTCGGCAGGCGCCGACTCGTTCACATCCGAGGCAGTCATATCCATCACCCTGCAATAGGTGGAAAGGGGCGGGCTCCGCGGGCTCCGATATTTCAAGGCTCCGGTATGTCATGTTATGGGTGAATATCCGCATTGTCCTGCGTGGCCGGACGTGACGATCCTCCATGGCCGCTGTGGCGCCGGGCGCCGGGCGCCGGGCGTGCGGGCGAAGATCACCGGATACCACCGGATCACGCGTCGGGGAGCGGGCCGTCGTCGGGCGCCGGCCGTCGCCGTACCACGGTCACCAGCAGCGCGGCCGTCACCAGAACGGCGGGAATCGCCGGCGCGAGGAGATGGGCCCAGCGCGCTGCCGCACCACCCACCGCGGCACCGACCGGCAGCAGCAGGATGACCAGCGCGTTGTGCCCCTGAAGCTTTCTTTCGACCGTGGCCTGAGCCACGAGTCCCGTCAGGGCGCCGGTGATGTAGGCGGTCGTCACACCGCTGCCGGCCACCACGCGGACGCTGCCGCTCTGGCAGCCCATCGACATGGCGCCCGCGGCGAGCAGGACCCCACGGGCGGTCGTACCCGGCGCGCCGCCCAGAAACAGCCAGGAGGCGAACACCGCCCACAACAGCACACTCTCCGCAAGCAGTGCTCCGGCCACCCCGGTGAGCGGTACGCGGCCCGCAGCGGCCGTGATCCAGCTCCCGGCGGCAGCCCCCACCAGGTACGCCGCGATGGCGAGCGCCGCGAGGTTGGCCAGTGAGAGGTGCCCATTGCCCAGTGCCAGCCCCAGCAGCGCGGAATTGGCCGTCATGACGCTCGTGAACACCCCGCCCAGCGCGAGGAAGCTGATGGCGTTGACGGCACCGCTCGCCAGCGTCAACAGGAACTGAGCCGTCCGCGCGTGTCCCGGCCACTCCTGCCCGGCGGTCGCGCTCGGTCCCGTCATGACGGCGGGACGCGCAGCTGCGACAGGGGCGGACGGACCCGAGGCGGAGACGGGCGGAGCGGCCCTGCACAGTCCACTTCCACGCCCCTCACACCCCCGTCCGATGGTGCTGCGCCACAGCCTCGACGCGATCAATCTAAAGGCTGTCCCGTGATCCCCGGTGGATCAGCGCGCGGCGTCAGACGGGGTGCGTCGCAAGGCGGAGGGTCGTCCTCATACCGCGCGGCAGGCGGCGGAGCCCCACGTCGGCCGGGAACCCGCCGAAGCGCGTCAGGGTCCGCGGAGTCGGCCTGCCCCCGTCACCTGGTGACTGAGTTGCCGGTGTCGCCCCCCGGCGGCATGGTGGAAGGTAGTCATCCTGCGGCCCTCAAGGAGTGGCGTGGGCAAGGGAATGGAGGGGCCGGCCCTCTTCCCGGCCACGCGGTCGAACGCCGTTCGCAACGGACTGTCTGCCCTGGGGAGCTGGAGGAGGCGGGCATGCAGGCGCACGAGACGTGGTTCACGCTCACCGAGGACGGCGGCGTCACCGACTGGACCCGGGTGGCCGCCGAGGCGACGGGAATGTCGGCGACCGACGCCGAAGGCATCCCGGTGGGAGAACTCCTCGGCCGGCTGCTCGGACCCGACTCGCACTGCGCCTTCAACCTCGAGGTGGGACGGGACACGGACGACGGCGACATCCACGTGTGGGCCGTCCGGCACAGGGCCGAGGACACGATCGGTTCCGTCTTCGAGCAGTCCGTCGCGGGACTCGAGATATACGACCTGAACCTCCGCGTGCTGAGATCCAACCCCGCCGCCCTGGCGATACGTGGACTGCCCGCCGATCAGGTCCTCCATCGGCCGGTGGCGGACCTCGGCCCCGGCCTCCCCCTGGTTCCGCTCCTCGACCAGGTCGTCACCGGCTGTCTGCCCGCGGCCAGCCAGGAGATCCGAGGACATGACCGCGAAGGCGGCTCGCACACGTACCACGTGACCGCCTACCTTCTCCACGGGGTCTGCCACGACCCGGTCGGTATCGCCACCGTCATCCACGACGTCACCGAACGGGCCCGGACGCAGGCGGCGGCTGAACTCCTCGCCCTGGCCCGCGGGAAGATCGGGACCACCCTCGACCCCGTCCGTACCGCCCAGGAACTCGCCGCGGTCGCCGTCAGGGACTTCGCGGACGTCGCCTCCGTCGACCTGCTCGACTCCGTACTGCACGGAGACGAACCTCCCGAGCCACCCGTCGACGCCGATGTCCCCCTGCGCCGGGCGGCGTTCGAGGGCCTGGCCCACATGAGGAGCGTCTACGCGGTCGGCGAGCCGAGCCGATTCGTGTTCCCGACCCCCTACACACAGGTGCTCGCCGATCTCGCGCCGCGCCTGGTCGACCCGCACGCCACGCCGTCCGACTGGCTGATGCACGACGCTGCGCGGGCCGGCGCGCTGCAACGCGCGGGGATCCACTCACTGATCATCACGCCGCTGGCCGTGCACGGCCGGGTCCTGGGGCTCGCCTGTTTCTACCGCGGCCCCCGGCATCCTGAACCCTTCACGACCGACGACGTCCCGCTGGCCGCGGAGTTGGGCAACAACGCGGCCATCCACATGGAGAACGGCCGTCGCTACATCCGTGAGCACACCGTGGCCATCAGTCTTCAGCGCAGCCTGCTGCCCAAGGTGCTGCCGACGGCTTCCGCGGTCACCACGTGCTACGT
This sequence comes from Streptomyces sp. NPDC057950, assembly GCF_042887295.1. Lineage (NCBI taxonomy): Bacteria > Bacillati > Actinomycetota > Actinomycetes > Kitasatosporales > Streptomycetaceae > Streptomyces > Streptomyces sp. NPDC057950. The sequence continues at coordinate 74,097 of NZ_JBHVPP010000017.1, forward strand.
GCACCTGCCGGGAACCGGCCAGGCCCTCTGGTTCGACGTCATCGAACTGTCCAGCGCCCGCATCGGTCTCGTCATCGGCCGGATTCCCGATCAGGGTCTGGCCGCGGCGGCCACCGTGGGGAGATTCCGTACGGCTGTGTCGACACTCGCCGCGCTGGACCTGCCTCCCGACGAACTGCTGGCCCACCTGGACGACGCCGCCCAGCGCGTCGCCCGCGAAGGGCCCGCATCCGAGTCCGGCGGGGCGTCTCACGCGTGTTGCCAGTACGCCGTCTACGACCCCGTGGACGGGCACCTCACCATGGCCAGCGCCGGCTGGCCACCACCGTTGATCACCCCGGCGGACGGGGTGACCCCGGACAGCATCGAGCGGATCGTCGGACCGCCCCTGGGAAACCACGCCAGCTACGAGAGCATCCACATCCCTCTCGCGCCGGAGAGCCAGCTCACGTTCTACTCCCCGTCGCTGGTGGGCACCGGCCCCCAGGCCGACCAACGGCTCTCCTTGCTGCGTGAGATCAGCGCCCGCCCGACCACCGACCCCAAGGCCACCTGCGACGCCATCGTGTACAGGCTGTTGCGCGAACCGCCGCCGGACGGCGTCGCCCTGCTCTCGGTCCGCACCCACCGCCTCGCCCCGGACCACGTCGCCTCATGGCGGTTTCCCCCGGAGCCGTCGGCCGTCGCCGACTGCCGGCACCGGGTGCGTGGGCAACTGGAGCGGTGGGGACTGGACTCGCTCGCGTTCACGACGGAGATGGTCGTCAGTGAACTCGTCACCAATGTCATCCGCCACGCCACCGGCACGGCCACGGTGCGGCTGATCCGGGACCAGTCGCTGACCCTGGAGGTCTCCGACGGGGCCACGACCGTCCCCCATCTGCGACACGCCCGCATCCAGGACGAGGACGGCCGTGGTCTGCTCATCGTCGCCGCCCTCACCGACCGTTGGGGCACCCGCTACACCGAGGACGGCAAGACGGTGTGGACCGAGGAGCCACTGCCCTGACGGCCGCGCCGCGCTCGGCCACGCGGCGGGCAACGCGTAGCCCGTCCGGGTGGCGCCCCGCGCCGCGCCGCACGCGGGACATCCCTGATGAGCCGTCACCAGGCGAGCATGGACCGGGTGTTGCATCCAGTGAGCAAGGCCCTGGCGGTCGCAGGAGACCCATCGCAGCTGCTCCCCGCCAGGGAGCAGATGGCGTTCACTCTTGGCTTCCACATCATCCTGGTCCCTTTCGGTGTCGCCCTGACCGCGCTCATGCTCATCGCGCACTACCGAGGCCTGCGCCACGGCGACAACGACGCCCTGCGGCTGGCCAGGCGCTGGTCGAAGGTGGCCGCGGTGCTCTTCGCGGTGGGGGCGATCACCGGTACGGTCCTCTCGTTCGAACTCGGCATCCTGTGGCCCGGCCTGATGGGCGACTACGGAGCCGCCTTCGGAATGCCGTTCGCGGTGGAGGGCCTTTTTTTCTTCCTCGAAGCCATCTTCGTCTCGATCTACCTCTATGGCTGGAACCGGCTTCCGCCCTGGGCCCATTTCTGGACGGGAGTCCCGGTCGTACTGGCCAGCCTCGGTGGTGCGGCGGCCGTCATCGCGGCCAACAGCTGGATGAACCAGCCCGGCGGGATCACCCTGCGCGACGGACACGTCACCGCCGTACGCCCGCTGCGCGTCTTCTTCAACGGAGCGTTCTGGTACGAGACCGTGCACATGCTCCTCGCCGCCTACATCGTGGCCGGTTTCACGGTCGCCGGCGTGTACGCCGCCGGCATGCTCAAGGGACGCCAGGACCGCCACCACCGTCTCGGATTCCTCATCGGCTTCCTTGTCGCGGCGGCGGCCATCCCGGTGCAGATCTTCGTCGGCGACACGGTGGCACGCGAGGTGTTCAAGGAAGAGCCCGCCAAATTCGCGGCGATCGAGCTCCTGCCCACGACCGGCGACCACGTGCCGGAGAACCTCGGCGGGTTCCTCGTCGACGGCAAGGTCAAGTACGGCCTTCCCGTCCCGGACATGGCGTCGATCCTCGCCGGCTTCACCCCCTCGACCGAGATCAGGGGCCTGGAGGCCATTCCGCCCGAGGTACGGCCCACCGACCGCAGTGTCACCATCGTGCACCTGGCCTTCGACGTGATGGTCGGCACCACCTTCCTCATGCTCGGTCTCGTCCTCTGGTTCGCCTGGCTGTGGTGGCGAGGACGGACGATGCCCACCAACCGCTGGTTCCTGAGAGGCGCCGCTCTCAGCGGCCTCGTCGCCGTCGTCTGCCTGGAGAGCGGCTGGGTCGTCACCGAGGTGGGCCGTCAGCCCTGGACCGTGGTCGGGCTGCTGCTGACGAGGCAGGCCGTGACGACGCAGGGCAATCTGTGGCCGCTGTTCGGGGCGACCGTCGTGCTGTACGCGGCGGTCGGCACCGGTGCCGTCCTGGTCCTGCGCGCCATGGCCCGGCGCTGGCGGACGGCGGGCGACGAGACCGTCTACGTCCCCTACGGACCCGAGCAGCCCTACGCCACGTCCGGCACGGCGGGAGAAGAGCGATGAATCTCAGTGATGTGGTCGCCCTCGTCATGTTCGTCGGTGTCGTCGCCTACGCGCTGTTCGGCGGCGCGGACTTCGGCGCCGGCTTCTGGGACCTGACGGCCGGGGGAGCCGAACGCGGCAAGAACGCCCGCCATCTGGTCGACCTGTCGATCGGCCCGGTATGGGAGGCCAACCACACCTGGCTCATCTACTGCCTCGTCATGCTGTGGAGCGGCTTCCCCGCCGCGTTCGCCGCGATCACCACGACCCTGTATCTGCCCCTGATGTTCGCCGCGCTGGGAATCGTCCTGCGCGGCGCGGGCTTCGCCTTCCGCAAGGTCTCCGCGCGGACGCCCCAACAGCGCCTCAACGGCACCCTGTTCGCGGCCTCGTCCGTGCTGACGCCCTACTGTTTCGGCAGCATCGCGGGCGGCATCGCCTCGGGCCGTGTGCCCTCCGGCGGCAACGGCGACGCCGTCACCAGTTGGCTCAACCCCACCTCCGTCCTCGGCGGCATCCTGGCCGTCGTCAGCTGCGCGTACCTCGCCGCCTTCTACCTGGCCACAGCGGCCCACCGGCTCCACGACGCCGACCTCGAGCGGTACTTCCGCGACCGCGCCCTGCTGGCCGGAGCCGTGGCAGGGGTGGTCAGCATCGCCGGGATCTTCGTGCTCAGAACCGACGCACCCCGGCTGTTCCATCAGCTCGGTCACCGAGGGCTGCCGCTCATGGTGCTCGCGGCGCTCTGCGGCATCGTCGGCATGGCGGGGGCGCATCTGGGCCGACGCACCGGCCGACGCGAGATCGCCGCGCTGGCCATCGCCGCCGTGGTCGTCGGCTGGGGAGTGGCCCAGTACCCCTTCCTGCTCGGCACGCATCTGCGCATCCACGAGGCCGCGGCTCCGGACACCACGCTGGCCGTTCTTCTCGGCGTCGCCTGCGTCGCGGCCCTGATCATCCTGCCGTCCCTGATCCTGCTCTTCCGCCTGTCCGGCCAGGGCAGACTCCGCGCCCACACCTGACCGCTCCCGCCACGCCACTTCGTCCCAGGTCACGTCCTGCCGGGTTCAGAAGCCGAAGTCGCTGAGGCTGGGGTAGTCGGGCGGGCGCGGCCCCGAACGGTCCCAGTCGAAGGCGCGTTCAGAGGCCGTGATCGGCACGTCGTTGATGCTCGCGTGGCGCACGCTCATGAGCCCGTCGTCGCTGAACTCCCAGTTCTCGTTGCCGTAGGCGCGGAACCAGTCCCCGGTGGCCGTGTGGTACTCGTAGGCGAAGCGGACGGCGATCCGGTTGCCGCCGAACGCCCACAATTCCTTGATCAGCCGGTATTCGCGTTCGTTCTCCCACTTCCGGGTCAGGAAGTCGACGATCTCCCCGCGGCCGTTGATGAAAAGCGAACGATTGCGCCAGCGGCTGTCCTCGGTGTACGCCAGCGAGACCTTCTCGGGATCGCGGGTGTTCCAGGCGTCCTCGCCCGCCCTGACCTTCTGCACGGCGCTCTCGGCATCGAACGGCGGATAGGGCGGCTTCCCGGCCATCGTCAGCTCCTTTGACTCGTACGCGGTACGGGTTCGTGGATGGGGATGCGGTAGGCCCAGTGTCCCCATGCGCGACGTCCCGCGCATCCGGGCGTCCCGTGGTTGCCCGGAAGCCCGGGTCCAGGACATTTGACTTGAAGCGCTTGAAGTGTCGGAGGCTCCTTCATGACGGACACGACGGAGGACGAACGGTGAGTCTGACCATCCAGGAGATGGCGCGGCGCTCGGGCTTCAGCGAGCCCACGCTCCGCTACTACGAGAAGGTCGGCCTGCTGGGAGTGGTCGGCCGCGACGAGTCCAGCGGACATCGCCGCTACACGGCGGCGACGGCCGACCGGGTGGTGGCTCTGGCCTGTCTGCGCTCGGCGGGAATGACGGTAGCCGGTATGCGCCGCTACGTGGACCTGCTCCCCCTGGGCAACGCCGCGGCGGCGGAGCAGCGCGACCTGTTCGCCGACCAGGCGGAGCGATTGGCCGACGACATCGAACGGCTGAAGTCACGCCTGGCCTACCTCCGGGGGAAGACCCGGATGTGGGATGCCCGCCTGCGCGGCGACGCCGTCGCCGAACGCCGGGCGATCGAGGCGGTCACGCTGATCCTCGAACGATTCGAACCCTGAAGGACTGAGTGAAATGGCTGCAGAGATCCTCGCCCCCGGCGCCTCCGGCGCTCCCGAGGCAGGAACGGTGCTCGTGACCGGCGCGAGCGGATACGTCGGCGGGCACATGGTCGCCCGCCTGCTGAGTGAGGGGTACCGGACCCGGGTGACGGTCCGGGAGCCCGGCCGTGCGGCCGGGGTGCGGGCACTCGTGCGGCGGGCCGGGGTGGACCGCGAAGACCTCCTGGAGTTCGCCGTGGCCGACCTGTCCGTCGACGCGGGCTGGGCGGCCGCGGTGGACGGCGTGAGCCATGTGCTGCACGTGGCGTCCCCCTTTCCCGTCACGCCCCCGGAGAACGAGGACGAACTCGTCCTCCCGGCACGCGACGGCACGCTGCGGGTCCTCTCCGCGGCCCGCACCGCGGGCGTACGACGCGTGGTGATCACCTCCTCCTTCGCGGCGGTCGGTTACACCGTCAAGCCCGACGACCGGTACGCGGAGGAGGACTGGACCGACCCTGAGACCGACGGCCTGCCCGTGTACCACAAGTCCAAGGTCCTCGCGGAGCGCGCGGCGTGGGACTTCGTGGAGACCGACGGGGGGATCGAGCTGGCGGTCGTCAACCCCGTGGGAATCTTCGGCCCCGTGCTGGGACCGCGCCTGGCCGCCTCGGTCACCATCGTCAGGTCCATGTTGACCGGCGGGATGCCGGTGCTGCCGCTCATGTACTTCGGCGTCGTCGACGTCCGCGACGTCGTGGACCTGCACCTGCGCGCCATGCTCCACCCCAAGGCGGCGGGAGAACGGTTCCTCGCGGTGGGCGGACCGTCGATCAGTTTCCTCGGCATGGCCCGGACCCTGCGAGCACACCTGCCTGCCGCGGCCGACGCACTGCCGTCCTCGGAGCTCACCCTCGAACAGATGCGTGAAGCGGCGAAGAAGGAGCCGGCGCTGCGGGACGCGGCGGCTCTGGGAGGCCGGATTCCCGTCATCAGCAGTGCCAAGGCGCGTTCCGTGCTCGACTGGGAACCCCGCGACATCACCCGCACGGTCCGTGACACCGCCGACAGTCTCATCGAACTGGGCCTGGTGACCTTGGCCGAAAAGCCCTAGTTCGCGGGTTCCACTCCGCGCTTCACGATGCCCGCGTCGTCTTGCGGTAGTCCCGGGGCGAGACGCCGTTGACCCGCTTGAAGGCCGTACTCAGCGCGCTCTCGGAGCCGTAGCCGACCGTGCGGGCGATGGCGGACACGGTGTCGGTTCCCCGCCGCAGGTGGCGGGAGGCGAGTTCCACCCGCCACCGGGCGAGGTAGTCGAGCGGCCCACGGCCGACCGTGCCCTTGAAGCGTGCGGCGAGCGTCGACCGCGACACTGCGCAGGTCCGCGCGAGCTCGGCGACCGTCCACGGATGCTCCGGCCGGCTGTGCAAGGAGGTCAGCGCCGCCGCCACCACCGGATCCCCGAGGCCGGCGAGCCAGCCGGAAGCGGTCCCGGGCTCACGTGTGAGGTGCAGACGAAGGACGTGGACGAGCATGACGACCGCCAGATGCTCGGCGACCAGTGTCGAGGCCATGGGACTGTCCTGCAGTTCACGTTCGATCTGGGCGAGCGCCCATTGCAGGGTCTCGGCCTGAGGTGTTCCGGCGGGTACGTGTATGACCGGAGGCAGGTCTTCGAGCAGCAGCGTGCGCGCCCGGTCGCCGAACGAGAAACGGCCGCCGACGAGGAGAACCTCGTCCTCCCCGTTGCCCGCTCGCGCGACCCCGCCCTCGGGCGACGCGAAGACCTGGCCGGCGTCCACGGCCACCGCTTGCGGGTCACTGCGGAGGGTGAAGCGCAGGGGCTGGGTCAGCAGGTAGCAGTCCCCCTCCTCCAGGGCGAGCGGGTCAGCCATGCCCTCCAGTTCGAGGAGGCAGTGACCGCGCCGGACGGCGTTGAACTTCACGCCGGACGGTGCGTCGAACCGGATGGCCCACCGGCCTCCCGCGACCAGGCTCGCGGAGAGGTGACCTCTTGTGTCGAGCAGGGTCAGCACATCCTCCAGGGGATCCATCACCGACTCCTTCTGGACGGTCGAGCAAGTTTTCCTGGCTTCCTACTGTAAATCGTCCGTGCTCGGGGCCTCGGCGTCAGGGAACACCCATGGCCATCGGGAGGAGCGGGCGGGGTGGGAGCGACTCCGGGTGCGGGACGCGTTCGAGGACTCCGCCGGCGAAGACGTCGTACAACGGCAGGGTCTCCAGATGTACGTACCCGATGTGGCAGTCGCACGCGGTGAGTGGGCACGGCCGCGGGGCGAGCGCGGAGCGGTAGGACCCGTCGTAGAGGTTGCCGAGTTCCGTCCGGACGAAGTGGCAGCGCCGGACCGTGCCCTCTCCGTCGACGGAGATGACGCTCCGGCCGGTCCGGCAGGGCAGCCCGGCCGAGCGGTGGGGACGGCGGCTGTAGGGGAAGAGCGGGTCCAGCGTGGTCCACTCGGCGGCCTGCTCGTCGGTGTAGGTGTGCCCTTCGGCGGCGTTGATCCACAGGTAGACGTGCGAAGGCAGATCCGCGCGCAGGCGCCGCGCGTGGTCCAGGTGCTCGGGGAGGCCGACCACGCCGACGCTGAACCGGATTCCCAGGTCGGACAGGCGGTGCGTCCTGTCGAGGAACCGCTCGTAGGGTGTCTGCCCCGGATGGTAGGTGCACCAGAGGGCGACCGTGTCCGCAGCCGCGTCCGCGAGCCAGTCGGTGCGGCAGCTGAGGTTGGTCTGGATGGCGACGCGCTCGATACGCGGCTCGTGGGACAGTTCCACCAGAGCCCGGCGGTACCACGAGCGGGTCAGGCCCTCGCCCCACGGTGTGAACAGCACGGACAACCGGTGCTCGTGGGGGCCGCGCGCCCAGGCCACGAACCGTTCGAGGGCGGCGCGGTCGGCGCGCAGTTGCGCGGTGCTGTCGCGGCGCTTGGCGAACGGGCAGTACGGGCAGTCGTAGTCGCAGGAGGCGAGAGGCCCTCGGTAGAGGATCGTGAGGTCGCTCGGGTCCGTGAGATCCATGGGGCCCGTCACCTCAACTCGTAGGCGTTCATGGCGTCCTTGACGGCGGGGGAGAAGAACTCGGGCCCGATGGCGTCCGAGTGGGCGAGCCCCTCGGGAGAGAGCCTGAGCCGCTCCGTCCCCGCGTCCCGCAGCCAGCCGCGCCGGGCCAGGACATCCAGCTCGGCGGCGAAGTCGCCGGCCGGATCGGTGCCGAAGCGTCGCCGGTAGTCACCGGTGGACAGGCCCTCGGCCTGCAGCAGTGACTGCAACAGGTGCCGGCGTCGCGCTTCGTCCTCGTCCACCCAACGGCCGTGCAGAGCACGGGAGAAGTCGTCGGTGGCGCTGTAGTCGTCGATGATGGCACGCACCTCGCGCATCGACACGGCGTAGTCGAAGGAGTAGTGCAGGGCCGAGGTGTACGACCGTGCCCCGCAGCCCAGCCCGATCATGCCGTCGGTCTGGCACGCGTAGTCGTCCGGCCCCTGCGGAGGGGCGTCGGCGCGACGGAACATGCGCATCGACACCTGCTCGTACCCCTCCGACAGCAGATGGTCGCGGCCCTCGCGGTAGAGGCGCAGCCGCTGCTCGTCCCAGTCGCGGTCGGCGATCCGGGCGTCCGCGTGACGGCCCAGACCGGTGAGCGGACGGATGTAGAGCGGGTAGAGGTAGATCTCCTCCGGGCGCCAGGCGAGGGCCGCGTCGAGTGAGTACCGCCAACTGGCCCCGGTCTGCCCGTCGATACCGTAGATCAGGTCGATGTTGAGGACCGGGACGGCCGACTCCCGTATCCGGGTGAGCGCGGCCTCGACGTCGGCACGCCGTTGGGGGCGCACGGCGGCACGGGCCTCCTCCTCGACGAAGCTCTGCACCCCGAGGCTGAGGCGTGTGGCGCCGCGCCGGACCAGGACCGCGAGCCGGTCGGCGCTCGCCGTCGCGGGCGACGCCTCCACGGACAGGGGGATGGACCGCAGGTCCGCGCCCATGTCCCGCTCCGCGATGTCGCAGAGGCGCTCCAGCTCCGCGGCCTCCAGGAAGGTGGGCGTGCCGCCGCCGAAGGCCGCGCCCGCGAACCGCGGCGACGACTCGTCACCGAGCGCCTCGCGTACGGCGACGGCCTGCCGGCTCAGGGCGTCGAGGTAGCGGCCGGTCAGCCCGTCCGGGGCACCGACGCGCGTGAACAGGTTGCAGAAGCCGCACCGCACCTCGCAGAACGGGATGTGCAGGTACAACGAGAGCGCCTGCCGTGATTCACCCGCCCACAACTGCTCCAGCGCGGGCCGCGGATCGAGCGGCCGGTAGGCGGTCTTGTGCGGATAGGCGTACAGATAGCTCTGATACGGGCGGGGCACGGCGTGCGCCATGGCCACGGGGGTGACGGTCATGCGGAGGGCTCCAGGAAGAAGTGACTGTAGGGGACGGTCCACACGGACTCGTGGCCCAGCCGGTGGCCGGTGTATCCGGCGTCCCCGTACGCCGTGCCGTGGTCGGAGCAGACGATGGCGAAGCAGCGACGGCGTGCGGACATCGCGGCGAAGAGCCGTCCGACATGGCGGTCGACGTACTCCAGAGCCGCGGCGTGGGTGCGGCGGCTGTCACCCGCCTCCGGGGTGGCGCCCTCCAGGTGGAACCAGTTCGGCTGGTGCAGCGCGGAGGCGTTGAGGAAGAGGAACAGCCGCTGCCGCGCGGGCAGTTCGGCCACGACCTTCTCGGCCCGGGTGACCTGTGCCTCGAAGGACGTCGGCGAGGCCACCGAGAACTCCGGTTCCCAGTGGCTCTCCTGGAAGAGGCCGGGCAGGACGTCGCCCAGGGCCCCGCGCTTGTTGAAGAATCCGACACCACCGATGCACACGGTGCGATAGTCGTGGGCGGCCAACGCCGACACGATGTCGGGGGTGTCGAAGACGAACGTACGGTCCTCGGTCGTCTCGCTGCCCGCGAACCGGGCCGCGAACAGCCGTGGATGGGGCCCTTGGGAGGCCGGGGTCGGCAGGAACCCCGCGAACATCGCCTGGTGGGACGCGTAGGTGAAGCTGCCCGGCGCGTGCCGCTTCTCCCAGACACCGCCAGGCAGATGCGCCGCCAGGTTCGGCAGGCGGCCCGCCGCCGCGAGTTCGACGGCGACGTCGTGGCGCAGGGTGTCGAGGGTGAGCAGCAACAGGTCGTCCCGGCCCACCACCTCGTTCATGTCGGGCGTCGGAAGCGCTTCGGCTGACCCTGCCGGACGTGCGCCGGTGGGCGGTTCAGAGTGAGGCATGGAGTGTCCTTGAACGGTGGTGCGGTGAGGGCGCGGGCCGCGGGACGAACCGGGCGGGCCCGCGCGCACCGAGGGCCGCGATCTGGGCGGCGTAGGTGTCCAGCCCCTCGGCGGGGCCGTCCGGCAGACCGGTGAGCCGGGGCAGCAGGTCACCGAACGCGTTGACCTCGCCGACGGCGAACCGGCGCCAGCCGACGGCGGGCAGGAGGTCGACGCCCACGCACAGGGTCGCCGGGAAGCAGGCCGCGGCCTGTTCGCAGACGGCGATCGCGTGGGCCCAGCGGTCACCGGCCAGGGCCCGGACGGCGGACAGATCGCCGCGGGTGCCGCCGAGATGGAGGTTGGTGAGGGGGAAGCGGCTGGTACGGACGACGGCGTGGGTGGCCCGGCCCGCCACGACGAGGACGCGCAGATCCGCCGATCGGTTGCCCAGCGACGCCTTCGGCAGCCAGCGTTCGATGTGCAGGCCGTCCGGTGCGAGCCTGTCCACGATCGCGGCGACCTCGGACTCGTCGGTGTAGTGGCGCACGCGCAGCGAGTTGTACAGCCGGCCGTCCGCGATCTCCACGGAGGTCGTCGCCCGGACGCGTCCCGCCGTCGTCGTCTCGACCGCCAGCACGCCGGAGGCGGACGAGCCGTGAGCGAGCTTCACGAACGCCCGCCGTAGGCCCGCGTCCGCCATCCGGGCCCGCACCGCCGGCCAGTCTCCCGCCGGAGCCGTGTCGCCCGAGGTCGGGGAGACCGGCACCGGTACGCCCGCACCCCGCAGGCGGGCGTGACAGAGCCGCTTGTCGAACAGGACGGCCAGGTCCTCCGGCGCGTCGAGCCGGCGTCCGCCGCGCAGGGAGGCCACGCCGTCGAGGAAGCGTGCGTACCACCGCGCGGATCCCTCCACGCGGGTCGGATCGCCGACGCCGCGCAACAGCAGGTCCACCTCCGCGTTCTCCCCGGGGGAGTCCAGGCGCACGATCTCGTCCTCGGCGAACTCGTGCCCACCCTCGCGCAGCACGTCACACCACTCGACCACGCGAGGGGTGCCGTGGCCGGCGGCCTCGGCCGCCGCGGTGAACAGGGCGACCCTCCGGTTCTCCCCGTTGGCGACGACCGCCCACCGGGGCGGCCCGCCGTGCGCTTCCGTGCCGTCCACTCCTGACACTTTCCCTTCCGTCCTCCGTCCCGTACCGCCGCGTTACTCGCCCACCGCCACGAAGCGCCAGACGGTTCCGTCCTCCTCCTCGTCGGAATCGGCGTCGTCCTGATCGGCGTGGACCTTTACGCCGTGCGGCTCCAGCGTCTCCAGCAGACGCGAACGGACCGCCGCGCTCAGGTAGTTGTGGTGCAGGTCGAGTGACTTCAGATGGGTCAGCGGCTGTCCCGTCAGCAGCGCCGTCGCGCCGTCGTCGGTGAGGACCCCCATGGAGACGTCGAGGGACTCGAGACGAGCCACCACGGGTGCCGAGGCCAGCGAGGAACAGATGACGTCCTGGATCTCGCTGTTGCGCAGGGCCAGGTGCTTGAGCGCGGGCAGGCGGCTCCCGGCGAAGAACGGCTCCAGATCGCCCACCTCGCAGTCGCCTCCGTACTCGGAGGTGCCCAGCCACAGGTCGAGATGGACCAGTGCCGGCAGATCGCTGCCGGCGACTCCTCGTACGGCCTCGGCGGGCATACCGCCGGTCTCCACCGTCAGCCTGCGCAGCCGCTCGTGGCGGACGACGGGGAAGACCAGTTGGTTGCCGCCGCGGACGCCGAACTCCTCAAGCAGGGGGAAGGCATCCAGCACGGGGGAGACGTCGCCCTGGACGATCCAGGAGATCTCGCACTCCTCCATCACGATGTCCGCGAGGAATACCGCCCGCAGCTCGGGCAGCCGGTCGCGGGCCGCCACGAGAGCTTCGACCACGTCCGTCGGAGCGTTGTCGTACGCATCGCTCCAGGCGCCCACGACCAGGGCCCGCACGCGCGTGGTGTCGACCGCGTCGAGGAACCGGGCGAAGGCGTCCGGCCACGACTCCTCGCTCTCGTAGGAATCCACGGCCACCCGCCAGGCGACGGATTCAGGGGACGGGAGGGCGGAGACCCGGAGGGGTTCGTCCCCCGTCTCCGGGAAGGTGAACGCCGGTAGTCCGTGGAACTCCTGCAGGTGGCTTCCGATGGTCATGCGCGCCCGCTCCTTCGTGCATCTGGTCGGTGGTGCGACAGCCTGTGGTGCCTGGTGCGCGCGGACCGCATTCCCAGGTACCGGAGTTCTACCAAGACCCACTGACAACCTCGCGCGGCGGGGGACTGTCAGTGGCCGCCTCTACGGTTCTCGCATGGCACATCCGGTGCCCGAAGCGTGTGGCGAAGGGGAGACACATGTACCGGCAAGGAGATGTCCTCATGGTGTCGTTGGCACCGGACGCGGTACCCGCCGCAGCGGTCGACGCGCCGTCCGAACCGCGTGACGGCCGAGGCCGGCTCGTCCTCGCGCTGGGTGAGGTCACCGGCCACGCACATGCGGTGGTGGGCCCCGGGAAGCTGATCAGGGAGGCCGGGGTGTTCGGGCCGATGCTGCTGCACGTCCCGGACGGAGCGCGTGTCGTCCACGAGGAACACGCGGCGATATCCCTCCCGAAGGGCTGGTACCGGGTCGTCCGGCAGCGGGAGTACGTGCCGGGTTCCGTGCGCGTCGTCGCCGACTGAACCCATGGGGGGCGCGAGCACGCGCGCGGGGCGGTGACGTACATCCGCGGGTGCTCGTCGCGGTGCCGCCTCCCGGCGGTGCGACGCGACGAGCGTGGCGACAAGGACGGGCCGGGCGGCCGGAGCGTGATGCCTCCACGCCCGTGCCGAACGACGTGGGAAGAGAACGAACATGACGGACATGAGTAATTGGCGTGCGGTCGCGTCGGCCACGGGGGCCGCTGATCGAGCCGCGGCCGAGGAGGGTGTCCGGCTCGCCTACCGGAGCGCCGGTCTGACGGGGCCCGAGCGCGTGGTGTGGGTGCGCTCTCCCCGCGAGGCGGTTCAGGTGCTCATGGGCGCGCCGGGTCCGGACGGGGTGGGGCTGACGGGCGACGAGACCGGCGCGAGCGTGCGCCACGCCGTGCTGAGCGAACCCTGGGCAGCCGAACGCGAGCGACTCCACCGGCGGTTGGGTCCGCAGGGATGGAGCGGGCACTGGCATGCCACGGGCGCCGGTCTGTGGGAGTCGACCCGCGTCCTGGTCGACCGGATCCGTGCGGGAGTCGTCGAGCAGCTGGCCACCGGCAAGGAGGAGGAGACCCGGATCCGGCTCCTGCTGCTCGACGCCGCTCTCGGGCAGCACGACGCGGCCTGGCTGTCCGCGTTCGACACGGAACCCTCGGGCGCGCTGGGCGGTCCCGCCATGGTGGCCGGCGCGGCCGGCTGGTGGTGGCCCTACGAGCGGGTGGCGGTCGTCTGCGAGCGGCCCACGGCGCTCCACCGCGACGAGGCGGGCCGTCTCGACCGAGGCGACGGACCGGCGCTCGGATACGAGGACGGGTTCGAGCTGTACGCCTGGCGTGGCATGCCCGTGCCGGGCGAGTTCCTCGACGAGCTGGCCTCGCTCGACCCCCGGCGCATCCGTGACGAGGAGAACGCCGAACTCCGCCGTGTGATGCTGGAGTTCTACGGCTACGACCGGTATCTCGCGGAATCGGGCGCGGTTCCCGTACACCGGGACGAGACCGGAATCCTGTGGCGGCTCGAACTTCTCGGGGACGAGGACGTGGTGATGGTGGAGGTCGTCAACTCCACTCCCGAGCCGGACGGCACGAGCCGCACGTACTGGCTGCGCGTCCCGCCGACGACGCGCACGGCCCGTGAGGGGGTCGCCTGGACGTTCGGCATCGCGGCCGAGGTCTACCAGCCGCTCCGGCAGACGTGAGTCGACTCGCCCGTCGGCCTTCCCGAGTGTGTCGCGAGGCGCCCGCGACCGGTGGCGTTCCCTCGCCGCTCACTCGTCGGGGCGCACGCGACGTCGGGACGGCTCGCCCGCGCCCGCCCGCGGCGTCCGGGTGCGGAGGCGGCGCAGCATCCGGGCGTCCTCGAAGCCCACCTGACGGGCCGCCGATTCCACCGTGGCGCCATGGTCGATCAGGTGCTCGGCGCGTTCGACCCGAAGCGTCTGCTGGTAGCGCAGCGGGGTCAGACCGCCGGTGGCACGGTGGAAGAGCCGGGTCAGGGTGCGCTCGCTGACGCCCGCGCCCGCGGCCAGGCGCGCGAGCGGCAGCGGTTCGGTGAATCGCGCGTCGATGAGGTCCTGGACGCGGTGGACGGCGTCGTCCAGGTGGGACCGGTGCCGCAGCATGGCGCTGGCCTGGGACTCGTGGCCGTTGCGACGGGCGTACACGACCATGTCCCTGGCCACCTGGGCGGCGAGTGCCGGGCCATGGCGTACGGCCAGCAGGTGCAGCGCGAGGTCGATGCCGCTCGCGATCCCCGCCGACGTCACCACCCGGTCGTCGGTCGTGAACAGCACGTCCCGCACCACGAGGGCTCGGGGATGACGGGCGGCCAGTTCGTCCTGGTGGTCGTGGTGCGTGGTGCACCTGCGCCCGTCCAGCAGTCCGGCCCGGCCGAGCGCCTCCGCCCCGGCGCACACGCTGGCGACGGTGCCCCCGGCGGCATGGTGGTCGCGCAGCCATTCCGACCCGGCGTGGCTCAGCGCCGGCCCGCCGCCCAAGGTCCGCGTCCGCCAGCCCGGCACCACTGTCAGGTCGTCGACGCTCGGCGTCGGCCACCGGGTCCGCGCGATCAGGGGCAGACCCTGGGCGCTGAGCACCTGCTCACGCTCGGCGACGTACTCGATGCGGTAGGGCTGCCCGAAGTCCGCCGCGGTGCTGAAGACCTGTGCCGGTCCGGCCAGGTCGAGGAGGTGGACGCCGGGCAGCAGGACGAAGACGACGAGGCTCACGCCTTCGAGGGTGCCAGCTCCGACTCCAGTTCGGCCACCGTGGTGATCCGGGCGAACCGGTCGCGCAGGACCGCCTCGGTGCGCTCGATGATCGCCTCGGCGCTGAGACCGCCTATGGGGTTGGTGGTGGTGGCGTCGGTGACGAAGACCATCCGGTACCCGAGATCGCTGCCGACCCGGGTCGTGGTCTCCACGCACTGTTCGGTGCGGATTCCGCAGACCACCAGTTCGCGCACCCCCGCCTCGGTCAGCAGCTGCTGCAGGTTGGTGGTGGTGAAAGCGTTGTGGGAGGTCTTGTACAGGACCGGCTCGCCCGGCTCCGGACGGTCCAGCTCCTCCAGCAGACGGACATGCCCCTGCGCGGGATCGAACACGTCGCCGCTGCCCGGCTCGGAGTGCAGGACCCAGACGACGAGGTCGCCGTTGGCCCGCGCGAGACCGACCAGCCGGTTCACCGGTTCCGCGATCCTCGGACGGGCGATCTGCTTCCACAGCGGGCGAGCCCGGAAGGACTCCTGGACATCGATGACGATCAGCGCTCTGCTCATGCCATCGATGGTGACCCGGAACGACGCCCGAAGCGCAGACCCGATCCGGGCCGGTACCGGAACGATCCGGTCACGCACCCCGGACCGTACGCCGTGTGTTCCGAATCCTGCGGCGCACGGCGCACGGCGCACGGCGGACAGCGGACAGCGGACAGCGGACAGCGGCCAGCGGCCAGCGGGCGGCCGGCGCACGCGGCGTGCAGGACGCGGTGCGCGGCTTACGGGTTGTTCCTCAGGGGACGCAGTACGGCGGCGCCGACACGGATGAGCGCGGACACGGGCGGCCCCATCCACCGGTTCAGCTCGCGCGGCACGGCGGGATCGACCTCGATGGTCAACCGGATGTAACGGGCGTCCAGCTGGGTGACCTTGAGCGGACGGGGGGAGGTGGCGCCGGGTTCACGCTGGAGCGCCGCCCGGTAGGTGTCCTTGCGCTGGTTCACGCTGTGTCCTGCCGTTTGATGAGTTCGTCCGCGAGGTCCATGTAGGCCGAGCCCTTGACGTCGACCGCGCTGCCGAAGGACTGGGAGTAAAGGTCGAGCCGTGGAATGTGGGTGGCCAGGACGTCGAAGCCCCGTTCCGTGAGAGCCTCGCGGGCGTCGGCGTCGGGACCGGTGCGCGTCGCGTCGGGACGGTTGGTGCGGTTCAGCAGAACTGCGGCCCGAGCCGGCTGGGCGCGCAGCGACTGCACGTCCCTCATCTCGCCGCCGATGGGTGCCATGCGGTCCAGCTCGATGGGCGCCGGGGTCAGTGGCACGATCCAGTCGCTCGCGTACCTCATGATGCTGCGCGCGATGTGCGCGTGATCCTCCAGCTGGGGGGCGTCGAACACCACGGCCTGCCGGCTGCCGAGGAAGTCGTTCACGCGCCGGTGGACGTCCCCCACCGGGAAGGCGATCACGGGAAACGGGAAGCCTCCCGCCAGTTCGCTCCAGCGCAGAGCGGAGGAGGCGGGGTCGCTGTCCACCAACAGTGGGGAGACGCCCAGCTCGTGCAGCGCGTGGGCCAGCCAGACCGCGCTGGTCGTCTTTCCCACTCCGGGTTTGAGATTCACAAAGGCATAGCTCAGCGTCACAGGGCGCAACGCTAGTGGCCCCGATCGGCAGGCCGCCGTCGGCGCGGCGGATATCGGCTTCTTTCACCCTGTGGTGGCATGAATCATTCTTAGGGCCTAACGCCGGCCGTGGGCGGCGAAGGGCTCTTCGCCCGATCTCCACGAGGGCGCCGAGTTCGCCGTGGGGCGACCGTCACGGCCCGGTGTCCCTTCGGTAACCCCCCTCACAGGACGCACATATGGCGTGCGAGGATGCGGATTCCGGTAGAGAGTACCGGCGTAGAGGGGAACATCATTGAAAACAAGGAAACTGAGCCGTAAGCGGAGACGGGCGACCATAGTCACGGCGGCGGCCGCCTCGGTCGTCGCCGGCGCGGCTCTCCTGCCCAACTGGAGTGCGGGCGCGGCGAGTGTCGCCGACGACCCCACGGTCGACGCGTCGACCAAGGCCACCTTCCAGCGGCTGGCGGACGCGGTCTTCACCGACCGTACGGACGCCCTGGTCGACAACGGGAAGAGCAAGCAGACGCCCAAGGCGTCCCGGTTCTCCGGCGACGTACGGCTGTCCTCCACGCAGTCGCGGGACGAGAACGCCGCGCTGTCGCAGCTGCGGGGCCGCAAGTCCCGTCTGGCGTCGCTCGGCGAGAAGTACAGCTCGGCCGACACGAGCGTCTCGCTGGACCGTACGCGGGTGGAGGGTCGCCACGCCACGGTCGCCGTCACCGAGACCACGACCCTGACGTACAAGAAGGTCCAGGGCGGCGAGCCGAAGACCACTGGCTTCCAGGCTCACCACGAGCTGACGTTCAAGGCCGACCACAAGGGCGACTGGCAGCTCACCAAGGTCCGTGACACCGATGACGGCGTCGCGGTCAACCAGGTCGCCAGCCCGCAGGTCGCCAAGCCGGCCACCGCCGCCGACGACGCTCCGCCCGAGGCGACCCGCTCGGCCATCACGTTGCCGGCACCGGCGAAGGCGAAGAACTTCTCCGCCACCGGTTACGACTACAAGGCCATGGCGGCGTACGCGGCGAAGTACTGGAACAAGTACAACCCGGACTACCCGGACTTCAACGGTCAGGGTGCCGGCGGTGACTGCACCAACTTCGTCAGCCAGTCCCTGAAGGCCGGCGGCTGGAAGCACGTCCCCGGCTACACGAACGACTTCCACAAGTGGTTCGGCAACGCCGACATCCAGTCGGACTCGTTCGTCGGGGTCAACGAGTTCTCGTGGTTCGCCCTGTCGTCCAAGCGGGTCACCAGCCTTGCCAACGTCTACCAGCTGGACGTCGGCGACGTGCTGCAGATGGACTTCAACAAGGACGGCGAGAAGGACCACAGCATGATCGTCACGTCCCGCAGCTCGCAGGGCGTGCCGTACGTGTCGTACCACTCCACCAACACGTACAACAGGTCGGTGGCGAGCATCATCGCGTCGTACCCGAACGCGGCGTACTACGCGTACCGCACCTGAGCGGTCTGATTTCCGAGCGGGAGCCGGGCCCCGGGGTCCGGCTCCTTGCTCTGTCGGCACCGGACCACGACGGTCCGGCTTCTCGCTCTGCCGGTGGTTGCGTGTTCAGTACCGGCCGGGGCGACCGCCCGTCGGCGGGAACGCGAGGCCGGTCGGGGTGTTGAGCCCCGTGGCCGGCAGCGTGACCTGTCCGCCGCCCGTCTCCCGGACTCGTACCACCCGGTTGTTGAGACCGTCGGCCACGTAGAGGCCGCCGTGGCAGTCGAGTGCGAGCCCCAGCGGGTCGTTCAGACCGGTGACGGGAACCGTGCGCTGCCGGCCACTGCCCGCGGACACCCTCACCACGCGGTCGTTGCCGCTGTCGGAGATGAACAGGTCCCCCGCGGCGTTCAGCGCCAGTCCGGTGGGTTGGGAGAGGCCGACGGTGGGCACGGTGGTCTGGCGGCTCCCGTGCGCGGACACCTTGACGATCCGGTCGTTGACGAAGTCGGAGATGTACAGGTCTCCGCCGGGGGCCAGCGCCAGTCCCCAGGGATGCAGCAGTCCCGTGGTGGGGACGGTCGTCTGACCGCTGCCGTCAGCGGGCACCTTCACCACCCGGTCGTTGAAGCTGTCCGCGATGTAGAGGTTGCCGACCGCGTCCGCGGCGAGCCCCAGCGGGCGCGACAGGTCGGTGGTGGGCACCGTGGACTGGTCACCGCCCCTCGGAGGCAGCTTCACCACCCGGTTGGCGCCCGTGTCCGAGACAAAGAGATCGCCGGCGCCGTCCCAGGCCAGACCGGTCGGACGCACCAGGCCGTCGAGCGGGACGGTCCGCTGACCGCTTCTGTCCGAGGGCAGTCTCACCACCCGGTTGTTGCCGTAGTCGGACACGTACAGCGGGGGACGGGACCACGGGCGCACACCGCCGGCCGACGCCGCGTCCGCCGGTCCGACCGGCACCGCACAGAGCATCAGGAGGCCGGTCACGGCGGCCAGTTGCCGGGTCCATCTCCGTCTCGCGCGGTCCGCCGGGGTCGAGTGCGCGCGCGTTCGTGATCCTGCCGTGGTGCGTTCCACGACTCACCCACCTGTTCTGGACGGTCGGCCCGTTGCCGTACCGGCCCGTGGAGACGGTCGGTGCCGAGCCACGTCGTGGCGCGGCGCCATGGGTACGACGGGCGGACCCCCAAGGGCGGCACAGCCGTCCGCCGCCTGCTCCGCCCGTCAACCGCCGACCCTAGGAAGAGCGGTGCCGGGGGGCGCGGGAGCCACGCCACCGGCCCGCGCGGCGGCCACTCCAATGCCCGAGGACCCGGACGCCGCGACACCCGGCGTGCACCTGCCGCGGCTGGGGACCGGGGCTTCGTGATCCGCCCCGGCCGGCGTCCGATTCGGGGCAATTACACTGTGTCCATGACTGACGCGACGACGCCCGAGCCTCTCAACCCCGACGAGGAGGCGTTCATCCGGGCTCTGGGCCGGGTGATGGCCTTCCTGCCTCGTGTCGTCGACTCGGACATGCTCTCGGAGCAGCAGATGACCACGTCCGAGTACATGGTGATGGTGCACCTCTCCGAAGCACCGGACAGCCAGCTGCGGATGAGCGAGCTGGCCAACGAGTGCGGGCTCTCCCTGAGCGGCATGACCAGAATCGTGAACCGCCTGGAAGCCCAGTCGCTCGTGCTGCGGGTGAAGTCCCCCGAGGACGGCCGGGCATGGCTCGCCGTCCTCACCAGCTCGGGATGGACGCGGTTGAAGCAGACGTGGCCCACGAACCTCGCCAGTGTGCGGCGGCACGTCTTCTCCCGCCTGGAGGGGTGCGACGTGGCCGCCGCCACCCGGGTGCTCGACCGCATCACGTCGGACCTCTGAGGATCCGCGGCCCCGACACGTCTCGCCGCGGGCGCGGGCCCCCAGCCGGCGGGGCCGCGTCCTGCCACCCCACGGTCAGCCCCCGGCGAGCAGGTTCTCGAACGGTGTCGGCGACATGTAGGGATCCTCGACGACCGGGGTGTCCCGGCGGTCCACCTCACGCGCCAGCTCGCCGGCGGCCCGTTCCGTCCGGTCCGCGAGCGACGCCGCCGACGCGTGGCCGCCGCCCCAGTCCTCCGGCGCGGCGAAGACCCCGGTGGTCACCACAGCCGCGCGCAGACAGGAGAAGAGCGGCCGCATCTCGTGGTCGAGCACCAGCGAATGCCGTGCCGTGCCGCCGGTGGCCGCCATCAGGACGGGCTTGTCCTCCAGTACGCCCTCGTCCAGAACGTCGACGAACATCTTGAACAGGCCGCTGTACGAGGCGCCGAAGGTCGGGGTCACCACGATGAGCCCGTCCGCGCGCGCGACGGTGTCCAGCACCGGACGCAGCTCCTCGGAGGGGTATCCGGTGATCATGTTGTTCACGAGGTGATGCCCGTAGTCGCGCAACTCGACGCTCCGCACGTCGACTTCGGCACCGAGCCGCTCGAGCGCGCGACGGGTCGCGGCGGCGAGGCGTTCGGCCAGCAGGAGCGTGGAGGACGGCTGCCGCAGTCCTGCCGAGGCGACCGCGATGAGGCGCCGCTTCACGGCCGGGCCTCGCGGGCCGCCTTCAGCGAGGCGTGAGTCGGGGCGTCCGGTATCCGCGCGGGACGCCCGACCTCGAACTCCTTCCGCAGCACCTGTACGACCTCGCCCAGCATCTCGATCTGCTGGAGCACCGTGTCGCGGGGCAGCCCCAGGGCGTCGACGGCGAACAGCTGGCGTTGGTAGTCACCGTCGGCGTGCTCACGGAACTCAAGGGTGCGCTCGATGACTTGCTGCGGACTGCCCACCAACAGGGCGGTCCGGGCGGTGGTCTCCTCCAGCGAGGGACCGTTTCCCCACGCGGGTGAGTTGTCGAAGTACGGCCGGAACTCGCGGATCGCGTCCTGCGAGTTCGGCCGCATGAACAGTTGCGCGCCGAGCCCGACGATCGCCTGGTCCGCCGGCCCGTGTCCGTAGTGCTCGTACCGTCCGCGGTAGAGCCCGACCATGCGCTGCACGTGCTCCTTCGGCCACAGCACGTTGTTCTGGAAGAAGCCGTCACCGTAGTACGCGGCCTGTTCGGCGATCTCCGGGCTGCGGATGGAGCCGTGCCACACGAAGGGCGGTATGCCCTCCAGGGGCCGCGGAGTCGACGTGAAGGACTGCAGCGGTGTGCGGAACCGGCCCTCCCAGTCGACGGCTTCCTCGCGCCACAACCTGCGCAGCAGCGCGTAGTTCTCGACGGCCAGGGCGATTCCGTCACGGATGTCCTTGCCGAACCAGGGGTAGACCGGTCCGGTGTTCCCGCGGCCCATCATCAGGTCGACCCGGCCGTCCGCGACGTGCTGCAGCATCGCGTAGTCCTCGGCGATCTTCACCGGGTCGTTGGTGGTGATCAGGGTCGTCGAGGTGGACAGCACGATCCTGCTCGTCCGGGCCGCGACGTGTCCGAGCAGGGTCGTCGGGGACGACGGCATGAAGGGCGGGTTGTGGTGCTCGCCTATCGCGAAGACGTCCAGCCCCACCTGCTCGGCCAGTTCGGCGTACTCCAGAACGGCCTTGATCCGGTCGTACTCGCTGTCCTGCCGGCCGGTCGTGGGGTCGACGCCGACGTCGCCCACTCCGAAGATCCCGAATTGCATGTCGTTCCCGCTTTCCCTTGAAAAGGCCGACGCGCATCACGAAATTCGTCAGAGGCGACAGATGGCGCCGGGAACGAACCGGCTGGTGATGCTGTACCGCTGCCGGCTGTGACACCCCTGCCGAACACGGTGGACGGCCGCCGTCGCGGCCGCCCAGCTCGCCGAGTGGCTAGCGCAGGGACGCGAGAGCGTTCGACCAGCTCACGACCTGGTCCAGCATCGTGTTGAGCCCGTCGAGGTGGAGGTCGCCGGGCCGGAAGACACTGAAGTTCTCGAAGTCCGTGAACAGGGACAGCGCCACCTGCGAGCGGACGTCGGCCATCTGCAGTTCACCGGCGACGAGGCGCAGGTGCTCGACCGCGCGAGTGCCGCCCACCGAGCCGTAGCTGACGAAACCGATGGCCTTGTTGTTCCACTCGGCGTACAGGTAGTCGATGGCGTTCTTGAGCACACCGGACGTGGAGTGGTTGTACTCGGGCGTCACCATGACGAAACCGTCGAACGAGGCGATCTTGGCGGCCCACTCACGGGTGTGCGGCTGGCTGTACTGGCCCAGCGACGGCGGCATCGCCTCGTCCAGGTGCGGCAGCTTGTAGTCGAGCAGATCGACCAGTTCGAATTCGACGTCGACGCGCTGCGACGCGATCTCATGAACCCACTTGGCCACGGCCTCGCCGTTGCGGCCCGGACGGGTGCTGCCGATGATGATGCCGATTCTCGTCATGCCGTCGATCCTCAATTCGGGTACGCGCGATTGCGCGGATTTGTTTGACGAGTCAAGCATAAAATGATTGATGCAACAAGTAAATCCAGGCCGCGTGGGGTCGGAGCGGTGTGAGCCGCGGCACCCCCGGTCCGCGCGTCGGCCAGCACCGCCGGCTCTTCGGCGCGACCGCCCGGCACCTTTCAGGAACGAAGGCCGTGCAGCCGGTGGAGCAGTCGGTAGGCCCGTTGTTCCGCGGCGGCGAGTTCGGCCGGGTCGATCTCGGCCGGCCACAGTTCGCCGGCCGCGGTGTCGTCGGCTTCGCGGAGTTCCACGACGGACATGGCCAGACGCACCTGGACCACGGGAAGTGCCGGCCCGTCAGGGTCGCTCGGTGGGTCGCTCAGGGCCCGCTCGGCCTGCTCGGCCGCGCGCTTGCACGCGGCCAGCGCGCGTTCCACCCGTACCGCGGCCCGGTCGTGGACGATCAGCAGCGCGCAGCCCAGCCCCACGGCGATCCCCACGGCGCTGCCCAGCACCCGGTCGAGAACCAGCTCTCCGGCCGGGGAGGGGGCGGCCAGATCGCTCAGCAGCAGTGCGATCGGGGTGAGGAAGACGACGGCGAGGGCGTAGTTGCGGGCCGCGACGTACTCCAGCAGGAACTCCAGGACCACGATCACCAGCGCGAGCTCCACCGGCTCCGGGTGGGCTGCCAGCACTCCCAGGGCGAGCACCAGCCCCAAGGCCGTGCCCAGGGTCCGCTGCACGGCGCGCTGGGCCGTGGTGCGCAGGTTGACCGAGTGCAGAACGGCGGCCGCGGAGATCGCCGCCCAGTAGCCGTGCTCGAGGTTCAGGACAGCGGCGAGGCCGCCCGCCACACCGGTTCCCAGAGCCATGCGGAGGGCGGGAACGGCCAGGGCCGCCAGGCGGTCGGTGCCGCCGGGGCGCCCGATCAGCAGTGTCGTCGCGCGCAGGACAGCGGGATCGCCCGGTGTCGCGGACGTTCCCGTCGAGGAGGTCGAGGAGGTCGAGGAGGTCGGGGAGGTCCAGGAGGTCGAGGAGGGGATGCCGTCGTTGCGTACATCCGCTGACGGGGTCGGTGTCTCGTGCCGGCGGAGCGGTTCGGGAAGCGCCGGAGGGACGCGGCGGCGCCGGTCGGTGAGGAGGCGAGCCTGCAGGCGCAGGTGGCGAGCCGTGGCGACCGGGTCTTCGGGCGGGCGCCGTACCGAGCCGATCAGCAGGGTCCAGGAAAGGTCGGCGAGCCGCACGAAGACCGCGTCGCGGCCGGCCGCCGCTCTTCGCGTGGGTGTCGGAGGCGGCAGCCCGAGACAGTGGTACGCGTGGAGGACGGCCACCGTCGCCGCGTGCCGGGTCCGGCCCGGCACGTCGCCGACGGCGGACGCGTCCAGGAGCTCCGCGAGCTCGCGCAGGGCTGTGGCCACCGCCAGGCGCTGCGGCCGGTCGGGATGCAGCAGTCGGCCGGACACGGCCAGCAGCCAGGCGAATGCCGCCCCCGTCGCCGCGAGGGCGGTGTGCGGGAGCACCTCGGCGCCCGTGGGCGTGCCATTGGCGGCCACCGCGAACGCGAAGAGCAACAGCACCGCGCCCAGACCACTCAGGCGTGTGGCGTCACAGACGAACTTGGCCAGTCCCGCGACGACGGCCGTCGCCGCGACGGCCACCGCGGTGCCGATTCCCCCCGCCGCTCCTGAACCGGCCCACGCCGCGAGGGCCGAACCGCAGCCCACGCACGCCGTCATGGCCACGGCGACCACGGCGAGTACGCGGGCGCGGCGGGTGTAGGGCAGATCGCGGCCGAACGTGGTGGTGAAGGAACCGAGCATCGCGTACACCGCGAGGTCGGGCCGTCCCGCCTGCACGATCGGCACGCCGACCAGGCCCATGGCCAAGGCGGCCCGCACGGCGAAGAAGAGCGCTCCGTCCACGTCGTGCAGGGTCAGCGCACCGCGTGGCGAGAGCGCGCGCCCCGCGCCCACGGCCGCGTGCCGCCAGCCGCGCCAGGGCACGCGGGGGACGAATCGGCGCGAAAACGGCATGTGGCGTGTATACCCGTTCAGGCATCGTTGTGCGGCCATCCCGCTTCGAACGGGGCCGTCAGCGGGGAGACGGCCCTCGCGCTCTTTCGACCGGGACGCATCAGGATGGGAAGAGGGATCGATCGTTCCGCACGTGACAGACCTTTCCGTATCGCTCGAGGAGGCCGCTCGTGGTTGAGTCCCAAGCCGTGATCGTCCCGCCGGCCAGGGCCGCCGTGTTCCTTGTGGTCATGATCGCGCCGGGTCGCGAGGACACCGTCCGGGACCTGCTGGAGGATGTCTCGGGCCTGCGCCGCTCGGTCGCGTTCCGCGCACCCCACGACGAACTCAGCTGCGTCGTGGGCATCGGTTCGGCGGCCTGGGACCGGCTCTTCGGCGGCCCGCGTCCGCAGGGGCTCCACCCGTTCGTGGAGTTGGCGGGTGAACGCCATCGAGCCCCGGCCACCGCGGGAGACCTCCTCTTCCACCTGCGAGCACGACGTATGGACCTGTGTTTCGAACTGGCCCGGCTGATCACGGAACGGCTGCGCGGCGCGGTCATGGTGGTCGACGAAGTCCACGCCTTCAAGTACTTCGACGAGCGGGATCTGCTCGGTTTCGTCGACGGCAGTGAGAACCCCGAAGGGCAGCTCGCGCTCGACGCGGTGTTCGTCGGCGACGAGGACCCCGACTTCACCGGGGGCAGCTACGTGATCGTCCAGAAGTACCTGCACGACCTCACGGCATGGAACGCCCTGTCGTCGCAGGAACAGGAGCTGGTGATCGGGCGGACGAAGCTGGCCAACGTGGAACTCTCCGACGACGCCAAGCCCGCCGACTCCCACGTGGCACTCAACACCATCACCGACGAGGACGGCAACGAGCGCAAGATCGTGCGGGAGAACATGCCGTTCGGCACCTTCGGAGACGCCGAGTTCGGCACGTACTTCATCGGCTACGCACGTACACCCGACGTGACCGAACAGATGCTGAGGAACATGTTCCTCGGAGACGCCCCGGCCGTCCACGACCGCATCCTCGACTTCTCGACCGCGATCACCGGGTGCCTGTTCCACGTGCCGACCGCCACGTTTCTCGACGACCTTCCCGACGCTCCGGGCGGCACGTCGCCGCCGGACGGGTCGCTGGGGATCGGCAGCCTCAAAGGAGTCCGGACATGACCACGCCCGACAGCGTCACCAATCTGCACCGCGAGCTCGCCCCGATCACGCCCGGAGCATGGGCCGAGATCGAGGACGAGGCACGCCGTACGTTCCGCCGCAACCTCGCCGGCCGGCGGGTCGTGGACGTCTCCGGCCCCGAAGGCCCCGAGCTCGCGGCGGTGGGCACGGGGCATCTCTCCGGCATCGAGGCACCTGCGGCCGGTGTTCACGCACGATTGCGCGGGGCGCGGCCCCTGGTCGAACTGCGGGTGCCGTTCACGGTGAGCCGCGCGGCTGTCGACGACGTCGACCGCGGGTCCAAGGACTCCGACTGGCAGCCGGTCAAGGACGCCGCGCGCACCATGGCGTTCGCCGAGGACGCGGCCGTCTTCAACGGTTACGGGGCCGCTCGCATCGACGGACTGCGCGGGCGCACATCCAATCCCGTACTGCGGCTCCCCGCGGAACCGCGCGATTTCCCGGACGCGGTGAGCAGCGCCCTCACGGCACTGCGCCTGGCCGGTGTCCAGGGCCCGTACTCGCTGCTCCTGGGCGCCGAGGCGTACACGGCGGTCAGTGAGACCTCCGACCACGGCTATCCCGTCGCCAGCCATCTCGGGCGCATGCTCGACGGTGAGCTGATCTGGGCGCCCGCCATCGAAGGGGGCTTCCTGCTGACCACCCGGGGCGGGGACTACGAACTGCTGCTCGGTGAGGATCTCGCCGTCGGTTACACGACGCACGACGCCACCGACATCGAGCTGTACTTCCGCCAGACCCTGACCTTCCTGGTCTACACGGACGAAGCCGTGGTGGTGCTCGACCCGGCCGCGGGCACCGGGACCGCCTGACTGCGGCGGAGACAGGCAGCTCCCGGAACGCCGTTTCATCGGGTCGGGGCCGACCGGACGGTGCGATGAGGAGCCGCGAGGGCCTTCGCCCGCCGGGTCAGTCCGCCCCGAGGGCGATCGTCCGCCGTGTGGAGACTCCCGTCTTCGGCAGCCTTACGGTCAGGACTCCGTCACACAGGTCGGCCCGGACGGCTTCGACGTCGACGTCACCCGGGATCCGGATTCCGTAGGAGAACGAACCCGACCGACGGCGCAGCGCATGGCCGCGCGTCGTGTCGTCGAGCGTTCCCTGAATGTGCAGTTCCCGCCCGTCGATCTCCACGCTCACGCACGCCCGGGGGACGCCGGGAAGTTCCGCGCGCACCTGGTAGGCGTCGCCGGCGTCCTCCTCCTCGGTCAGTGGCATCCAGTGCCGCGAGGATCCGGCCGACGGCGACGATCGTTCGAGCAGACGGCTGACCTCGCCCCACAGCTGCTCCAGTTCGGCCGCCGGGTCGTGGCCGGCCGACCAGGCCGCCCGTACCGCGCTCGATCGGGTGGTGTCCGTTCGTTCACTCATCACCATGTCTCCGGTCTTCGAGAGGCCCGGATCTCCGGTCTTGGAGGGGCCCGGACCCCGGATTCGCCGACGGCGGTCAAGCGCGCACGGTTCCCGGTCCGCGGATCGATCCTCTCCGGGGTGCCGGTAGCGGGCAACTCGTCACAGCCCCCGTATCGCCGCGCTCTCCCCGGCCGGTCTCCGTTCCCCGCACGCCCGCTGTTCGATCTCCGCGCCGCTCTCCGGTTGCGGTGCGGTGGGCATCGCGCTTGGGTGAGAAGGACCTGTCGCAGCACCAGGACCTGTCATGCCGATGTCGTCGACCGCTCCCGACTCGTCCGATCCATTCAGCGGATCCCTGGACCGGCCCCTCGGCATGCCGTCCGCGTCATCGGCACCGGCGGTACGGAGAGTCCTGATCGCACGGCTCATCGAGGCCGCACCAGCACTCCCGCACCTCGGGCGGGCGGCCGGAGGACAGGCGACGCCGGATCCCGGCACCCTGACACACACGGCGCACACGGGCGTACGGACTCGGGTGCGCACTGGAGGAGGACCGACGCATGGCACACCACCACAAGTCCAACCGAGCGGTCGAGGGCAACCCGGAGGACGGCCACGGCAGGGGGCTGCCCCGGCGCCCCGACCAGGAAGATCTCGCCCAACGGACGCAACGCGACCGCAAGGACGTGGATCTGCGTACCCGTAAGTCACCTAGTCCGGAGGCCGATTACCAGGCAGAGCGGGACGAGATCGACCGTGAGGTGGGCGCGGGTGAGATCCCGGCGAGCACGGCCCCGCGGAAGGCGCGTGCCCCCTACCCGCCGACCCGTTACAAGGGCTGAACCCGAGTCCGGCCACGGATCACTCAGTCCTGTCCCCCGGGAGCCTTCCCGAGGGACACCACCACCGCCGTGATCTTCCGCTCGGGCGTTCTGTAGTGCACCGGGTCTCCGGCACGGCGGCCGAGGAGGGCGCGTCCGAGTGGACTGTCGGCCGTGACCAGCGTCTGGTCCAACTCCTCGGCCACGTCGCCGATCTGGAAGGTCTCCACCGTGCCGTCGGCGAACCGCACCGTGACCGTACTGCCCACACCGACCACATCGGTGGAGGGGCGGCCCGCGTCGGCCGCTTGACCGAGCCGTGTGGTGATCTCCGAGATGCGCGCGTCCAGGTGCTCGAGGTCGTTGGCGCGCTGCAACTCGTCGGCCTGGTCGGCGTGGTCACCGATGGTGTCGGTGTTCCGGAGGGTCGCCGCCACCGTCTGCCGTTCCGCGCGGATGTCGGCAAGCTCCTGTTCGAGGGCGCGACGGGCGGCTTCGCTGATCGGCGCGGGTTCGCTGCTCATTCCTGCTCCTGAGGGGTGGGGCGCGGGAGGATCGAAAACCGTCCATACTGCCAAGGCCGCTGGCGGGCCCGCCGGTTGAGCCTGTGAGGCGGGGGCCGGGATCTCCGGCCGGGTCGAGGACGGGCGGGCGACATGCGCGGCTCGACAGGGCAGTGGGATCGGGATGACGCGTGTAGGTCAGACCCGGGCTTCGGCGGCCGCGTCCTGGATGTCCTGTCGGCTGTGGTCCATCAGCTCGCCCAGGTCACCGATCCCGGGATCCATCTCCTCGGCGCGCGGCGCGAGCTGCCGCAGACAGGCCGTCGTGGCCAGCGCGAGGTCCACGGCCCTGTCCCTCTCCTCGTCACCGAGAAGTTCCTCGATCCTGAAGGCGATGCCGGCGAGAGTGTCGTCATCGGTTTCCGGTACGAGGTACTCCTTGAGGCCCGCCGGATAGGGCGTCCGCTCGCGGAGTTCGCGCAACGCGGTGACCACGGCGGCGTTCTCGCTGTACTGGTCGAGGAGCCCCATGAGGACGTAGAGACGGGCCACCAGGCGCGGCAGACCGGGAAAGCGGTCCAGCCAGGTCATCAGCCCCCGCTGGCCACCGAGGTGATCCGCGATCTGGGACATGACCGAGGCGTAGCTGTTGGGCTGCGACCAGTGGAAGGGCATCAGCCCCGCCATCTGCCGGGCGAGTTCCGTCTCGTCCTGCTGCGAGAGCTCACCGGCGACGAAGCCGCTGACCAGCGACCGGTCGATGCCGAACCCGGCGGGTGGCGTCCGGTGCTCCGAGGTGTGTGACAAGCCGTGGCGCAGGTGCAACAGTTCGTCGCCGATCTTGCTCAGCGGCTTCTCCCGCATAGATCCTCCAGGCCGTAGATGCTCGTCATCCCGCGTGGCCGCTCCGAAGCCCGCATCAACACCCTGCCGCCCGGGGCCGTGACACGCTCGTCTGTTGGCCCATGCGAGCTATCGCCGTGTCACCGGGCGCCGCTCCGGTGGGCCGGCGGGGAGCGTTCGGACGGGCTCGCGGCAGAGGGGGACGAGGGCGTCGCGGGCGGCCGGCGGGCGCGGTCGGTCCGCTCCCCAAGGATGGCCGGAGGGGTCTGACGACTTCGGTGTCCGGGCGCTGACCTGGGACGAGACCGTTAGAGTTCTGACGTATGAGCACCTGGTTGCCGGTCTCCGCTCTTCCGAGGCTCGCCTGCGCGGTGGTCGTCGGGGCGGTGACCGGTGTCGCCGTCGGCGTCACCGTCGACACGACGCTGGGCATTCTGGCCGGCATCGCCGCGACCGAGGCATTCTTCGTCGTGGCGGGCTGGATCGTCCTGTGGCCGATGGACGCGAAGGCGACTCGGCGCCACGCGCGACGTGAGGATCTGCGGCCCGTCGCCGAGGAACTGGTGGTCATCGCTGCTGCGGTGTGCGGCCTGGTCGGCATTGTCGTGCTTCTGATCGGCAACTCCGACCCGACGCATGCGGCGACGGCCCTTGCCGGTGTGTTCACGGCCTGGGCGGCACTGCACCTGATGTACGCCACCCGCTACGCCTACCTCTACTACCCGGAGTCGGCGGGCGGGATCGACTTCAACTCCGAGCAGCCACCGGCGTACAGGGACTTCCTCTACTTCAGTTACAACCTGGGAATGACCTACCAGGTCTCGGACACCAGCGTCTCGAGTCCGACGATCCGCGCCCTGGTGCTGCGGCACTGCCTCCTGTCGTACGTCTTCGGCACCAGCATCCTCGCCACCGCCATCAACCTCGTCGTGGGAATCGTGACCCACTGATCCGGGCCCCACCGATCTGGGCCCCACCGATCCGGAGAGGTGCCAGGACGGGTGACGCCGCGCGAATCGCCAGGTCAGGTCCCCTGTGAAATGATGGTTGGCCGAAACGCCCCGAGCGTGTCAACAGGAGGCTTCCCATGTCCTCGAAGCGACGCCGGAAGAAGAGGGCCCGCCGCAAGCACGCCGCCAACCACCGGCGACGACCGCAGTCCTGAGTACCGAGGAGCGGGGCTCACGCGGCCCTGCTCACGTCCGGGTCCGTCGTCGACGGACCCGGGACGTCACAGGCGGACGATGACAAGAGCGATGTCGTCATGGGAGCCGCGGACGAGACCGAGATCGGCCAGCAGGGCGTCCGCCAGGTGCTCCGGGCCCAAGAACCTGTGGTGCCCGAGGGCTTCGGTCAGCCTGGTCAGCCCCGCGTCGATGTCCTCGTCGCGACGCTCGATCAGTCCGTCGGTGTAGAGAACGAGGGTGTCCCCGGGACTGTAGGGCTGACCCGCCTGCGGGCGAGGAACGTGCTGGGGCCGGGCTCCCAGCGGCGGATCGACCGCCTCGTCGAGCAGCCTGCACGTCCCGTCCGGGTGCACCAGTACGGGAGGCGGATGCCCCGCGTTGCTGTAGATGATCAAATGGCTACGGGGATCCACCATCGCCTTGACGACGGTGGTGTTCAGCGCGCCCTCCAGTGAACGGGCGTACAGACCCAGCACCTCGAGTGCCTGGGCGGGCCGCTCCAGCGCCCGGATCGCGGCGCTCAGGGCGCTGCGCAGCATCCCCATGACGGCGGCCGCCTCCAGCCCGTGACCGACGACATCGCCGACCGCCACCGCGAAACGGCCGTCCGCCAGGTCGACCACGTCGTACCAGTCGCCGCACACGTTGAGTGAACCCGCGGCAGGCAGATAGCGCACCGCGACGTCCTGATGCCGGGCGAGGTCCGGCGACTGGAGCATGGCCTCCTGAAGCGTGACCGCGACCTGGCGCTCGCGGGTGTGGGCGTTGCGCAGTTCCTCGTTCAGCCGTTGGAGTTCCCGGGCCCGACCGTACAGTTCGGCCTCCAGTGCGTCCCGCTCCGTCAGGCGCTTCCCGGGCCCGCTCCACGTGTTGTACGCCTGCACGAACGCGGTCACGTCCTCCACCCGGTGGATGATCCAGGCCACCCGTCCGTCCTGCCCGATGATCGGCGTGTTGATCGGGGACCACCACCGCTCCTCGAAGCTTCCGGGACGCCCCATGACCGCGATGTCGTACCGCTGGAGCGCCATCGTGTCCGGCTCATGTGTGGCCAGCACCCGGTTCAATGACGCGCTCAGGTTCTCCACGCCGTCGGCCTCGGGGTTGTCCGGGTTGTCCGGGAAGGCATCGAAGATGCGCTGTCCGAGCAGGTTCTGTCTGCTCCGGCCCGTCGCCTCCAGATAGGCCTGGTTGACCTCCACGATCACCAGGTCCCGGCCCAGCACCAGATATGGGCTCGGTGTGGCGGCGAACAGGGCCTCGTAATCCATCCCCTGCATGTTCACCGTCTCCCTGTCCGTGCCCCTGCTGCTCGACCTGCCCTTTCACGCTACGGTCCGTCCGGCTCGGGCGCCCCTCAGCCCCCGGACGAGTCGTGGAAGCCCCGCACCGGCCAGGGGGCGGTGTCGCGGGTGTTGCCGACAGTTGAGGGCATCCATTATTTGCGTCGATCAATTCGAATTTTGCACGCAGTCATGGACTTCCTGCATCCGTGCTTCTAGCCTTCTCGCGTCCGCGCACCCCCACGAACCCCGAAGGACGCATGACTGTGACTCCTTCCGCCAGACGCAGAACGCTGCGACGCGGCATGTCCGCCTCGGTGTCGCTCGCCCTCGCCGCGGCCGGCGCCGTCGCCGCCGTGGCGCTCTCCGCTCCCGCCGCCTCCGCGGCCGGTGTCCCCGCCCCCTCACCCGTCGGGATCTCCGGCCGCGGCGCAACCGTGCCGTTCAAGGAACAGGAGGCCGAGTACGCCGCGACGAACGGCACACTGATCGGCCCGGACCGCCTGTACGGCCGACTGCCCGCGGAAGCCTCCGGCCGTCAGGCGGTGACGCTCGACGCGACCGGCGAGTACGTCGAGTTCACGCTGACGGCTCCCGCGAACGCCATGTCGTTCCGCTACTCGCTGCCGGACAACTCCGCCGGTACCGGCCGCAGCGCCACGATGGACCTCAAGGTCGACGGCAACCAGCTCAAGACCGTCCCGGTGACATCCAAGTACGGTTGGTACTACGGCGGTTACCCCTTCAACAACAACCCCGGCGACACCAACCCGCACCACTTCTACGACGAGACCCGGACCATGTTCGGCTCCACGCTGCCGGCGGGCAGCAAGGTGCGCTTGCAGGTGTCGTCCACGAGCGACTCACCGACGTTCACCATCGACCTCGCCGACTTCGAGCAGGTGGGCGCGCCGACAGGCAAGCCGTCCGGAGCTCTCGACGTCGTCAGTGACTTCGGCGCCGACCCCACCGGCGCGTCGGACTCGACCGCCAAGATCCAGGCCGCGGTCGACGCGGGCAAGGCACAAGGCAGGACGGTCTACATCCCGCAGGGCACGTACGACGTGCGCGACCACATCGTCGTGGACCAGGTGACCCTGGCGGGCGCGGGCCCCTGGTACAGCGTTCTGACCGGCCGCGACCCGTCGAACAGGGCGAAGGCCGTCGGCGTCTACGGCAAGTACGCCAACCAGGGCGGCAGCAAGAACGTCACCCTCAAGGACTTCGCCATCATCGGTGACATCCGCGAGCGAGTGGACGACGACCAGGTCAATGCCATCGGTGGCGCGTTGTCGAATTCGACGGTCGACAACGTGTGGATGCAGCACACGAAATG
This sequence comes from Streptomyces sp. NPDC057950, assembly GCF_042887295.1. NCBI lineage: Bacteria > Bacillati > Actinomycetota > Actinomycetes > Kitasatosporales > Streptomycetaceae > Streptomyces > Streptomyces sp. NPDC057950. The sequence continues at coordinate 106,920 of NZ_JBHVPP010000017.1, forward strand.
CGGGGCCTGGATGGACGGCCCGATGGACAACTTCACCATCAAGAACAGCCGCATCCTCGATCAGACCGCCGACGGCGTCAACTTCCACATGGGCGTCACCAACTCCACGGTCACCAACACCTTCGTACGCAACTCGGGTGACGACGGACTGGCGATGTGGGCGGAGAGCGTGCCCAACGTGAAGAACAAGTTCACCTTCAACACGGTGGTCCTGCCGATCCTCGCCAACAACATCGTGACGTACGGCGGCAAGGACATCACGATCTCCGACAACGTCATGGCGGACACCCTCACCAACGGCGGTGGCCTGCACATCGCCAACCGCTATCCCGGCGTCAACTCCGGTCAGGGCACCGCGGTCTCGGGAACCATCACGGCAGCACGCAACACCCTGATCCGGACCGGGAACAACGACTACAACTGGCAGTTCGGTGTCGGCGCGGTCTGGTTCAGCGGGCTCAACGAACCGGTCGACGCGACCATCAACGTCACCGACAGCGAGATCCTGGACAGTTCGTACGCCGCGATCATGCTGATCGAGGGGGCGACACGAGGTCTCCACTTCGACCATGTGCGGATCGACGGGGCCGGTACCTACGCCCTGCAGATCCAGGCTCCGGGCACGGCGTCGTTCAGCTACGTGACGGCCACCAACATCGGCCAGTCCAATCCGATCCACAACTGCATCGGGTCCGGGTTCGAGATCACCCGCGGTGCCGGCAACAGCGGCTGGTACGCCGACCCTCCGGTCTGCACCGGTACCTGGCCCGATCCGAAGTGGACCAACGGGGGAGTACCGGGCGGAGGCACACCGCCGCCGACGGACCCGCCCACCGACCCACCGACCGAGCCCCCGGCGGACCCCACCGTCAACCTCGCCAAGAACCGGCCTGTCACCGAAACCAGCCACACCGACGTCTACCCTGCCACCAACACCGTGGACGGCAACGCCAACACCTACTGGGAGAGCGCGAACAACGCCTTCCCCCAGTCGGTCACGGTCGACCTCGGCGCCTCCAAGGCGGTGAAGCGTGTCGTCCTCAAACTGCCCCCGGCGTCCGCCTGGGCCGGCCGTATTCAGACCCTGAGCATCCTGGGCAGCACCGACAACAACGCCTACACCACGCTCAAGTCCTCGGCGTCCTACACGTTCGATCCGGCGAGCGGGAACACCGCGACCGTCACCCTGCCCGGCACCTCCACGCGCTATCTGAGGGTCACCGTCACGGGTAACACCGGTTGGCCGGCGGCACAGTTGTCGGAACTGGAGGCATACACAGGCTAGGACGCGCCCCGACAGACCGCGGGTCTGTCGGAACACGGTCGGTGCCAGGCGCGGACCGCCGCTCGCCGACAGGAAGCGGCGGTCTCGTCCGCCGGACGGGGCGGGTCACCTCACTCGGCACGCCTGTGTGCCACATAGACGGTGTTGGCCGCGGTGCCGCCTTGGAGAGGGTTGTCGAAATCGACCACGTGCGCGGCGGTCTGCACGAACACCTCCGCGAGCACCGAGCCGAACTCGCTGTCCGGCGGGTCGTTCGACCACAGGGCGAACACACCTCCGGGATAAAGGAGTTCCGCCAGCGCGGTCAGCCCCTCCCGGCCGTAGAGCGCGGCGTGGCCGGGGTGCAGCACATGACGCGGTGAGTGGTCGACGTCCAGCAGGATCGCGTGGAAGCGACGCCCGGGACTCTCCGGGTCCAGCCCGCGCGCGGCCTCGCCGGTCCCGGCCCGCGCACCCTCCGCCTGGGGACCGTCCGCGGGTACCGGGCCGCCCGCCGCCGCGCTTCCCGCGGCCATCGCGAAGAAGTCTCCGCGCACCAGTCGGCACCGGGGGTCCGACGCCAGGCCAGCGCCGAGCGGTACGAGGCCGCGCCGGTGCCAGTCGATCACCTCGGCCAGGGCGTCGACCACGATCAGCGAAGCGACCCGCGGATCGTCCAGCGCCGCCCTGGCCGTGTACCCGAGACCGAGACCGCCCACGGCGACGTCGAGCGGGCCCTCGGGCAGTTCCGCCAGACCGAGGCGGGCCAGCTCGACCTCGCCCTCGGTGAAGAGGCTCGACATCAGGTACTCGTCGCCGAGCTTGACCTCGTACACGTCCTCTCCTGACACCGGGTGCCGGCGACGACGCAGACTGATCTCGCCCATGGGCGTCGACCGCCAGTCGATCTCCTCGAAACGTACGCTCATCCGGTGTTCTTCTCCGCTTCCTGGTCCACTGGCGGCGGGCGGTCGGGCCGCGCCACAGGTAGGTACCGTACTGGCCGGAACCGGATGATCGTGTAAGGCGAGCACCGGCCGCGCGCCTGGCATCGGAGCTCTCGGCACACGTCGTCGGCGGGACGCGCGTGCGGGACGAAAGGGAAAAGGGAAGCGGAGACAGGCCACCGCGGAGGCACTGTCGGCGAGCGGCCGGACGGGGAACGCCACACCTCGGTCGTGTCCGTCATGGCCGCGGCGCTGCCGTCCAGCAACGACAACGCCTCTGTCCGGCAGTGGAGTCGGTGCACCGGGCAGAGGCGTGGGTTCGTCGAAGCGGCCGCGTCGCCGACCGTCCGCCACGCGGTTTGCGTGCCGTGCTCCTGCTTCCGGCACCTCTCGTCGGAGCTCGGGACGCACACCGGATGAGGTCGCCGCCCGACACCTACACTGTGTTCATGGCGGACGCGATCGAGCCTGAGCAGACGATCCAGCCCCTCACCGTCGACGAGGAGGCGTTCCTGCGGGCCCTCGGCAGAGTGACGGCGACCCTGTCGCGCGCCGTCGACGCCGACATGCTCATGGACCAACCGATCAGCGGCACCGAGTACACCGTACTGGTGCACCTCTCCGAGGCCCCCGACGCCCAACTGCGCATGAGTGACCTGGCGAACACGTGCGGAATGTCGGTGAGCGGCACGACGAGAGTGGTGAACCGCCTGGAGTCGCAGTCGCTCGTGCTGCGCAAGAGGTGCCCGAACGACGGACGCGGGTGGCTCGCTTCCCTGACCACCGCGGGACGGACGCGCCTCGAGCAGGCATGGCCCACGAATCTCGCGAGCGTGCGGCGTCACGTCTTCTCACGCCTGGAGGGATGCGACATCGCCGCGGCCGCCCGACTGCTGGAGCGTATAGCCCCGCGATAGGGACGCGGGCCGCCCGGGGCCGGCCCGGTCGCGCTTCTCCCGGCCGACGAGTACGTCGACGCCCGGTCTCGCTCCGGGTCGAGGACGCGGGTGTCGGTGCCGAGACGGCAGGCGTGTCGCGACCAGAGGCTGCGACACGCCGCGCGGCGTCGCCCGTCGCACCCCCGCGCGATGGCCGGGCGGTTCGCCACCGCCGCCCACCGGATGCTCCGTGACCGACCGGGTCCCCGCCCCCACGCAACGGCGACGGCCACCTGAGCGACCATGGCACCGAGAAGATCGTCCTCGACCTCCGTGTCCACCGGATCCTGGAAGGAACCAACGAGAACATGCGCGTCAACGTGGCCCGCGGCCTGATGGGGGCGTTCGGATGACCGGCGCCCACGACGCCGGGGCGTTCACCGGCACCGACGAATCCGTACTCCTGCGTACCGAGGGGCGCGCCGCGTACGTCACCCTCAACCGGCCCCGGGCGCTCAACGCCCTCACTCACGCCATGGTCCGCCGCGTCGACGCCGCGCTCACGCTCTGGGAACACGACCCGGCCGTGAAGACCGTCGTCGTGACCGGCGCGGGGGAGCGGGGACTGTGCGCGGGCGGCGACATCCGCGCCATCCACGACGACGCCCGGTACGGGGACGGCACGGCGTCGACTGCCTTCTGGCGCGACGAGTACCGGCTCAACGCCCGTATCGCCCGCTACCCGAAACCGTATGTCGCCGTGATGGACGGCATCGTGATGGGCGGCGGCGTCGGTGTCTCCGCGCACGGCAACGTACGGATCGCCACCGAGCGTTCCCGGATCGCGATGCCCGAGACCGGTATCGGCTTCGTCCCGGACGTGGGCGGCACCTACCTCCTCGCTCTCGCGCCCGGTGAACTGGGCACACACCTGGCACTGACCGGAACCCCGGTGGGCGCGGGCGACGCCCTGCTGTGCGGGCTGTCCGACCACTACGTGCCGTCCGACTCCCTGCCACGACTCGTCCAGGACCTCGCTCACGCGCCCGTACGGGAAGTTCTGGGCCGTCACGTCAGGGACGCGCCGCCCGGGGTCCTCGCGGAGGCGCGGCGCTGGATCGACGCCTGTTACACCGCCGGCACCGTCGAGGAGATCGTGAGCCGCTTGCTGGACCACGGGGACATCGCGGCCAAGAAGGCTGCCGAGACCCTGCTCACCAAGTCACCCACCGCGCTCAAGGTCACCCTCGCCGCGATGCGCGGAGCCCGCCGGCCCGGCTCCCTGGAGAAGGTGCTCGACCAGGAATACCGCGTCTCCTGCGCGGCGCTCACCGAACCGGACCTCGTGGAGGGCATCCGGGCCCAGGTCATCGACAAGGACCGCGCACCGAGTTGGTCACCGCCGACGCTCGCCGAGGTCTCCGCCGCGGACGTCGCACGCTTCTTCACACCGCTCGGCGAGCGTGAACTCGGCCTCGTCGCACCCGACATCACGCGGGAGGAGCCCTCGTGAGCGGGGCCGTCGCGTTCCGTCGCGTTCATCGGGCCGGGGCATATGAGTGGCCCCTGAGCGTGTTCGCCGGGAAGCGGTCGGCCCGCTTTCCCCACCGCTGACCCACAGGTCACGGCCGCCGCCCCGCCCGGCGAGACGAAGATCACGGCGGCGGGGACGGTCTTGGCCATGAACCCGCCACGCGGTACGGTCAGTGCGATATCGACGACGGCATGGCGGAAGCCGGTGGAAATCCGGCACGGTCGCGCCACTGTGAACGAGACCCCGTCCTCAGGGGGTTTCTCAAGTCAGACCCGCAGCTGTCGTCCTGTGCACCACCGAGATGGGACGCGAACTCCCGAGGAGGTCCTGCCATGGCGCAGACCGTCGCTCCGCCGACAGCCACCCCGATGCCCGCCAAGCTGCCGATCGGCACGATCGTCCCCTGGGCGGTCTTCTTCGGCATCCTGATGCTGGTCATGCTCTATTTCGTCGGCGCCGAGCAGGGCGCCACCTCCGTCGTCTCCGGCGAGGACGTTCACGAGTGGGTGCACGACGCCCGCCACCTCCTCGGCTTCCCCTGCCACTGACGAGGGACACCGCGCACCCATGAACTCCGCAACCGTCAGAAACCTTCTCGTGCGGGGCATGCTCGCCGGCCTCGCCGCCGGTGTGCTGGCCCTCGTCGTCGCCTACTTCCTGGGCGAGCCCAGCGTCGACGACGCCATCGGATTCGAAGAGGCCCACGCCCCGGCACACGGGCACGAGGTCGAGATCGTCAGCCGCAGCCTTCAGTCCACCGGCGGCCTCGCCACCGGCGTGCTGATCTACGGGGTGGCCTTCGGCGGGATCGCCGCCCTCGCGTACTGCTTCGCACTCGGCCGCGTCGGACGCTTCAGCCCGCGCGCGACCGCGCTGCTGCTGTCCGGCTGCGCGCTGCTCGCGGTGTACGTCGTGCCGTTCCTGAAGTACCCGGCCAACCCGCCGTCCGTCGGCGACCCCGACACCATCGGCAAGCGCACGACGCTGTACTTCCTGATGATGGTGCTGAGTGTGCTGCTCGCGGTCGCCGCCGTGATCCTGGGCAAGCGGCTCGCACCCCGTTGGGGCACCTGGTACGCCACCGTCGCCGCGGTCGTCTTCTTCGCTCTCGCGATCGGAATCGCGTACGAGTTCCTCCCGGTCATCAACGAGGTCCCGAAGGACTTCCCGGCCACCTTGCTGTGGCGGTTCCGTACCTCGGCCCTCGCCATCCAGCTCACCCTGTGGACCGGCTTCGGCCTGGTCTTCGGGGAGTTGGCACAGCGTCTGCTGGCCCCGCGTCCGGCGGCGGTCCCCACGGCGGCAACTCCCGTCCCGAACTGACCGATCGGCGCAGGGACGACCTACCGAGATCGCCCCCTGGGACATCAGCGGGCGATCTCGCGCGAAGGGCCCACCGGATCCGTCCGGGGGCCCTCTCGCGTTCTCCCGGAATCCACGGCCTGCGACTCTCGGCCGGCGGCGCCGTCCGGACCCCTCGATCCGGATCCACCGGTGCCCGGGGCCCTCGACCCCGGATGCACCAGGGACCTCAACCCTGGTCGTATCAGGGGAACCTCCGCGCGGGCCGACCGGTCAGGCCGCCTGGGCGTGCCGGACGAGATGGCGGGTGTAGGCGTCCGGGGTGAAGAACAGGGGCAACTCGGTTTCCAGGGCGTTGCGTTCGAAGAGGGACCGCACCTCGTCGACGGCGGCCCACGGGTACTCGGCACCCAGTGCGGCGAGTTCGTCGTCGAGCAGCCGCAGCACCGTCTCCCGGTCGACGACACGGTGCCGTAGCCACTGCCAGATCTGTACCCGGGCGATCTCCGCGGTCGCCGCGTCCTCCATCCGGCCGTACAGGGCGACGGCCCCACTGCCGCGCAGCCAGGCATCGAAGTATCGGAGCGTGACCGCGATGTTGGTGCGCACGCCCTCCTCGGTGGGCGGCCCGCCGACGCGGCGCACGGGCAGCAGGTCCGCGGCGTCCACCCCGGTGTTGCCGCGGGTACGCTCGATCTGATGGGGCCGGTCGCCGAGTACACCGTCGAAGACCTCACGGCACACCGGCACGAGACCGGGGTGGGCGACCCAGGAGCCGTCGAAGCCGTCCTCGGCCTCACGCTCCTTGTCGAGCCGGACGCCGGCCAGTGCCGCCTCGTCAGAGGCCCGGTCCAGGCCCGGCACGTGGGCGGCCATGCCACCGATGGCGTGGGCCCCCCGCCGGTGGCAGGTGCGTACCAGCAGCTCGGTGTACGCGCGCAGGAACGGCGCGGTCATCGTCACAGCCGCCCGGTCCGGCAGCAGGACGTCCGCGCGGTGACCGAAGGTCTTGATCAGACTGAACAGGTAGTCCCGACGGCCCGCGTTGAGGCCTGCACTGTGCTCGCGCAGCGCGTGGAGGATCTCCTCCATCTCCACGGCCGCGGTGATCGTCTCGATCAGGACGGTGGCCCGGACGGTGCCGCGGGGGATACCGAGCAAGTGCTGGGCGAGGACGAAGACATCGTTCCACAGACGCGCCTCGTAGCGGTTCTCCAGCTTCGGCAGGTAGAAGTACGGGCCGTACCCGGCGTCGATCTGCCGCCGCGCGCAGTGGAAGAAGTACAGACCGAAGTCCACGAGTGGGGCCGGTACGGGTCCGCCGTCGAACTCCAGGTGTTCCTCCGTCAGATGCCAGCCTCGGGGCCGCACCATGATGGTGGCGAGCCGGTCGCCGAGCCGGTACGGCTTGCCCTCCTCCGTGGTGAAGTCGAGGCGGCGTTCGATGGCGTCGAGCAGCGTGAGCTGGCCTCCGACGAGGTTGTCCCAGGTGGGGGAGGTGGCGTCCTCGAAGTCCGCCATCCACACGTGTGCCCCGGAGTTGAGGGCGTTGACGGCCCCACGGCGGTCCGGTGGGCCGGTGATCTCGACGCGGCGGTCGCCGAGTCCGTGAGCCGGCGCCGCCACGCGCCAGGAGGGATCGGCGCGGACGGCGGCGGTGGCGAGCGGGAAGTCTAGCGGGGCTCCCGCCGCGAGCCGTATGGCCTGCCGTCCGCGCTCCTTCAGGAGTTCCCGGCGGCGCCCGGAGAAGGCCGCGGCGAGGCGGCCGACGAAGTCCAGAGCGGCGGGCGTGAGGATCTCGTCGTGGCGGTCGCCCGGTGCCGCGAGGACCCGGACGCGGTGAGTCGGTGCACTGGTGGACATGAGGTTCTCCCGTTGGAGGAGCGGGGGCCGAGGTGAGGGCCCGGCAGGGACGGTCGCCCGGCCCTCACCTGGTCATGGACAGGTGCGCGGGCGCGCCGACGGGCCCTGTGGGGCGGGTCGCGAAAGTCCTGTCGTCCGCCCGGAGGGCGTGCCGGGGATCGTGAGACAGCGGGGCATTCGCAACACGCCCTAGTGGAACTGCTCTTCCTCGGTGGAGCCGGCGAGAGCGGTGGTGGAGGAGGCGGGGTTCACGGCGGTGGAGACGAGGTCGAAGTAGCCGGTGCCGACCTCGCGTTGGTGCCTGACCGCGGTGAAGCCGTGCTCCTGGGCGTCGAACTCGCGTTCCTGGAGGTCGACGTAGGCCGTCATGCCGTACTCGGCGTAGCCGCGTGCCAGGTCGAACATGCCGTGGTTGAGGGAGTGGAACCCGGCGAGGGTGATGAACTGGAAGCGGTAGCCCATTGCGCCCAGTTCCCGCTGGAACTTGGCGATCCGGTCGTCGTCCAGAGCGGCCTTCCAGTTGAAGGAGGGCGAGCAGTTGTAGGCGAGCATCTGGTCCGGGTGCTCCGCGTGGACGGCCTCGGCGAACTCACGTGCCTGGGCGAGGTCCGGGGTGCCGGTCTCGACCCAGATGAGATCCGCGTAGGGCGCGTAGGCGAGGCCGCGGGCGATGGCGGATGCCATGCCGCCCCGCACGCGGTAGAAGCCCTCCGCCGTTCGCTCTCCGGTGACGAACTCGGCGTCACGCGCGTCGACGTCGCTGGTGAGCAGAGTCGCGGCCAGCGCGTCGGTGCGGGCGACGATGAGGGTGGGCACGTCGGCGATGTCGGCCGCCAGGCGGGCCGCGTTGAGCGTACGGATGTGCTGCGAGGTGGGCACCAGGACCTTGCCGCCGAGGTGCCCGCACTTCTTCTCCGAGGCGAGCTGGTCCTCGTAGTGGATGCCCGCCCCGCCGGCCGCGATCATCGCCTTGGTCAGTTCGAAGGCGTTCAGCGGGCCGCCGAAGCCCGCCTCCGCGTCGGCGACGATCGGAGCCAGCCAGTCGGTGGTGTCCGTGCCGCCCTCTGCGCCGGCGATCTGGTCGGCGCGCAGCAGTGCGTTGTTGATCCGACGTACCACCTGTGGAACGGAGTTGACGGGGTAGAGGCTCTGGTCGGGGTAGGTGTGCCCGGCCTGATTGGCGTCGGCCGCCACCTGCCAGCCGGACAGGTAGATCGCCTGCAGACCTGCCTTCACCTGCTGCACCGCCTGCCCGCCGGTGAGCGCGCCGAGCGCGTGGATGTAGTCCCGCTCGTGCAACTGCCGCCACAGGCGCTCGGCTCCGCGCCGGGCCAGCGTGTGCTCCTCACGGACGCTGCCGGACAGCCGTACGACGTCCTGCGCACGGTAGGTGCGCTCGATGCCTTGCCAGCGGGGATCCGTGGCCCAACGCGCCGCGAGCTCCTCGGCCTTCGTCGTCCTCGCCTCTGCCATGGCCTTCACCTTCTTCCTGGGTCGTTCGTTCTGCCAATCCCCGATCCAGCTGAGCAAGGGAGTGGCACTCTGTGTCTCCATCTGAGGTGCGGCCCGCCGTCCTCCGGCGGCGCAGCTGAGCAATGCTGTCGTGCAAGCCGATGCGGCTGCCGGGATCGCCGACGTCAGGGCGTGAATCGCGCCCGGTTGCGCGGGGCCCGCTGCCGAAGTCCGGCGGGCCGCAGTGAAACTCTGGCACTGGCACTGAGTGTCATCAACCATGGAGATGTGCCAATTTCCGCATATCTTCGAGGTCGTTTCCGCCAAGGTTGCGAAGGGTGCGAGGACAGACCTGCCCGCGTACGCCGACGACCGTCGGGACCCTCTGAGGAGTGCGGTGAGCAAGACGTTCGCGGGAGCGCGGCTGCGGCGGCTGCGCGAGGAGCGCCGGATGAGTCAGGCCGAACTGGCCCGCGTCCTGGACATCTCACCCAGTTATCTGAACCAGATGGAACACGACTCACGGCCGCTCACCGTGCCGGTCCTGCTGAGGCTGACCGAGGCCTTCGGCGTCGATCCCGGCTTCTTCTCGGAGCGCGACACCACCCGGCTGGTCGCGGACCTGCGGGAGGCTCTGGCCGGCGACATCACCGAGGCCAGGGTGTCACCGTCCGACCTCGCGGACCTGGCCGGGCGCATGCCGGCGGTCGCCCGGGTCCTGCTCGACCTGGGCCGCCGCAACCAGGACCTGACCGAGCGGCTCGCCGGAGCCACGGACGGCCGGGGCGGCGCGGGTGAGGCGCCGGGCTCGCCGCACGAACAGATCCGGGACTTCTTCTACCGGCACCGGAACTACCTCCACGACACCGACCTGGCAGCCGAGCGGCTCGCGGAGGACATCGGTATCCGGCGCGGCGACGTCCTGCGCGTTCTCACCGCCCGACTGGCCGACGAGCACGGCGTGCGCCTTGCCACGGAGGCCGCCGACCACCTGCACCACTACGACGCGGCGTCCCGCACGCTCCATCTCTCCGACCGCCTGCGCCCGGGCCAGCGGGCCTTCCGTATGGCGACCCAACTCGCGCTGCTGGAGCACGGGGACGAACTCGACCGCCGGTCCGGCGCCGACTTCCCCGCCGGCTCACCGACGCACGCGCTGGCCCGTATCGGCATCGCGAACTACTTCGCCGCCGCGCTGATCCTCCCCTACCGCACCTTCCACGCGGCGGCTGAGGAGGTGCGCTACGACATAGAACGCCTCGCCGACCGCTACGGCCTCGGCTACGAGACCGTCTGCCACCGCCTGAGCACCCTTCAGCGCCCGAGGCTGCGCGGAGTGCCCTTCTCCTTCGTCCGGGTCGACCGCGCCGGCAACCTGTCCAAACGGCAGTCCGCGACCGACTTCCACTTCTCCCGGGCGGGCGGCACCTGCCCTCTGTGGAACGTCTACGAGGCGTTCGCCGTCCCCGGCCGCATCCACGTGCAGATCGCCGAAATGCCTGACGGCCGGCGCTATTTGTGGACGGCCCGCGCCCTCACCCGGCACCGCGGTGGCTGGGGCGAACCCGGCAAGACCTTCGCCATCGGCCTGGGCTGCGAGGTCCGTCATGCCGCGCGTCTGGTCTACGCCGACGGGCTCGACCTCGGCAACACCGCAGCGGCCACTCCCATCGGCATGGGCTGCCACAGCTGCGAACGGACCGACTGCCCGCAGCGCGCGGCGCCCCCGCTCGGCCGGCGACTGAGGATCGACGAGAACGACAGTACGTTCGTCCCCTACCCCGTGGTCGGCCCTGCGCCGTGAGGGCACCCCGCAGCCGCAGCCAACGTCCCAGAGGTCGAACTCGCCGAACGGCACGGGGGAGTTGTCGGGCCCGACGACCCGAGTGAGGTGGCGGCCGGGCCGGACGGCCTCGGCGGTGACGTCGGCCGTGCAGTCGGGAGCGGCGGGTGTGCGGAGCAGGGGCTGCCGTCCCCCGGCCGTGCGGACGTCCGTACCGTCGGCGAGGTCACCGGTCACCCCCTGTCGCATGGTCTCTCCCCGGGATCACGTGGGTAACGAGGTGTGGAGCGTGCGCGTCGAGACCCCGCGCCGCACCGAGGTCCGACGCGGATCGTGGTCGAGTGATCACGGATCATAGCGTCCGCTCCGAGTGCGCCGGACACCGAAGGGGAGGGGAGACCGCCCGGAACAGGCCCTCGAAGGCGACGACTCCCCCCGTCGGCGTTGACGGGGCCAGCGGCTGTGGGAGACGTCACGAGGTCCGCGGGGGAGCGAAGTGTCATATTGAGGATGTGCGGCATTCAACCATTTTGTTCGAGTGTGTCAGGGTGACGACGGCCGGGGCGATGAGTCACCTGGCCGCGGGATACGAGGCGCGCGGCCCGGCCATGTCTGCACGGCGCGCAGGCCCTGATCGCCGCCTTGCTCGCCCGGGGTGTCGCGGCTCCGTGGTCTCCCGGGGGCAACCCGTACCTGGCGGTCGCCACGGCACTGCTCATGGTCAACGTGTCGACGGAAGCCTCGTGGTCCCCGTGCTCCAGACGCTGACGGGCGCGGGCATCGCCGTGAACGCGCTCGTCCTGCCTCCGCTGTAACCGAGGAACGGTTGCGTCAGGCCGACGAGAGTCCGCGGTGGGACACGCGGTGTGTCGCGCACGCGAGGCGCATGGACGTGACCTACGGCGAGGCGTTCAGGATCTTGCGCGGGGCGACTCTCCAGGTGTGTGGCATCGCGCGGACGCCGGCCGACAACGCCCATGACCACCAAGCGGACCATCACCTGGGACAGCAGTTCCTCGACCGGTACGCCGAGACCCTGGGGCCGGCGGGGGCGGCCGTAGAGGAGTTCGCCGAACCGGGCGCGGCGAGCGGCTCGCCGGGTGTCACCGGGACCGGTTGCGCGGGGCGATCGACAGCGGCCTGGTCCGGCACGACGCCATGACCCAGCTGATCGGCAGGGGCACCCTCACCGAACCGGGTGCCTGGTACGTCTACGGCTCGCTCATGACCGACGTGGAGAGGCTGCCGGCCGATCTGGACCACACGGACGCGCGCTGAGTTCCGCTACCTCTCCCGGGAGGAAGCCCGCCGGGTGTCGCCGCGAAGGTTGCGAACGAGGTCAGACGTGATGTCCGGGGCTCATCCGGGACCGTTACCTGTTTGCCCCGTTGACACTCCGCATCCTCGTTACCTAGTGTCACGCCAACGTTCCGAATGCGTGGCGATATTTCGAACGGTGAAAGGCAACTGCCCTGCGCATCGTCGGAGTTGGCACACGCCTGGCCGGTACGCCGTGGCGCGGCCCGTCATGCGTCGAGGTGTACACCGGCACGGGGATCGTCGAGGTCGGCAAGGCATCCCGCGGTGCCGGGCCACGTCGACGCACCGCGCGGCAAACTGCAAGACACGGAGGCTCCTGAGCACCAATCCCGGTAATGTGCCGAGCGACCTGGCCATCGGTCATCTCATCGAGAGACGTTGGCAGTTCACTCCGGTGGTGATGCGCGCCAGGGCCGCCGACGGTCCGGGCGGGCACGCGCCGATCCATGAGGTCGCCGAGCTGATCCGCCGTGGCGTGCCACTCCACCTGAGGTTCGGGCTGTCCACCCAGTCAGGGATCTTCCCTCCACGGCACCCAACTGTGCGTCCTGGGCCGGGACCTGGTGCGGTCAGCGGTGTACACCCGGCCCCCACCACTCTCCCGCAGTCATCTGAATACGCCGTCATCTCCTCAACGACGAGAAGAACAAGGATCGATCATCATGCGCAACCGAAGAGCCGTCGTCGCCTCCCTCGCCGGAGCTGTCTCCGTCGCTCTCACGCTGTCCGCCTGCGGCAAGGACACCAAGGGCAGCCCCGAGGGCGGCACCATCGGCATCGCGATGCCGACGCAGGCCTCCGAGCGCTGGATCGCCGACGGCAAGAACGTCGTCAAGGACCTGAGGGCGAAGGGGTACAAGACGAAGCTGGTCTACGGTGAGGACGACCCGAAGACCCAGGTCTCGCAGATCCAGGACCTGATCACGCAGGGCGTCAGCGCACTGATCGTCGCGGCCATCGACAACAAGTCGCTGAACAACGTGCTTCAGCAGGCCGCCGCCGCCCACATCCCGGTGATCTCTTACGACCGGCTCATCCTCGGTACCAAGAACGTCGACTACTACGCCTCCTTCGACAACGAGCAGGTCGGCCGGCTCCAGGCCCGCTACATAGTCGACAAGCTCGGTCTGGAGGACGGCAAGGGGCCGTTCAACATCGAGCTCTTCGCCGGCTCCGCCGACGACAACAACACCAAGTACTTCTTCAACGGCGCCATGCACCTCTTGAAGCCCTACCTGGACAGCAAGCAACTGGTCGTCCAGTCCGGTCAGACCGCGCTCTCCGACGTGACCACCCTGCGCTGGGACGGTCCCACCGCGAAGAAGCGCATGGACGACGTTCTCGCCAAGTGGTACGGGGTCAAGAAGGTCGACGCCGTCCTGTCGCCGTACGACGGCATCTCCATCGGTGTTCTGACGGCGCTGAAGGCGGACGGCTACGGTTCACCCGCCAAGCCGCTGCCGGTCATCACCGGTCAGGACGCCGAACTCGCCTCGGTCAAGTCGATCATCGCGGGCGGGCAGTCGCAGACCGTCTACAAGGACACCCGCGAGCTGGCGGACGTCACGGCGACCATGGTCGACGCCGTACTGACCGACCAGCAGGTGAGGGTCAACGACACTCGGACCTACGACAACGGCGCCAAGGCCGTGCCGGCCTATCTGCTGCAGCCGAAGAGCGTCGACAAGTCCAACTACGAGGTCGCCCTGGTCGCGACCGGCTACTACACCGACGCCGAGCTCAAGTAGCCGTACGGCCGAGGCGCGCCGCCTCTCCGGCCGATGAAGTGAACCGGCGGTGCACCGGCGGGTGTTGACCGCTGGGCCGTCCGGGATCCCGTTCCCCGCCGACAGCGCGCGCCGGAGTTCCGACGCGCGCGTCGGGCCCCGTGTCCACCCGTGCCTGGGCGCCGCATCCGAGCGCGAAAGGACCGGCCGTCCCGCTGTGGGACGGCCGGCCCGTCGCGCGCGGCGGGGCGTTCTACGGCGCGGGGACCTCGGCGGTGAGGCGTCCGGTCCAGGGGCACCAGTAGAGACCGGGGAGGAAGGCGCCGCCGGCCTCGTCCAAGTGGTCCTCCGCGTAAGGGATGGTGGAGTCGCAGACTTCGATGGCCGCGTCCGCGAAGCTGACGGTGTCGGGGTTGTAGTGGAAGTCCCATTGCGGGTTGTAGCGGGCCTGGGTCTTGATGATCCTGCCGATGACGATCTTGCGTTCCCCGTGCTTGACGATGTCACGGGCTTCCTGGATCAGGGCCGGCCTCGTGATCTCGACGACGAAGTTGTGGCCGGTGACGTCCCGCAGGTTGAAATACGCGGCGTCGGTGGCGGCACCGGCAGGTCCGGCCTGGCCCACGGTCAGGGCGAGCAGCGTGGTGGCCGCGAGGGTGCCGATCCTGGAAGTGATACGTCGCATGAAGGCAGCTCCGTGCCTCGGGCCGTGATCATCACGGCCGGTCGTGACTGAATGTAGCGACTCAGTAACTCAAAGTGAACTATCCGGAGAGTCGGGTTTCCGAGTCCGGTCTCCCCCCGGGCTCTCTGCTCCATGAGGCGCGGCCTGGTAGGGGGTGTTCACGGGGCGGACGGTCCGCGGGCACTGTCGGGGGCCGTCGGCCGTGCGGACCGCGGGACGCCATGGCGGTCCGTCAGCCGCCCGTGCCGCCGGCCTCCACCTGGCGTGCGAGGTCGAGCGCCCTTCCCAGAGTGGTCAGCCGGGCGTCGAGCGTCTCACCCGCGGGGTAGAAGCGGACGGTGTCGACACCGGCGGCGCGCCAGACGCGGAGCCGCTCACGCACCATGTCCTCCGTGCCGATCAGTGTCGTACCGAGCACCATCTCGTCCGTCACGAGACCCGCCGCCCCGTCCCGGTCGCCGGCCTGCCAGCGCTCCTGGACCTCGGCGGCGACCTCGGCCCAACCCTGCCTGCTGTAGGCGTCGTTGTAGAAATTCGTGGTCGCGGAGCCCATCCCGCCCAGACTGAAGGCGAGTTCCTTCTTCCGGCCGCCCACCATCGCGCGCAGCGCGTCCTCGTCCTCGGCGAAGGCCACTTCGGCGCCTTGGCAGACGTCGAGGCTCGCCCGCGTACGTCCCCCGGCGGCGAGGCCCGCGTCCAGGTGGTCGAAGTACGCCTCCTTGGCGCCCTCCGGCACGAAACTCGTGCCCAGCCAGCCGTCCGCGACCTCCCCGGTGAGTTGCAGCATCTTCGGCGACAGGGTGGCCAGGTATACGGGCAGGTCGTGTTCGGCGCGCATCGACATCCGCATGGGCCGTGCCCGGCCGCCGGGCAGCGGGATGGTGAACTCCCGCCCCTCGTAAGCGATCTTCTCGCCCGCGACCGCCTGCCGGACGATGTCCACGGTCTCCCGCATCCGCGACAGCGGGCGCGCGAACGGTACGCCGTGCAGGCCCTCGATCACCTGGGGACCGGAGGAGCCGAGACCGAGGAGGAATCGTCCCTCGGAGATGTCGGAGAGCGTGATGGCGGCGCGGGCGATGGCCGTCGGGGTGCGGGTCGCGAGCTGGATGATCCCGGAACCGAGCAGCATCCGCTCGGTCCGCGCGGCCAGGTAGCCGAGTGGGGAGGGAGCTTCGGAACCCCAGGCCTCCGCCACCCAGCAGATGTCCATCCCGAGCTTCTCGGCCTCCACCACGAAGTCGACGGTCTCGCTCCAGCGGCCTGTCGATGCCTCGATCGTCGTAGCCGTACGCATCACGCACCCGCCCCTTCCGCGTCCTCGGCCAGCTTCCTGATGGCGTCGACGGTGCCGACCATGCTCCGCTCGAATTCCCGCAGCCGTACGAACACGATCTTCTGCTCCTTGTCCGGCATGCGGTCGATCGCGAAGGAAAGCCCCGAGCGTCCGGGGCCCATCTGCATCCACTGGGTCAGGTCGGTACCCGATTCCGTGGACTCGAGGGTGAATCGCCACAGGGCGCTGGGGAGTTGGGGATCCGAGACCGCCCAGGCGAACACGTGGTCCTGCTCGTACTCCACGACGTACGAGGTGGTTTCCCACTCGCCGAGCGACTCGTGCCTGCTCCGGCCGACGAAGCGGGCGCCGACCGCGGGAGCGGTGGCCTGGTCGAGCCAGTGGACCGACCGGAGTTCGGTACTGAGCGTCGGCATGAGATGGATGTCGGTGACCAGCTCCCACACCCGCCGCGGCGGAGCGTCGATCCGGGTCCTCGCCTCGACCGTCGGTCTGTCCGCGTAACGCGCGCCCGTCCACTCCATGGCTCGCTCGGCCTTCCTCTCGGTTTCCGCCGAAATCCGCCCCTGGAGGGGCCCTGAGCTCGAGAGTTGCGTAGATAGACTTACCTGTCAAGGAAGGGCGGCCCCGGTTCGCGGGGTGGGAGGCGGAGGGTTGCCGAGGGTCGGGCGCGGGCGCCCGGGGTGACGGTCAGGCGGTGAAGCGTTGCCGGATGGCGGGGCGTTCGGCGAGGTGGCGGGGGTATCCGGGGCCGAGGCGGGGATGGGTGTCCCGCGCCGTCATGGGTTCCCCGCAGTCGGCGCAGACCACCTCGGCGGCGCTCTCGTGCCCGCAGGCGTCGTGGTGGAAGACGACCGGTGGTCCCTGCTCGCCGCTGAGCCAGCGGTTGCCCCAGCTGTTCATGGCCGCCAGCACCCCGAAGAAGTCGCGGCCCATGTCGGTGAGGACGTAGTCGTAGCGCACCGGCTCGTGCTGGTAGGGCTTCTTCTCCATGAGGCCTTCGTCCACCAGCCGCCGGAGCCGTGCGGTGAGGGTGTTGCGGGCGATACCCAACTCCTGCTGGAAATCGTCGAACCGCTTGATCCCGTAGAACGCCTCCCGCAGGACCAGGGGCGTCCACCAGTCACCGAGCAGATCCATCGTCCGTGCGATGGAGCACGGCCAGTTCGCAAAAGAAGTCCGCCTCATGCGCCCAGCATACGAGGGTCTCACCATAGGACCCAGCAGTTCCGAGGCGCATGGCCGGGCCGTGAGAACGTCCGCGGTCACCGCGCCGGGCCGGGAGTGCCCGCGGTCACCGCGTCCGGCCGTCCGGCCCGCGGGACAGACATGGGCACTGTCGGGCCCGGGTGGGACCGAGCGGCGGCCGGCCGGGGATGGGTGGCGAGGTCACCGGCGTCTCCCGCCGCGGTCACCGGACGCACGCGGTGCGGCTGACCCACTGGGCCAGCGTGAGCCGCCTGGTCACGGCCGCTCGGGCCGGATTGCGCCGGCGGATCGGCACGTGTCCGCATTCGCGGCGGTCGGCGACGCGCGCCCGCTTGTTCGCGTCCCGCTCGCAGACCAGGGCCTCACGCAGAAGGGACAGGTGGGCCGGTACGGCCGCGAGACGGTCGTACTCGTCCCGGCAGGGGCCGCCGCAGGCCGTCACGTGGGCGACGACAGCGCTCGCGTCGTCTGCGCCGAGGGCCTGGAGCGCGTGTCCGGCGAGGAGGTCACGGATCGTGCCGCATTCCTTGATCGAGGTGAGCATGATCGGGTGTCCTATCTGTGCTGGGTGGTGTGCCGCTCTGTGCGAGAGGCTCGCCACCTGGGGGTTCACGGTTTCACTCTCGCCCACGAACGGTGCCCGGCACATCGTCCGCACGCAGCGAATCCCGGCTACCACGGGCGTGGTAGCCGGGATGTCGGGCTACGGCTGGTGCAGAACCGCGTCCTGCGGGCCCACCCTCGGACACGTCCCCGTCGAGGGGGTCCTTCGGGCGCGGGGGAGGCGCGCGGGAAGGCACGCGTCACGAGGTCGGATCTGTTCCTGGAGTGGTCGTCACGCGGTCATGACGCGGACAGCCGTCCGGAGGCCCGGCGGGGACGCTGGGCCGGCGCTCACACGGGTGGAGCGCCGGGGGACCGGTCGTTGCGGCGGACCGGTGCCGTGAGGCGGACGTCCGTCAGGGGGCCGGTCGCGTCGCCGGACCGGCCGTCACACGGACATCCGTCAGGACGGGGCGGGCTGTGTCGCCGGGCCGACGAGACCGCACTGGTAGGCGATGACCACGAGCTGCGCCCGGTCACGAGCGGCCAGCTTGGTCATGGCCCGGTTGACGTGGGTCTTGGCCGTCAGCGGGCTGACGAACAGGCGACCCGCGATCTCGTCGTTGGACAGGCCGAGCGCGACCAGTCCGACGACATCGCGTTCCCGTGGGGTCAGGTCCTCCAGCCGTTCGTGGACGGCGGTCGGGCACGGGTCCGGCTGGGCCAGGAACCGTCCGATCAACGCCCGGGTCGCCGACGGGGAGAGCAGCGCCTCGCCGTCGGCGACCGTGCGGACGGCTTCGATGAGTTCCTCGGGCCGGGCGCCCTTGCCCAGGAAGCCGCTCGCCCCCGCCCGCAGCGCTTCGGTGACGTGCTCGTCGTCCTCGAAGGTGGTCAGGATGAGCACCTTGACCTCCGCCAGGTCCTCCGACTCGCAGATGATCCGCGTCGCGTCGATGCCGTCCATGTCCGGCATGCGGATGTCCATCAGGACGACGTCGGGGTGCTGTGTACGCGCCAGTTCCACCGCCTCGCGGCCGTTGGCGGCCTCGCCCACCGTCTCCATGTCGTCGGTGGAGTCGAACAGCATCCGGAAGGTGCCGCGGAGCAGGGCCTGGTCGTCGGCGAGCAGTACACGGATCGTCATCGCCATTCCTCCGATAGCTCGTCCATGGCGAGGCCGGACCGCAGCGGCAGTTCGGCGGTCACGCTGAAGCCACCCTCGGGGCGCGCTCCCGCGTGCAGTCTGCCGCCGACGGTGGCGGCACGCTCGCGCATACCGATCAGCCCGTGACCGGCCCCCGGCTGGGGATCGTGGGGTCCCGCGCTGCCGTCGTCCTCGACCGTGATCGTCAGCCAGGCGGGGTCGTAGTGCAGGAACACCCGGGCGTGATCCGCGCCGGAGTGCTTGCGCACATTGGTCAGGGACTCCTGCACGATGCGATACGCGGCCAGGTCGACCGACGGTTCCAGCGGTTCGGCGTCGCCCTGCCGTGTGTGCTTCACGGCCAGTCCGGCCCGTTCGAACGAGGACAGGAGGGCCGGCACCTGCGCCAGGCCCGGCAGGGGATCGCGTGGCGCCACCGGATCGTCGGACTGCCGCAGCAGGCCCACGGTGACGCGTAGTTCGTCCAGCGCAGCTCGGCTGGCGTCCCGGATCTCCTCCAGAGCGGTGAGGATCCGTTCCGGCCGCCGCTCCAGCAGATGGGCGGCGACGCCTGCCTGAGCGTTGATCAGGGCGATGTGATGGGCGACGATGTCGTGCAGCTCACGGGCGATCCTGACGCGCTCGGCCGCCACCCGGTGCTGTGCCTCCTGCTCACGGGTGCGCTCGGCGTGCTCCGCCCGTTCCTCCACCGCGGCCACGTACGCGCGACGTGAACGGACGCCGTCCCCGACCGCGGCCGGCAGAGCCATCCAGGCCAGTGTCGCCGCCTTGTCCGGGTCCAGCCACGACCTCGACCCCCAGACGACGGCCGCCCCCACCAGGACGGCGGCGGAGGCGGAGGCCGCGGCGCAGGCGGTACGCCGGTCGGTCATCAGGGCCACGGTGTAGACGGACACCAGTACCGGACTCATCACCACGGGACTTTCCCGGAATCCGAGCAACTCGAAGACGACTCCGCAGCAAACCGTCAGGGCCAGTACGCCGAAGGGGTGGCGGCGTCTGCACACCAGGGCGGAACAGCCGACCGCCGCCAGCAGCACGGCGGGCCAGCGCACCAGAAACACATGCCTGTGCGGTTCGATCGAAGAGGCGACGACCGACAGCACGAACAGGGCCGCCGCGCCCAGAGCGTCGCCCCGGGACACCGGGGAACCCCCTGCCCGTCTCCAACCGATGATCGCCGCCATGCCACCACCGTAGGGTTCGCTGCCGGATCGGGCATTGTCTCGCTGGGCCAAGTGCACCCGGGGCGGGGCCGGACGACGGTGCGTCGGATGGCTGGTGCGGTGAACGGCGGGACCGCCCGGCCGGATGCCGGGGTCGCCTTGTTTGTGCCTCGGGGGTGGAATCTGATCTGCTGCGCTCTGAAGTGCCTTGGGGAGAGGAGGGGCCATGACGGCCACCGATGGTGAACGCCGACCGGCCGGCGAGCTCGAGGCGAGCGTCCTCGCGGCGTTGTGGGCGGCCGGGAAGCCGCAGTCGGCGGCTCAGGTGAGGTCCGCGATGCCGCAGCCGCTGGCCCGCACGACGGTGGCGACCCTGCTGGCCCGGCTCCATGAGAAGGGGGTTGTCGGCCGCAGCCCCGGCACGCGGGGCTTCGTCTACTTCCCCGTGGAGGACTCGCACGGGCTGACCGCCCGCCGTATGCACCGCGCACTCGACCAGGACGGTGACCGAAGCACGGTGCTGGCCCGGTTCGTCGAGGGACTCAGTCCTGAGGACGAGACGGAGCTGAGGCGCCTCCTGGGGGAGAGCGGGCAGTGAACGCCGTGCTCGTCGCCTCCGCCGGCACCCCGGCCTGAACCAGCCTCCTGATGTGGGCCCCGCGCCGCTCGTGCGGACCGGTCCTCGGTGCTGCCGTCGCAACCTCATCGCGGGGGGCGGACTCGCCGTACTGCCACGCGGTTGCGCCGAGGCCGGGCGAGGCGGGGGACCCCGGCGGCCGAACTGCCCGAAGGGCCACCCCGATCGACGGTGTGGGGCCCGGGGTCCGCGCCGCCTCGGCCAGGGCGTCTTAGGTAAACCTTCCCTTAGTGTCTACAGATCTGTAGACTCCAGCGCCGGGCCTTCCGTCCCGCCTGTCCCCCTTGCGTGAAACGAGGCACAGCCATGCCCATGAGACCTCACCCCATGCTGGCCGCAGCCACCGCCGTGGCGGCCGCGACCTCTCTCGCGGGCTGCACGCAGAAAGCAGCGGGAGGTGACGGCGCGCTCCGGGTGACGGCCTCGGACTCGTCCTGCGCGATCTCCAGGACCGAGTTCCCGGCAGGGCATCTCACCCTGGACGTCAGCAACAAGGGCACCAAGGTCACCGAGGTGTACGTGCTGTTCCCGGACGACCGGATCGCCGCGGAACGCGAGAACATCGGGCCCGGCACCTCGACCTCGATCACCGCCGAGATCAAGGCCGGCGCCTACGTGATCGCCTGCAAGCCGGGGATGAAGGGCGACGGCATCCGCCAGAAGGTGACGGCGACCGGTGCGAACGGGGCCGCGAAGCGCAGTCCCGCGGCCGACGCGGCGGTCGCCGCCTATCGCGGCTACGTCCTGGGGCAGGCGGAGGAAACCCTCCCGAGGGCTCGGGCGTTCGCCGACGCGGTCGAGGCGGGCGACCTGGCGAACGCCAAGAAGCTGTACGCGCCCTCACGCATCGGCTGGGAACGCACCGAACCCGTCGCGGAGTCCTTCGGCGACATCGACCCCAAGGTCGACATCCGTGAGGACGGTCTGGAGTCCGGACAGGACCCTGCCAAGGACTGGACCGGCTGGCACCGGCTGGAGAAGGCGCTGTGGCAGGACGGCCGGATCGGTGACCGGGAGAAGCAGCTCGCCGACCAGCTGATGACGGACCTGAACGCCTGGGCGAAGAAGGTCGGCCAGGCGGAGATCACGCCCACCTCGATGGCGAACGGCGCCAAGAGCCTGCTGGACGAGGTCGCCCGCAACAAGGTCACGGGGGAGGAGGAACGCTACTCCCACACCGACCTGGTCGACTTCAAGGGCAACCTGGAGGGCGCCCAGAAGTCCTACGACCTCCTCAAGCCCGTCGCGACGAAGAACGACCCACGGCTGACCGGGCAACTGGACACCCAGTTCGACGCCCTGAACACCTTGCTCGACAGGTACCGCACCACCAGGAGCGGCTACGGGTTCACCTCGTACGACAAGGTCGGCCGCGGGCAGCGCAAGGACCTCTCGGACGCCGTGAACGCGCTCGCCGAGCCGCTGTCCAAGCTCGCCGCCGCCGTCGTCAAGTAGCCCGGAAGGACACCTCCACCCATGTTCGGCAATTTCCTCATCGGACTGCGCGAAGGTCTCGAAGCCAGTCTGGTCGTCTGCATCCTCGTCGCCTATCTCGTCAAGACAGGCAACCGGCGCCGGCTCGCGCCGGTGTGGGCCGGCGTCGGCATGGCGGTCGCCCTCTCCCTGGCCTTCGGCGCCCTCCTGCAGTTCGGCTCCTCCACCCTCACCTTCCAGGCCAAGGAGGCACTCGGGGGCACGCTGTCCATCCTGTCCGTCGCCCTGGTCACCTGGATGGTCTTCTGGATGCGGCGTACCGCCCGCCACCTGAAGAGCGAACTCCAGGGCAGGCTGGACGCCGCACTGGCCGTCGGCACCGGCGCGCTGGTGGTGACCTCGTTCTTCGCCGTCGGCCGGGAGGGCCTGGAGACCTCACTGTTCGTCTGGACCGCCGTGCAGGCCACCGACGACGGGGTCCGGCCCCTTGTCGGCGCGCTTCTGGGGCTCGCCACCTCCGCCGTCCTCGGCCGGCTCTTCTACAAGGGCGCCCTGCGCATCAACCTGGCGGAGTTCTTCCGCTGGACCGGCGCCATGCTCGTCGTCGTCGCCGCGGGCGTCCTCGCGTACGGCATCCACGACCTGCAGGAAGCCGACTTCCTGCCCGGCCTGCGCCACCTCGCCTTCGACATCAGCGCCACCGTTCCCCCGGACTCCTGGTACGGCACCCTCCTGAAGGGCGTCTTCAACTTCCAGCCCGACCCGACCGTCCTCCAGGCGGTCGTCTGGGCCGTGTACGTCATCCCGGTCATGGGACTCTTCCTCGCCCCGCAACGCGGCCCGCGCGTCCCCGAGCCGCGGAAGGCGGGATCCGTGCAGGCCGACCGGGGCTCCGGGGCTTCGTCATGAGCAGGATCTGAGCAGCACCTGCGCAGTACTCGGCAGTCTGGATCCGGGGCCGTGCGGGTCAGGCGAAGTCCTCCGAGACGTCGACACCACGGACCCGCAACGGCTCGACGACTCCTTGTCTCGCGATCGACGCGCGGACGGCGGTCATCCGCGGGGCGCAGCGACTGCTCGCTCCGCTCAGGGCCGACGGTCCCTCAGAAGGCAGAAGACCACTGTCGAGACGAGCGCCCAGCCGGTGAGGACCAGGAACGGGAAGGCGTGCAGATATCCGGGGAAGTAGACCTCGGTGTGGATCGCCCCGATCGCCGCCCCCGTCGGCAGCCAACGGCCGACCAGGCCCAGGAACGTGGGCAGCAGGGGCCAGGAGACCGCGCCGCCGGAGGAGGGGTTCCCGATCAGCACCATCAGACCCCAGGTGGGGATGAGGGCCCACCGTCCGACCAGGACCAGGAACATCAGGAACACCGCGCTGGCCGCGTACATCGTCAGGGCCAGCGTCAGCCAGACCGAGGCGAAAGGCAGTTCGAGCGCACCGAGACCCCAGTCCACGACCGCCACGATGGCGAACGCCCCCAGCAGGGAGTACGCGATGGTGAACGCGATGCGCGCACCGGCGCCGAGTTCCCTCGCGTGCACACTGAGCTGGATCGCGCCCACGAAACTGACCACCACGGCTGCCAGTGAGATGTAGAAGATCGCCAGACCGCGAGGATCGCCCCGCTGGTTCGGTTTGATGTCCCGCACCACGACGTCCTTCCCCAGGCGCTTTCCCACCGTCCGCGCCGCTTGTTCCACCACCTGCGCCACCGACGCGCCCGACGCGGACGAGACGTCCACCGTGACCGTGGGCTCCTGCCGCACGTCGAAGATCGCGAAGACCGCCTGTCTCTCGGCCGCTTCCCTGGCCTGCGCGTAGCCGGGGTACGTGTGGACCACCAACGAGCCGTCCATCGCGGTCTCCATAGCGGTCAGAAAGGCGCCGTGGGCCGCGTCCGGCGGGCCGATCACCGCGGTCGGCACCCGGTGCGGGGTCGGATTGGCGAAGGCGTAGGTGTACGACCACGCGAAGACGCCCGCCACCGCCGAGACGAGGAGCACGATCACCGTCGCGGGCAGGAGAGGGGACCGCGCGAAGGACTGCCGGCGCTGCGCCCGTGTCGGAGGCCGTCGGTGGGCCTCGTGGGCGCGGTCGCCCCGCGCGTCCGGCTCTGCCATGGCGTTGACGCTAGGTCGGCCTGCCCGGCCGCGCATCCGGAGGGCAGCCTTGTGGAAGAGGCCGGCGGACGACTTCCCACCGGTGCCGTCGAGCCGTCCGGTGAGGAGCGGGCCGACGGTTTCGGGCGCCCCGGCCTTGAGGGAGGTGGCCCCCTCGGGAGGCCCGCTCGACCCGGGAGGCCCGCTCGGCCCCGCGTGCGGGACCGTCTCGCGGACGCGCGGGAGTGACCTGAGCGGATCGCGGGCCGGCGGTTCCCGCGCGACGGACACTCCGTAGTCGTGGTCGGCCGGAGTCGCTCGCGCCGACCATGCGGCACGCGGAGTCAGTGAACCCCGCGTTCCCCGTCCGACACGAACCGCGCGGCCGTGTCGGGCAGACCCACGTCGTGGCCCTTCGCGCACCGCACCACGGCACCGACCGGGCTTCCGCAGCCGGCGTGGACGAGTTCGACGCCGCCTTCGTTGCCGAGACGCGCTCCCCATTCCATCAGGGCGACGAACACGGGGAACAGCGACCGGCCCAGATCGGTGAGGACGTACTCGTACCTGGTCCGCTGGCCGGGCTCCCGGTAGGGATGCCGTTGGAGCAGACCCGCGTCGACGAGGCGCTTGAGCCGCTGGGCGGTGACGGCTTCGGTCAGACCGGTGTGCCGGGCGAGCGCGTCGAAGCGCCGGGCGCCGTAGTAGACCTCGCGCAGGAGGACCATCGCGGACCGCGTGCCGACCAGTTCCAGGGCGTGCTCCATGTGGCACCAGCCGGCCACGGTCTCGTCGTGGTCGGAGAATCGCCCGGTCTTGGTGATCACCGGCTCGACCCCGGCTTCCGGCGCCCCGCTGGACTCCGTCATGGCCTCACGCCCTCCCTGGCTACAGATTTGCATAGCCAGCCTGATATCTTCTGGCTATGGTTTCCACTAGTCAGCCTAACATCGCTGCGGTTCCGACCCCTGTCTCCAGCGCCACCCCGAACGGGCGGAGGTGGTGGGCCCTTCTGGTCCTCTGCCTCGGTGTGATGATGGCCTTCGTCAACGTCTCCTCGACGATCTCGGCGCTCTCGCCCCTTCAGGACGCCCTGGGCCTGTCCGCGAGCACCACGGTCTGGGTGAGCAGTGCTTTCAGCCTCGCCCTGGTGAGCCTTGTGCTGTCGGCGGGCACGCTGAGCGACATCCTCGGGCGGCGGCGGACACTCCTGTCGGGCGTCACGCTTTTCACGATCGGCAGCGTCATCGCCTTCCTGGCGGGCGACGCGGGCCTGCTCATCGCGGCCCAGGCGCTGATGGGAGTCGGGGCGGCGGCCGTCCTGCCGTCCAGCCTGGCGATCGTGAGTCACACGTTCACCGACCCGCATGAGCGCACCGGCGCCATCAGCGCCTGGGCGAGCTGCGCGGGCCTCGGGCTGGCGGTCGGCCCCCTGGTGGCGGGCGTACTGCTCGACCGGGTGTCGTGGCACGCCGTCTTCCTCACCAACGTGGTCATCGGCGTGCTCGCCCTGATCCTCACCCCGCTCCTGGTGACCGAGAGCAAGCACCCGACGCGCCGGTTCGACCCGGCGGGCGTCGTGCTCGGCACCCTCGCCGTCGCGTCCGCCACGTACGCGATCATCGAGGGTGGCTCCACGGGCTACGGCAGGCCCGTCATCATCGCCGCGTACGCCGTCTTCGTCGTCTCGCTGGCGGCCTTCGTGCGGGTCGAACTCCGTAACGACGACCCCATGCTGCAGTTGCGGCTGTTCAAGAACGCCTCGTTCACGATGGTGATGAGCATCAGCGCCGTCACCATGTTCGGCTTCGTCGGCATCTCACTGCTCACCGTCCTCCATCTGGAGCGGGTCGCCCACGACAGCGCCCTGATGACGGGTGTGAAGCTGCTCCCGATGTTCGCCACCTACATCGTCGTCAGCGCGTTCGCCGGCCGCCTGGTGCGCAGAATCGGCATCCCGGCCACGCTCGTCACCGGCCTCGTCCTCATGGGCGCGGGGGCCATCGCACTCCTGGCGGCCGGACCCTTCAGCGGGTACGGGGCCATGTGGCCCGGCCTGTTCGTCGCAGGCGTGGGCTCGGCCGTCCTGGTGGCGCCGTCGACCGCCGCGGCCGTCAACAGCGTTCCACCGCTCCAGGCCGGCATGGCGGCCGCGTCGGTCAACATGTTCCGCCAGCTCGGCAGCGTGCTCGGTCCCAGTGTTCTGGGCACCCTGGTCACCACCCGCTTTCCGGAGCACCTGCACGACCGGCTGGCCGCGTCCGGCATCCCGGCCGACCGCGTCGACGGCGTGGTCGCCGGAATCACCCACGGCGGGACGAGCGGCCTCCCGGCCGCGCAGGCCCATGCGATCTCCGTCGCCGTCCCCCAGGCATTCAGCGAAGCCCTTCATCTGGGCTGGCTCGTCGCCGGAATCGTGCTCCTCGCGACGACCGTCCCGACGGTGTGGTTCCTCCGCCGCCCCGCGGCGGCATAGCCCGACGGACGTTCCGGGTGTACCGGATCACCGCCGACCGGGCCGCCGTCTGCGCCGTCTGCGTTGTGGGTGCTATTGGCGTTATCGGTGTTGCCGGTGTTGTCGCGCAAGCGGCTCGGTGGAGTGACGGATCCACTGGCGGATCCAGTCGACGAGGGCCGTGACCCGGGCGAAGTAGTTCTCCTGGCCCTCCGCCCCGCACGGATGACCACCGACGATGCCGCTGGTGACACCGACGAGGGTGAACCCGCCCCGGCCGTTCCGGTGCATCAGGGGTGCTCCGCTGTCCCCGTAGCAGGGGGCCCTGTGGCCACGGATGAGCGTGCACAGGTGGACCTTCCGCAGGAGCCCCTGCCGGAAGCACCGGCCGCTCTCGGTCTGGTGCGTCTCCAGCAGCGCCTCCGAGGCGGGGCCGTCCTCACGGGTGTGGCCCCAGCCCGCGACCACCAGCGGTCCCGGATACGGCGTGAGGCGGGAGGAGGCGGGCAGCGCCAGGGGCGCGACCGTGCGACCGAACCTCACGGGCGTGTCCAGCCGCAGGAGTGCCGCGTCATAACGGAGAGGGCCGCCGGCCCGCCCGTACCGCGGGTGCCTGACGACGCGCACCACCCGGAGCGAACCGTCGGTCTCCGTCCGGAGCGCGGTGGTGCCCAGGACCACCCTGATGTCCTGGCTCTCGACACAGTGGCCGGCGGTGAGGACCCACCTCTCGCTCACCAGGGTGCCCGCGCAGGAGCCCTGGTGCCGTCCGTCCCGCAGGATCTGGATCTGCGCCATCCAGGGGTACTTGGCCGGCGAGGTCACCCGATCGCCGTTGACGATCCCTTGCGCCTCCGCCGACATGCCGATCAGGAGGGCGAAGGACGCCAGCACGGCCGTCACCGCCCGGCGGGAGATCCCTGTCATCCACCACTCCCCGAACCGAGTCGTCCACCACATCCCGAACCGATCGGGCGACGGTCGGTGATCGTAGAGGGCGGGGCGTCGGTGGGCGGACAGGCGCGACGGGGTCCGTCCCGTTCGCTTTCGGACAGGACGGCGGGTGACGCCTGAACGCGGCGTCAGGGCTCAGGGCGCGGTGTCGAGGATGTCCAGGGGGCGGGCCTGCCACGTCGCCCAGTCGCCGCTGATGGCGCTCGCCGCGCACAGCAGCAGGGGGAGGTGGTGATCGACCAGGGTTTCCACCGAGGTCTCGGCGGCGTGGGCGTTGACGTTCACGGCCGCGACGGTCCTGCCGTTCCCGTCGCGTACGGGCGCGGCGACCGAGCGGATGCCCGGTGCGAGGTCCTGATCGGTGACCGCCCACCCCTTGGCCCGCACATCACGCAGGACGGCGTGGATCTCGTCCCGGTCCGGGGTCCAGCGCGGGGTGACGCCGGAGCGGCTGGGTTCGGCCAGGGACTTGTCGAGTTCGTCGGGCGAGAGCGTGGCCAGCAGAACCTTGCCGAGCGAGGTCTGCAGGGCGGGGAACCTCGTGCCGATGGTGACGCCGAGGGTGACCAGTTTCGGTACGGCGACCCTGGCCACGTAGACGATGTCGGACCCGTCGAGCTGGGCGATCGAGCAGGACTCGTTGGTCTGTTCGACCAGATCGCGCAGGTGGGGACGGGCGAGTTCCCAGAGGTTCATCGAGCCGATGTACGCGGTGCCGAGGTCGAGCACCCGGGGCGTGAGCGAGAAGCCGCGTTCCTGCGAGCGGACGTAGCCGAGCTGCTCCAGGGTGATGAGGATCCTCCGGGCCGTGGGGCGGGCGAGGCCCGTGGCGCCGGCGATCTCACTGAGGGTCATCGAGCCGCTGCCCGGCCGGAAGCAGCGCAACACGTCCAGCCCTCGGGCAAGGGCCTCGATGAACTCGGGATTCCCGTCTCGGCGCATGGGGCCAGGCTAGCCGAGCGGACAGTGGTCCGGCGGATCTGCCATCCCCTGATCGGTGCAGAGGTCTTGTTTCGCTCTCAACCATGCGGCACATTGACCGCTGTGCGGACAGTCGTCCGTTGGAAGTCGGGCAGGCCGGACCAAGGAGGAATCCATGGCCTTCGTGACGGAGGAGAATCTCACCGACCTCGCGGAGAAGCGCTGGGCCACCGCCCACTCGCCCCGGCTCGCCGAGCTGACGACGGCGTTGGTGCGGCACCTGCACGCGTTCGCCCGCGAGGTCCGGCTCACCGAGGACGAGTGGACGGCGGCCGTGGAGTGGCTCACGGCGACCGGGCGGATCAGCGACGACAAACGCCAGGAGTTCATCCTCGCCTCCGACGTGCTCGGCCTGAGCACACTCGTCGTGCAGCTCAACCACCGCTTCGCACCGGCCGCGACGCCCGCCACGGTCCTCGGCCCGTTCCACATCGACGGCTCGCCGCCGGCCCCGTACGGCTTCGACATGTCCGACGGTGTCGAGGGCACGGCCCTGTTCGTCACCGGCCGCGTGCTCGGACTCGACGGAACTCCGCTGCCGGACGTCGTCCTGGACGTGTGGCAGGCCGACGCGGACGGCGCCTACGAGTCACAGCTCGCGGACGTCGACGAGGCACGGCTGCGCGCGAAGTACCGGACGCGGTCCGACGGGACGTACTGCGTGCGCACCATCGCGCCGCTCGGCTATGCCATCCCGATGGACGGACCGGTCGGCGCGCTCATCGGCCGGACCGGCATCAGTCACTACCGGCCGGCGCACATCCACTTCCTCATCGATCACCCCGGCCACGACCGGCTGATCACCCACCTGTTCCGGAGCGGCTCCCCCTACCTCGACAGCGACGTCGTGTTCGGGACCAAGGACGAACTGGTCGTGGACTTCAGTGAGCATCCAGCCGGCCCGGCCCCGGACGGCAGCACCGTCGACGCGCCCTACCTGCATGCCGAGTTCGACTTCGTGCTGCAGCCCTCGGCCTCGGAGGGGACGCGGCCGTGAACTTCGGCCTCCTCCTGCTGCGGCTGCTTCTCGCCGTACTCCTGTGCGGCCACGGCGCCCAGAAACTGTTCGGCCGGTTCGGCGGGGCCGGCCCCGACGGAACGGCCCCCGTCTTCGAACGATGGGGCTTCGTACCCGGCCGGCCCATGGTCCTGCTCGCGGGGCTGGCGGAGCTGACCGGAGCGGCCTCGCTCGCGACCGGCCTGCTCACTCCCGGCGGCTGCGCCGTCATCGTCGGCACGATGACGGTGGCGGCCGCGGCGACGGCCCCGAACGGGTTCTGGGCGCAACAGGGCGGCTGCGAGGTGCCGTTCTGGTACGGCGCGACGGCCGCGGTCCTCGGCTACACCGGTCCGGGCGCATGGTCCCTCGACCATGCCGTCGGCCTCGACGCACTCCACGGCCCCGGGTGGGGAACCGCCGCGCTCGCGGTCGGGTCGGCCACCGCCGCCGTACCTCTCGTCCTCCGGTCGCGGGTGCTGCGCACCCGGGCACGGCATCACAACGAGGTGACTTCATGACGATCGACACCCCGCACCCCGACGACCTCACCGCCGGACGTCCCCTTCTCTTCCGCAACGCCACCGTGCTGTCCATGGATCCCGCGATCGGCCTGCTGGAGGGCGGAGACGTCCTGGTGCGCGGAGGGCGCATCGAGCGGGTCGGGCACGCGCTGGCGGCACCCGAGGACGCGGTCGTGGTGGACGCCACCGGCGGCATCCTGATGCCGGGCATGGTCGACACACACCGGCACATGTGGCAGACGGCGCTGCGTGGGTTCGGAGCGGACTGGACGCTGTCCCAGTACTTCGTCTTCTACTACCTGAACTGGGGCAAGATCTTCCGCCCAGAGGACGTCCACGCGGGCAATCTGCTGTCGGCCGTCGAGGCGCTCGACGCGGGCGTGACCACGACGGTGGACTGGTCGCACGGACTGCGGACCCCCGAACACGGGGACGCGGCCGTCGAGGCGCTGCGGGCCGTGCCGGGCCGCTTCGTCCTGGCCTACGGCAACCTCCTCGGCGCGCCGTGGGAGTGGGCGACGGCCCCGGAGATGCGGAGGTTCGTGGACCGTCACTTCTCCGCGCGGGACGACATGCTGGGCCTCCAGTTGGCGTTCGACGTCACGGGCGACGCGGCGTTCCCGGAGAAGGCCGCGTTCGAGGCGGCCCGTGAGCTCGGCGTGCCGGTCACCACCCACGCCGGGGTCTGGGGCGCGACGGGCGACGACGGCATCCGCCTGATGTGGGACCACGGGTTCATGACCCCCGACGTCACCTATGTGCACTCCGCGACGCTCAGCGAGGACTCCTACCAGCGGATCGCCGCCTCCGGCGGCAGGGTGTCGGTGTCGGCGGAGAGCGAGCAGAACGCCGGGCAGGGGTACCCGCCCACCTGGCGGCTGCGCCGGCACGGCATCCCGGTGTCGCTGTCGATGGACACCAGCGTGTGGTTCAGCGCCGACCTCTTCTCCGCGATGCGGGCCACACTCTCCGCCGACCGCGCCCGCGAGCACCTGGAGGCCCACGCGGCCGGCGAGACGGTGGTCCATCACACGCTGCGGGCACAGGACGTCGTCGAGTGGGCCACCCTCGGTGGCGCGCGGGTCCTGGGCCTCGACGACCGGATCGGCTCGCTGACACCGGGGAAGAAGGCGGACCTCGTACTGATCAGGAACGACCGCGCCCCGGCCATGTTCCCGCTCCTGCACCCCTACGGGCATGTGGTGTACCAGGCCCAGCGGGCCGACGTGGACACGGTCGTCGTCGACGGCAGGGTCGTGAAGTACCGGCACGAACTGCTCGGTGTCGACCTGCCCAGGGCGCGCGAGGCCGTGGGCGCCACGGTCGAGTACGCCCGCAGGACGCTGGGCGAGAAGGCGTGGCGGGAGGCGCTGGAGCCGGAGATCCCGCGCTCCGAGCCGGTCTCGAACCCGTACACGTACAGCACGTATCGCGGCGAGGGTGTCGCCGTGCGGCAGGAGGAGTCCTAAGCCATGACCGACGGTGTGCGCGGGCCGCTCGACGGGCTGCTGGTGGCGGATTTCTCGCGGATCCTGGCGGGTCCGTACGCGACGATGCTGCTGGCCGACCTCGGCGCCGACGTGGTCAAGGTCGAGGGTCCGGCGGGGGACGACACCCGAACCTGGACGCCACCCGTGCGGGACGGGGTGTCGACCTACTACCTGGGCGTCAACCGGGGGAAACGGTCGGTCGTCCTGGACTTCCGTGACCCGCGGGACGCCCGGCTGGCCAGAGAACTGGCCCGGCGGGCGGACGTGGTGATCGAGAACTTCAAGCCGGGCGGCCTGGCCCGCTACGGTCTGGACCACGCCTCGGTGAGCACCGTGAACCCCGGCGTGGTCTACGCCTCGATCAGTGGATTCGGTACGGGCCCGGGGCGGGACGTTCCCGGGTACGACCTGATGGTGCAGGCGATCTCCGGACTGATGAGTCTCACCGGCGACCCCGAGGGGCCCGCGTACCGGGCCGGCATCTCGGTGTTCGACGTGATGGCCGGAAACCACGCGGCCATCGGGATCCTCGCCGCACTGCGTCACCGCGACGCCACCGGAAACGGTCAGCTGGTGGAGGTGAACCTGCTGTCCTCGGCGCTGACCGGGCTGGTCAACCACAGCTCCGCGTACGCCGCAGGTGGGACCGTGCCGTACCGGATGGGCAACGCCCACCCCAGCGTGTTCCCCTACGAGCCGTTGCCGACCGCCGACCGGGACCTGATCGTCGCCGCCGCCAACGACGGACAGTTCCGCAGGCTGTGCGAGGTGCTCGGCATCCCCGGGACCGCCGACGACCCCCGCTTCCGCCACAACGGCGACCGCACCGAGCGGCGTGAGGAGCTGAGGCCGATCCTGGTGGAGCGGCTGGGGACGCGCGGCGCCGTGGAGTGGTTCGACCTGCTGGTGGCCGCGGGGGTGCCGTGCGGGCCGATCAACACGATCGACGGCGGCTTCGCGATGGCCGAGCGCTTCGGGCTCGACCCGGTGGTGAAGGCCGGTGAGGGCGAGCGGGCCGTGCCCACGACCCGGCACCCGATCCGCTTCTCCGAGACACCGGCCGCCTACCGGTTGCCGCCGCCCGCCCTCGACGAACACGGCGAGGACGTACGCAAGTGGCTGGAGAGCGGCGAGGACGTGCGCGCAGGGGTGGAGAGCGGCGAGGACGTGCGCGCAGGGGTGGAGAACGGCGATGCCTGAGTACCCGACGGCGCTCGGCGCCTCGTCCCCGGACCGGATCACCCTGCTCGGCCACGACCTCGCCGAGGAGGTCATGGGTGAGGTCGGCTTCGGCGAGCTGGCGTTCTGGCTCGCGACGCAGCGCCGGCCGGCCAAGGGCGAGATCCGGGTCTTCGAGGCGGTGCTCGCCGCACTCGCCGATCACGGGTTCACGCCGACGGCCATCACGGCGCGGCTGACCTTCCTCTCCGCTCCGGACTCCGTCCAGGGAGCCCTCGCGGCCGGTCTTCTGGGCGGCGGCTCGCGCTTCCTGGGCGTCACCGAGGACTGCGGCAGGTTCCTGCACGACGTCCTGGCCGCTGTGGAGGGCGGTCATCCGGACGACGACGCGGAGTGGGACGCGCTCGCGCTGGCCGCGGTGCGGTCGGCGCGGGAGGCGGGCCGCCTCGTTCCGGGGCTGGGACATCACGTGCACAAGCAGGGCGACCCCCGCACGGCCCGGCTGTTCCGGATCGCCCAGGAGGAGGGGATGTCCGGCCCGCACCTGGCCCTCTTCGCCGCCATCGGCCGCGTACATCCCCAGGTACTGGGCAGGACGTTGCCGCTCAACGGTGCCGGGGTGTGCGGGGCCGCGCTCGCGGATCTCGGCCTGCCCCTGGAGCTCCTGCGTGCCTTCGCCCTGCTCGCCCGCACCGCCGGACTCATCGGCCAGCTCGCCGAGGAACTGCGCGATCCGGTCGCGAAGGACATCTTCCTGTCCGTGGACCTCAACAACCGATCGGTTCCGCCGCGGCCCTATGACGGGTAGGCGGCCAAGGCGCACCACTTGTCACAGACGAAAGCCTCTTCTGGTCAATTGCCTGAAAGGTGCGGATTAAGTCGATTCGACGACTCCATCCGCGTCCGGATACGAGCGCGGAGATGGAGCGCGGGTGTTCCGCCCGGCCACTCCCGGTGGCCCTGGCCGCCGCGGTGTCGGCACGGCGGCCTCCCGCGTCCGTGCCGCCCTCCAGGGCTACCCGAGGAATATGGCGATGACCAGCACGGACATGGTGACGCAAGGCGAGCGGGCGAGCGCGGTCGAGAGGTCGGACTCGGCGATCGCGATGCTGGACGACCAGGGAACGGTGGTGGGATGGACGCGGGCCGCCGAGCGGCTTGTCGGATACACCGCCGGTGACGTGGTGGGCCGGTCCGCGACGCTCGTCCTGCCATCCGCCGGGAAGGCGACCACGATATCGGCGTTCGTCGAGCGATGCCGTGCCCGGAACGGCTGGTCGGGGACCACGGCGGTGCGTCACCGCGACGGCCGCGTGCTCGATGTCAGCCTGAGGATCTCGATGCTGTGGGGGCAGAACGGGGCAGTCCGCTGGCTCGTGTCACTGACCGACATCGGCAAGCTGTCCTGGGGCGCGATGAGCGAGTCCGTGCGGGACTCGCTTCTCGCCCGCACCCCGATCGGTGTCGTCGTGCGTGACCCTGACCTGCGGTGCACCTGGGTGGACGACACGATGGAGCGCCACGACGGCGTCTCCCGCGACCGACGGCTCGGGCGTCGATTCACCGAGGTGCTGCCCGGTGCCCAGGCCGAGACACTCGAGACGATGATGCGGCAGGTACTGAAGACCGGCACCACCAGGGTCCAGGAGTACCGGCTGAGGCTTCCGTCGGATCCGCGCAAGGAACACTCGTTCGCCGTTTCGATCTTCTGTCTCCAGGACGCCGACGCCCAGGTGCTGGGAGTGTGCGTCATCAGCATCGACGTCACCGAGAGCCGTCGGGCGCGAGAGCGCCTCTCCATCCTCAGCGAGGCCAGTACGCGCCTCGGCCGCACCCTCGACGTGATGCAGACCAGCCAGGAGCTCGCCGACCTCGCCGTGCCCCTGCTGGCCGACTACGTCGCCGTCGACCTGGAGCAGTCGGTCCCCTTCGGCGAAGGGCCGCCGGTCCACATCGGCTCGACGGGCGAGCGTCTCGTGTTCCGACGTGCCGGCCTGGCCTCGATCCATCAAGGGATCCCCGAATCCCCCTGGGCGCTCGGTGAACCGGTCCGCGTGCCACCCGTCTCACCCTTCATGGACGTCCTGCGCACCGGGAGGTCCCACCTGGAGCCGTGCCTGGGCAGGGCTCCAGGCGCCTGGATCGAGGAGGACCCGGAACGGGCGCGGAAGGTCCGCGAGAACGGTATGCACTCCCTGATGGTGGTACCCATCCGGGCACGGCGCGCCCTGCTGGGGGTGGTGCTGTTCATCCGGACCGAGGACCCCGGGCCGTTCCGGGACGTCGATCTGCTCCTCGCCGAGGAACTCGTCAGCCGCGCCGCGCTGTCACTGGACAACGCACGCCAGTACGCTCGCGAGCACACCGCGGCCCTCGCGCTCCAACGCACCCTGCTTCCCCACCGGTTGAGGGGCGGCACGGCGGTCGAGACGGCGTCGCGCTACCTGCCCGCCGACATCGAGAACGGCGTCGGGGGCGACTGGTTCGATGTGATCCCCCTGTCCGGTGCCCGGGTGGCCCTCGTTGTCGGCGATGTCGTCGGACACGGCATCAACGCCGCCGCGAACATGGGCCGTCTGCGCACCGCCGTGCACACGCTCGCGGACATGGAGCTGCCTCCCGGTGAACTGCTGGCCCACCTCGACGACACGGTCCAGCGACTGGCCGAGGAGGAGGCCGACGTCTCGGACCAGCCGCCCGCGGTGATGGGCGCCACCTGTGTGTATGCCGTCTACGACCCGGTGACTCGCCGGTGCACCATGGCGCGGGCCGGACACCCCCCGCCGGTGATCGTGGACCCGGACGGCACGGTCACCTTCCCCGACCTTCCCACCGGAACCCCCCTGGGCATCGGGCTGGGGGTCCCCTTCGAGTCCGTGGAGCTGGAACTGGCCGAGGGGAGTGTCCTCGCGCTGTACACGGACGGTCTGGTCGAGACCCGCGACCAGGACATCGACGTGGGGATGCGGCGACTGGGCGCCGCCCTCGCGGAGCCGGGCCGCTCCCTGGACGACCTGTGCACCCGTGCGACGGAGACCCTGACGGGGGAGGCGCCGTCGGACGACGTCACCCTGCTCCTCGTCAGGACCCGCTCGCTCAGCCCGGCCCGGGTCGCCTCCTGGACGCTGCCGAGCGACCAGAGTTCCGTCGGCGGCGCCCGGCGCCTGGCGGCCCGTCAGCTGGCGGCGTGGGGTCTGGAGGGTCTCGAGGATTCCACGAAGCTGATCGTCAGTGAGCTGGTCACCAATGCCGTTCGCCACGCCACCGGCCCGGTCGGTCTGCGTCTGATCCGGCACCAGGTCCTGACCTGTGAAGTGACCGATGCGAGCGTCTGCTCACCGCGCCTGCTCCGCTCGGGCTCCGCGGACGAGAACGGCCGCGGCCTCCTCCTGGTCGCCCAGCTGTCCCGCAGATGGGGTTCTCGCTCGGTGCCGGGCGGCAAGGTCGTCTGGGCCGAGGAAGACCTGGCCTCCGTACCCTCACACGCACCGGCACGGGGCGCGCCGCCCGTACCGGCGGGCCGACCGGTGCCCGCCTCGCCGTCGGGAGGGTCCGGTGTATGCCTCGACCGACGGGAGTGACCGACGGGAGTGACTGACGGGAGTGACTGACGGGAGTGACTGACGGGAGTGACTGACGGGAGTGACTGACGGGAGTGACCGACGGGGGTGACCAGGGTGTGTCCCGTGACCGGTCACCCGTGAGGGCGCACTGCGGAGCCCCCGCGCGCGTGGCCGTTCGCGGCCGTCCGTCGCCGTTCGAAGGTCATAGTGGTCGTTCGCGGTTCGGTGAGCCGAACGCCTAGCATGAAGCAGAGGCACTGAAACCTGAGCCCTTGCCCCTGTGTGCGGGATGTGCCGTGAAGGATCCGGAGATCGATTACCAGGGCATCTTCGACGTGTCACCCAGCGCGATGCTGGTGCTCACGCCCGATCTTGTCATCGTTGACGCGAACGTGTCCTACCAGGACCTGGTCGGCCGCGCGCGGGACCAACTGGTCGACCGGTACGTGTACGACGTCTTCCCGAAGGACCCGGAGGGCCCGGACGATCTCCGCGCGTCGATGCGACGGGTGCTGGAGACCCGCGCCCAGGACGTCGCGGGGCCGATGCGCCACGACGTGGAGGAGACGGATCGGCCGGGGGTGTTCGAGGAACGTTACTGGAGCCCGATCAACGCCCCCGTCCTGGACTCCGAGGGAAACATCGTGCTGGTCGTGCACCGTCTGGAAGAGATCACCGACGTGGTGCGCGCGTGCGGTCCGGAATCGGACGAGCGGCGCCTGCGGACCCAGTTCGAGCTGTACGCGCGATCCCGTGAGCTGCAGCAGGTCAACGAACGGCTGCGGCAGGCCAACGCGCGCGAGAGGCAGGTCGCCCTCGCGCTCCAGGACGCGATGCTGCCCGCGCCCGGGCGGCTCGACCGTCACCAGGCGGCGGTGCGCTATCGGCCCGCCGAGGACACCCTGAACGTCTGCGGCGACTGGTACGAGGTGACACAGCTCGCCTGCGGGGCCGCTGCCGTCGCGGTCGGTGACGTCGTGGGGCACGGCCTGGCGGCGGCAGGGATCATGGGCCAGCTGCGCAGTGCCCTGAGCGCGGCCATGCGCGTCGTCGACGGGCCCGCCACCGCGCTCGACGGTCTGGACATGTACGCGCGTTCCCTCGCCGGCGCCCTCGCCAGTACCGCCGTGCAGACCGTCATCGACGAGGGCGGCCACCGCATCACCTACAGCAGCGCGGGGCACCCGCCACCGGCCCTGGCCCACCCGGACGGCACGGTGCAGTTCCTGGACCGGGCGACGGATCCGCCCCTGGGGGCCGGCCCCGAACACAGCGCCCGTCCGCAGGCCACGACCACCTACGCCGACGGCGCCGTACTCGTCCTCTACAGCGACGGGCTGATCGAGCGCCGCCGCGAGGACATCGACCAGGGTCTCCAGCGCCTCGCCGACCACCTGGCCCGGCACCACAAGGACGATGCCGAGGACCTGGCGGAAGGGCTGACCACGCTGAGCGCCGCCACCGATGACACGGTCGTGGTCGTCGTCCGCCTCTGACGCCGCCGACGACACCTGACCCGTGTCCCGGACGGGAATTCCGCCTCCGGGGCCGATTGTCGCCGTCGACGCCCCGGCGACCTCGCGGGACTGCGGCACAATGACGGTAGGCGCCCGCCGAGGCAGGTCAGGACGAGAGAGGCGACGACGTGGTGCAGTGGCAGGGGACCAACTTCACCGTGGACGGACACGAGCCGACCAGCGCCGAGGAGTACTACCGGATCGGCCTGCACTGCTGGGACAGCGCGGAGCACCGCGACGCGGCGACCGCCTTCCTGGAA
This sequence comes from Streptomyces sp. NPDC057950, assembly GCF_042887295.1. Lineage (NCBI taxonomy): Bacteria > Bacillati > Actinomycetota > Actinomycetes > Kitasatosporales > Streptomycetaceae > Streptomyces > Streptomyces sp. NPDC057950. Next base: position 145,152 of record NZ_JBHVPP010000017.1, read on the forward strand.
ACCGCGGCGGCGGGCGGTCACAGCGCCGCCGTCGAGCTCCTGGGGCACATCGACTACGTGCGGGGGCAGTACGCGAACGCGGTGCCACGGCTGCGGCAGAGCACCGGCTCACCGCGAGCCGCCTACTACCTCGCCTCGCTGTACCACCAGGGCTGCCCCCAGGCGGGTATCCCCCAGTCGTTCGACGAGGCGGCCCGCTGGTACCGCTCCTCGGCCGAACTGGGCGAGCCCGAAGCGATGCTGGCCCTGGGCGACCTGTACCTGGAGCGGCTGCTGCCCGTGACCCGCACCCCCGCGGAGCACGCCCTCGAGTACTTCCTGGCGGCCGCGGCACGCAATCACCCCTACGGCCAGTACCGTGCCGCCGAGGTCTACCGCACCCTCTACCAGGACGCCCAGAGCGCCGCCGCGCTGTACCAGGCGTGCGTGGACAACCCGATGACCGTACGTCACTCATTGGGGTCGATGATGACCCTGCAGAGTCAGGCACACCTGCGGGAGATATCGGCGAACAGGACGGACGGGCTGCTGCGGCAGCGTCGCGACGCCGTCAACCCCCCGCACCACCGGGGCGACTTCTACTGAGCGCCACGGGTCCGGGGAGGCATCGCGCGGAACGCGGAGTGCTCGCGGCGCTCGGGCCGGAAGTCCCTCCGCGACGTCAGATCCGCCAGGAGCGCAGGACATCCGCGACGGCGTAGATCGGCAGGCGGGTCTCCCGGACCTTTCTGATCAGGTCGGACAGGCTGCCGTACGGAGGATCGATCCCTTCGCCGGACTGGTCCATGTACTGGGCCGCGACGAACGCCGCGAAGAGGCTGTTGCGGTGCGGCAGCGGTTCGAGACGTACGACTGTGTGCAGAAGCGCTGCCGCGCGCCACGCCGTGTCGGGATTGGACGTCTGAAGGGTCGGCATGCGCGTCTTGTGCCGCGCGACGGCCGCGACCAGGGCCGAGTAGTCGGTGACCGACACGTCGTCGGTTCCCAGGGCGGCTTCCTGGACGTCCAGCAGCCAGGAGACATCGATGTACAGGATTTCGCTCATCAGGCGGCGGCGACCCCATCGCCGCGCTGCGAGGGTGGGACCTCGTCGGGGAACGCCTCGTCGAACTCGGCGTGCAGCTTGTCCGCCCACGAGGTGGCGCCGGCGACGAACCGCTTGCGGTGCATCTCCCGGACGCCGAGATCGTGCATGTACTGCTTCAGGCTCTTGCCTTCCGCCGAGGCGGCCGCGCGCACACCTTCCATTTCCTCGTCCGTGAACGTCACATTCAGTGATGGCATGGCAAGCATGGTACCTATCAGGTACCTGTGAAGCCAGACGAGGGGTGAAAGTCAGGCGTCCTGAGCATTGGAGGCGCCGGCGCGGGTGCCGGCGCCCTCTCGGGTGCAACCTTCAGGTTGCTCCTGGAGATTTGATGTGCAACCCTTGAGTTGCACTCGAAATCGACATGGACGGAGTTCCCTGATGAGCGAGGACCGCATCGAACGCGAGACCCTGATCGCGGCACCCCTGGAGCGGGTCTGGGCGCTGGTCGCCCAGCCCGGATTCTGGGTGGCCGACAAGGCGAGCCTTCCCGGCACCGTGGCCAGGGCGGGAGAGACGATGATCGCGAAGAACGCGGAACACGGCGACTTCCCGGTGCGCGTGGAGAAGGTCGAGCCGCCGACGTACCTGGCGTACCGCTGGACCAGCGCGTTCCCCGGAGAGGAACTGCGCGAGGACAACAGCACCCTCGTGGAGTTCACGTTGTCCCAGGAAGGCGACCGGACGCGACTGCGCGTCGTGGAGAGCGGGTTCGCGGCACTCGCCGGGTCCGAGGAACTGCGCAGCCAGAACGTGAAGGACCACAGCGAAGGCTGGCCCCTCGAACTCGGCGCGCTCAAGTCGCGTGCCGAACAGCCCTCCACGTGACCGAAGAACGTCCTGGCGCCGCCGAGGTCGTCGACAGCGTCCTTGTCGCGCTCGCCGACCCGACGCGACGCCAACTGCTCCAACTGCTGGCCGCGCGGGGCGAGGCCACCGCGACGACACTCGCCGAAGGGCTTCCCGTCTCGCGGCAGGCGGTGGTCAAGCATCTCTCCGTGCTGGACGCCGCCGGGCTGGTCACCGGCGGCCGGGTCGGACGCGAGGTGCGCTACGCGGTGCGGCCCGCGGCCCTGAACGCCACGGCCCGTTGGATGGCCACGCTCGCGGCCGACTGGGACCGGCGACTGGCCGACATCAAGCACATCGCCGAGGCGGCGGAGCGGGAGGCGCGGAACGAGGGGAGCGACCCGGGCCCGTCACGGGACCGGAACACGTGAGGAGTCGTCCGGCGCGCGAACGGTCACCCCGTCAGGTGGGTGACCGTTCGCCCACATGTGCCCGTGGGGCCGGGGGCGCGTTCCGGCCTACGCTGTCCGTAGCGACCGCAAACGGGAACGGCACGCGTCCCGCAGTCGCGGTCCGCGGTTCGCGGTTCGGTTCGGCGTCGAGGGGGGCCGCTCATGGCCAGCGCGTTTCAGGAGCGCAAGCTCAAGGGGATGTTCGCCGCGTTCGACGCGGACGGTGACGGCTATCTGTGCGAGGACGACTTCACGACGCTCGTCGCCCGCTGGAGCCTGCTCCCGGGAGTGGGGCCCGGGACACCACTGCACGCGCGGGTCGAGATGTTGCTGATGGGCTGGTGGGGCGCTCTTCTGGAGGCCGGGGACGCCAACGGTGACGGCACGGTGGACATGGGTGAACTGCTCACCCTCGTCGACCGGTTGCCCACCATGGCCGAGGCCGTCACCGCGACCGCCGACACCGTCTTCGACGCCGTTGACGCCAACGGTGACGGCCGGATCTCCCCGGAGGAACACCGCAGGCTCGTGGAGACCTGGAACGGGCGGCCGGCGGACATGACCGGTGTCTTCGAGCTGCTCGACCCGGACGGCGACGGTCACCTCGGCCGCGAGGAGTTCGCGTTCCTCTGGCGCCAGTTCTGGACCAGCGACGACCCGGCGGAACCGGGCAACTGGCTCTGCGGCCGTTTCCCGGCTGAAGGCTGACGGCTGACATCTGACGGCTGAGATCTGACGGCTGACGGTACTGACAGCTGACGGCTGTCAGCGCGACCCGGCGCTTGTCCCGCGGTCCGGCCGATGTGGTGCGCAGGGGGCGACGCGACCGGCTCGGAGTGGGCGAGGGTGCAGGCGTACTCACCCGGGTGCGGTCAGCGGCAAGGGCGTTGCAGCGAACACCGCAAAGCGATCGACGGGACGCGTTCACGCACTCGCCGGGATTCCGCGGTGGGGCCTTCCGCGCGGCCCGGAAAGGGAAGAGTCATCGCGAACCCCGACGCCTGCACCGGCGTCGGGGTTCAGCCCGTGGCGAGGACACGTCCGGAGTCGGCAGCGGCGGCGGCCGCGCTCACCCGAACTCTTCCCGGATTCAAAGGTATTGACGTGAAGCTGGTCTAGTCCATACCGTCATCGGTCATCGGATGTTCATGTGACGGAATCGACGTCAGCCACATGAACTGCCGTTCCGTCCCCGATGCTCCGCTCACGGCACCCCCCCCGCATCATCGCGCCCCCTCGCGCTCATGACAGGAGCCGTCTTGTGATCAGATCCGCCGTCAGAGCCCTTGCCACCGCTCCCGCCGTCCTTGCCATGGCGGCCACCGCCGTCGTCGCCGCCGGTGGCTCCGCGAGCGCCGCGGCCAACCCGGGCCCCGGCTTCCCCGCCCACTACGCCGCGCCCTACGTCGAGACGTGGAACTCGCCCTCGGCCATGACCAACGCCCGCAACGCGACGGGCCTGAAGTACTACACGCTCGCTTTCGTCATCGACGGCGGCGGCTGCAACGCCATGTTCAACGGGGACACGCCCGTCACCGACGCCGGCTGGACCTCCGCGATCAATTCCCTGCGAGGAGCGGGCGGCGACGTCATCGCCTCCTTCGGCGGTGCTTCCGGAACCGAGGAGGCGCAGGCCTGTACGACCGTGACCTCGCTCAAGGCCCAGTACAAGAAGGTCATCGACACCCTCAACCTCACCCGCGTCGACTTCGACATCGAAGGCGGCGCGATCGCGGACACCGCCGGCAACGACCGCCGCAACAAGGCGCTCGCCCAGCTCCAGCAGGAGTACGCCGCCGCGGGGCGCAAGCTCGACGTCCAGTACACCCTGCCGTCCATGCCGAACGGGCTGGACGGCAACGGGACGAAGCTGCTGTCCAACGCCAAGAGCAACGGACTCAACGTCAACCTCGTCAACATCATGACGATGGACTACTACGACGGAACCCGGGACATGGGCAAGGCGGCCACCGACGCCGCCACCGCCCTGCGCACCCAGCTCGGCGCCATCTGGCCGGAGAAGTCCGACGCGCAGCTGTGGGCGATGGAGGGCAACACCCCGATGATCGGGGTCAACGACGACGTCAGCGAGATCTTCACCACCGGCAACGCCACCACGCTGACCAACTTCGCCAAGTCCAAGGGGATCCAGGAACTCGCCTTCTGGGCGCTCGGCCGCGACAAGGCCTGCGCCACCAACGGCCAGCTCTCCGACACCTGCAGTGGCACCCCGCAGAGCGCCTGGCAGTTCTCCAGCACCTTCAACTCCGTGACCGGCGGTACCACCCCGCCGCCCACCGGTTCCACCGGCCAGATCACGGGCCTCGGCGGCAAGTGCGTCGACGTCGCCTCGGCGAGCAGCGCCAACGGCACCGCCGTCCAGCTGTACGACTGCAACGGCACCACCGCCCAGCAGTGGACCGTGGGTTCCGACAACACCGTCCGCAGTCTCGGTAAGTGCATGGACCTCACCGCGGCGGGCACCGCCAACGGCACCAAGGTCCAGCTGTACGACTGCAACGGTACCGGCGCCCAGGTCTGGCAGCGCGGCAGCGGGGACACCCTCGTGAACCCCGTGTCCGGCAAGTGCCTCGACGTCACCGACAAGTCGACGGCCAACGGAGCCCGGCTGCAGATCTGGACCTGCGCGGGCGGCACCAACCAGCAGTTCCACCTCCCGGCCTGACAGGGGGCCAGGCCCGCTGCCGCCCGGTGCACCTTGTGTGTGCCGGGCGGCAGCGTGTGCGGCCTGGGAGCTCCGTGCGTCATCGTCTCCTCGACGCTTGTGGAGGCGGTCACGGACCGGTCCGTGCTGACCCATGCCTTCACCTGGACCAACTCCGCGAGCGCGGCGGGCATCGCCGTCTCCGCCGCCGTGGTCGGACGGCTCGTCGACGGTCCGGGCGGCACCCGAGCCGGCTTCGCCGTCCCCTTCCTCACCCTTAGGGCCACGGCGGCACTGTCTGGGCCGGCCGGGACGCCCTCGACGCGGGTACCACGGCGTCCAGGCGACCGTGGTCAGAGGTGGATCCGTCGGGCACCGCCGGCCCCTGGGATCACGCGGACTGTCTCACCGCGTCGACTACAGGAACCGTCCGATCGAATAGTTGTCAAGGTCGATCGTTTCTGACCGCTTGTTGTAAGAGGGTTTAGGTCCGTGCGCGAGGCATGCAGGATGGAGCCGTGGTAGGCAACCTCCCGGTCACGACGACCAGCTTCGTCGGCCGCGACAGCGAACTCGACGCAGTCAAGACGGCGTTGACCCAGCACCGAGTGATCACCCTCACCGGCGGCGGCGGTGTCGGCAAGAGCCGCCTGGCGCTGCGCGTCGCGGAGCAGACACGGGGTCGGTACGCCGACGGGGTCTGGTGGATCGACCTGTCCAACCTCTACGACGACCGGTTGTTCACCGCCACGGTCTGTGACGCGGTCGATCTCCTGGACCACAACCCGCGCGCTCCGGTCGAAGCGCTGCGCGAGTGGCTGACCGGCCAACAGGTCCTGCTGGTCTTCGACTGCTGCGAACGTGTGTTGGCTTCCTGCCAGACCCTGGTGAGCGAACTCCTGCTGGCCGAACCTCGGTTGACCGTTCTCGCCACCAGCAGAAAACCCCTCCGCGTCCAGGGTGAGCACCGCTTCGAGGTCGCTCCGCTCTCCATGGACGACGGCGGCAGCGGCGACGCGGTGCGTCTGTTCCGCGAGCGCTGTGCCACGGCCGCCCCTGAGGTGTCCCTCGATTCCCCCGGCTCCGGCGAAGCCGTCTCCGCCATCTGCCGCCGCCTGGAAGGAATTCCGCTCGCCGTCGAACTCGCCTGCGCGCGCCTGCGGGAGAGCAGCCTCACGGAGATCGCCGAACGCCTCGGCTCACGGCTCGACACTCTCGTGGACGAGACGGCGTGGCCCAAGCGCCATCGAGCCCTTCGCACCGCGATCGGCTGGAGCCACGAACTGTGTTCCCCGCTCGAGCGCCTGCTGTGGGCCAGACTCTCCGTCTTCCGCGGCCCCGTCGAAGCCGCGGACGCGCAGGCCGTCTGCGCGGGCGGCCCCCTCGGTGCCCACGACATCCCCCGGCTCCTCGAGCGGCTGGTCGACCAGTCCGTCCTCCAGCAGGTGGGCACCCGCTACCGCATGCTCGACACACTGTGCGAGTACGGAGCCATGTGGCTCGCGGAACTCGGTGAGGAACACGCCCTCGCCCGGCTCCATGCCACGCACTTCGCCACCGTACTGGCCGAGGCCGAAGCCGGGTGGCTCAGCGGCCAGCAGGTCGCCTGGTACGCGCGGATCTCCGCGAGCCACACGGACGTACGCGCCGCACTCGACCACCTCATCGAGGCAGACCCCGACGCCGCCCTCGAAATGGCCGGCCGGACGGGCCTGTTCTGGCCCTGCTGCGGGCACCTGCACGAATCCCGCGACTATCTCGAACGCGCCCTGGCTCTGGACACGCCCAAGGGGCCGTCCCGCACCCGCGCACTCTGGGCCCTGGGCATCACACTCACCCTCCAGGGCGACCACCGGACCGCGCTGCGCGTCGGGGAGGAATGCGCCGACGCGGCGCGGCAGGACGGCACCCCGCAGTCCGCGCTGTTCGCCGCCCACACCCTCGGCCTCACCCACCTCATGGCCGGCCGTCCCCAGGCCGCCTACGACGTGAGCGACCACGCCTTGATCACCCGCGGCACGTCACCGCCCTCCGGGGCGCCGCAGCTCTGCTGCATGGTGATCCGCACGTTCGCCCACTCCGCGCTGGGCCGACTGGCGGAGGCCTACGAAGCGGCCATCGGCCTGCGCCGTCTCAGCCTCCGGTACGGCGAGCACTGGGCGCGGTCGTACGCGTTCCACCAACTCGCCTTCATAGACCTCCTCCAGGGGCGCGCGCACGACGCCGAACGCCACGCCCGAGCCATGCTTGCCAGCAAGCACAACCTCAACGACAACCTTGGAATCGCCCTGGCTCTCGACCTCCTCACCGGAGCGAACGCGGTTCAGGGCAATGGCATCGGGGCCGCTCGTACCTCGGGCACCGGGAACTCCTTCTGGCGCATGCTCGGTCACCCGAATCACGGCACGCCCGAGCTCTCCGAGGTGCGTGACCAATGGGAACTGCAAGCCCGCGAGGCAGCAGGGGACGACGCCTACGACCGGGCGTTCCATGACGCGCTGAACGGCGACGCCGAACTGGGCCTCGCCCTCGTACTGCAGGGCCCTTCACCCTCCTGACCGTCGTCACGGACCGCCGAGTTCGGGCCGGGGAAAGGGTGCCGCGCGCCGATGAATCCGGCCCGATCGCGCCTAAGGGCTGTCCCGTAATCCCCGGCGGGCGCACGACGACAGCTACGGCACCTCGCCGCGTTGTCGGATCGCCCGAATACGTCCAGTATGAGGACGACCCTCCGCCTTGCGATGCACCGCATCTGACGCCCCGCGCTGATCCACCGGGGATTACGGGACAGCCCTTAGGGGGCCGGTGCACGGCGGCCCTCGCGGTGGCGGGGAGGGCCTCTTGACCTTGGCGTGAGCATGCCTGAGTGTGTGATGGCCGGGACGCCACTGCACAGGAGTCGCACGTGAGACGCATCAGAAGGCAAGTCGCAGTCGCAGCAGCAGTCATGGCAGTACTGGTCGGAGGCTCGGGAGGAGTGGCTGCCGCCGCTCAGACAACGTTGTCCAAACCTGGGGGCGCCGAACTCGTCGAAGATCCCACCGAGTTCGTCGACCCGCTCATCGGGACCGGCAACGGCGGCGCGTCCGTCGGAGAGATCAACAACTTCCCGGGCCCGTCGACCCCGTTCGGCATGATGCAGTTCTCGCCCGACACCGAGGGCTCGTACGCCGGTTACCAGTACCACAGCAGCAAGATCAAGGGCTTCAGCCTCAACCACGCGTCGGTCGGCTGCACCGCGTTCGGCGACGTGCCGCTGCTGCCGGTCGCGGGCGACGTCGGCAGCGCACCGTGGGACCGCACCGAGGCCTTCACGCACACGGACGAAAAGGCCGAGGCCGGCTACTACGCCGTGACCACGGGCGACGGTGCGAAGGTACGCACCGAACTCACCGCCACCACCCGCACCGGACTGGCCTCGTTCACCTTTCCCGCCGACATCGGGAAGAAGGCGCAGGTCCTGGTCAAGGGTGGTGGCAGTCTCTCCGGCGACAAGAAGGCCGATCTGACGATCTCCGGCGACCGCGCGATCACCGGATCCGCGACCACGGGCAACTTCTGCGGCAAGGGCAACGAGTACACCGTGCACTACGCGATCACCTTCGATCGCCCCTTCGTCGCGCACGGCACCTGGGACGGCAAGGCGGTGACCGACGGCGGCGAGTCGGTGGACGCCCCCAGGGCGGGCGCCTATCTGACGTTCGACACGACCGGCGAACGTACGGTGCGAGCGAAGGTCTCCATGTCGTACGTCTCGGTCGACGGCGCCCGGGCCAACATGGCCGCGGAGATGCCCGGGTGGAACCTCGACGACGTACGCGAGCAGACCCGGGACCAGTGGAAGCAGGCACTGCGCAAGATCCGCGTCGGGGGCGGTGAGACCGGTGAGAGGAAGATGTTCTACACCTTCCTCTACCACTCGCTGATGCACCCGAACACCTTCAACGACGCCGACGGCCGCTACATCGGCTTCGACGACAAGGTCCGCACGCTCCCCGAGGGCCGCGCGCAGTACGCCAACTTCTCCGACTGGGACACCTATCGCTCACTCGCCCCGCTGCAGGCGATGCTGTTCCCGAAGCAGGCCAGTGACATGGCGCAGTCGCTCGTCAACGACGCGGAGCAGGGTGGCTGGTGGCCGCGCTGGCCGCTCGCGAACGACTACACGGGCCAGATGACCGGCGACAACTCCGTCCCGTTGATCGCGAACCTGTACGCCTACGGCGCACGCGACTTCGACCTCAGGACCGCGCTGAAGTACCTGTTCAAGGGGGCCACCTCGGTGGACCACACGCCAGGCGCGTACCAGGAGCGGCCGGGCGTCGAGGACTACGTGGAACGCGGCTACGCGAACAACAGCGCCGTCCGCGGGGACCACGCCCGCGTCGGCGCCTCCGTCACCCTCGAGTGGGCGATCGACGACTTCGCCATCGCACAGCTGGCGCGGGCCGCCGGTGACCGGGACACGGCGCGCGCCTTCGCCCGCCGCGGCCAGAGCTGGCAGAACATCCTCAACCCGGCTACCGGCTACCTGTCCCCGCGCGGCGACGACGGTCTCTTCCCGGACGGCCCCGGCTACCAGCCGCCGCCGGCGGGCAAGTTCGGCCAGGACGGCTACGACGAGGGCAACGCGGCACAGTACAACTGGCTCGTCCCACAGAACACCGCCGGCCTGATCCGGGCGATGGGCGGCCGCGAGGCCACGGCGAAGCGGCTCGACACCTTCTTCGGCAAGCTCAACGCCGGACCGAACGAGCCGTACATGTGGGCCGGGAACGAGGTCGACTTCGGAGTTCCGTGGGTCTACAACCACCTCGGACAGCCCTGGAAGACGCAGGAGAAGGTCCGGTCGATCGCGACCGGTCTCTTCAGTCCGACCCCGGACGGTGAGCCGGGCAACGACGACCTGGGCGCCCAGTCCTCCTGGTACGTCTGGGCCGCCGTCGGGCTCTACCCGGCCACACCGGGCACCGCCGACCTGTCGGTGCACAGCCCGCTCTTCCCGCGCGTGGTCGTGGATCTGCCCGGCCATGGCCGGGACCTGGACATCCGCGCCCCACGCGCGGCGGCGGGCACGCCCTACGTCCACGGGCTGCGACTCGACGGCCGCGACCATGAGCGCACGTATCTGCCGAAGTCGGCGGTGACCAAGGGCGGCCGACTGGACTTCGACCTGTCCGGTACTCCGGACAGGTCATGGGCCACGTCCGCGAAGGCGGCGCCGCCGTCGTACGGCGACGGTGAACAGGACTTCCTGGCGTACGGCGCCCGGAACCAGGTGACCGTGTCCCCGGGCGGCGTCGGCACGAAACTCGTGGTGCACGGGCAGGCGCTGGCCGGACACGACCGCACGCTGACGGTCGCCGCGGACGCTCCGCCCGGACTGTCGGTGTCGGGGGACAGGATGAACCTCGCCCCGGACACGGGCTCCGGCACCGCCGAGTTGACGGTGAAGGCGGCGGCCGGGACGGAACCGGGGTACTACGAGGTGCCGTTCACCGTCCGCGGTCGTCATGGTGACGCCGTGCACCGCACCGTGATCGTCCTGGTGGCCGAGGAGGGCGGCGTCACCGCGGCTCTCGGTAACGCGTACGCGGCTGTGGGCGTGTCGAGCGACGGCACACCGGTCGAGGCCGACTTCGACGGCGCGGGCAACAGCTACTCGCGGCAGGCGCTGGCCGCGGCCGGGCTCAAGGGCGGTGCGACAACACAGGTCTCCGGCACGATCTTCACCTGGCCCGGCACGCCCGCGGGCCGCCCGGACAGCGTCACGGCGAACGGCCGGCGGCTCGACCTCGCCGCCGACACCAAGGACGCCAAGCGGCTGGTCTTCGTCGGCTCGGCCACGAACGGCGACCGCAGGGGGAGCGCGACGGTCACCTTCACCGACGGCACCACCGCGCGGACGGATCTGTCCTTCGGCGACTGGACCCGGCCGGGCGGCGGCACCGATCCGGTGTACGGCAACTCCGTGGTGGCGAAGACGGAATACCGCAACACCCCGAACGGCAAGGGCGAGGCGGCGTTCGTCTTCGCCACCGAGCCGTATGAAGTGCCGGAGGGCGAACAGATCAAGTCCGTCACGCTGCCCATGGACGGCGACCTGCACATCTTCGCGCTGGGTCTCGGCTGAGGTCCGCCGCGGGCCGGAGGGCGGAGCCCGCTCTCCGGCCCGCGGAGACGGCCCGGCGTCGGGCTCGGACGAGGGCGGCCCAGGGCCGGTGCCTGCCGGGTGCCTGCTCGTGGGCGGCCTCAGCACGCAGGGTGAGATCCGGGAACCCTCCGCGATCAGATCGCCACGGTCGTCGGAGCGGGCCGGCGGCAGAACTCCACGGCCGTCGCCGCATGCCCGAGGTCGCGGCCGACGGGACGCGACGCACGTCCACGAGCACCTGGCGGTTGCTGCCACTTTTTACCGTCATTTCTTTGACTTCGTCGAGCTGGACTCCTAGGTTGGTACGTGCAGGTTTTCGTCCCTTTTGTGGGCAAAAGATACGACCTGGCAGTCCTTGGGTCGGAGGCAAGGCATCCGGCGCCGGACCCCGTACACGGGCTGTATGCCGGCCCAGATGTGCATGGGCGCTCGCTCTCCCGCGCCCGGCAGCGACATCAACCCTCTGGAGAGGGGATCATCATGCGAGCGAACACTTCACGCATCAGGCGAGTGGCCATTGCCGTCTGTACGGCGCCCATCATCGCCATCGCGGCCGGGGTCGGGGCGGCCAGCGCGGCAGCTCCCGCCTCTGCTCCTGCTGCAACCTCGTCCGTGCACGAAGACGGCTGGGGTTGGGGCGGCGGTCACGGCGGCGGCTGGGGCTGGGGCAACGACAGCGGCTGGGGTTGGGGCGGTCACGGCGGCTGGGGCGGCGGCTGGGGTGGCGGCTGGGGCGGGGGCGGCTGGGGTGGCGGCGGTTGGGGCGGCGGCGGTTGGGGTGGCGGCGGTTGGGGCGGAGGTGGCTGGTGACCAGTCATCCGCTACGGCCATCCGTGTGACCGGCATGAACTGAAGGATCCGGGCGTCCGAGCCCGTGGGACGCCCGGATCCCTGCCGTGATCCGGACGGCATCCGCGTGAACGAGGGCGTCGAGGCTGTGAGGCGGGATGAAGATCGTCTGCGTGGGTGGCGGTCCGGCCGGACTGTATTTCGCGATCTCGGCGAAGCTCCGCGACGCCGGACACGAAATCACCGTTCTGGAACGGGATCCGCCCGCGGCCACCTACGGCTGGGGCGTCGTCTACTGGAACGACCTGCTCGACATTCTGCACCGTAACGACCCCGAGAGCGCCAGACAGATCGGAGCCAAGTCCGTGCTCTGGCAGGGCCAGGAGGTGGCCCTGCACGGTGCCCACCACGACGGGTCCGCGTACTTCGGCGGCTACGGGTACAGCATGGGCCGCGCGGCCCTGCTGGACGTACTGACCCGGCGTGCTTCGGGCCTCGGCGTGGACGTCAGGTACGGGCACCAGGCCACGGATCCGACGGATCTGCCGGAAGCCGACCTGGTCGTCGCGGCCGACGGTGCCAACAGCCGGATCCGGCAGTCCCGCTCCGCGCACTTCGCGCCCCGGGTGGAGGTCGGCCGCAACCCCTACATCTGGCTGGGCACGGACAAGGAGTTCGACACCTTCGTCTTCTGTTTCGAGCAGACCTCCGCGGGCTGGATCTGGTTCCACGCCTACCCGTCGGTCAAAGGGATCAGCACCTGCATCGTGGAGTGCTCCCCGCAGACCTGGCGTGGCCTGGGGCTCGACTCCCTCGGCGCCGAGGAGAGCATGCCGCTGCTGGAGGGGATCTTCCGGCGGGCACTCGACGGCCATTCACTGATCAGCAAGTCACGCGGCGACCCTGCGAGTTGGCAGCGTTTCGCCCACGTCAGCAACCGGACATGGTTCCAGGACGACACGGTCCTGATGGGCGACGCCGCGCACACCACCCATTTCACGCTGGGGTCGGGGACCAGGCTGGCGATGATCGACGCGATCGTTCTCGCCCACAGCCTCTCGCAGTACCCGGACAAGGCGGTCGCGCTGCGGGAGTACGACCAGCACCGTCGTACCGAACTGCACACCGTGCAGGCGGGCGCCCGCTCGAGCATGGCCTGGTTCGAGCAGCTCGACGACTACTTCGACCGCGACCCGGTGTCCTTCGCGTACGCCATGTCGGTGCGTCAGGGCAACCAGACCCCCTGGCGCTACCAAGTGCACCTCGCCACGCAGATCGCCGCGATCCGCAGGGCACGACGGGCCTACGACACCGGCCGACGCTGGTATCTCACCCGCCGGCGAGGCGAGGCCCCGCTGCCCGCGCTGGGAGGAAGCCGGTCCGCCGGGCGGCAGCGGACCGAGGTGAAGGCGCCGCTGCACACCACCTGACCCACACGGACTTCGGGACGGCACGGGACGCGCCGCCGATCGTACGCGCGCCAGTCCGGCGACCTTCGAACCCGTGGCGGCGCGTGCCACTCGGGAGTCCTCCGGCCGGCAGGACCGGCACCTCGCCACGGGCCACGTCCGGATGCGCGGGATGTGGCCGCGGGCGATGCTTGCCGCATGACCGAGCGTGTCGTAGTCGTCAGTGCACTCGTCAAGGGGGAGGGACGACAGGTGTGCGTGGACGGAGAGAGCATGGGGGCGGCCTTCAGCTTGCGCGGCCTGGCCGAGATCATGCGGCGGGCGGGGTGGACGGACGTGGACGAGATCGATGTGGCGGACTCGCCGGTCATCGAGTGGCACGGTGGTGGGCCCGAGGTGTGGTCACGGCAGGCATGAACGGTCATGCGCGTTGCGCGGGGTGGATGAGGGCGTGCGGACCGTGGGACGCAGCGCGACGTACGCCCGCGGGCGGGTCGAGCCGGGCGGGAACCATGGCGAGAGGGAGAAACCCGTAATCCGCGAACGCCACGGCACCGGCGGTCGTACGACCGCCGCCTGGCGGATCCCGGTGTCCCGGACCGAAGCGTGCCGGTTACGGGAACACGACGTGCGCGTCGGGCCGACTTGGCGGATGATGATCCCATTGCCGGTTCTCTCCTCGAATTCCGGGAGCCTCGCCGCATCGGCGTTTCTCGGTGTCTCGGCTGGGCACTCGGTTCAGGTATCCGAGAGATGAGAGATGTCGGGTATCCAGAAGACGACGGAAGAAGACGACGGAAGAGCCGGGCTTCGAACGGGCTGGGCGCAGGAAGAAGATGAAGTGTCGTGAGCACTGAGGTCAGCAGGAAGATCGCCACGCGTCGGCCGGAGACAGGCTGGGCGGAAGCGCGTCGTCGGAACGGGAGCGGAGTACGTACCTGCGTCCCTGCGACAGCCGCCCTCGCTGCACGGCGTGACCAGGCGGACAGTCCCGAGGGGAACATCGTCAGAGGCGAGGACTGAACCCTCGTTCCGGGAACGGGTGTGAAGGGCCGGTGAGGAAGGCGACTTCCTCACCGGCCCTTTTCGCCGTGTGATGGCGTTCCGGCACGCGAGGAATATCTCGGTTTCAGATGCGGCATTGAGGGCACGCCGCCTCTCTCTCCGGCTTCCCGGAAACGGTGATCGTCATCGCCGCGAAACGGTGACCACACCACCCCACCCCAATGGCCTAAGGTTCCGAGGGGACCGCTCGGTCTCTTCCAAGAGGGGTGTGCTCTGTGGCCGGTGACGTCGTTTCGGATCGTTTGATGGGACTGCTGTCCGTCCGAGGTGAGGATCTGGGCGCCGACTGGGCGGACAAGGTCACCGGGTCGCTGGGCGGGCGGGTGAGCCGCGCCGAGATCCATCGCGAACTTCAGGAGATATTCGCCGCACTGGTGGCCGCGCTGGGCAGCGGCAGTCTGGACGGACGCGGAGAGGAGTTCGGCGAAGTCCGCGCCCTGCTCACCGAACTGTCGCGCAACCGGGCCCTGCAGGGTTTCACGCCCACCGAGACCGCCGTGAGCGTGTTCGCTCTCAAAGAGGTCCTTGAGCCGTCACAGGGCGGTGAGGCCGGCGACCTGGAGGCGTACCTGAGGTTCGCCGCGCTGCTGGACACCCTGGGCCTGTTCACCATCGAGGTCTACACCCGTACCCGCGAGGAGCTGATCTCGGCGCAGGCCGAGCAGCTGCTGGAACTGTCCACGCCGGTCGTGAAGCTGTGGGACGGGGTGATCGGCGTACCCCTGGTCGGCACCCTGGACTCCGCGCGCACCATGGTGGTGATGGAGAAGATGCTCCAGGCGCTGATCGACACGGGCTCCGAGCAGGCCATCATCGACATCACCGGTGTTCCCGCGGTGGACACCGAGGTCGCCCAGCACCTGCTGAAGACGGTGGTCGCGGCCCGGCTGATGGGCGCCGAGTGCACCATTTCCGGTATTCGCCCGCAGATCGCCCAGACGATCGTGGCCCTGGGCATCGACTTCGGTGACATCGTCACGAAGGCCACCCTCGCCGACGCACTGCGGCACGCGCTGCGCCGCTCCGGCATCGCGTTCTCGCGCACGGCACCGCAGGCCGGTACCCGGTGAGCGAGCGAGTCCCGGTACTCCAGATCGGGCAGGTGCTGCTCGTGTCCATCCAGACCGACCTGGACGACCAGGCGGTGATGCTGCTGCAGGACGACCTGGCGGCCATGGTGGTGGAGTCCGGCGCGCACGGGGTGGTCATCGACATCACCGCGGTGGAGATCGTCGACTCCTTCGTCGGCCGGATGCTGGCCACCATCGCCTCCATCTCGCGCCTGCTGGACGCCCAGACCGTCGTGGTGGGCATGCGTCCGGCCGTCGCCATCACCCTGGTCGAACTCGGCCTGTCCCTCGGCGGAGTGAGGACCGCGCTGACCCTGGACAAGGGGCTGCGGGTACTGGAGCAGGCCCACGCCAGGGCGAAGGGCGACCCCGACTCCGATTCCCCGGCCGGAACCCCTTTCGAGGGCGTTGTGCCGGATGCCGCGGCCGGCCAGTGAGCGGCGCCCCCCGGGGTCCGGAGCTACTGGAGATCACTGCGAACGCAGGGGTGGTGCAGGCTCGTCAACTGGTGCGCACGCTGGCCCAGGCATGCCGGTTCTCGCTCGTGGAGCAGACCAAACTCATCACCGCCGCCAGTGAACTGGCCCGTAACACCCTCGTCCACGGCGGCGGCGGCACCATGACCGCCCTGCTGGTGGAGGAACGCGGGCGACGCGGCGTACGCCTGGTCTTCACCGACCAGGGACCGGGCATCGCGGACGTGGACCTGGCCCTGACCGACGGCTGGACCTCCGGCAGCGGCATGGGCCTGGGCCTGTCCGGTTCCAAACGGCTGGTCGACGACTTCGTCCTCGACACCGCGGCGGGACAGGGCACCACCGTCACCATCACCAAGTGGGTCCGATGACGACGGTCGGCCCGCCGCGGCTGGTGGACTGCGAGGACGTCGCCTGGTTCCGCGACCAGCCCGAAGCCGCCCGCGGCGCCGCGGCCGCCCTCGGCCGGCGCATCGGTCTGGGCGATCAGCGCACCGCCGAGCTGGTGCTGGCGGTGGCCGAACTGACGACCAACATCACCAAGCACGCCGTCGACGGCTCCCTGCTGCTGCGCGTGCTGCGCAACCAGTCCGTGGCCGGGGTGGAGGTGGTGGCCGTGGACGGCGGTCCCGGCATGGCGGACGTTCCTGCGGCGCTGCGGGACGGGATGTCGACCGTCGGCACCTTGGGCATCGGCCTCGGCGCGGTCCAGCGCCTGGCGGACACCTTCGACATCCATTCCCAGCCGGGCAGCGGCACCGTCCAACTGGCCCGCTTCTGGCCACGCCCACCGCAGCCCTCGGTGATCGGTGAGCCGGCCGTCGGAGGTATCACCCGGCCCATCGGAGGTGAGCAGGTCTGCGGTGACGCGTGGGCCGCGCGCACGGACACCGGGGAGCGGACGACGCCGCCGGAGGGCGACGGGACCACCCGCCCGGTCGAGTCCGGCACCGCGCGCCACGACTGGTCGACCCTGACCGGTGTCCGGCCCCCGTCCGAGCGCGCACGGAAGGACTCGAAAAACCCGGACGCCTTCGTACGCCCGGGGGCAAGGGGCCGTTCCGTGCCGGTGCGCGCCGCCGTCGCCGGACCGGGCGACGGCCTTCTGGTCATGTCCTGCGACGGGCTGGGCCACGGCCCGATGGCCGCCCTGGCCGCGCGGGCGGCCGTCCATGCCTTCCGCACCGGGGCCGCGCGCACCCCCGAACAGGCGATGGAACTGGTACACCGGGCCCTGCGCGGCACCCGCGGCGCCGCGGTGGCCATCGCGCGCCTGGAGCAGGACGGCAGGCTGCTGTTCTGCGGCGTCGGGAACATCACCGCCGCCCTGGTCACCCCCACGACCCGCACCATCCTGCTCTCCCATCCCGGCATCGCGGGCCACCAGACACACCAGCTGCGCACCTACGAACACCGCCTGCCGGCCCACGGAATCCTGGTGATGCACTCCGACGGGCTCAGCGAACGCTGGACCGCCGCCGACCTGGCCGGCCTGCTGCACCACCCGCCCGCCGTGATCGCCGCCGGTCTGCTACGCCACGCCGGGACCCGCCGCGACGACGCCAGCGCGGTGATCGCCAAGGCGGCCTGGTGAGCGCGACCGCCCCGCGCCATCGCGACCACACTCCGCTGCTGGTCACGCCGATCAGTACCGAGCACGATGTCTTCGCGCTGCGCCGCCACGCCAAGACCATCGCCCAAGCCGTCGGCCTCGACAGCCGGGACCAGGTACGCCTGGCCACCGCGCTGAGCGAACTGGGACGCGATCTGCTGCGCCCCACCGTCATGACCGCCGCCTTCACCATGCAGCGGCAACCGGCCGCACTCCAGGCCCTCCTGCAGTGGCGCGACGACCGTGCACCCAGCGGCGAGTCGCTGACCGCCGTCACCCGGCTCCTGCCCCAGACCCGCTACGAACCCGCCCCCGGCGCCCCGGGCCGGCCTGTCCGCGCCGGCGGCGGCCGGATCGCGATCACCTGCCTGGTTCCCGAACCCGCTGCCCGGGACCTGAAGGTGGAACAGGTCCTGGCCCTGCTCCAGTCCGACAGCCCTACGAGCGCGATCGACGACCTGCAGGCACAGACCAGGGACCTGATCGCCGCGTTGCAGGAGGCACACGCCCAACGCGACGAACTGGAGCGACTCAACGAGGAGTTGACCGAGACCAACGCCGGGGTGATGGCCCTGTACGCGGAACTGACGGTCGAGCACAAGGACGTCGTCGAACGCTTCGGTCAGGAACACGAACTCGCCCTGGCCCTGCAACGCACCTTCCTGCCAGCCACTTTGCCCCGGATCCCCGGGACGGAGATCGCCGTCCGCTACCTGCCCGCCGCGTCCATGACCGAGATCGGCGGCGACTTCTACGAAGCCATCGCCACCAAGCGGGGACTCCTCCTCGCGGTCGGCGACGTGGTCGGCCACTCCCTGCAGGCCGCCATGGTCATGGGTGAACTCCGCCACGCCCTGCGCGCCTACGCCGCCCAGGACCACCCCCCGCACGTCCTGCTGCAGCACCTGGACCACCTCCTGGGACTGCATCAGCCGGGATGGACCGCCACCGTATGCATCGTGCTGATCGAACCGGGCAACACCCGCCTGCACGTCGCCAACGCGGGCCACCTGCCGCCCCTGCTCCTCGCCCCCGGTGCCGAACCGCGCTATCTGCGCGAACACGGCCCACTGCTGGGCCTGGGACTGCCGCAACCCGTCGCCGTCAGCCACCCCGTCGGGCCGGGCAGCCGGCTCCTCATGATCACCGACGGGCTGGTCGAGACCCGCGACAGCAACCTGTACGAGCGCCTCGAGCTGCTGAGCAGCGCCGCCGCGTCCGGCCCCGAGGAACCGGACGCGTTGTGCACCGAGCTGCTGGAGACCTTCGGCGCGGACTCCGAGGACGACATCATCGTTTTCGCGGCCCGGCTGCACCCACCCGAACTGCTCTGATCGCCCGTCGCGTTCTCCCCGCCCGGATCCGGTGGGTCAGGTGCCGTCGTGCGTCAGGGCCTCGGACTGCCCCGGCCCCTCTTCGTCGAGGGCCGGTACGGCCGTAGCCTCCTGCTCGTCCTCACCCCGGTGGCCATGAAGATGACCGACCACCGTGTTCACGACGGCGACCAGCGGTACGGCGACCACGGCACCGCCGATCCCCGCGACCAGGCCACCGGTGGCAACGGCCAGGACCACGGCCAGGGGGTGGACCCGGACGGCCTGTCCCAGGATGAAGGGCTGGAGGACGTGCCCCTCGATCTGCTGTACCAGGAGCACCACCACGAGGACCATGAGCGCGGTGAACACGCCTTGTGTGACCAGGGCGACCACGACCGCGATGGCGCCGGAGGCGACGGCACCGACCAACGGCACGAACGAGCTCAGGAAGATCACCACGCCGATGGGGACGGCGAGCGGCACACCGAGGAAGTAGATGCCCACTCCGATGAAGAGGGCGTCGATGAACGCGACGATCATCGTCCCGCGTGCGTACGCGGTGAGTGTCCGCCAGGCGCGCGGACCCGCTGAGGCCACCTCCGGCCGGGCCTCGGCCGGGACCAGCTTGAGCGTCCATTCCCAGATGCGCCTGCCGTCGTACAGCAGGAACAGCGTGGAGAACATCGTCAGCAGCATGCCGGTGAGGGCCTCGGCCAGCACGGTGACCCCTTGGAGGCCTGTCGAGGTGATCTGACTCGTGCTGCCGATCGCGTCGCTCAGATTCTTCGCGACGTCGTTGATCTGCTTCTCCGTCACGTGGAACGGGCTCTGGAGCAGCCACTGTTTCAACTGCTCGACTCCGTCCTGGAGACGGCCGGACAACGAGTCGACGTTGTCGAGCACCTGCCATACGACGAACCAGCCGACCAGCCCCAGCACGACGAACCCGCAGATCGCCGTGACCGCGGTGGCCGGCCCCCGGGGGAGCCCGCCGCGCTGCAGCCGGGAGACCGTCGGCTCGAGGAGCGCGGTGATCAGCAACGCGACGACGAAGGCGAGGACGACCAGCCGAACGGAGCCGATCACCCGCATCAGCACCCACACCGCGGCGGCCAGGACCAGGAACCGCCAGCCGGCCTCGGCCGCCACCCGCATGCCCCAGGGCACCGCGCCGGCCGGGTCCGGTGTGCGGGGGCGAGCCCGCTGGACCTCCGCCGGCCGCTCCCGGCCTGCCGTCGCCTCGTCGTCCGCGTCCTGGCCCGCACGGGCCCGCGCGCGGCGTTCACCGAGCGTGGCCGCGCCGTTCTTCACGCGATCGCGCCATCCGTGGATCCGGGGCATCCGGAACCTCCCTTTGCATCGCTGGCCTTGTGCCCCCGTTCCGATCGGTCAGCCACCCGCGGGACGAGCGCCCCGCGCGTCGGCACCGCGGTGGACATACGCGGGGCGGGCGGGGGCGGTCAGATCACCGGCAGGGGCGTGCGTGCAGGGTGGACAGCCCTTCTCCCGAGCGGCGGAGTTGTGGGCGCCGAGCCGGTCCTCCAGCGGGAGGGCCGGCGCGCGGCCGAAGGCGATGTCGGCCTCCCACTCCGGTGGTGACGACGCGGACGTGGAGCCGGTCAGCTTCGGGGGTGTCGGTCGGTGTCGTCGTCGGGGGTCTGCCAGGAGTCCCGCCGTGCCGCCGCCCGCGGGTTCTGGTCCGCGGGGGCGGCGCCGGGATCCTTGTGGCGTGCGACACGCCGGCTGCCGTACCAGAACGCGCCGATCAGGAGGGCGGCCAGCACCAGGCCGGCGACGAGCAGGGGCAGCGACGACGTCCCGTCGGCCGCGAGGACATACGAAGAGATCATGGCCGCCGTCTACCCCCTTTCCGGGGCCCCTCACGGATGACGGGCGCTTGTTCCGATGAGGACGACAGTCCGTGACGCATGGTGAGGGCGCGCGGGCCGGGGCGAGCCGCAGGGCGGCCGTTGCCTGGACGGCTCGCGCGTGCCGCCGTGCACGGACCGGACCGGCGTGGCACCCGCCCCGGTTCCTCCGGCCTCGGCCGACGGCCGAGGGTCCCCGGGTGCGGGACCTCGGCGCGACGGATGAGGCACGGTCCGCCCCCCGTACCGCGGGGAGCGGACCGTGCCGACGACCCGTCAGCGGGTCAGAACGGGGCGTGCACGGCGAAGCGGGGAGGCATCGGCCGGGGACGCCCCGCCGTCAGGAGCAACCCGCCGGGGTCGGTTGCGACGCGTCGTGGATCAGCGCGTCCTGGGCCGCCTTCAGCCGCTTCACATCGGGCTTGACCACCTTGCGGTCGTACGACATCAGCCCGTTCAGCTCGCCCTCCACATCCGAGATCTGGGTGTAGACGGCGCCGTTGCCGCCCTTGCAGGCGAGCTTGCGCACCTCGTCCAGGCGGGCCAGATAGTCGTCGGTGTACGCCGCCGGGTCCACGTCCACGTAGGACTGCTGCACCGACCAGGCGTGACCGGGCACCGCGAGGCCGAGACCGCCGTACTCACCGCTGACCAGGGCCCGTTTCCCGTCGGGATTCGGTGGCAGCGCGGGGCTCGGGTAGCCGTGCTCGTCGATGATGTCGCCGGTGCCGCCGTCCACGCCGAGGTTGATGCCCGACATGGAGTTGACGAGGCGTGTCGGGTCCCAGGACTTGGCCTGGTCGGCGATACGGGCCTCGTCGTACTGGCCCCAGCCCTCGTTGAAGGTCACCCACATGACGACCGAAGGGCTGCTGATGTGCTCGTCGATCATCTGCTTCATCTCGCGCTCGTACTCGGCGCGGGACGCGGCGTCGGGATCGACCCCGGCGGTCATGGCGGGCATGTCCTGCCAGACCATCAGGCCGAGCCGGTCCGCCCAGTAGAACCAGCGGTCGGGTTCCACCTTGATGTGTTTGCGGACCGCGTTGAAGCCCATCCGCTTGTGCATCCTCAGGTCGTACGCGAGGGCCTCGTCGGTCGGCGCGGTGTACAGGCCGTCGGGCCAGAAGCCCTGGTCGAGGGTGGCCATCATGAAGACGGGCTTGCCGTTGAGGACGGTGCGCGGGGTTCCGTTCACCTGCTCCACGGCGATGGACCGCATTCCGAAGTAGCTGCCGACGCGGTCGGCGCCGACGGTCACCTTCAGGTCGTAGAGGAACGGGTCGCCGGGCGACCAGAGGTGCGGGTTGCTGATCCTCAGGGTGAGCGGCCGTCCGGTGCGGCCGGTCACGGTGGCGACCTCGCGGTGTCCGGCGTACGCGGTGGCGGTGACCGGCACCCCGTTCCGAACGCCCTGCGGCTCGACGGTGAGCCGGCTGTTCTCGACGTCCGGCGTCAGCTTGAGCGAGTCGACGTGATCGGTGGCCACCGGCTCCATCCACACCGTCTGCCAGATGCCGGAGGACGGGGTGTACCAGATGCCGCTGGGGTCGAGACGCTGCTTGCCCACCGGCGGATTCTCGCCGCCCTGGGCGTCGGTCGGGTCGTGGACGCCGACGATCAGTTCCTGGGTGCGGCCCGGCTTCAGCGCGTCGGTGACGTCGGCGCTGAACTTGTCGTAGCCGCCCTGGTGTTCGGTGACCTTGGTGCCGTTGACGTAGACCTCGGCCTTCCAGTCGACGGCGCCGAAGTTGAGCCGCAGGCGCTTGCCGGAGCCGATCCGCCAGTCCTTCGGGACGGTGAAGGTGCGGCGGTACCACATGCGGTCCTCGTGCCGTTCGATGCCGGAGAGCTGGGACTCCACGGGGTAGGGCACGAGGATCTTCTCGGCGAGGTTCCTTCCGACCGGCGGCTGGTCACCGGCTTTGGCCGCCGCGAACTGCCACGAGCCGTCGAGGTTGCGCCAGTTGTCCCGGGTGAGCTGGGGCCGGGGGTACTCGGGGTGGGCGTTGCGCGGGCCGACGTCGTCCGCCCACTTCGTGCGCAACTGGTAGGTGGAGTGGTTGGAGCCGCTGCTCCAGAAGGTGTTGACAACGTTGCCGTTCGTGTCGGAGAGGCCGCCCTTGCCGTCGTAGCGCAGGTCGGCGGTGCCTCGGGCCGTGCCGGTCTTGTTGCCGACGACGGGTTCCTTCAGACGGACGAGCAGGGACTTCGGGTCGGCGGGGTCCAGTTTCGCCGTGGACAGCGGCCACTTGGCTCCTCCGATGACCGCTTCGACATGGTCGGTGAGACCGGCCGGGGGTGCGGTCAGTGCCTGGGCGAAGTCGAGGCGCAAGGTACGGCCGTCCCCCTGGACCGTGGTCGCGATGGCGCCGTCGTAGGCGTATCCGTCGGGCAGCCGGAGTGCCGACTGCGGGACGGCGGTCTTGGTGCCGCCAGGCGGGGTCCAGCGCAGGTGGAGGTTGGAGCCTCCGAAGTGCTCGAAGTACTCGACCTTGATGTCGTAGGCCCGTCCGGCGGTCAGGTCGAGGGGCTGGGAGGTCTGTTCCCGGTCCCAGTCGTCGACCCAGTGGTCGATGGCGAGGTGCCCGTCGACCCACAGCCGGAAGCCGTTGTCGCCGATGATCGAGAAGGTGTGGGCGCCGGTCTGCTCCGGGACGATCCGCCCGGTCCAGCGCACGTTGACGTCGTCCGACTGCCCGGTGGCGAAGGCGAGTCGGGGCTCGAGGTTGTCGAAGTCGAGGTTGGTGTCGAATCCGGTGGCCTTCAGCTCGTGGAAGTCGAAGGCGCCGGGGGCGGACTGGGTGTAGTACTCGCCTTTCAGGCCGTGGACCTCCACGGGGTCGCCGGCGGCCGTGGCGGACGGGGCGGCGGTGAGTCCCGCGAAGCCGAGCACGGCGACGAGCAGGAGTGCCATTTGGGTTCGGAGTCTTCTGATGCGCACGGATCCTCCTTGGCTGAGGAAGGGTGGCGGCTCGTTGCTTCAGTCTGTACAACGTTGGAAGGAACGGGAGTTGGCATCACAGCACGGGTCCCGGCCTCTGTCCAGGGTCATGACAAACGACCTGGTGGCAGGGGCGCACATCGATGGAGAGGAGATCCCTTGCGGGTCAGCCTGAAGGACGTCGCGGAGCGCGCCGGCGTCTCGATCAAGACGGTTTCGAACGTCGTGAACAACTATCCGCACGTCACCCCGGCCATGCGGGCCCGGGTCCAGGAGGCCATCGACGAGCTGGGCTATCGGCCGAACCTCACGGCGCGCCATCTGCGCAAGGGCCGCACGGGCATCATCGCCCTCGCCATCCCCGAGCTGGGCAACCCGTACTTCGCCGAGCTGGCCGGAGCCGTCGTCGACGCCGCCGCCGAGCACGAGTTCACCGTGCTCCTCGACCACACGCGGGGTGACCGGGAGCAGGAGGTGCTGGTCAGCCAGGGCTTCCGGGCCAATGTGATCGACGGTCTGATCCTCAGCCCGCTGGAGCTGGAGGCCGAGGACCTGCGCTCCCGCGCCGACGACGTGCCGCTCGTGCTGCTCGGCGAGCGCGAGTACGAACTGCCCTACGACCACATCGCGATCGACAACGTGGCGGCCGCGCGCAGTGCGGTACGCCATCTGCTGAGCCGCGGACGCTCACGGATCGCCTATCTGGGGGCCCGTACGGATTCGGCCAACCGGCCGGCTCATCTGAGGCTGGCGGGCTGGCGCGAGGAGCTGACGGAGGCCGGGGTGCCCGCGCCCGACGACCTGGTGGTGCCGGTCGGCGGCTGGGACCGGGACGAGGGCGCGCGGGGGATGGCCCGGCTGCTGGATTCCGGGGTGCGTCCGGACGCCGTTTTCGCGTACAACGACCTGGTCGCGATCGGTGCGATGCGGGTGCTGCACGAGCGCGGTCTGCGGGTGCCGTGGGACGTGGCGGTGGTCGGTTTCGACGACATCGAGGAGGGGCGGTTCGGCGCCGTCACACTGACGACGATCTCGCCGGACAAGCAGGCCATCGCCCGGATGGCGGTGGCCTCCCTGCTGCGCAGCCTGTCGGGCCGTACCGAGCCCGGAGGACGTGAACTGACCGCGGATTTCCGGCTCGTGGAGCGCGAGAGCACCCTGGGGCGGCGCTGACGGGATTTCGGACCGAAGGCTTTACAGCCTCCTTCCAACGATGTAAAAACCTCCCCGGAACGACGTGTACACCGAGTTGACCGCAAGAGCCGATCATCCCCGGGAGCGCTCTCAGCGCCGGGGCCGCGCCGTTTGGGGACTCCATGAAGCCGATCGCACCTCGCCACCGCACCTCCGCCAGGACCCTCCTCGCCACCGGCCTCGTCACGAGCCTCGCGCTCGTCTCCGGATGCGCGAAGTCGGAGGACGACTCCGCGGGCAAGGACAAGAGCTCCACCAGCCAGGGCGACTCGGGCCAGGTCGTCGCCTCGCCGTCCACCGGCTCCGGCCCGACCTGCGCCATAGACGCCTACGGCGCACAGAAGACCGACCTGAAGACGGCCACCGTGGGGTTCTCCCAGTCCGAGAAGGAGGCCAACCCCTTCCGGATCGCCGAGACGGCGTCGATCAAGGCCGAGGCGAAACAACGGGGCGTGAAGCTGCTGACGGCCAACGCCCAGTCGCAGTTCTCCAAGCAGATCAGCGACGTCCAGGACCTCATCGCCAAGGGCGCCGACCTCCTGGTGATCGCACCGCTGAACTCGGACGGCTGGGAGCCGGTCCTGCGCTCGGCGTCCGCCAAGCACATCCCGATCATCACCATCGACCGTAAGATCAACGCCGCCGCCTGCAAGGACTACGTGAGCTTCATCGGCTCCGACTTCGTGGAGCAGGGCAAGCGGGCCGCGGACCGGATGATCGAGGCGACGGGCGGCAAGGGTGAGATCGCCATCCTGCTGGGCGCCGCGGGCAACAACGTGACGACCGAGCGCACCAAGGGCTTCGAGGAGCGCGTCAAGGAGAAGGCCCCCGGCCTCAAGATCGTCTTCAAGCAGACCGGGGAATTCGCCCGGGAGAAGGGTCAGTCGGTCACCGAGAACCTCATCCAGTCCAAGCCCGGAATCACCGGGATCTACGCCGAGAACGACGAGATGGGACTCGGGGCGGTCAACGCCCTCAAGGGGGCCGGCAAGCAGCCGGGCGCGGTGAAGATCGTGACGATCGACGGCACCCGCAACGCCGTCCAGGGCATCGTCGACGGCTGGATCGACGGCGTCGTCGAGTCCAACCCCCGCTTCGGACCGCTCGCCTTCCAGACCCTGGACACCTTCACCAAGGGGGAGAAGGTCGCCCAGGACATCGTCATCCAGGACAGCGAGTACACCACGGCCAACGCCAAGTCGGACCTGGGCAAGGCCTACTGACATGTTGTCGGTCACCGGTCTGTCGAAGACCTTCCCCGGCGTGAAGGCCCTGTCCCAGGTGGACTTCACGGCCCGCGCCGGGGAGGTGCACGCTCTCATCGGCGAGAACGGCGCGGGCAAGTCGACCCTCATCAAGGTCCTCACCGGGGTCTACCGGCCCGACGAGGGAGAAGTGACCTACAACGGTGCCCCGGTCCGCTTCGCCACCCCGTTGCACGCGCAGCACGCGGGAATCTCCACCATCTACCAGGAGGTCAACCTCGTCCCGCTGATGACCGTGGCCCGCAACCTCTTCCTCGGCCGCGAGCCCCGCAACCGGCTGGGCCTGATCGACTTCCGGCGCATGCACCGGGACGCGGACGAGGCGCTGCGCGAGCTCGGGCTGCGCGTCGACGTACGCCGCCCACTGCGTGAACTGGGCGTCGGCGCACAGCAGATGGTGGCCCTCGCCCGCGCCGTCTCCGTCGACGCCCGCGTGGTCGTCATGGACGAACCGACCTCCTCGCTCGAACCACGCGAGGTCCGGACCCTGTTCGAGGTGATCCGGATGCTGCGCGAGCGGGGCATCGCGGTGATCTACGTCAGTCACCGGCTCGACGAGCTGTACGAGATCTGCGACGCGGTCACCGTGCTGCGCGACGGCGAGGTCGTGCACACCGGCCGCATCGCCGAACTCGACCGGCTCAGGCTCGTGGCGCTGATGCTGGGACGGGAGATCACGGACGTACGCGAGGACGGCCTCACCAAGTTCGCGGGCAGTCACGAGACCGCGACCGAACCCGTCCTGGAGGCAACGCAGCTGACCGTACGTCACCAACTGGACGGGGTGTCGGTCTCGGTCCGTCCGGGCGAGGTGGTGGGGCTCGGCGGCCTGCTCGGGTCGGGCCGTACCGAGACAGCCAAGGCCATCGCGGGCGCACTGCCCACCGACTCCGGGCGGGTCGTGGTGGCGGGCGTGCGCGTACGCACCGGCTCGACCCCCGCAGCGATCCGCGCGGGCATCAGCCTGCTCCCCGAGGACCGCAAGGCCGAGGGCATCGTGCCTGGCCTCTCGGTCCGCGAGAACATCGCGCTCGCCGCTCTGCCGGGCCTCTCACGCTTCGGCCTGGTCGACGAGGGACGCATCGACCGGATCGTCGAGACCTTCATGAAGCGACTGCGCATCAAGGCGGCCGGCCCCCACCAGAAGGTGGGCGAACTGTCCGGCGGCAACCAGCAGAAGGTCCTGCTGGCCCGCTGGCTGGCCATGCAGCCCAAGGTGCTGCTCCTCGACGAGCCGACCCGGGGCATCGACGTCGGAGCCAAGGCGGAGGTGCAGAAACTGATCGACGAACTGGCCGACGACGGACTCGGCGTCCTCCTCATCTCCTCGGACCCGGAGGAACTGATCGAAGGCAGCGACCGGGTGATCGTCCTCAAGGACGGCGCGGTCGTCGAGGAACTGACCGGCGACGCCGTCACCGAGGACCGGCTGATGCGCGCCATAGCGGCCGCGCCCGCGGACACGGGTACCGGCACCGGCCCGGGAGGCCACGATGACTGACCTGACCCTGGGCCGGGTGACCACGGACCGCGACCGACTGCTGCGCCTGCTCCAGGAGTACGGCGTCTACGTCGGCGTCGTGGTCCTCTTCCTGGCCAACACCGTCCTGACCCCGCACTTCCTGTCCACCGAGAACTTCCGCACCCAGGCCGTCCAGGTCGCCCCCGTCCTGATCGTGGCGCTCGGCATGGCGTTGGCGATCGGCAGCGAGGGCGTGGACCTGGCGGTCGGCTCGGTCATGGCCCTTTCCACCTCGCTCCTGTCCCTGTACCTCGGCTACGGGCCCTGGATCGCCATCCTGATCGCCCTCGTGGGCGGTGCCGTGATCGGAGTCGC
Organism: Streptomyces sp. NPDC057950; assembly: GCF_042887295.1. Taxonomy (NCBI): domain Bacteria; kingdom Bacillati; phylum Actinomycetota; class Actinomycetes; order Kitasatosporales; family Streptomycetaceae; genus Streptomyces; species Streptomyces sp. NPDC057950. The sequence continues at coordinate 173,144 of NZ_JBHVPP010000017.1, forward strand.
GAACGGCTCGCTCATCGCCTTCGTCGGCGTGCAGCCGATCGTCGCGACCCTCGCTCTGATGGTCGCCGGACGCGGCCTGGCCCTGGTACTCCTCCCTCAGCTCAAGGACGTCCACGACCCGGCGATGGCGTCGCTCGGCTCGGGCGATGTCCTGGGCGTCCCCTATCTCGTGCTGATCGCCGCCGCCCTCGCGCTGCTCGTCGCCTTCGTCGTGCGCCGCACCACCTTCGGCCGGCAACTCCTTGCCATCGGGGACAGCCGCCCGGCCGCCCGGCTCGCCGGACTGCCGGTGCGCCGCGTGCTGATCCTGGTGTACGTCTGCTCCGGCGTCCTCGCCGCGATCGCGGGCGTGCTGGCCACCGCCCGCCTGACCGCGAGCGACCCGACCTCGCTCGGCAACCTGATGGAACTCTCCGCGATCACCGCGGTCGTGGTCGGCGGCACCCCGTTGAGCGGAGGCCGCGTCCGCATCGGCGGCACGGTCGCGGGCGCCGTCCTGATCCAGTTGCTCACCACCACGCTCATCAAGCACGATCTGCCGCCGTCGTGGACCCAGATCGCCCAGGCCGTGGTGATCGTCCTCGCCGTCTACGCGGCACGGGAACGAGGAAAGCGATGACGACCGACGTGGACACTCCGGTGAGCGCCAAGAGCACGGCCGAGGACGATCCGCCCGGCGCCACCCGCTCCGAGCGGCTCAGCGGGCTCGCCCAGCAGCACGGCGCCCTGGTCACCCTCGTCGTCGCGATGATCGCGGCGTCGCTCAGCTTCGACACCTTCCTCACCGGCGACAACCTGGAGAACATGGCGCTCTCCTCGGCGTTCCTCGCCGTGGTCGCGCTCGGTATGACCTTCGTCATCGTCACCGGCGGCATCGATCTGTCGGTGGGCTCGCTCTTCGCCCTCGGCGGGGTGCTGGCAGCCTGGGGATCGCAGTACGGAACCGCGGTGGCGCTGTTGCTCCCGCTCGCCGTGTGCGGACTGATCGGGCTGGTCAACGGCCTGCTCATAGCCCGCTCGCGACTGGCTCCGTTCATCGTCACGCTGGCGGCGATGCTGGGCGCCAGGGGCATCCTGCTCTCCGTCACCGACGAGGGCTCGACGACGTATCTCGTGGACAAGGGCTCGTTCTTCGCGAAGCTCGGCCAGGACACGCTGCTCGGTATCGGCATCCCCGTGTGGATCACCGTCGCACTGTTCGTGCTCGGCGCGGTGGTGCTCCGGCGCACCCGCTTCGGCCAGTACGTCTACGCGGTCGGAGGCAACGAGGACGCGGCGGCGCTGATGGGCGCCCCCGTGGCCCGTACGAAGATCTCCGTCTACACGCTCTCCGGGCTCTGCGCGGGGCTCGCCGGGGCACTCAACGCGGCCTGGCTGGTGTCGGGCGTGACGATCCTCGGCTCCGGCATGGAACTGGAGGCGATCTCCGCGGTGGTGATCGGCGGCACGCTGCTCACCGGAGGGTTCGGCTTCATCAGCGGTTCGCTGGTGGGTGTTCTGCTGCTGAAGGTCATCCAGAACGTCATCAACCAGATCGGTTCACTGGACTCGGCGTACCAACAGGTCGTCAGCGGCGCCTTCTTGGCCGTCGTGGTCATCGCGCAGACGTGGCTGGGACGTAGACGCCGGGTGCTGTGACGACCCCGGCCCGGGTGCCGTCCGATGGGGATCTCGTGCGCGGTCCACGGCTCGCTCGCGGCGACCGGCGGGTCACACCCTTCGTACGACGACACCGGCCGCGGTCAGCGCCTCGGTCTCGTCGTCCGGGGCGGACCGGTCCGTCACGACGGCGTGCAGGGCGGAAGCCGGGGTGACGAAAGCGAGAGCGGTGCGGGAGAGTTTGGCGGACTCGGTGACGGCGATGACACGACGGGCCGAGGCGATCGCGGCGCGCTTGATCGCGGCGTCGGCGAGGTCGTAGGCGGTGAGGCCGTCCGCGACGGTCAGGCCGCAGCACCCGATGACCGCGGTGTCGAAACGCAGGGCCGCCAGCGACGCCTCGGTCAGCGGGCCCGTCAGTGCCAGTTCACCGACACGTGGTTCCCCGCCGGGCAGCAGGAGTTGCAACCGGGGGGCGCCGGTCAGTGCGTTGGCCGCGTGCAGGGACAGCGGCATGACGGTCAGCCGGCGCCGATGGAGGGCGCGGGCGACTTCCAGACAGGTGGTGCCGCTGTCGACGACGACCGACTCGCCGTCCGCGATCAGCGCGGCGACCTCGACGGCGAGCCGCCGCTTGACCTCCAGGCCGCCCTGGGCCCGGAGGGCGAACGGTGGCTCCTCGCCGCGCAGGAGCAGGCTTCGGGCCCCGCCGCGGTATCGCTCCAGGACTCCCTGATCGGCCAGGAGCTCCAGGTCGCGGCGGATGGTCATCTCCGAGGCGCCCGTGAGCTCGGCCAGTTCCGCGACGCTCAGGCGACCGGTCTCACCCACGGCATCGGCGATCTTCTTCAGCCGCTCTGCGCTCATCATGCCTCCCATAAGACCACCTGAAGCGATCGCAACGCAAACTTTCGAACATCGAAGTTGTTCGTTATGTTCGTTCGCATGAACAAAACCCTGCGGGCCGGCCGTCTGGCCACGTTCGCCTTCTTCGCCATCGTCGGCTTCGACATGGGGATGTGGATCGTCCACATCCCCGCCATCGAGCAGCGCGTCGGCATCAGCCACGCGGTGCTCGGCTGGCTCCTGCTGCTGCTCGGCGCCGGCGCCTTCACGGGCATGCAGCTCATCGGCCCGCTCACCGACCGCTTCGGTGCCCGCACGGTCGTCCCCGCGAGCGCTGTGCTGTGCAGCGCGGCCCTGGTTCTGCCGGGCCTGGCCACCGACGTCTGGACACTGGGCGCCGCACTCGCGGTGTTCGGCTTCTCCAGCGGCTGTCTGGACGTGAGTATCAACACCCACGCCGTACAGGTCGAGCGCGGCTACCAGCGACCCGTCATGTCCGCCTTCCACGCCCTCTTCTCCATCGGCGGTGTGGCTGCCTCGCTGGTCGGCGCCTTCACCCTCACCCGGGGCTGGAGCCCGGCCACCACCCTGGGCGCCATGGCACTGCTCAGCCTCGGCGCCACCGCCCTCGCCGCGCCCGCCCTGCTTCGCCAGGACCACGCCCGTGACCCCGCCGCCGACGTCCCCGCGCCCCAGGGCGTCAAAGCCCGGCGCAGGACGCCCCCGCGCATCTGGATACTCGCCGCGCTCGCCTTCGCGCTCATGCTCTGTGAGGGGGTCGCCAACGACTGGAGCGCGCTGCACCTCAAGGACGTCCTCGACGCGCCCGCCTCGACCGCCGCCCTGGCCTACGGCGCCTACGCCACCGCCATGACCACCGGCCGACTCCTCGCCGACCGCGTGGCCGCCCGCCTGGGCACGGTCGCCGTACTGCGGTACGGATCGGCGCTCGCCGCACTCGGCATGACCCTGGCGGCACTCGCGCCCGACGTCCCCATGGCCCTGGCGGGCTGGACCGTCTTCGGCGCGGGTCTGTCCGGCTGCATCCCCCAGCTCTTCAGCGCCGCCGGCCATACCGACCCGGCCGCCGCCGGAGCCAATGTCTCCCGGGTGTCCGGCCTCGGATACCTCGGCATGCTCGCCGGTCCCGCGGTGATCGGGCCGCTGACCGAGGTCGTCCCGCTCAATGTCACCTTCTTCCTGCCTGTCGCCTTCTGTGTCACGGCCTGTGTCACCGCCCGCATCCTCAAGGCCGCGCCCGCGACGACTGCCGACGGCGGGACCATCGAGGCTGACCGGGCGGCCGCACGCTAACGGCTTCGGCGGCGATCAGCCGTGCCTCTCCGGGGCGGTGGTCCGTACTCCACCGCGCGGGAGAGAAGGTGAATCGGCCAACTCTGGTGCCTGGGAGGGCGGGTAGCGGCGGCCGGAGTCGACCTCGGCCAGGTGCATCTCGTGATCGATACAGTTGGTCAGGTCGACCAGGTCTGGTACCCGAGGCCGCCAAGGACGGCTCGACGTCCGCAACGGCGGGGGCGTCCTCGGCCTCCCCCGGAGGGTTGACCCGCCACGCTCCATCTCCGCAGCCCCGTGGATCAGTTGCGTCAAAGTGAGCCGCGCGCGGAACGTGGATCACGTGCTCATCGGAGCCCGCCGGATCGACGATCCCGAGCACGGCGTGGTGGACGCCGACACCTTTGAGGCGGAGGTCTCGGGGGATCGTCCAAGTCGGCTCGAGAACCGAGACGGTCGACGACGCGGTCCGCCGCAGATCTCGACACCCCGAACAACTGGGGGAGCCGGCGCGGAGTCGGATCAGGGCCCGTCGCGAGAGCCGATCAGGGTCACGCGCTGGTCGCGGCCACCAACGAGTGGATATGACTGGCCCCGCGACGCATCCGATCGCTAACCTCGCCCCCCATGAACCGGCGGCAGCACAAGAAGCTCTCCCGACGTCTCTTCGCGGCCATTCCGGGGGGTGACACTGCGGTCGTGAAGGCCGTTCTGCGGGCTGGAGTCGACCCGGACCGGGCGGACGGTGTGGGCACCACTCCTCTGTACGAGGCATCCGTGAACGGGAAAGCCGAGATCGTCCGTCTGCTTCTGACGGCTGGGGCTTCTCCGAACGCCGAGAGCAGCGGAATCGGCGCGGAGGGCACGCCCTTGTGCGCGGCCGCATGCTGGGGGCACACCGAAACGGTGCGCGAACTGTTGGCGCACGGCGCCGATGTGAACCTTCACGAGGATCACGGCACGGGTTGGTCCCCCCTGAAGTGGGCGAACCACGGCCCTCATCCCGAAACCGCCGATCTCCTCATCGCAGCGGGAGCCACCCCTGGTGGGACCCCGTAGTATCGCCGTTCGCCATCCGGGCTCCGCCCAGCGCGGCGGATCTCCCCACGAGTCACCTTCACGACAGGCCCTTGGAGGACTCCCGGACGTCGAGTGATCTCGGTTGGTGGGTATCCGCATGTGGTGGGGCCGGGGGAGGGGGAGCGGCTCCGGGTTGAGCTGACGGAGTTCGTCGCCGATGTGTCTCGTTCGGTGCCGGGGCGGGACCAGCGGCGGCGTGGCCGCACCACTGGACGGTGGATGGACCGTTCGTCGGCCCGTCCGGCAGCAATGGTCCGGACGGGTGGTGCTGCGGGGACGCGCCGCGGAGGGGGCCGCGGCGGATCGATTCGCCGCAGGTCGTCGCTCCTAGGGTCGGGCCCGCAGCATCCTTTGATCATCTTCGGAAGGGCCCCGCCATGAAGCTCCGCAACACCGTCGCCACCGCCCTCGGTGCCTTCGCCCTGGTCCTCGCGCTGCCGGGGTCCGCCCTGTCGGCCACGGGAGACTTCACCTACAAGTACGTCACCGGCCTCGGGCACGAGGAGCGCGTGACCCTGCACGACCCGCACAGCGGCAAGTGCATCAATCTCTACGCGGTCGGCGACGACGACGTGCCCGCGGGCTACGGTCCGCACAACCGGACCGACACCTCCGTGACCGTCTACCGCGGTTCGAGCTGCACGGGCGACCAATGGCGGCTCCGCGCGCACGGCAACCCGGCCACCGACCAGCTCGAAGTGCGCTCGGTGCGCTTCGACGCCCCGAACAGCTAGTGCTGTGGCCGGACAGGCTCGCCGGGCCGGAGGCCGTGACGGTCGGATGTGCGGTGACGTCCGATTCCGACCGCTGGACGCGCGGTGGCTGAGCCTGTCCGTGCACGCGGACTGACCGCCGGAAGGGGCAGAAGCCGCAGCGGATCGTGCGCCGTGGCAGCACCCGTTGGGTGCGCTGTCGGCGGGCGATGACGCTGTCGGCGTCGGAGGGCGGGAACGGGGTGCCGGTGATCGCCCAGCTGGCGGCGGCCGACGAGGACACCGTCCGCGAGGTGATCCACCGGTTGAACGAGATCGGCCTGGCCCGCCTGGCCCCGCGCTGGGCGGGAGGCCGTCCCCGCCCGCTCAGGCCCGACGACGAGTACTTCGTCGTCCGGACGGCCACCACCCGCCCCGCCGAGCCCGGCGCCCGCGTCCGCAGCGAAAAGGCCATCCGCCGGCGCGGACGTCCACTGGCCCAAGCCGTCTGATCGTGGCTGTGGACCCGACCGGGGGCCAGTACCGTGCGGACATGGCAAGCAAGCGGCGGCCGTACTGGCACACCATCGGAACTCCGACGTCTCTCGTGCTCTACCGAACCGTCGAAAGATGGCGGTACGCGCTCTACTTCACCGAACCGTCGGGCGTCGCCGACGGCGCTCTCGACGATCCCGCGTCCTCTTCCGCGCCCGGTGCCGCGCAGGACGCCTGCCGCCAGAAGGCCGAAGAGTTCACACACAGACGCCTCGAGGTGCTCTGGTGCGAATCCGATCAACCGGACTGGTGGACCGGCACCGTCACCAGCACCGGCCCACGTCCACCTGTCTGACCGCATCAGTTCGTCCTTCGCCCCGGCGAACCTTCGCGGTCACCGGTGAACGAATCCGGCCCGAGTCGTTCATGCCGGTTCGCTCCGCAACTCCTCCAGCCAGAGCGGTTGGCGGTGCCCGCAGCCGGTCTCAACGCCAGCCGCGTCCGGAGACACCGCGCATGTCCCACACCGACGGGGAGCTCAGGGTGGTGAGTGGTGACGCCTGGCCGTCCAGCACACCGGTGGAGCGCATCACGAGCTTGGGCAGGTGGATGTCCTGGCTCAACCGCCCGCTCGGTTCCGTCAGCGAGAGGCCGAGCGACTCGATCCCGTCCATGCGGGACGGGGGCAGATCGCGCACCCACATCGTCACCACCTTCCCCGGCACCGTGGCCAGAGCCGCCTCGATCAGGTCGCACCAGATGTCGTCGTCCACAGCCTCGCACTCCACGATCGTGGTCGGGGTGGGGCCGTCGTCGGAGTCCACCGAGGTGCGATGAGCGATCAGGTATCCGACCGTCCCGTTCGAATCCGCCACGAGGTGGAAGTACCGTGCCAGCGGGTTCGCGGCTCGCCACCCGAAATACTCCTCGTCACGGACCACCCGAACACTGCCGCGGGGGGCAAGCCTGGAGGCCAGCTTCGGCAACTCGGGAGAGCTGGTCGCGAGGGGACTGATGACCGCTCCTGACCGGGAACCTCGAACGGCCTCCAGGTCTTCCCACGCCCCCTGGAGAGGCACAGGCGCCCCGCGCTCGGCGCTGGCGACCGGCCAGGGTCCGACCGCCGTCCAGCCGTTCATCAGCATGGCCGGTCCGGCTGGCTGGTCGCCGAAATCGAGCAGCCACGGCACCCCGTCGCCGTGCAGCCGGTCGATGACCCGGTCCAGCATGAGCCCGAACAGCGGTCCACCCCGGTGTGCGGGGGCCACCACCGTGTCGGCAAGACACGGCAACGTCACCTTGCCGTGGCCGTCGACCTCCCAGGACGATCCGAAGACCCCGAGCATGCCTACGAGTTCGTTCTCCTCCCACGCCAAGGTGACGTAACGGTCGTCCAGGTACGGGTTGTCGGCGAACTTCCAGTCGAGATACGAGGAGTTTCCCTGGGGGCCGCCCTGCCAGAGCATCTGCTGGAACTCGACAACGGCTTGCCGGTCCTGCGGCGTGTATCCCGTGATCCGGTAGTCGCTCATGCCCGATCCGCCTCCAGGGAGATTCCGCTCCCGCTGTTCTGCCGCAGCTTCTCGATCACGAATTCGCTGATGCTGCGGACCGACTGGAAACGGTCCAAGGACAGGTCGCGGGCAGTGACCTCGATCTCGAACTCCTCCTCCAGGACAACGAAAAGGCGAATGAATCCGGCGGAATCGATCTTGCCGGACTCGACGAGGTTCGTATCCGCTGTCACCCCCTCAAGGAACAATTTGTCCCGCAGGTTCTCCAGAATGGTGCGGCTGACCTCTTCCTGCCCGGGATATCCGTTCATTCCTCACCCAATCCTCTCGTTGAGAAAAGCCTGCCGCACTGCCAGATGGTCGATCTTCCCGTTCGCGTTCAGCGGTAGGGATTCATAGGCACGCCATTGCGAGGGAAGCATGTACTGCGGCAGATTCGCCGCCAGGGCGGTCCGTAGCTGTGCGGGGGTGGACCCGGAGCCGGGCAGCGGGACATAGGCCGCACAGATCCGGTTTCCCTCGGCGCCGGGGGCCGGGACGCTGACTACGGCGATGTCCTTGAGCCCGGGCAGGTCCCGCAGCGCGGCCGCGACTTCGTCGAGCTCGATACGGTGACCGCTCGACTTGATCTGACGGTCCGCACGCCCGTGGAAGTGGAACACTCCCTGGCCGTCCTCCCTGGCCAGGTCGCCGGTCCGGTACCAGCGCGCGCCCGACCCGGACGGCCACTCGACGAACGACCTCTCCGTCAGCGCCGGGTCACCCCAGTAGCCGGGTGTGAGTCCGGCGCCGGAGATATGCAGATCACCGACTGCGCCCGGCCGAGCAGGACGCATGTCGCCGTCCAGCACCTGGAAATACTTGCCGGGTACCGGTCGGCCGATCGGTACGGCCGCCGCGTCCCCGTCGGGAATCGTCGCCAGGGTGTGGCAACTGGACACGATGGTCGTCTCCGTCGGGCCGTACATGTTCGTGAACCGCACGTGGGGCAGGCGCGACATCCAGTACCTCAGGGCGGGGAGCGAGAGCACGTCCCCGCCCCAGAACACCCTGCGCAACTCCGGGAAGTCTCCGTGGGCCACCACGTCGAGACCGGCCATCGACGTCATCACCGAGGGCACGGTGAGCCACTGGGTCAACCGCGATTCCCTGATGAACTCGGCGACCGTGCTCGGAAGCAGGTTCCTCCGCCCGGAGAGCAGGTGCAGTTCCGCTCCGGCGGACAGCGCTCCGAACACGTCCCAGAGAGAGCCGTCGAAGTGCAGTGGCAACTGACACGAGATCCGGTCGCCGGGCCGCACTCCGAAATGCTCGTTGGCCCATGAGACGAAGTGAGCCACGTTGGCGTGGGTGATGGCCACGCCTTTCGGCCGGCCCGCGGAACCGGATGTGAACAGGATGTAGGCGCAGTCACCGGCAGGGACCGGCGTCGGCGCGGTGTCCGCGGCGGATTCCTCCTCCCCGAGCCGGAGGACGCCGCTGAGCGTGTGCGGCCCGACCTCTTCCGCGAGCCGCTCCGCGACGGCGGCGCACTCGGGAGCGACCATCAGCCGGCCTGGTGCGCACTGCCGCACCACCGACGCCAGCCGGAGCATCGGGCTCGCCGCGTCGAGGGGAACACAGACCCCTCCCGCCTTCAGAACCCCGAGGATGCCGGCGATGGCCGAGGCCGATTTCGGAACCAGCAGGCAGACCCGGTCGCCCGGCCTCAGACCACTGGCGATGAGGGCGTTGGCCACACGGTTGCCGCGGCGCTCGAGATCGCCGTAGCTCAGCCGCTCGGCCTCGTCCACCACCGCGCAGTCCCCGGGGCTGCGTTCGGCCCGCGCGGACACCAGCTGCTCGAGGCGTCGCCCGATCTCTGTCACGGGGTGCTCCTTCCGGAGAGCACGGTGCTCACCGATGCCCTGGCCTGCTCGCCGTCTCCGACCGATCCCGTGAAGACCTCTCGGCCCGCGGGGCCGTAGTGAACCGTGTCAGCCACCGTCTCCCGCGCGATGAACGCCTGATACGGCCTGACGGCGGTGGCCACGTCGTCGGGTACTTCGAAAGTCAGCTTGATCCGGTCGAGGAGTTGGAGTCCCGCGGCCCGGCGGGCCTGTTGCGCGACCCTCACCAGATCTCGGGCCATCCCCTCGGCCGCCAGTTCCTCGGTGACCCGGGTGTCGAGCACGACGAGGCCGGCGTCATCGGGCAGTACCGCGGACCCGGGAGCGTCGGCGACCAGGTGCTGCTCGGTCTCTCCGGGCCGCATGGGGATCCCCGCGATGGAGATGCCGCCGTCCTGGTCCCTGGTCCAGGCGCCGGCCGCGACGGCATCGATGACCTCCTGGGTTCGGCTGCCGAGGCGGCGGCCGCAGGCACGTGGGTTCACCGAGAGCTGGTACCGCCCGTAGGAGGTGATGTCGGTGGTGAACACGACCTTCTTGATGTTGGCCTGTTCACGGATCAGCCCGGCGAGCGGTTCCAGGGCGGTGTTGTCATCGGCGACGACCGTCAAAGTGGCCAGCGGCAGCCGGACCCGCAGGCCGTCCGCGCGGCGCAGGGACAGCGCGGACGAGACGATCTGTCGCGTCCGTTCCATCGCGGTGACCAGGGCGTCGTCCGCCGGGAGGTCCGACGCGTCCGGCCAGTCGGTCAGGTGGACCGAGCGGTTGCCGGTCAGCCCTCTCCATATCTCCTCGCTGATCATCGGCAGCAGTGGTGCCATCACACGGCAGAGGACTTCCAGCACCGTGTGCAGCGTGTCGATCGCGTCGGCGTCCCCGGAGGCGAACCGGGAGCGCGAACAGCGGATGTACCAGTTGGTGAGCATGTCCAGGAAGTCCCGCACCGCCGCGCACGTGGCCGAAAGGTCATGGGCGTCCATGGTTTTCCTGGCCGTGGCCACCAGAAGATGTGTTCTGGCGAGCAGATACCGGTCCAGCACCTGCCGGCTCTCGGTGTGCCACCGACTCTCGACACCTGAAGTCCCCGCGTACAGCGCGAGAAACGCCCAGGCGTTCCACAACGGCAGGACTGCCTGGCGCACGGCGTCCTGGCTGCCACGGCTGGTGACCACGAGGTCGCCGCCCCGCACCAGCGGCGAGCTGATCAGCGACCAGCGCATCGCGTCCGAGCCGTCGCGGTCGAATATCTCGCCGATGTCCAGGTAGTTGTTCCGGGACTTGGACATGGCATGACCGTCGGTGCCCTGCACCACTCCGAGAACCGAGCAGTTGCCGAACGCCGGGCGGTCGAACAACGCCGTGGCCAGGATGTGCATGTAGTAGAACCAGCCGCGGGTCTGGGCGTGGTACTCGACCACCAGGTCGCAGGGGCTGTGGCGTTCGAACCACTCCGCGTTCTCGAACGGGTAGTGGACCTGGGCGAAGGGCATCGATCCTGTCTCGAACCAGCAGTCCAGGACCTCGGGGATCCTGCGCATCGTCGAACGTCCGGTCGGGTCGTCGGGATTCGGCCGCGTCAGCTCGTCGATGGCAGGTCGGTGCAGGTCGGTCAGTCGCACCCCGAAGTCCCGACGGAGGTCGTCCAGCGAACCGTAGACATCGGTCCTCGGGTACGCCGGATCGTCCGAGACCCAGATCGGCATGGGGGCGCCCCAGTACCGGTTCCGGGAGATGTTCCAGTCGTGGACGTTCTCCAGCCACTTGCCGAACTGCCCGTCGCGGACGCGCTCCGGTGACCAGACGATCTGCTGGTTGAGCTCGAGCATCCTGCGGCGTATGCCGCCGAGGGCCAGGAACCAGGACGGCAGGGCCCGCTCGATCAACCGCGTCCCGCATCGCCAGCAGTGCGGGCAGGTGTGACGGCGCGCCCCATGGCGCAGCACGGCACCCGACGCCTTGAGATCGCGCACGATGGCGGGGTTCGCGTCGAGGACCGACTGCCCCGCGTAGGGCGGCACTTCGTCGGTGAACCGGCACGCCGCGTCGACGGGAACCACCAGGGCGATACCGGCCGCTTCGGCGGCAGCCTTGTCGTCCTGGCCGAAGGCGGGAGCGACCGGCACGACACCGGTTCCCTCGTCGAGGCTCACATGGGCCGCCGTGAGCACCCTGTGCGCGCGGTCGTGGCCGGCGAAGAAGCCGAACGCGGGGGTGTACCGGAGACCTGCCAACTCCGTGCCCGGGACCGTGGCCACCACTCGGTCAGCGAGGTTCTCGCCCAGTTCGTGAGCGTGATCCGACAGGCGGTCCGCGGCCAGCAGATAGCGTTCCCCGCCGTGTTCGACGGTGACGTACTCGGCTTGGGGATGGACCGCGATGGCGAGGGCGGACGGCAGCGTCCACGGTGACCGTGTCCAGACGAGCGCCAACTCGCCCGTCTCCAGCCGCAGTCCCAGGGTCAGCTCCGGATCCGACCGCTCCCGCCCGGTCTCCCTGTGGTCCATGGTGCCTTCGCTCTCGGAATCGGAGAGCGGTGTCTCACAGGATCCGCAATACCAGGACATTGAGTGGCCCTGGTAGATCAAGCCCTTGTCCCACAGGGATTTGAAGGCCCACATGACGCTTTCCATGTAGTCCAGGTCCATCGTCTTGCAGTCGTTGTCGAAGTCCACCCACCGGGCCTGACGAGTGACGTAGTCGCGCCACTCCTTGGTATGACGCATCACCGAAGTACGGCAGACCTCGTTGAACTCGGCCACACCCAGCGTCTCGATGTCGCGCTTGGAGGAGAGGCCCAGCAGCTTCTCGGCTTCCATCTCGGACGGCAGACCATGGCAGGTCCAGCCAAAACGCCGTTCGACGCGGTGCCCGCGCATCGTCTGGTAGCGCGATGCCGCATCCTTGGCGTAGCCGGCCAGCAGATGACCGTAGTGCGGCAGGCCGTCCGCGAACGGGGGTCCGTCCAGGAGGACGAACTCATTTCCGTCGTTCGTCTCCGTCGCGCGCGCGTCAACGCTCGCCCGGAAAGTCTGATCCGTCTCCCAGTATTCCAGGACTTCTCGTTCGATGCCCGGAAGGAATGGACGCGCTGGCACGCCTTCGCTCGGCTTCGTTTTCGGATACGCCATGACCAGAGACACTCCTTGCGGTCGGGTGCTCGCGTCGCAGACCCTGTCGTGGCCGCGCAGGCCAGAAGGCCCTCAGTCTAGGGTTTCCGAGTAATTGTGCGGTCATTCTTGTCCGCTGGAACAATGGCTACCGAATTACCTGACCCGTCTAGAATCCGGCTTCGTGGCCAAACTAATTCTTCCCGCCCGCGGGCCTGCTCGCAGCCTCACGTCGGCGACGTTGTTCATGACGATGGGCAACGGTGCCTTCATGACGTGTTCGGCCCTGTATTTCACGAAAGTCATCGGGTTCACCCCGGCCCGACTCGGGCTGGGGCTGAGCATCGCGGGCCTCGTCGGGCTGCTGGCCGGGGTGCCGCTCGGCCACCTGGCGGACCGCAGGGGTCCCCGGGATACCGCGGCCGCGCTGGTGGCCCTCAACGGGATCGCGGCCTCCGGCTACCTCTTCATCGGTTCATTCGCCCAATTCGTCCTCGTGGCCTGTGCGTTCGTCGTCCTTGAGAGAGGCGGCCGAGCGGCCCTCCAGGCGACACTGGCCGCCGTCCTGCAAGGCACGGATCTCGTCCGCACCCGCGCCTATCTGCGCTCGGTCAACAACGCCGGAGTCGCGGCGGGCGCGCTGCTCGCAGGGTTCGCGATACAGATAGGCACCGACAACGCCTTTCGCGTCGTACTGGTCCTTGACGCGCTGAGCTTCCTGGTTTCCGCACTGCTGCTCATGACCCTGCCTCAGACGGCTCCCGCGCCGGCGGCAGCCCCTGGTGAGCCCAGGCTGGCAGTGCTGCGCGACCGCCCGTTCGCGCTGATCACACTCATCAGCGTGGTGCTGTCCCTGTACGCGGTCCTGCTGGAGATCGTGCTCCCACTGTGGATCGTCAGTCACACGACTGCCCCGCGATGGCTGGTGACCCTGCTGTTCCTGGTCAACACCGCGACCGTCGTGTCGTTCCAGGTCGGCATCGCCAAGAAGGTGGACAGCCTGCCCCTGGCCGTCGCGGCGTTCCGGCGATCCGGAGTGGCGCTTCTGCTGTGTTGCGTGCTGTTCGCGCTCTCGTCCATGGGGACGGCCGTCACCGCGAGCCTCCTGCTCGTCCTCGGCGGCGCGGTCCACGTCTACGGCGAGATGGTGCTGTCCGCCGCGGCGTGGGTGGTGGCCTACGAACTGGCACCACCGGAGAAACAGGGTCAGTACCAGGGATTCTTCTTCACCGGCTACGCGGCCTCCGTCATGATCGCGCCGGTCCTTCTGACGTCCCTGCTCATCCGGTACGGGACTCCCGGCTGGTTCGTCCTCGGCGGCGCGTTCCTCCTGTCCGCCCTGGCCATGGGCCCGGCCGTCCGCTGGGCGGCGGAGACCCGCGCGCAGTTCTCCGGCTCCTCCTCCCTGTCGTCGAGTCCCATGAAGGGTGTCTCGTGAACATCGACGCCGACCTTCCGCACTACCCGGCCACCCGCACCGGTTGCCCCTTCGACCCGCCGGCCGCCTACGTCGCCTGGAACAAGGCCGGGGGCCTGCGCCGCGTAAGGCTGTGGAACGGGCGCGAGGCCTGGGTGGCAACTCGCTACGAGGACGTGCGCGCGGTCCTCTCCGACCCGCGCGTCAGCAGCGACGGAGCCCGTGAGGACATGCCCACGGTCTCGCCGGCCTCGCAGGTCATGACACCGCTGCGGGCTTCCTTCAACCGGATGGACGACCCCGACCACACCCGTCTGCGGAGCATGGTCGCCCGTGACTTCTCGGCCCGGCGAACGGCCGAACTGCGACCCCGGATCCAGGAAATGGCCGACGGCCTCATCGACACGATGATGCTCCACGGGTCCCCCGCCGACCTGGTGGCGGAGTTCGCGCTCCCCTTCCCCTCCCTCGTGATCTCCCTGATGCTCGGCATTCCGTACGAGGAGCACGACTTCTTCCAGAAGCACAGCATGTCCCTGCTCGACACGCATTCCTCGGCCGAGGAGGTGGAGCAGGCCGGGACGGAGATGCGGGAGTTCCTGCGTGAGTTGACCGTGGTCAAGGAACGCCGGCCCGAGGACGACATCATCAGCCGGTTGGTCACCGAGCAGCTGGCCGTCGGCAGCATCACCCGGGACGAGCTGGCCGACCTCGCGCTGCTGCTGCTGATCTCGGGGCACGAGGCAACAACGAACATGATCGCGCTCAGTGTCCTGGCCCTGCTCGGTGATCCCGATCAGCGGGCCAGGGTGCGGGACACGGACGACCCCGCCTTCCTGGCGGGGGCCGTGGAAGAACTGCTGCGCTACCTTTCCGCGGCCGACGCGGGCTTCGCCCGGGTCGTCACCGAGGACATGGAGATCGGCGGCCAGTTGCTGCGCGCCGGCGACGGGGTGTTCGTCGGCCTGTCCGCGGCCAACCGGGACCACTCGGTCTTCGACTCCCCGAACACGATGGACACCGGCCGCACCGCCCCCCGCCACCTGGCCTTCGGGCACGGCAGCCACCAGTGTCTGGGGCAGAGTCTGGTTCGGGCGGACCTGCAGACGGCGTTGCCCACGCTGTTGCGGCGGCTTCCGGAACTCCGGCTCGCCGTGCCCGTCGAGCAGATCTCCTTCGCCCACATGGGCACCTTCGGACCCGTCGAACTCCCCGTCGCCTGGTGACGTTCGCCCTTCGGACGGCGGCATCCTGACCACGTCCGAGGGCGTGGGTCCGCTCAGCCCACGGCAGGGCCGGCCGGGATCCGATGCCCTCGTCGACACGCGGCGCGTACTCGACGCGGCCGAGTCGGCGGGGCGCGAGCGTTCCGGTCGGCCTGTGGGCCGCGCAGGTCTCCTACCGGCTCCTCGAAACAGCCCCGCCGGGGGGAGTGCGGTCAGTACCTTTGCGCGGTGACGACCCACACTCTCCTGTCGAGGGCCATGAGCGGCGCCGCCGACCCGCCCCTGCTCCCGCTGCCGGATCGTGTCGCTGAGCTACTGACGGAACTGGGAAGTCCGCCGCGGTTGGCGGCTCATCTGCGAGCCGTCCATGATGTCGCGCACCAACTGGTCGACCGGGTGGGCCTGAACCACCCCGCCTTGACCTTCGACCGCGAGGCCGTGTTGTTCGGAGCGGCGACGCATGATGTGGGAAAGACGGTGCACATCTCCGAGCTCTCCGGACCCGGGGCGGAGCATGAGGAGGCCGGGCGGACTCTTCTGCTCGACCACGGCGTCGGCCCGCGGCTGGCCCGCTTCGCCGCGACGCATGCCTCGTGGGCGGAGTCCGGTGCCGGTCTGGAGGACCTCCTGGTGAGCCTCGCGGACAAGATCTGGAAGAACAAGCGTGTCCCCGCCCTGGAGGATCTCGTCGTGGCCCGGCTGGCCGAGGCGACCGGCCGGGCGGTGTGGGAGGAGTTCCTCACGCTCGACGGGGTTCTCGCCCGTATCGGCGAGGGGGCCGACGAGCGCCTGGCGTTCCAGGCGTCCTTCCCCGTCCACGCCTGAGTGCTCGGGGCTCTCTGGTCGACCCGGGAGGCAGGCGGGCGCGTCCTGGCCGGCGGTGGGTCCGACGCCGGGACGGTGACGGGCCCCGTGTACCCGTCGGACCCGTCCGCGGACCGGGACGAAGTCCGGCCCGGCGCGGCGCAGTTCATCGCACGACGGGTCGGCGGCCACGACCGCCGGGCCGGATCACCTGGACGGCGGATCCTCGGCCGCGAGAAACGCCGCCATCCGGTCGAGGGCCTTGCGAGTGGTTTCGGCGCCGCGGACGAAGGTCGTCCGTATCCAGCGGTCGCTGTCCTCCTGCCGCTGGAAGAACGGGGAGCCCGGTGCGACCAGGACGCCCGCCGATTCCGCCAGGCGGCGGGAGAGCGCCCGTGCGGACCAGCCGAGGGCTTCGGTGCCCGCGAAGACGAACCAACCCCCCTCGGGGGGACTCACGGTGAATCCCAACGCGGACAGCCCGGCCACCAGCTCGTCCCGTTGTTCCTGGAACAGAAGCCGGCCGTCCAGGACATCGGATGCCTGCAGCGCGGACGCACCGTACTGCAGGGGATGGTTGGTGCCCACGGTCGTGTGCTCATGGATCCTGCGCAGCACCGTTGTCATCTCCGGGTCGGCGATGCAGTATCCGATGCGCCATCCCGTCATCTGCATCTTCTTGGACAGGCTGCCGACGATCACGCTGTTCGACCGGGCTCGCGGCATCGCGAGCGGGGACAGGTGCCGGCGCCCGTCGAAGACCGTGCAGTCGTAGACCTCGTCGGTGATGCAGACGATGCCCTGCTCCTGGCACACGTTCATCACGAGGTCGAGCTCTTCGGCGTCGAAGACCCGTCCGGTCGGATTGTGCGGTGTGTTCAGCACCACTGCCCGCGTCCGCGGCGAGAGCGCGCCCGTCAGCGCGTCCTCGGTGAGTCGCCAGTCCGGTGCCCGCAGCCGCACGAAGCGCGGTACCGCTCCCGTCAGTTCGACGACCCCGGGGTAGAGCTCGAAGTAGGGCTCCAGCAGCAGGACTTCGTCACCGGGATCGGTGACGGCCAGAAGGGAGGTCAGCAACGCCTCCGTGGCGCCCACCGTCACCGTGATCTCGGTGTCCGGATCCACGACGACCCCGTGGGTCCGCAGGGCGTCCGCAGCGATGACGGCACGCAACTCGGGCAGCCCCGACGTGTCGGCGTACTGGTGCCGGCCCTGGCGCAGGGCCGACACCGCGGCGTCCACGACGGCCGCGGGCGGGTCGCCCGGGGGTATGCCCAACGCGATGTCCAGCGAGCCGGAGCGAGCCAGACGCTGCAGCCCGGCCAGCTCCATGGGGGCGACCGCCTGCGCCCGCAGAGACGGCTTCACCGGGCCGGTGCTCCGGCCGTGATCTCGTAGTACGCGAAACGGAACATGGTGTTGGGCACCGACTGGACCCGTCGGCACGTGAGCCCGGCCGCCTCGATGACCTTCAGCCACGGCTCCCGGGGCTGCGGGAAGCCCTGTTCGGTGAGCGCGTGGACCAGGAAGAAGTCCGCGTCCTCGGCGTCCGTGAACAGTTCGGGCTCGGCGAGGACCAGTACACTGCCCGGCTTGCCCGCGAGCAGATCCGAGTAGGCGCGCAGCAGTTCGACCACCGCCTCCTCACCGTCCCGGAAGTGCTCGTGCACGGCGCCGACGGCGATGAAGAGATCGCATTCCCTGGCGGCCTCGGGCCAGTCCTGCGGCGCGAACGCGTCACCGACGACGAAAGACGCCCGGTCGTCGAGGCCCTCCTCCACCGCCCGCTTCGAGCCCAGCGCCACTGCGTCCTCGGCGATGTCCAGGCCCACCGCCCGCAGTTGGGGGTCCTCCCGGCACAGATCGAGTACCAGTCCACCGGTTCCGCAGCCGAGGTCCAGTACTCGCTCGGCCTGGTACTTCCCGACCAGATCGCGGACCACGTTCATGCCGACGCTCCGGAACAGCACCTCGCAGCGGCGGCCGAGCGCCTCGGTGTCACGCGCCACGTCGGCACCGTACCGGAGGCGTCCGGTGAGGAGTCCCTCGATGTTCCTGAGCACCGGCCCGTAGGCTTCGGTGTAGTAGCCGATCACCGCCTCGGGTACCTCACCGAACAGGGCAGCGCCACTCGGGGTCAGCCGCCACGAGTCCCCCTGTGACTCGACCAGGCCGCGCACCTCCACGAAGCGCAGCACGTTCCCCGCCAGCTCGGTGTAGGCACCCGGCGGGACCAGGTCCGAGAGGGGCTTCCACTCGAGGGACAGCCGGGCCGCGACGCCGGTCCGTGCCAGTCCCAAGACCGCGTTGCACAGCACATATGACGACGCGAGTCCGGCGGCGCCGGTCTCGGCCACCGCCTTCCACTGTTCCTGCACCGACGCGTCGAGCACCTCGACCGACTCGGCCCTGCTGGACATGGTCACTCCTGTCGTTGGGTGTCCTGATGAATGTCTGGCGCCGCGCGTGACGTCCGCTCGGTTCACAACCGGGCTCGTATCGCCTCGCCGGCGCGACGGGTGTCCAGCGAACCACCGAGATCGGGGGTGGTTTCCCCGGCTGCCACGGCGTCGGAGAGCGCGGCTCGCAGGGCGGCGGCCTCCTCGTGGTGGCCCAGGTCGTCGATGAGCAGCCCGGCGCTGAGGATGGCGCCGACCGGATTGGCGATCTGCTTGCCCGCGATGTCCGGTGCGCTGCCGTGGACGGGCTCGTAGAGGCCGAAGCCGCGTTCCGGGTTCAGATTGGCCGACGCCGCCGTGCCGATACCGCCGGCGATCGCGGACGCGATGTCGCTGAGGATGTCGCCGTAGGAGTTGTTGGTCACGATCACATCGAATCCGGTGGGATCGGTGACCAGCTGCATCGCGGCGGCATCGACGTAGAGGTGTCTGGAGACCTTGTCGGGATGGCGTGACGCGGCTGCCCGCCAGCACCTCTGCCACAGACTCCCGCCGAATTCCACGGCGTTCGCCTTGTCCACCACGCACACCTCACGGCGTGCGACGGAGAACGCGTAGTCGACGATACGGGCCGTCCCGTGATAGCTGCTGAGATCCACGTCCAAGGCGATCTCGTGTTCCGAACCGGGGTGCACCGAACCGCCCGCACCGGTGTAGAGGCCCTCGGTGTTCTCCCTGATGACGATGCAGTCCACTGCCCGCGCACTGGACGCCCTGAGTGGGCTCAGCCGGTCGTGCAGCAGTTTCGCCGGGCGGTGGTTGACGTACAGGTCCAACTCGAAGCGCAGACGGAGCAGAACGCCCCGGCCGTACGCCGGCGAGCCGACCCGGGGGTCACCGATGGCCCCGAGCAACACCGAGCGGCTGGACCTCACCCGCTCGAAGTCGTCGTCGGAGAGCGCTACTCCGGTACGGAGAAAGGTGTCGGCGTTGACGTGGTCGAGGAGGTCGAAGTCGAGGCCGAGCTGGAGCTGGTCCAGCGTCAGCATGGCCTGCTCGACCACCTCGGGCCCGATACCGTCGCCGGGAATGACAGCGATGACTGACATATTCGTTCCTCAGCGGGTTTCCGACGGAACCGGTGCCATGTCGGGCGTCAGCACGGGCAGCCAGTGACGGCGTGAACTCTCGTGGGCGGCAATGGCCGCCTCCCTCGTCAGGGTGGCGGTGATGTCGTCGTGTCCCGCGAGCAGCATCCGCCGTGCGCGCCCGTCGATGTCGAAGGTCCAGCTTCGTCCGCCGGCCGAGACCTGGCAGCGCAGCAGATCGATGGTGGCCTCGAACTCACTGTCGTCTTCGGCCCGCTGGAGAAGCCAGGCGACGGCCGGCTCCGGCAACGTGACGGCCAGCAGGCCGTTCTTGAGAGCGTTGCGGCCGAAGATGTCGCCGAAGCTGGGCGCTATGACAGCGGCGACGCCCCAGTCCCGGAGCGCCCAGACGGCATGTTCGCGCGAACTGCCCGTGGCGAAGTGGGGGCCGGCCAACAGGACTGTCGCGCCCGACCGTTCGGGCTGTTCCAGGACGAAGCCGGGGTCCGATCGCCATCTGGCGAACAGCGCGTCGGCGTATCCGGTCCGGTACAGACTCCTGCAGTGCTGGCTGGGGATGATCTGATCGGTGTCCACATTGCTGCGGCGCAGCGGCAGACACCTCCCGGTGTGGGTGCTCAGCGGTTCCACGAGGATCTCCTTAGGGCAGGTCTGCGGGGAGGGCGAGCCTGCCGGCGACCGCGGTGGCGGCGGCGATGGCGGGGGACACCAGATGTGTCCTCGCTTGCGGTCCCTGTCGTCCCTCGTAGTTCCGGTTACTGGTGGACGCGCAGCGCTGCTTGCCGGGGAGCCGGTCGGTGTTCATGCCCAGGCACATGGAGCAGCCCGGCAGACGCCATTCGGCTCCCGCCCCGGTGAAGACCTCGTGCAGGCCTTCCTGTTCCGCCCGGGTGCGGACCTCCATGGAGCCGGGGACCACCAGCACGCGTACGCCGTCGGCGACCCGATGGCCGCGGAGCACGTCCGCGGCGGCTCGGAGGTCTTCGATACGGCCGTTGGTGCACGAGCCGATGAAGACGGTGTCGATGCCGATCTCCCGCATCGGCGTGCCCGGTACGAGGTCCATGTACTCGAGCGCCCGTCGTGCCGAAGCCCGTTCCTCCGGGTCGGCGAGGGCGTCGGGATCGGGCACGGCTCCGCCGAGCGGCACCGCCTGGCCGGGGTTGGTTCCCCAGGTCACCCAGGGGGTCAGCCCGCAGACGTCGACGGTGACGGTGCGGTCGAAGACGGCCGACGTGTCGGTCGTCAAGGTGCGCCAGTGGGCGAGCGCGTCCTCCCAGGCCGGTCCGGACGGACTGCCGGGCCGGTCCGCTAGGTAGGCGAAGGTCGTCTCGTCGGGTGCTATCAGCCCGGCCCTGGCGCCTGCCTCCACACTGAGGTTGCACATCGTCATCCGGCTCTCCATGGAGAGGGAGCGCACCGCCTCGCCGTGGTACTCCACGATGTGGCCGTGCGCGCCGTTGGCGCCGATCTCCGTGATCAGGGCGAGCATCAGGTCCTTGGCGGTGACACCGTCGGCCGGGGTGCCGGTGAACTCCACCGCCATCGTCTTCGGCTGTTGGATCGCGACGGTCTGGGTGGCGAGCACGTGCTCGACATCGCTTGTTCCCACGCCGAACGCGAGCGCACCGAAGGCGCCGTGGGTGGACGTATGGCTGTCTCCGCACACCACGGTCATGCCCGGCTGGACGAGACCGAGTTCGGGGCCGACGACATGGACCACGCCCTGCTGTCGATGGCCGTGCGGGAACAGGCCGACACCGTGCTCGGCGCAGTTGC
Organism: Streptomyces sp. NPDC057950; assembly: GCF_042887295.1. Classification (NCBI taxonomy): domain Bacteria; kingdom Bacillati; phylum Actinomycetota; class Actinomycetes; order Kitasatosporales; family Streptomycetaceae; genus Streptomyces; species Streptomyces sp. NPDC057950. The sequence goes on from NZ_JBHVPP010000017.1 coordinate 194,393, forward strand.
GGCGCAGTGCCTGCAATTGCTCCCGGCTGAGCGCGTCGGAGACGGTCAGCGAGTCGGTCGGCACGTTGTGATCCTCGACCGCCAGTGTCAGATCGGGCCTTCGCACCCCGCGGCCGGCCTGCCGCAGCCCGTCGAACGCCTGCGGTGAGGTCGCCTCGTGCACCAGGTGCAGGTCGACGTAGAGCAGATCGGGGCCGTCGGGTTCCGTGCACACGACCGCGTTCTGCCAGAGCTTGTCGATGAGTGTCGTCGGAGCCGCGTTCACGCCGTGGCTCCGACACTCCGCGGCACACCGAGCCTGTCGGCCAGCTTGTCACGAAGGACGTCCAGTTCGTCGCAGTCGCCGTTCGGCCGGTTCGCGATGTATTCCTGGTACAGCTCGCTCACCAGGCCGTCGTCGGCGGGTACCCCGAGCTGTCCCAGGAGATGCCGCAGTATCGACCGACCCGAATGCCGTCCCACGAGCAGGGAACGTCTACGTCCGAAGCTCTCGGGCCTGATGAACTCGTACGTGACGGGATTCTGGAGCATGGCCGCCTGGTGAATTCCCGCCTGGGTGGCGAAGGAATTCGTTCCGAAGATGGCCTTGTTGCGCGAGCGCTCCAACGAGATGGCACCGGAAAGCAGTTCGAACGCTTCGTCGAGAAGTTCGGTCCGAATGCCGGTGTCCATGCCGAGTTCGGCGCCCTTGTACGACAGCACCGCCGCGAGTTCCTCGAGCGCGGTGTTGCCGGAGCGCTCGCCGATGCCCGCGAGCGTCGCCTGGACCTCGTCGGCTCCGGCCGCGAGGCCGGCCAGGGCGTTGGCAAGGGAGAGCCCGAGATCGTCGTGACAGTGGGTCGCGAGCACGATGTCGTCGGCTATGCAGGCACGCACCACGGCGACGAGTTCGGCGAACTCCTGGGGAGTCGCGAAGCCGGTGGTGTCGGCGAGGGTCACGGCGGTGGCCCCGGCCTCCACCGCGGTGCCGACCAACGCGCGGATCCACTCGTGCTCACCCCGGCTCGCGTCCTCGACCGCGAGGTTGATGTCGAGGGCACCCAGAGACCGGGCGTACCGGATCGAGTCGCTCACCTCGCTGAGGGCCTCTGCCCTCGTGATGCCACGTTTGTGGCGCAGATGGATGTCGCTGCCGGTGCAGCAGACCTGCACCTGGTGGCGCGGATTGTCCCCGGCCGCCTCCATCGACAGGCGGATGTCCTCACGCGAGCAGCGGTTGAACGTGGAAAAACCGGCTGTGGTGAGCGACTTCGCGATCAACTGCGTGGCTTCGAAATCGGAGGGGGAGGAGCCGGGATAGCCGGTTTCGACCGTGTCAACTCCGAGTTCCTCAAGTTTCAGAGCGAGCGCCAGCTTCTGCTGGGGGGACATCGCATTGCCCGGGGCTTGTTCCCCGTCACGAAGCGTGGCGTCAAAAATGCGTATCCGGCGCATTATTCCTACCGCCGTTCGGGTTGAGTACCTGTTCGAGTCCGCACGGTGCATCGACCTTCGTCGTCACATCGAATGTAGAGGAATTGGACGCGGTGCCACACCGGTCTCATTCCATTCGCCGCACATTGCCAGGTAAGCGTGAGCTCATTCCGTACCGTCAGCGTTCGGAGCGCTGTTCGTGGACGAGTGCGGCGAGTCCATCCAGACCTGCCCTGATCTGGTGGGGCTGAAGAAGGCTGAACGACAGACGTATCTGGTGGGTGTGCCGCCGCCCGGCATAAAAGTGGTGCATGGGCGTCCAGATCACCTGGTGCTGCCGCGCTGAATGCTCCAGCAGCGCGTCGTCGGTGCGGAACGACACCGTGAGGACGAGGAAGAACCCGCCGCCGGGTGTGTTCCAGGTGACCCCGGAGCCCGGTGGGAACCGCTCGGCCAGGCCGCGCAGCATCACCTGGAGGTTGCCGCGGTACAGCTCCGCCTGACGCGTGTTGGCCCGCGCGAGGCTGTAGCCGTTCTCCAGCAGCTTGCCCGCGACAACCGCCTGGGCCAGCGGCGAGGTGTTCACCGTCAACATGCTCTTCACCTTGGCCAGTTGATCGGCCAGCAGCCCCAGCCGTCGGCCGCCGGCGTCGGTGACCACCTGGTCCGCGACGACGTACCCGACCCGGGCACCGGGCATCGCCGTCTTGGCGAACGACCCGAAGTAGACAACACGCCTACGGGTGTCGAGGGCCTTCAGGGTGGGCAACCGCGCGGAGCCCGCGGGAAACAGACCGTACGGATTGTCCTCCAGCAGCAGCAGATCGAGCTGCTCGGCCAGGTCGAGCAGCCGACGTCTGGTGTCCAGATCCAGGCTGACCCCCAGCGGATTGGAGAAGTCGGGGATCACGTAGCAGGCCCGGGGACGCAGGCCCTCGGCTCTCACCCGCCGCACAGTACGGGCCAGGTCTTCGAGGTCCACCCCGTGGTCCCCGGCGCGCACCGGCAGCACCGGAAGGTCGGCCAGCTGAGCGGCACCGTTGAGCCCGACGTAGGTGGGCGACACGGCGAGCACCACGTCGCGCTCGTCCGTGCGCAGCGCGCGCAGCGCCAGGAACATCGCTTCCTGGCAGCCCACGGTGATCACGATGGATTCCGGGTCGGGCTCGAAGCCCTCGTCGACCGTCAGGTTCCTGGCCACCAGGTCATGGATGACGCCCTTGGTCCGGCCGTACTGGAAGAGGAGCCGGCCGACCTCCTCCTCGGACCAACCGCGGACCAGGGCGAGATGTTCGCAGAAGGTCCGCAGATGACGATGGACCTCCTCGACGTCGAAGAAGCCCTCGTAGGGCCGGCCGGCCGCGAAGGAGATCGCGTCCGGGAACCGCTGCGCCACCTCGTTGAGGAGGTTCATGGAGTCCAGCGCCGGGTCGTCGAGGGAGCCGTGCAGCGCCTCGATCCGCAGGGTCGCCGGCTTGGCGCCATGGAGCTCCGAGCCCTGCCTCACCGTGGAGGTCATGACGTCGTTCCAGCCTCGGACGCGGAGACACCGGTCGGCGCTGTCGTGGTGAGCCGCCGGGCCGATGACAGGTCCGCGCATCCGGCAAGTGTCATCGCGTGCTCCAGCTCCGTGTGCAGCAGACGGAGCACCTGAGAGGCGCCGTCCTGCCCGCCCGCGGCGAGTCCCCACAGCGCGGGCCTGCCGACCAGCACCCCCGAAGCGCCGAGCGCCAGTGCCTTGAGCACGTCCGTACCGCTGCGGATCCCGCTGTCCACCAGGACGGGGCAACGGCCGGACACCTCCCGTACCACCGAGGACAGGGCGCTGATACTGGGCAGTGCCCCGTCCAATTGGCGCCCGCCGTGGTTGGAGACCACCATCGCGTGCACCCCGGCATCGACTGCTCTGGCCGCGTCGGCCGGATCCATGATTCCCTTGAGTATCAACGGGAGACCGGTCCGGTCGCGGACCCACTCCAAGTCCGCCCAACTCAGGGCCGGATCCAAGGCCTCGGCCGTATGGACCATGACCGCTGAACTGCCCGGCTGCTCACTGTGGGCGGTGGATCCACGCCCGGCGGCCGGTGAACCTTCCAGGTTCGCGGCACTCACGGTGCTCGGCAGCGTGAAGGCGTTGCGCATGTCGCGCAGTCGTCGTCCCATCCGGGGAACGTCCACCGTCAGGACGAGCGCGCGACAGCCCGCGGCCTCGGCGCGCTTGATGAGTTCTCCGGTCCGGGCCCGGTCGCGCAGCCAGTAGAGCTGGAACCAGGTCTCGGCGCCGACACCGGCGATCGCCTCGATGGTGTGACTGCTGAGCATGCTCGCGATGAAGACCACGCCGGCGGACCGCGCCGCGCGGGCCAGCGCGAGTTCGCCGTCCGGGTGCACGAGCTGCTGGTACGCCATGGGGGCGATGGCGACCGGCATGGACACCGGGCTGCCGAGCAACTCGCCCGCGCAGTCCCCCCGCGTGACGCCGGTCAGTGTCCGTGGTGTCAGGCATATCCGGCTGAGGGCAGTGAGGTTGGCCACGAGAGTCGACTCGCTGCCGCTGCCGCCGTCGATGAAGTCCCATACGTGCCTCGGGAGCGCCCGGAATGCCGCCTTCTCGGCATCACCGATGTCGAACAGCGCCAGGGAGTCCGAGGCCGCCGAGGTCACGACAGAATCCCGGTCTTGACCCGCTCGGCTTCGACGGCCTCGTACAGAGCCTTGATGTTGCTGCTGCCGAAGGTGCTCGCGCCGAGCCGCTCGATGATCTCGAGGAAGAAGGTGCGGCGCGGGTGAGTGGACTGCGTGAAGATCTGGAACAGTTGCCCGCCGTGGTCCTCGTCGGCCAGCACGTCGAGCCGCCGCAGATCCTCGGTGGTGTGTCCGGTCGGCGTGAGTCGCTTGCCGAGCAGGTCGTAGTAGGAGTCCGGGGTCCGCAGGAACCGCACGCCTCGCTCGCCCAGCGTCGAAACAGTGCCCACCACGTCCTCGGTGCGGAACGCGATGTGCTGGACGCCTTCGCCGAGATGGCTGTCGAGGAAGGCGTCGATCTGGCCGGGATCCGCTGTGGGGTCGGGCTCGATCAGGGTCAGGGTGACGGCGCGTGACGCGTTCTGCACCACTCGGGAACGCATGGCCTGGGTGCCCACGCCGATCTGTTCCTCGAAGACCAGGCGGAAGCCGAGGGCCGACTCGTAGAACGCCACCGCGGTGTCAATGTTTCCTGGATTCAGGCAGACCGCGAAGTGGTCGATGTCGAGCAGCGCGGCGCCGGCGTGCGGGGAGAGCTCCGCGGTGTCCGGGAAGCCGGGGAGGAAGATCCTGTCGCCGACCCGGTCCGGGGCCTGGACGAACGTGTGACGCACATCCCCGAACCCGTGGATCGCGGCCGTGAGTCCGCCCGCGGAGCCGTCCGGCTGTCCTGGCGGTGCCAGGGGCCTGGCACCGCCTTCCACCGCCCGGTCGAACGCGGCGCGCGCGTCGGTGGTGCGCAGGGCGATGTCGGCGACGCCGTCTCCGTGCGCCGAGACATAGGAATGGGCGGGATGCCGTGCGGAGCGAGGCTCGGTGACCACCAGGACGATGTCCCCTTGGCGCAGGGCGATGGAGAAGTGATCGCTGTGTCCGCCCAGCTCACCCGATGTGGCGAAGGGGTCGAAGCCGTACTCCGCCGCGAACTGGGCAGCCTGCTGCAGGGCGTCGGCCACATAGAACTCGACGTGATTGATCGTCAGGTCGGGGAGCGCAGGGGGTTGGGAAGCGCGGACCATTGGGGAACTCCTCAAATTCAGTGGCCGACAATCCGGGGCGTGAACCGGAGGCTCGGTCGGTTCGTGTGTTCTGCCTCGCGGTGAAATTTCACGCCGTGCCCCTCCACAGCACCGGGCAGAACTCCGGATCGGCATAATCAGGTGTTCCCTGCGGTGTCCTGCGGACCAGGAAGTCATGGTTGTACGAGGCTGTCTCACCGTTGCGGAGGCGGAATTCCTGGTAGGCGTTCTCGCCGTCCTGCAGATGCAATGAAATGGCGCGTCGCGGCACGGTGGAACGATTTTCTCCGCTACCGTGGTACGTGTGGCTGTGGTGGAAGCTGGCGTGCCCCTTGGGAATGATCATGGGAACCTTCTTCACCTCTGTCCCATTGAACCTGGCGTTCCTCTCCAGAATGGATTCGAGGTCGTTCCGGTCACGGTCGGCGAAGTGCATCGAGGTGACGCTCTCCTCGTTCTTCGCCTCCTGCCACCGGCTGCTGCGATCGATCATGGTGATTGTTCCCATGTCCTCGCCGCAGTCATGGAAGGGAATGAACGCGGTGAGCATCCGCCCGGACACCGACGTGGCCCAGTAATCTCCGTCGAAGTGCCAGGGGACGATATTGCTCGGCTCGTCCGGACGCGGCGGCTTGAAGATGAGGGTGGACTGGAACACCCGGATCTCTGTCGCGCCGGAGAGCCGTGCCGCCACCGCCCCCAACAACGGCTTGCGCAGAATGGCGCCGATGGCGGAACTCTCGTAGTGAATGTAGTCGTTGTGCCGTTGAACCGGGCCGTCCTGCGGCTTCCAATAGGCCAGCCGTGGGGGACGGTGCGGCAGCGGCCGGTCCACGTGGCCGGCGTAGAACCTTTCGCTCGCCGTCTCCAGCCGCTCCACCTCCTCATCGCTGAAGAGTTTCTTCGACAGATACCAGCCGTGTTCTGCGTAGAACGCGACATCACTGTCGGAGGGCAGGAGCTCGACTTCCGCATCGGTCAGGATGAATTCCCTTGTGGTTGCGCTCATGCTATGTCCGTCCAGGTTTCTTCCGACATGAAATCAGCCAACTCCTTCTCGGCGATCCGGTCGACTTCGCCCCAGGCCCGCTCCACATCGCCGAGGGACGTGCGGATATTGCCGATCGAGAACCGCATCACGTAGCCGTCACGGATCACGGCATGTGACAGGAAAACAGCGCCGGAAGCATTGACCGCTCTGAGGATCCGGGCATTCAGCGCATCAACCATCTCTTGTATCCGGATCTTGGACAGCCGGTTGTCCGCACAAATCACCTCGGGTTCGTAGCGCAGACACACCAAGGGATAGTTCGACGAGACCGGGCACCTCCAGTCGGGATGCCGCGATACGGACATGCGCAGCCAGTCCGCGATTTCGAGGGACTGGTCGAGCCGGGCGGCCAGGCCGGCACGTCCGAACGACCTGATCACCCACCACAGCTTCAAGGCCCGGAATCCACGACCGAGCTGGGGTGACAGGTCCATGAAGTCGCACGTGTCGCCTTCGTGAGTGGACCTCAGGTATTCGGGCACAAGCCGGAAGGTGTTCGCCAGCGCGCCCCGGCGACGGCAGTAGAGCGCGGTCGCGTCCAACGGCACGAACAGCGTCTTCTGCGGGTTGACCACCAGCGAGTCCCCGACCGCGGGGCTCTCGAGGGCGCCGGCCAGCGACGACGCGACGCGATACAGGCCACCGTACGCGGCGTCGACGTGCAGCCAGACGTCGTGCCTGCCACAGACGTCCGCGATGGGGCCGAGGGGATCCGCCGCGCCCACGGCGGTGGTCCCCACGGTCGCGACCACCGCCAACGGCTTGAAGCCCGCGGCCAGGTCGCGCCGGATCGCCTCGTCCAGCAGATCCGGCCGCATGCGGTACTGCTCGTCGGACGGCACCCGGACGACATTGGCGAGTCCCGTACCCAGGGTGATCGCGGCCTTGTCGATCGAGCTGTGAGCCTGGTCCGACGTATAGATGCGCAGCGTCGGCACGCCGGGGCCGGCTGTTCCCTTCTCCCTGACGTCGAAGTCGAGAGCGTGGTCACGCGCCGCCGTCAAAGCATAGAGATTTGCCAGTGAAGCACCGGTGACCAGGAGGCCGTCCGCGTCCTCGGGGTAGTCGGCCATGCGCGCGACCCAGCGCAGCACCACCTGTTCGAGAGCGGAAGCGGCGGGGCTGGTCTGCCACAGCATGGAGTTGACGTTCAGTGCTGCCGTCACGGTCTCCGCGAGGACACCGGGAAGGCTCGCGGAGGTGGGAAAATAGCCGTGGAACGACGGATGGTTCCATTGCACGAGACCAGGAATCACCTTCTCGCGCGTATCGGCCAGGATGCGTGAGAAGTGTTCACCCGCCTCGGGCAGGTCCGCCCGCAACGCGTCCTTCAGCTGCTGCGGATGCTGCGGGACGGCCACAGGAATGTCCCGGATGGACTCGAAGTGCTCGCGGATCAAGGAGATCACTGCACGGCCGTGCTCCTCGAAGACGGCCGGCTCCCAATCCCCTACTTCCTCAGGCATCTTCTTCCCCTCCGTTCTCAGGCACTGCTGTCGACGGCATCGACGTCCACCGGAAGCTCGGTGAAGTACGTGATCTCACGAGGCCCGGCACAGTACTTGGCGTAGAAATCAGCGAGGAGCAGTTCCTCGTTCCTGATGAATTCCTCGTGCTCGGCCCGGCTGCGCCAGGTGTACATCATCCAGATCTCGCCGGGGCTGTTCTGGCGCTGGAAGAAGCGGCCGTGCTCACACCACCCAGGATCGACATGGGCCGGCGGTCCCACCAGCTCGTCCATCTCCTGCATGAGTTCCAGGGCTTGGCCGGCGAATTCGTCTGCGAGCCGCCAGGTCTCGAGTACGGTGACCATTGGTTCAGTGCCTCCTCATCTAGTTCTTCAGCCTGTTCACGCACTGGGGAGAACCGAGATTTTCCGGGATGCCGACTACGAGGTACTCCGTACCCGAGATTACGCTTCACGCTGCGGCACGCGAATGACCAGAATCCATCTCAGGCTCATTGGGCGGTAACCGCTCCCGCCCCGAAGGCGTGATGGTCGCGCGGCTGAGCGGAGGCCACAGCGGGCATCACCTGCCGGGCCACCAGTTCGACGGTCTGCCAATCGATCGGCGGACGGACCCCGAGCACAAAGTCGGTGACGCCCAGTTGACGGTAACGAAGCAGATCGGCCACGCACTGGTCGGGCGTCCCGAAAGTCACGTACTCGTCCAACAGCGGGGAATCAGCGGGAAGACGCCGCAGCAGTTCGGCTTTTCGGGCCCTGGCCTCCCGTTCGTCCTCGGCCAGTACCGCTCGGAAGGTCACGGACCGGCGGATGTCCTCCGGGGCTCGCCCGACCGCAGCACAATGCCGCGCGAGGGCCTCGCACTTGCGGCGGTAGGACTCGGGAGTTCCGGCGAGCGTGTTCCAGATGTCGGCGTGCTCTGCCACGATCCGGAGCAGCCGCCGTTCACCGTCGCCGCCGATCACCAGCGGAACCCGCGGCTGGAGAGGCTTGGGCGCCAAATGGGCGGAACTCAACCGGACATACTGCCCGGAGAAGTCCGCGACCTCCTCCGTCCAGAGCGCCCGCGTCACGCGGCACGCTTCGTCCAGCAGATCCATGCGCGCTCCGGCCGGAGGAAAGGGAATGCCGTACTGCGTGTAGCCGAGATCGGGGCCCGCCGCGCCCAGGCCGAACTCCAGCCGCCCGCCGGAGATGTGGTCGATGGTCGAGGCCATGGTCGCGGCGACGGCCGGGTGCCGCCAGGTAGGGGCGGAGACCAGGATGGCGCACCGGATGCGGCTGGTTCGCGCGGCCAGCGCGGCCAGCAGCGTCATTCCGTCGAAGCAGGGTCCGCCGGGGCCTCCAAGCGGCGGCCGGAAGTGGTCGAAGACGGACGCCCACTGATAGCCGAGTGCCTCAGCGCGCTGCCACAGAACGAGGGATTCCTCGAACGTCTCGTTCTGCTGGCCCGAGTGGACACCGAACCGGATGGCTTCACCGTGGACCGGCATCGGGATCCTCCGTGCCGAGCGTCGCCCGGAGCGCCTCGGTGATGGTACGAACGCTTTCGAAGGTGCTGCGGTGCATGACGTCCGCGGGCAGCAGCACGGAGAACGTGTCCTCGAGCGCGACCAGCAGGGTCACCAGCTCCAGCGACCCGAGCCGGAGCGAGTGGAGCCGGCTGTCGGGACTCGACAGCGCCTCGGCTTGGTCTTCGGGCAGTACACGCCGGACGACTTGCGTCACGGCGGCGAGCGTCGGTTCCATACCTGGCCTCCTCAGCGGATCAGGAACTCGTGCGTCGTCCGGTGGCGGTAGACCTCACCCGGATCGAGCCGGGAGAAGGGGGAGGGTTCGCGGCCCGGCGGGTCGGGGAGGGCACCGGCTTCCAGGCAGAGGCCGCCACGGGGGTGATCGGTGAACTTGTCCGCCGAGTACACGCCCAGGCCTGGCTGGTCCGTGAGCACCCGCATGGCGCGCCCGCTGGCGGGGTCGTACAGTTCCGCGGCCCAGGCCGGGTCGTCCAGGACGAAGCAGTTGTCGATCTGGGCACCGGCGATCGGCCGCGGTTCGCGGTAGTCGAGAGCGGTGCCGGCGATGGGAGAGGGTGGTTGGGGGAGCGGCAGCAGCTCACTGTCGAACACCACGGCCCGATCCGCGTTGACGGCGAGCCGGTGGTGGTCCACGGTGCCCGACCCGGACAGATTCCAGAAGGCGTGGTTGGTCAGTCCGACGACGGTCGGCGCCGTGGAGGTGGCTCGGTAGTCGAACGTGAGCCGCCGGTGGCGGTCCACCCGGTAGACGACCTCGGCGGACAGCGTCCCTGGATAGCCCTGGTCACCGTCAGGGGTCACCAGCCGCATGTGGAGCACGAGTTCGTCGTCCTGGTGCTCGGCATCGGCCTCCCACACGTAACGGTCGAATCCGATGCTGCCACCGTGTACGTGGTGCCGGCCTTCGTTGCGGTCGAGCTCGTGCTCGACTCCGTCCAGCCGGAGCCGCCCGTCCCCGACGATCCGGCAGTAGCGTCCGAGCGTCGACCCGACGTAGGGGTTGCGCCGCCGGTCCTGGTAGCTGCTCAGGTCCGGGAGGCGGACCACGGTGTTGCCCACCATGCCGGACCGATCCGGTGTGAGGACCTCGACGGTGGAGGCGCCGTAGGTCCAGATCACCACGCTGAGGCCGTCGCCGGTGTCCAGCGTGTAGGAGTCGACCGTGGTCGGACCCTGGCCGCAGTGCCCGCGCGTGCTGCCCACCGCCTCCTTGCGAATGTTCATCCGTCTGCCTCCGCTCCGGCGGCGGGGGCAGGGGCGAAGCTCTTCTGGAGGCGTACGGTTCGCCGCCCCTCACCGTCCGTGAGAACGCCGCCATGACGGCGGAAGCCGAGCAGCTCCAACAGCTTCACGGTGTCGGCCAGGTCCGGGTTGGCCTCCGAGCGGAGGGCGTCCGCGCCTCGGGCCGAGGCCAGTTCCAGGGCGCGGCGTACACAGGTCGCCCCGGCGGGCGTGCTGTCGGCCAGCCACCGCGGGGCGACGGCGAGGCGTCCCAGGTAGGCCGGTCTGGTGGCCGCCGGAAAACTGTCCGGGGCCAGGGCGAACGGCGGGTCCCAGGTCAGCGTGAACATCCCGGCGGCCTCGCCGTCATGACGCAACAGGTGGACGTCGCCCGCGTGCACGCGCCGCTCGGTTGTTCCGGAGTTCCGTACGGGGGCCGCCGAGCCGTACTTCCGCGCCTGATAGCCGTCGCAGGCGCGGAGCAGGGCATGTACTTCGTCCGGGTCCTCGGCCGTCTCCCAGGTCCAGTCCACCACTGTGCTCCCGGTCATCGCTCCGGCCCGAGGGCACGGACCGTGACGGTCTTGGGCCGCTGGTAGTCGGAGAGCGCGAGCACACTCAGATCGGTGCCGTGTCCTGAGCCCCGGCGCCCGCCGTGCGGAAGTTCGGGGGTCTGCTCCAGGTGGCAGTTCACCCAGACTTCCCCCGCGTCGAGTGAACCCGCCAGGGCCAGGGCGGTGTCCATGGACGTGCTCCAGACACTGGCGCCCAGGGCCTGCGGGACGCCGTTGGCCATCCTGACCGCTTCGTCGTGGCCGGCCGCCGCCTGGACGGTCAGCACCGGCCCGAAGATCTCCTCGTGCACGGCGGGGTCCTGGGACGGAAGGTCCGCCAGGATCTGGCCGGGACGCCAGTAGCCACGTGTCTCGTCCGACTGCGTGGTGATGTCGGCGACGTGCCGGATTCCGGCGGCACTGCTCGCCAGGATGCGGTCGTAGCGGGCCACTTGGTCCGGATTGTTGAGCGGCCCGAAGTCCGTTCCGGCGGACCGCACGGCCATCGCCTTCGCCAGGCCCTCGACGACCTCCGTGTAGTTCTCGCGCAGCGTGATGACCCGGGCGGGGGAGGCGCAGCTCTGGCCGGCGTTGTAGGTGCAGGCTCGGACGAGTGCCTCATAGGTGTCCTCGTCGGCGTCAGGGAGCACCACCGCCGGGCCGTTGCCCCCCAGTTCCAGACTCACCCGGCGCAGGCCCGCTCTTCGCACCACATCGAGACCTCCCGCTGCGCTTCCCGTGAACGCCACCGCGTCGACTCGGGTGTCGACCAGCAGACGCCCGGTCTCCCGGTCCCCGGGTACCACCGTCACGACCCCCGGCCCGAGGATCTCGTCGCAGTACTGGCCGAGTATCACGGCGGAGTCGGGTGTCGTCTCCGCCGGCTTGACCACCACGGTGTTGCCGGCGGCGAGAGCCGGCGCGGCACGCCAGGCGGTCATCAGGAGCGGATAGTTCCAGGGAACGATGGCGGCGACCACGCCCAGCGGTTCCCACCGGACCCAGCTTTCGCGTCCGGGGAGCAAGTGACCGGCGGCCGGGCTGTTCCCGGTCCGCAGGGCTCCCGCGAAGAAGCGCAGTACATCGGCGCTCTGCTCGACCTCGCCCCGGGCCTCTGCCTCGGGTTTGCCGGTACCGGCCCGCTCGGCGGCCACGAACGCGTCCGCGTGGTCCTCGATCGATTCCGCGAGCCGGAGCAGCAGCCGGGAGCGCCGTGCCGGGGTCAGTGCGGCCCAGGCCGGCTGGGCCCGTCGAGCGCGGGCCACCGCGCCGACCACCAGGCGTGCGCCGCTGACCGGTATCTCCTGCCGTACGAGTCCGGTGCGGGGGTCGGTGAGCTTGGTCGTGTCCTGTTGCAAGGACATGGGGACTCCTGTCCTGGAGCGCGGTGGGTGTTGACGTACGCCGGCCCCAATGTCGCGTCTGCTTCTCATGACGGCGGGGGCTGCCCGATGGCCGTCACGGGTGTGTGTCGGGTCCGGAGCTGGACAGCTGCCGGGTGAGCTCCGGCCGCAAGATCTTGCCGGTGCGGGTCCTGGGGATCGCTTCGAGTTTCGCCACCCGGCTGGGGTGCACCGCGGGAGAGAACACGGCCGAGAGCGCCGGGCGGAGGTCGACGTCCGACACGCCGGGCGCCAGCACCACCGCGGCCACGACCTCCTCGCCGAGGAAGCGGTGCGGCAGGGCGACCGTCGCCGCGTCCACCACGTGGGGAACGGACCGCAGGACGCGGTCCATCTCCTCGAGAGAGACCGATTCTCCGCGCACCTTGGCGATGTTCTTCCGTCTGCCGGTGATGACGAAGAAGGTCCGGCCGGTCCCCGTGTCCACGTGGTGACGGCCGAGGTCGCCGGTGTGGAACCAGCCGCCGGCGAACGCCTGCGAGGTCGCCTCCGGGTTGTCGACGTACCGCGTCATGACATTGAGTCCGCGCACGCAGATCTCGCCGGTCTCCCCGGGCGCGACGCGATCCCCGCTGTCGGCCAGCACGGCGACGTCGTTGCCGTGGAAGGGGATACCGATCGACGGGATGTCGGTGTCCAGCAGCATCCGGCGGTAGGTGTCCTCATCCAGGTCCGCCGGCATGGTCGTGGAGAAGTTGGTCGTCTCGGTGAGCCCGTAGCCCTGCAGGACGCGCGCTCCCACTTGGTCCGCCATCGCTCGTGCGGTCGCTGTGGTCAACGGTGCGGCCGCGGTGACGAAGTAGTCGAAGGAGGACGGCAGGACGGGCCGCCGGACGGCAAGGATCGTTTCGAGGATGCTCGGGACCACACTCGCTATGCGAGGCTTGAACCGCTCGATGAGTCCGGGATAACCGAACGGATCGAACTCACGGGCCAGTACCAGATGCGCTCCGGCTGTCAGTGCGCCGAAAACGGTGAAGTGCAGTCCGTTGACATGGTGGACCGGCAGGCAGCCCAGCAACCGGTCACCGGGCAGCAAGGTGTGGTGGCGGACCAGAGCGTCCGCGTTCGCGGCCGCGTTGTAGTGCGACTGGGCGACCAGCTTGGAGGCCGCGGTCGAACCCGAGGTGCCGAAGTACAGGGCATCCGACCACGGATCGAGTGGGATGTCGGTCGTGTGTTCCGCTGTCGTGTCAGTGTGCGGACGAGGGGTCGCCGGTAGTTCGGTGGCCTCCGGGAGAACGGTGTCCGGGACGGAAGGGGACCGGAGGACCGCCTTCGCCGTGAGGCGGCCGGTCTGCTGTCGCAGGCGGTCCGGCGGGTCACCGGGGTTGAGCAACAGCACCGCGCAGCCGGAGCGCTGGAGGGCGAAGAGGGCCGCGAGCGAGATGGCGTCGTTGGCCGGCAGCAGCCCTGCCACGTCGCCGGCGACGACACCCACCTCCTGGGCGAGCCATCTGCCGACCTGCCGGCTGAGCAGGTCGAACTCGCCGTAGGAGAGGGTGTGTTCCTCACCCTTCTCGGAGAAGGTGGTGAGGAAGGGCTTGTCGCCCCGGGTGCGGGCGCGCGCGGAGAGCCGCCCGGGCATGGTCGCCCCGGCCTGCCCGGAGGGGCCGAAGGGGATGCCGCCGTAGGTGTGGACGCGCTCGAAGTCCTCCTGCCGGACGCCTTCGGGTGCCGTTGCGACACTCATCGGTCAGCCGAACCGGTGCGGGGAATGCGTGCAGCCCAGGGACTCCAGTTCCTCGCCGCCCTCGGCCGCGACGTCGCAGATCAGGCAGTGGATGGAACCGAACGGGTTGAGCAGGGCGGCGTAGGCGGTCAGCGACTGCCGGTCCTCGCTGTCCAGAGCCCGGTGCGGTGTACCGATCGAAAGGATCGTGTGGTCGGTGATCGCTCCGACCGCGTGGACGACGGACCCGTCGACCATGTACGCCCGCCCCGGACCGGTCGGCACGATCTGGCCGTTGACCGAGATGGTGCCCTCGCCCGCCAGGACGAACAGCAGGTGATCCCCGGGGTGGGTGTGCGGGGCAAATCCCTCACCGGCGGGGACGTGCAGGATGTCCGCTCCCAGGTGCCCGTTGGACAGCAGTGAACGTCCGGTGGCGGCGCTTGTCTTGGCCACCTTCGTCGGGCCCGGAACCGACTCGATGCCGAGGCTCTGCACCTTTCCCTCGGCTCCCAGGTCGTCTGCCCAGTCGCAGATCAGCAGCGGGGTGGTGCCCGTGTCCGGATTCTGGCCCGTCTCGCTGTCGAGGACCGCGGTGATCCGCTCGGCCTTGCGCTGCCGGCTCGCCGGATCCGGATCCTGCAGTGCCGCTTCCAGTCGCTCCAGCAGCGTTGTCGCTAGGGTTTTTTCTACTGTATTTCTCACGTCAGCCCTTTCCAGCATGCCGGAATTTCTGATACAGGTTCGTCGGCAAAGGGAAAGCGGGGCCGTCAACAGCCCCTGCTCCTCGGGAAGGCAAGGTTCGCTCTTGCTGCTGCCACGATAGGACGAGTGCGTGGTACCGGTGCAAGGGGCGGGGAATTCTTCCTTCCACTGTCAGGTCGTTGGCCGCCCACGGCTGCTCGGCTCATTACCCGCCGGTTACCGGAGAATGAGGCTGGGGGATTGTCTGGGCTACGGCTCCGCATACCTTGAATAAGTCGACGGCGTTGTGTGAGCCCCATGGCGTGGTGGCCCGGGCAACCGCCGTGCGCCGGAGTGCCGTTCACCGGTCAAGGAATTCGGAGCGCAGCACATGATGCATGGAATATTTGTGAGCGGGACCACAGATGCGCATATCGCTCCGAGGGCGAACCTCCTCGAGCTCGGTTCCGAGCTCGCACCTCCGCCGCTGCCCGTCCCGGATGTTTCCGCGGAGGGTTTCCGGGGCCGAGCGCTCGACGACTTCCTGGGCAGGCTGGGAAAGGACGGCCTGGCCGGGGTCCGGCTGGATCGTCCGCTCTCGGACGACCGCTTCCGCGCGTTCGGAGAGGTCTTGGGCACCCCGCTGCCGGAGAGCGATCCCACGGTGCTCCCCAGGGTCTCACTGGACGTCGTGCTCAACCTTGTCGAGGAAGGGCCGCGGACCGAGAACGTCTCTCTGCAGCCGTTCGCCGCCAACCCCCTGTCCCTGCACACGGAGGGCAGCGGCCGCCCGGCGGCGGAGCAGCCTCGCTACATCGTGCTGATGTGCTGCGAACCGGGGGACGTCACGCGCGCGGCCCAGACCGTTCTGAGTCCCATGGACGCGATCGGCGGTCGCCTCACACCCGGTGAACGGGAAACCCTGTCCCGGACGAGGTACCGGCGCAATGTCCAGGGGCCCCCGATCCTCAGGGACGACGACGGCCGCCGGGTCTTCTCCTTCCGGGACTTTCTCGCGGAGCCGCTGGAGTGGACGTACAGCGGCTCCGCCACCACGCCCGACACGGTCAACAGCGCGCTGCGCGGACTGCTGACGGCCATGTACGCACCAGGCCGCCACACCGGTGTGCGATGGACGCGCGGTCTGCTCCTGGCCATCGACAACACCTATTACTTCCACGGCAGGAGAGCCGGCACATCCTCTGTTCCCGCCCGGCGCCGGCACCTCAAGCGCCTCCGCATCAAGTAGCGCCCGTGTCCCTAGGAGAAGGCATGCAGCTTTTCGCCGCTGTCCCCAGACCCCGGCTCAGCGTCGTCCCCGAGGAGGCCCGTCACGCCGCCGCCCTCTCACACACCGCGGGTGGCATTCCTCGCACGTTCGATCCCGGCGTGGACGACCGGGTGCTCGACGTGTTCTCGCGGGCCCGTGATCCCCGTGATCCCTTGGAGCTGCGGGACCTGTGGCTGGGGCGGATCGAGCACGAGCTGGGGCACCGTTCGCACCGGCCCTGGCTCGCGGAGGGGTGGCGGGCCGCACGACAGCACCGGGTGGTCGACCCCGCCGAGGTCCTCTCCTCCCGTGCCACGGTGCGTTTCGTCAAGGAGATGTTCAACTGGTACTTCCGCGACGACCTGTACGGCGACCTCCACTCGGACGGCCATCTCATCCTGTCCAGCGGATCGGTCGACGAAGAGCGCTGGGGGCTGCCCTCCGCGTTGAAACACGCCATCCAGTTCGCCCTGGACCGTGACTGGTACGGGTACTCCGACTCGCGAGGGCGGATCCCGGCCCGCGAGGCGATAGCCGCCTACGAGACCGCCCGTATCACCGGGGCCCGCTACACCGTCGACAACGTCGCGATGACCATGGGCGGCACATTCGCCATCAGCTCACTGGCGGACTTCATCCTGCACAACGCCCCGGATCTCGGGGAGCCCGTGCTCTGTGGCACCCCCAACTACCCGCCGCTGGTGGAGTCCATCGCACGGCGGCGAGGGGTACGGCTCGTACCGCTTCCCTGCGAGGACGGCCAGATGTCACTCGGGCCGCTCATCGCGGCACTGACTCCCAACACTCCCATGGTCATGCTCCAGACCGCCGCGAACCCCACCGGGGCCGTTGTTCCGGAGCAGGAACTGACGCAGCTGATCCGCGCCGCGGCACCCACGACAATGATCATTCTGGACGAATGTCACGAGTGGCTCGGCCAGTCCGAGTCACGATCGGCCGCGCGGGCCGCCCCGAACGTCATCCGCGTGTCGAGTCTGTCCAAGACCTGGTCCGCACCCGGACTGAAAATCGGCTGGTTCCTCGCGGACCAGGACTTCGTCTCCGAGTACTACGAGTACGCGTCGACGGCCTTCGGCGGCCCGCCGTCCTTCTTCTACACCCTGGTCGAGGTCGTGGCACGGATGGAACGCTGGCTGCTCGAAGGGGTGGGCACGCCAGGAGCCGGCCAGGCCGCCGAGTTCGAAAAGGCCTACCAGGTGGACCTGGACCAACTACAGGGCGCGTATCAGACGTACCGCAGCGAACGGCTGTTCAGGCAGGAATCCCTGACCACCCTGCGCGAGGCGACCACCACCCGCCTCCGCGATGCCTCAGGGGCGGTGATCGTGCCACGCTGCTCCATCAACACGACCGTCGAGTTCCCCGGTTGGACGGACTCCTACCTGTGCTTCCGCGACATCCTGCGCGAGACAGGCGTCTCGGTGTTCCCCACCATCCTGACGTTCGGCCTGTCCGGCGGAGCGGTCCGCGTCACCACCGCGCGCCCCTGGGACCAGCTGTCTGACGCGATCACCCGCATCGGCTCCTATCTCGCGGTGCCTGTGGGATGACCAAGGAAGGAAGCAGACATGACGGAACTGTTCCACGCCAATGGTCGCAAGACCATCCTGGGGATGGTCCACCTCAAACCCCTGCCCGGTACCCCGTACCACTCCGAGGGCAGCCTCGGGAAGATCCTCGATGACGCCGTCCGCTCGGCAGTCGCTCTGCGGGACGGAGGCGCGGACGGCTGCCTGATCCAGACGGTGGACCGGGTCTACAGCACCGAGGACGAGTCCGACCCGGCCCGCACCGCCGCCATGGCCCTTGTCGTACGGGCGGTTGTCGAGGCCACTGACGGGAACGGCTTCCAGGTCGGCGTCCAGCTGATGCGCAATGCCGTGAAGGCGTCCCTGGCGGTGGCCAAGGTGACCAAAGCCGGCTTCGTACGTGTCGGCACCCTCGTGGGGGCCACACTCACCGCGCAGGGCCTCGTACAGGCCAACCCGCTGGACGTCATGGAGTACCGCCAGAAGATCGGCGCACAGGATGTGCGGATCATCGCTGACGCGGACTCCATGCACTTCAACTGGCTGGGCGGCGGCAGGACCACCGGCCGAGTGGCCAAGGACGCCCAGCAGGCGGGCGCCGACGCGATCTGCGTCTCCCATGCCGAGGAGCAGCGGATGCTCGACATGGTCGCCTCGGCACGCCAGTCCGCTCCGGCCATGCCCGTCCTGCTCGCCGGCAACACCACGCACGACAACGCGGCGCGGCTGCTGGCCGTCGCGGACGGAGCGTTCGTGGGCACCTGTCTGGAACAGGACGGCTGGGGAGGGCCCATCGACATCGACCGGGTGAAGGCATACATGGAGATCGTCCGAGGCTTGGAGCAGTGAGAACCATGACCGTGCCCGCATCGGAGGACAGGAGAGGGGGACACACTCGTGGAGGCGCTTGAACCCGAGGTGATGGTGCGGCAGGTCGAGAGCCTCGCCCTCGATCTGAGGGAGCTGGTCGGCCCGGTGAGCCGGGAAAGAGACGCCTTGTTCGCCTCGACGGACTGGGCGTCCGTGGGATCCGTCCACCTCGTCGGTGACGGCGACTCGTACTACGCCGCTCACGCCGCCGAACTGGCGTTCCGCTCGCTCGCGCGGACCAGGTGCACCGCGACGGCGGCACTGGGATTCCTGGAGTACGAGGCACCGTGGCTGCATCTGCACGGCCCCGGCAAGCCCCTGGTCGTCGGCATCTCGTCGTCGGGCTCAACACCGCGCGTCGTCCAGGCAGTCGCCCGTGCTCGCCGCCATGGCGCGCTGACCCTCGCGCTGACCGGCGTACCTGGCAGCCCGTTGACACAGACGGCGGACCACACGCTCTCGCTGTGTCTGTCACGGCCCGAGCGATCCCCCGGGATCCGTACGTATCAGGCCAGTCTGCTGGGCCTGCTGCTCCTGGCGATACGACTCGGACAGGCCCGGGGGCATCACTCCGCCGGGGAGACACAGGACTTGGAGCGGGAACTGACCTCGTTGCACGAGGGCGTGGCCGCCACCGTCGACTTGTTGGGGGACCGGTGCCGGGAGGTTGCGGCCCTGGTCAGTGATGCGCCCGTAGCGGTTATGGCGGGCAGTGGGCCCGGGTTCGGCACCGCGTTGTTCTCTGCCGCCAAACTCATCGAGGGGGCGGGTGTCTTCGCCCGCGGCCAGGACCTGGAGGAGTGGCACCACGTGGAACGGTTCGCCAGTCCCCACGACATGCCCGTGTTCGTCATCGCCCCACCGGGCCGCTCCTACTGGCGAGCGGTGGAGATCGCGGCGAAGGCCGAGGAACTCGGCAGGCGGGTCGTCGCCGTGACGCACCGGGACGACGCGGCGGTGGCCCGCCACGCCGGTGCCGTACTGCCCGTAGCGGTGCGCTCCCGCGAGGAATTCTCACCCATGCTGTACCACGTCTTCGCCGGGTTGCTCGCCTGCCGTACGGCACAGCGCCTGGGGCGCACGCCGTTCCGCACCGGGCCGGCCGTCGACGAGGCCGCTCGAACCTGACCGGAGCCCGCTCTGTAACGGACCGTCATACTCGTTTGCCCAGCACGGGTTTCGGCACACACGAGACGGCCCACGCCTCGGTCGAGGTGTGGGCATGTGCGACGAGAGAGTGGTGTGCGGACCGACCGTCCTGGAACCGCAGGCGTGATGCCTATGGGGCGAAGCCGGTCTCCCGGTCTGCGGCGGCGATCTGGCCGTGGAAGCGTTTGTGGACCCAGTGACGCTCGCCGAGCAGGTTCACCCGCCCCCATCGGCCGGAGACCGGACCAAGCCGGGTATGGCGTGGCATCGTGGCCGCCAGGCGGCGTGGACTGGCGCCGCCGGACAGCTTGCCGCTGTCCAACACGTAGATGGCGTCCTGGGTGACCGCCAAGCACCGGTATTTGTTCCAGAACATCGTCAGGCCGGTCAGATAGGTGATGACGAAGAACCAGAAGTTCGGCGCACTCTGGCAGATGAACACCTGCCGGATCTCGCTACCGGCGGGCAGGAACGGTGCTGAGCGCCGCACCAGGTCGTGCCGCGGCCCGGGGTCGCTCCGGCCGGTCTCGTCGGCGGTCATACCGTCCTGCCTTCCCTCTCGCGCGTATCCGCATTCACGAGGCTGTCACGTCGCCGGGACGTGCCGTCGGGTTGACCAGGGTGGCAGTGTGGTGAGGGTCCGCGTAGGCGGCACCAACAGGGTGCCGATGAGCCGGCGGATGTCGTGGACGGCCAGGTCGAACGCGGTGCGGCTGTGGGCGGCCCCGGGACGGGTCTACGGCGCGGGCGAGGAAGACCGGTGCGGGCATGGCGAGGCGTCGGGCGGGTCGGGAGCGTTTTAGAAGTTGATGGCGTGCTCCGGGGGCCAGGTGTGCGCCGTAGATGGTCTGGAGAAACGCGTTCCGCGTCAGTCACTGTCAGTGGTCCCGCATACGGTTCTCCAATGGGTCATCAGCGGTCGTCGCCCCGCCAAGAGGACAACTTCACAGTCCGGGAGACCGGGCAACGCTCCCTGCGAGCCAGCGATATCGGTGGGCGCGTTCCACGGATGTGCGCATGCTGCCTGGGTGGAGATCACACGTGAGCGAAACTCCGATGCACGAGGCAGGAGACGTACGAGAGGCGTGGGGCCGGGTAACCGCGTGGCTCGAACGGAACGATCCTGAAGCTCTCGCTGCGCTCGGCGGCCCGGGGAGCCGTGGGGCCATTGGCGAAGCCGAACTGCACATGGGTCTGAAGCTGCCAGGGGAGATGTTGCAGTGGCTGCTGGCGAACGACATCGATGCCGGCAGGCAACCCGATGGCCGATCGTGTCTGGTGGCGTTGGGGTGCGAGGTAGCAGCCCTCCCCGGCGGCCATCTCCTTCTTGGCCTGACGGATATTCAGCGGGTCTACCTCAGCCAGATGGGCTTGGAGGAGATGCAGCCGTCCGCAGACCTCGACTATCCGTTCTGGCGTCGTGAGTGGGTGCCAATCGCCGCGGAGCGCGACGGTCTATACGGGACGTTTCTGGACACGCTCAACGGAAACATCGGAACGTGGGCTGAAGCATACGGTCCGGAGGAGGGTGTGTACGCCTCGTTGTTCGCTTTCTTCCAAGAGGCAGCGGACCGGCTGGAAGGGGTCTCCTCGGGAGACTGGAGAGGCCCCGGCAAGTCTCCTAGACCCCGTGAACTCGATCCCCCTCCGGAAGACGAGCCGATACGCCTCTGGGCACGCACCAACGGCTATCTGGTAAATGATCGTGGACGTATCCCTGCGGCCATCCGCGAGGCTTACGAGGCATCACAGAGGTGAGCACCTGAGCCGACTGTCCCTTCAGCAACCATCGGCTGCTGAACAGCCATTCGTTGATTGCAGCAACGAGGACGGTGGCCTCGAAACGGACCGCAAGTTTGTCGAAGCGGCAGGCCACCGCCCGGTTCCGCTTCAAGCGGTTGATTTCGCACTCAACCGCGTGCCGGGCCTTGTAGTCCTCACGGTCGAAGGCTGGAGGCCGGCCGTCGGCCTTCCCGCGGCGCTTGCGGTGGCCCGCCTGGTCGGCGGGTTCAGGAATCGTGCACCGGATCCCGCGCTTTCTCAGGTAGGCCCGGTTGGCTCTGGACGAATACGCTTTGTCGCCCCGCGCTCGCAGAGGGCGGACACGTGGACGGCCCGCCCCGATACGGGGCACTCGGATGCTGTCCAGGACGGCGGCGAACTGGGGACTGTCGCCGCGCTGACCTGCTGTGACCAGTAGAGACAGTGGACGCTGGCCTTGCTCGCAGACCAGGTGAATCTTGGTGGTGAAGCTGCCGCGCGAGCGCCCCAGGCCGTGATCGTCGGGCTCAGGGCGGGCGCCGCCCGGCGGTTCCTTCTGGACCTGACCGTCACGGCGGGCGCCTGCAGCGTGTTGATGGGCCCGGCAGATCGTGGAGTCGACGTTGACCTCCCACGTGATCAGCCCGGCCGCATCCGCCCGGGCTTGCAGCCCGGTCAGCAGGACGAACCAGGTGCCGTCCCGCTGCCAGCGGCGAAAGAGACCGTAGACCGTCTGCCACGGACCGTACTCCGTCGGCAGGTCCCGCCCCGGAACACCGGTCCGCACCCGCCACCGGATCCCGTCGATCAGCCTCCGCCGGCCCAACGGCGGCCGCTCCAACATCACAACCGGC
This sequence comes from Streptomyces sp. NPDC057950, assembly GCF_042887295.1. Classification (NCBI taxonomy): domain Bacteria; kingdom Bacillati; phylum Actinomycetota; class Actinomycetes; order Kitasatosporales; family Streptomycetaceae; genus Streptomyces; species Streptomyces sp. NPDC057950. The sequence continues at coordinate 216,612 of NZ_JBHVPP010000017.1, forward strand.
AACAACGGCTCCAGCACCAACCGCTGCTCGTCGGAAAGATCCCCTCGCCCTATACCTAGATCATTACGAAGCGAGACGAGGGGATCGAGCCACTTTCAAAACACGGCCTAGTGGCCGACCTGGATGATCCCGGCGTAGACGCGCAGGTCAGCGTGCCTGGTCGGCACCTTCCACCGACGCAAGGCGTCCATCGCACCGGATGGCCAGGCAGCCTCTTCGCCGATCCACTGAGCCCAGTCGTCGGCTTCGCCGCGTAGACCTGCCAGGTAGGCGCGGTCTTCGTGGGGGTCGTAGCCGTTCGGTAGACGGTTGTCGTCCGGCCCGATCGCGATGGCGATCAGCAGACCGGCGAACCGATGCCCGTTGACCCATCTCAGATCGCGTGCCATCCGCACGAGGAACGAGGGCTGGAGTACTGGGGCGGGTCGGCGGCCGGTCTGATCGCGTCCGGTGTCAGAAGCGGGTCACGCGTGGTGCATACGCGTCACCCCACCTCGTGGAGCCCGTCGTTGACGCGCGTCTCACCGCGGGCCGAGAGCGGTTCGAGTACCTTCCAGCCGCTGTCGGGCTCGTGGGCCACGGCATACTCGGACCGAGTGGCCTGGTGCGTCGCCTTGCAGACCCGGATTTCACCTGGGGACGTGAATCTCAGAAGCTGCGTGCACCGGTCCATCACGCCGCCGATGACGGTCATCCCCAGTTCGTCCTCGCCTCCGGTTCCGTACTGCACGACGGCCTCTCCGGTGGCCACCGCTATTCTGGAACTTACGGTGTATCTGTGACCGGCCACACCTGACAGAGTCCCAGCGCCAAAATGCCGGTGAATCGCCGCCGCCGCACGCATCGCACGTTTCGCGTGGTCCCTGGGCAGATCGGTCCCGCGGAAGAAGCTGAAGGAGATCTCTCCCATTCCCATGCGGATGGTCCCGTTGTTCTTCTCGAATTCACGGTGAACGCCCACGGACGCGTTGTGCACTATCTCGACGGTCTCCTCGGGTGTCGGCTCACCGTCCCAGGAGTTGACCTGGATCTTGACCATGACGACGCTGATCGACTCCGGCTCGCGATCTGCCGCGAGCAGAGGCAGCGGAATAACTCCGCTGTGGCGCTGCTGCCGGGGAGTGGCGGGGGTGCCGCCCGCGGAAGGGTGCAGGAGCACGTCGCGGGACGGCGCGTGTTGGGTCGAGGGAGTGGTGGGCGGCAGTGAGAGTGACGGATCCTGAGTGATGATGGCGGTCTGGAGGGCCTTGAGGTCGTGGCCCGGTTCCAGGCCGAATTCGTCGTCGAGCAGGGACCGGATGCGCTGGTACAGCGCGAGCGCGTCGAGTTGCCGGCCGCATCGGTAGAGGCCGACCATGAGCTGTCCCGACAGCCTCTCCCGCGAGGGGTGGCTCATGTGCAGGTTCTCCATTTCCTCGAGAACCGCCCGGTGGCGCCCCAGCGCCAGTTCCGTCTCGAAACAGTCCTCGCGGACGTTCAGCACGAAGTTCTCAAGGGCTTCGATCTCGGGCCAGACGACGCCCTCCTCCGCCAACTCCGAAAGAATCGGTCCTCTCTGCAGGCCGAGTGCGGCTCGCAGTGCTTTTCGCGCCGGCTCGTGGGCGCCTTCAGCGAGTGATGCCCGGCCGGCCGCGGCCAGTTGCTGGAACCGTGAAAGGTCGACGTCCTTGGCGGAGACTCGCAGAAGATAGCCCGGCGGATGGGTCAGCAGGATCGGCGCATCGGCCTGCGCCTGTCCTTCATTCATGATTCGGCGTAAATCGGATACGGCATTCTGGAGCATCTTGCGTGCCGTCGCGGGGGTACCCGAGGGCCACAGGGCATTCAGCAGATGGCTCGTCGGAACCACCCGGTTGGAGTGCAGGAGCAGAAGGCTCAGCAGGCCACGCTTGACGAAGCCACCCAACGGCACTTGTTCGTCCGCGCGGGTCACATTCAGTCCCCCCAGGATCTCGAATTTCATAGCACCTGCACCTCCTGTGAATACCGTGGTCGTTGCCTGTCCGGAGTGTTCGCGGGAGCCGTCTCTCATGAGCGGCGGCGGTCGGCTGCGGCCGGGGTCGTGGATGCCGGGCGGCCGGTGATCTGAGGACCGGTGGGTCCTTCACGGCGTCTCCGCGCCGGGTCCTGTCCGCCGAATCCGGCGCGGGAAGCGGAAGCCGTCGTTGTGCTTGGCGGCGTGCTGCCGAGGTGCAGGACCTCCCGGTCGGCCGCCTCGGTCCCCTTGGCTGCCTCGGCGGTGGAACCGGACGTCGTCAGCGGCAGCCTGGTGTCCTGGCGCAGGACCGGCACGCCCCGCGCGTGGCCGGGCGATGCGTCTGCTGGTCCTCGACGACAGTCAGTACGGCCTGCCGGTCGCTGCGTTCTGTCAGCTCGGCCGGAAGATCCCGGCCGAAGTCCGGCTAGGCCGGCAGAAGCAGAAGCAGAAGCAGAAGCAGAAGCAGAAGCAGCAGCGGCCGTCCGGCCTGCATGCAGGCAGGACGGCAGGTGTCGGGACACCGGGTGGCCCGTTCCGCCCCGAACCGGCCCGCCGCCCCGAACGGTTCGGTATAGGTGACCCCGATGGGGGAGTGAGAGGCGGGGAGTTGGTTCGGCGGCGAGGTTGTGCCGGGCTTCGGGGACCCCAGGGGCGCTGTGCTCAAGCCGTACCGGCTCCATCGTGGCCGCCTCTCTGCGCGTTGCATCGTCTCTCGGGACACGCGACACTGCCGGGCTCGTGTGTCACATCACCCGGAGGCGCTGCCTCCGGACAAAGGGAATTCTGGCCTCCACGACCGCCGACTGGATACCTCGGCAGGCAGGTGGTAGGGGAAACAATGGAACGTTCCAATAATGCCGGGTGGGGCTCAACAAGCCTGTTCTCCTACTGGCCGATCATGTGGTAAGGCCAGGCGACGGGGCATGCGAGGGCCGCAGCCGGATGCGCGGTCAGTGTGGCTAGTAACTCCCCCTCGGGCAGGGGTATTTGGGGTGGTTCGAACCAGCATGCCTACGTGGCGTCGTTCGACCTCGGCGGCGGGTTGGCCTTGGACCGGCGGAGGCTGTGCGCGTTCGGGACCGTCTTGCACGTCGCAGACGAGCCGGGCCAGGCGCGGGGTCCTCGGCAGGTGGCGCTGGGCCGAGCGGTGTTCAGCCATGTCGGCCGCGGCCCATCCGACCGCTCTACCGTTCGACGTCGGACAGACACCCACACATCCGGGGGAGACACCATGGTCAACCGATGTCGTACGGCCATGCGCTCCTCGTGCGCTCGAAGCCCTCCCGAACGTCTTCGACGTCGACCCTCACGGGACCTGTTTGCTCCCGTTGCGGTCTCTGCCCGTGCGGCCTCCGCCCGTGCGGGACTTTTCAGGCTTGTGGTGGGGATACGGGTGGTGCTGGTGGCTCCGGTCGGTGGGCCTCCCAGTCCGCGCGGCCGCCTGCGCCCAGGACGCCTGTGATGCGGAGCAGTTCCGCGGCGGGAAGCTCGGCGAGAGAGTTGCGCGCGATGCGGGAGACGAGCAAGGGCAGCAGAGGGCGCAGGGGTTGGACGAGACGCAGCCATGGTGGTGCGTAGATGCTGGTGGCGCGGTGTTCGATGCCGCGGGTCAGCCAGGCGGCGACCTGCCCGGGGGTGTGGACCCGGCGGATGGGCGCGGGTTGGTGGGAGCGCAGGGCGCGTAGTACGAGGTGGTCGTCGCGGGCGTTGATCATGTCGGTGCCGGTCCAGTGCAGGTAGGCGATGCCGACGCTGACGCCCTCGGGGCGCAGTTCTGTGCGCAGGGCCTGGGCGAAGGATTCCGCTCCCGCTTTGGAGGCGCAGTAGGCGCTCATGAGGGGGGCCGAGCCGAAGGCGGCTGTGGAAGCGATCTGCAGGAAGTAGCCGCGTGTGCTGAGGAGCTGAGGGAGGAAGACGCGGGCCGTGTTCGCGCTGCCGATGAGGTTGACGTCGATGACCCGGTTGAACAGCGCTGCCTCGCTGGCGGCGAACGGGCCCGCGGCGGCAATCCCGGCGTTCGCCACGACCACCGAGGCGGGCCCCAGCCGCGCCTGGACATCGCGCGCCGCGCCCTGCATGGCGGCCTCGTCGGTGACGTCCACCTCGAAACAGCACGTGTCGGTGGGCAGGCTGTCCGCTACGCGCCGCAGCGACTCCAACTCTCTCCCCAGCAGGGCCACCCGCATCCCGCGTCGCGCGAGGTTGCGGGATGTCGCCTCTCCCACCCCGCGTGCCGCGCCGGTGACCACCGCAACCCGCCCACACAGCTGGCCGGACATCATGCTGCCTCCTGACGGACGGCGGCCCCCCATGCGGTCAGTCGATCACACCTCTACTTCTTTTACTTGCCAGGATCACCCCATCGCGTGAGATACCCGATGGATGTACCCGGCCTGGCCCATCGGCTGAGGACGGCGACGACGGCACCGCGCGGTCCTCAAGAACAGGCTGCCCGGCCACGCCGAGGGCTCGCCTTGCACGGCGGAGGCGATCGCGCGGGCCACGTCGTCAGGGGGATGGTGTCCGGGGGCGGCGGCATGGCGCGCCCGTCTCGGACTGGTCCGGCGCCCGGAAGGACAGGACCCGGGTCGTACTGCGCCGCGAGCGTGGGCGAGCTGCCGGGCGAGGTCGGCGACGGCTCGCCGTGACCACGAAAGGCTTCCCCAGGTCGGCGAGACCGTCACCACCCGGGCGTCCATCCCCCCATGACCCGGCGCCTCACCCGAAAGTCGGCACGTCGACCGCGTCGTTCGCCGACCACGACGCTGGTTCCGAGCGCTGTGACCATCGATTCCCAGGTCAGCGGGAACAGATCACGGTGACCCGGGTGAACGATGCGTGAAAGGAGCCTTCAGTGAGGCCGGCGTTGAACGAGCAGTACACGGCACCTACAGAGTTTGCGGGAGGGAGTTCGCTCGGCAACGAGGACAGGAAGAGGGATTCGTGTGAATCGACGCCTCTGATCGACGGAGGACGGCTCTACGGCGGCCTGGGTCGCGTCCGGGCGATCTCTCTTATGCGAATGATCGCCTGGATATCTCTGCTCGGAATGTCGCTCAGAGCTCGGCGTCAGGCCGCGGCGCTGTCAGTCCCCACCGCTATCGTTCGACCGTTCGTGATCTTCAGGGAGGAGTGGCTCGATGGGGGCCAGTGGATGGAACTACGTCACCGGGTACCGCGGTGACGTCGAGGCCGCCTTGGCGACATTGCAGGCCAGGGTGTTCCAGGAGGAGTACGGCGATGATGCCCGATACCGAAGTCTGGAGGACCTGTACGCGGACGAGGAGTTCATGGGGACCGAGGGCACCCATACGATCCTCGACATCGACAGGGTTGTTGACACGGATGGCCCGCCGACGCGCTCCGGTATCGCTGACTACGGCACCCTGCGTCCCTTGGCCCTCAACCGCGTGATGCACCACTTCGGCACAGACCACCCGTCAGTCGAGCGGTACGAGGAACTCGTCGCTGCTGCCAATGAGGCTTCGAGCCATGAGGAGTACGAGCAAAGCCTGCTCGGCGAGTGTCGGATGGGGTAGACCGGTCACTACGTCGTCCTCTACTCGGGCGGCAGGCCGACTCACCTGGGAATCTTCGGTTTCTCGGGAGACTAGGACCGATCCGGCGGAGCATGCGACTGCTCGGTGCTGCTGATCGTCCTTTGGATCAGGACCCGCACCCCGTAGGGGCGTGGCCAAGGCGGCGACTCCTGATCCTCGAGCAAGCCGGACCATCCCCGCAGCTTGTCGAACTCGATCGCCCAGCCGTGGCCGTAGCCGTAGCTGTAGTCGAAGCCGCCGTCCTGGGCTGCACCGGTTCGACCCGCCCGCGCCAGCCGCGCCCGGGTTTCTCCCGAGTCATTGGTTCCACATCTCGCCGTCACGGTACGGGGCCAGCACGATGACGTCCGTGGCTCTGCTCATGGCGAGGTGGGATCACGCGTCGCGCCCGCCCGGCGAACCGGGATTACCAGCGCAGGCCACCCGAGCAGTTCATCGCATTCGCCACTTGTGTGCGTAGGCGTGGAGTGGGTGCCGTCTGGTCGGTGGTCTTGGCGGACATCCCGAGTCACCGGAAGCGGAACGAACCAGTTCGCCCCGAGCTCCGTCATGTTCGTGAATTGATCGGGAGACGCGCCCGGGGTCTGAACACCCCATGGGTTACGCGGCACTCGGTGAGACGGAGCGCGCACGCTCCAGAAGGAGCCCACTGATGCGAATCAGGATTTCACGCCGACGTGACGCCGACATGTCGACGCGGTCGCGGCGACTGTCGCTGTACGCGGGCATGGTCATGGTGGTGGTCGCGCTGACGACCGCCTGTTCACCGCAGGGTGGTGGTGGGGAGGCCGAAGGGGCATGCGCGATCGAGGCCATGTACGGGGACCGCACCTATACGCAAGTGGCCAACGTCGACTTCACCGTAGGCAGAGCACTCGGCCTCGCCGAGTTCCCGCCCTGCGATGACACACCAGGCCACAACGACGATGCCGGAGCGCCCGAACCGACCACGGCCTATGCAGTCGACGGCTTGGATCCACGTATTGCCATCGCGATGCGGTACACCTCGGACGAGGTCATGCTCCTCGCCGTCCAACCCCGTGGCAGCCTGCCTCCAGAGGTCAAGGCCCTGACACGAGGCCAGTGCTCCGACCGCATAGGTTCGCCGGGTCGGTCGGCCGCGGCGGGGTCCTCTCCCGACGGGCGCCCCTGTCGCCCACGGAGCGGAAGTGCTCGCGCGTCTAACCTGGCTCCGTGACGCAGCAATTGAGCACGGTGGTGCTGATGTGTGGTCTTCCGGGAGCGGGCAAGACCACCTACGCGATGGAGCTGGTGCGGCGCGGCTACGTGCGACTCTCGATCGACGAGGTGGTCTGGCGGCGACTCGGGCAGCGCGACCCCGGCCTGGTGCTGGAGGCGGAGGTGTTCGACCAGCTCAAGGAGGAGGTCCGCCGCGAGCAGCGGCAGGAACTGGTCGAGCTGATGCTGGCCGGGCGCGATGTGGTGGTGGACTACAGCTTCTGGAGTCGTGCTGCCCGCGATGATTACAAGGCACTGATCGAGAACCACGGTTGCCGTTGGGAGCTGGTCCACCTCAGGGCCGATCGGACGACGCTGGAGCGTCGCCTCGAAGTACGGAACGGCGAGGAAGGTGCTAACTCCGTCACCGTGGACAAGACGCTGTTCAACCGTTATCTGGCCAACTTCGAGGAGCCGAACGGCGAGGGTGAGCAGGTCGTCATGCAGTCCTGGACTTGAGGATCTGAAGCCGTTCGGTGGGGCGAGGACGTCCGCCCCACCGGACGCCATTCTCGCTGCGAATGCGGGTGTGCTCGTGAATGGCAGCCCTGGAAGTAACGCACCGCGTGAGTGTGGTGGTAGGTCGCGGGGTGACGCTCCGGTGGACCGCCAGGGCCCAGCACGACCCGGCGGTGGGGCGGATCCCGACCGGTCCGAACTCGTCGAACGTGAGCACCCGATCCGGTAAGCGGGTTCCGGTGGATCACGTCGCGGACGGTGTCCTCGTCGGCCCGCACCAGCTTCGCGATCACCGGCACCCGGTTCCCGGTTCCCGCCGGTCAAGGCCGGCCCGGCAGCCTGTTGGGCCTACTCGAACCAGTACGTGACGCCCCGGTGGTGGGAGCAGGTGCCCTGCGAGGGCTGTGAGTAGGACAGGGAGGCGTCCGACCGGAAGGCGTCCTTGCGTTGCGCGGCCTCGGTCTAGTTCTGAGGCCTTTGGTGGTGGTGTGGGTCCAGCCGCACAGGCCGGTCGGGTGGTGACCACAGTGGTGGGCCGTGTTGGTGGACGGCAGCGGGGTCGCTGCCGAGGCGGTCGGTGCGCTCAAGGCTCCGCTACGTGTGCTTCGTCGATCGCTTCCACGCATCACCCGACGCGCAGCCTGGGGCCGGCGGGTGCTCTCCCGCACAGCCCGGTTCACCCGACCGGCTCACGCCGAGCCTTGGCCGGAAGCGAACGTCGTCGACGCTCTGGGCGGCCACGGACCGGCCTGGACGTAGGCGGCCATGCCGTCTACCATGCATCGCATGGTACCTGATGAGGCAAGCAAGAGTGATTCAGGGAAGGCGGAGACTCAGCTTCGCAAAGGGGTGCTGGAGTACTGCGTCCTGGGACTTCTGCGCGGCCGCGCCCGCTACGGCGTCGAACTGCTGGAGGTGCTGGGCACGGTGAACGTGATGACCACCAGTCAGGGAACGATCTATCCCCTGCTGGCCCGATTGCGCCGCGACGGCCTGGTGGACACCACCTGGCAGGAGTCCCCGAGCGGGCCGCCGCGCCGCTACTACGTGCTGACCCATCAGGGGGAGGCGGCACTGAAGGAGTTCACCGACGTCTGGCCGTACTTTCGCGACGCCGTGGACCGCTTCATCAGCGATTGAACGACCAGCCTCCCCAACTTCCCTTCACTCAACCGGAGGTTCACAATGAAGACCATCGAGCACCCGCTTACCGCGACCTACCTCGAAGCTGTGGCGCGCGAGGCCGCAGCCCTCTCGCCGGAGCGCCGCGACGAACTGCTTGCCGATCTCACCGAGCACCTCGCGGTGGCGTTCGCCGAGCAGCCGCCCCGAGACGAGGCGGACGTCAAGGCCGTCCTGGACCGCCTCGGCGATCCCCGCGTCATCGTGGCCACCGCCCGCGAAGGCGAGACCGCAGCCCCACCGGTCAGCACGTGGCACAGCCTCGCCCCCCTGATCCTGATGCCGGCGGCCGGACTCCTCGGAGGCATCAGCATCGTCCTGGGCGGCATCGCCTTGATCGCCGGCGTCGCGCTGCTGTGGACGGCAACGTACTGGCGTCGACGCGACAAGATCATCGGCACTGCGGCCGCGCTCCCGGTCCTCGTAGCGCTGGTCGGCATAGCGTTCGCGTCAGCCGCAACGAGCCTGTTCGATCCTGAGCTGCTCGTCTTGGTCGCCCCCGGTGTGCTGATCCCGGCGGCCGCATCGGTATACCTCTTCAAGGCGCGGCGCCGCATGCCGTCATGACGGCATGCATCTGTTCTGGAGGCACCACCAGCCGGGAGCATCCGCGCCCCTGCCATGGCTTCAGGGAGCGTGGTTGTGGAGGGGACAGTGCCCCCGGGCCTCACCTTTTGCCCATGATGACGGGGTTCGAATGGAGCCTCATAAAGCCTTTCGCCACGTAGGCGACGGCCCTTCACGACCATGCACGTCCAGAGCCCCGGCCAGGATCCGCACCTGGCCGGGGCTGCTTGCGTATCGGTCACACGGATTCCGTGGTGTGCGCGACGTCGGCGCTGACTTCCACGACGAGGTCGGGTTCAACCAGGGGACGTCCAGGGCTTCCCGGCTGCTCCATCCTGCGGAGAACGACCAGCCTGTCCACGGGTGCCCGGCCCGGGCCACAGTGAGGGAGCCGGCGCCCGCGGCGCCCGCGGCCCGGGGGAGAGAGGTGGTGCGGTCGATGTGCCGCGGGCGCTCCCGATCGTCGTACCTGCCGAGCAGCAGCGTGCGGGGAGCGGCCGGGGTGCCGGTGGTGGCGCCGGCGATTGCTTCGGTCGTCTCGCGGACCTTGTACTTCAACCAGTGCCGAACCGCGGGCTAGTAGGGATCCTCCAGTCGATTGCAGACGACGTCCTCCCCGCCCATCGCCGTTCAGGTCGGGCATTCGCGGACGGCGTCGGGATCGGTTGGCGACGGGGACAGCGTCCATGGCGCGGTCAGCCGTCGGGCGATGAACATCGACTCCGGTGAGGCCCGGCGTCGCTTGTAGGGCCGGGCGTCGTGTCCGTCCCCGACAACTGCGGCACGTCCAAGGTGACGAAGTGCGCCGGCCACTCCGCAACGGTCCGGGCGGTCGCGGCACCCCGGCGCTGAAGACGGCCGTGCAGCCGTTCGAACGTGAGCCGGTCCTGCTCCCACACGGCGGGTCGCCACCGGCGGCGACAGAAAGGTCAGGTTGTGGGACCCGGCCATGGCAGGGGGGTATGGCCAACCGGCAGTCGGCGAGGGCACGCGTGCGGGCCCCGACCTGGTCGTACGGCGCCGAAGGCCGCCATCGCCCGCCGCGGCGGGCAACGATCACTCCTGCCAGACCTCTTGACGCGCGGACGATTCCGGACGAACAATTTCGGTCATCCGGTTGACAACGTTGTCTTATCGAAAGGCGCCCAGCGTGCCCGATGCATCCCTGCATGTCGATCGCCGTCGTTTCGTCCAACTCCTCGGCGCCGCCGCGCTCGCGGCGACCGTTCCGGTCACCCTCGGCAGCGGCATCGCGAGCGCCCAAGGACGCCCGGGTACGGCGCCCGACACCCTTGCGGAGACCTACTACCGTGTCCTGCTGAACCACACCCACTGGTCCGAGACGCAGTGGGACGAGGCCCGCGGCTACTACACGGACAAGGACTTCGGCTTCGCCGTGGTGCTCGGCAACGCGGTCCTGCTCACGCGCGGCAGTTACGACAGTGACCGCGCCGGAATCGACGAGAAGACGCTGAAGGCCAGGACGCTGGCCACGATCCAGCACTTCGCCGCGTCCAACCGGCTCACCGGCGGCACCCAGTGGGGCCGAACGCTGTTCTTCGACACGACCTTCCAGCTCTACTTCGTGCTGGCCGCACGGTTGTTGTGGGACGAGCTCGATGAGGCGACCCGGAGGAACGTCGACACGATCGCCCGCGAACAGGCCGCCTACACCACGGGCTTGGGCACGGGCGACGACCCGAACTCCGGCAGCTGGACCCCGCACGGCCTGCTCGGTGGCCACGAGGGCGACACCAAACTCGAGGAGATGGGCGTCTACGCGCAGTCCCTGGCCCCCGGGCTGGCCTGGGCCACGGACGACGCGCGGCACGCCGACTGGGACAGGGCCTTCGGTACCTGGGCACGCAACGAAACCGGTCTGCCTCAGGCGGACCTGGTCAACACGGCCCGTGTCGACGGCGTCCCCGTGTCCGGCAACACCGCCCGCAATCTGTACGACACCTTCATCGTCGAGAACCACGGGTCCTTCGGCCCGCACTACCAGGAGGAGCTGTGGCGCACGTCCGGCCGCAACGCCGCCCACTTCATCACCGCCGGGCGCCCGTTGCCCGAAGTGCTCACCAATCAGCCGAACGCGGACGAGCTGTGGCGCACCCTCCTCGGGGTGATGAGTGACGCGGGCGAGCCGCTGATGCCGATGGTCAACGACCGCGAGCACCTCTACGGCCGTGACGTCATCCCGCTCGCCTTCCTCGCCCAGGTGGTCGGCGACCGCGCCGCGGCCCGGGCGGAAGTGGCGCTCGCGGAGCGGCTGGAGGCGTACCAGAAGTACCCGCCGGAGTACCGTCTGGCCAAGTTCTCCGGCGAGCCGAAGTACGAGCCGGAGGCACGTGCGGAGGTGGCCATCAGCTACCTCCTGCACCTGTGGGCGGCGGGACAGGGCCGAAGGGTGCGACCCCTGACTTCGGAGGAGCTGTTCGAACACGCCTCGGGCGTCACCGACTTCGGCACCGTCCCCGGTCTGGTGTCCCATCAGTCGACCGGCGCCTGGGCGGGTGTCGTGACCAAGCCGGGCTTCGTGAAGTTCGCCTGGCAACCCGCCCACGACGACTGGCTGTTCAAGCTCAGCGGCGCCAACCCCATGTTCCTGCCGAGCACGGCCGCACAGGTGACCGGGCGTCAAGTGCGGGCGTACAGCAGGCTCCGCGACGGGTTCGAGGGCAGTGCGACCGTGGTGCGCCTGAGCACGGGCCGGGCGGGCCTGACCACCTTGCCCTCGGGCGCGGTCGTCTACGCGACGACCGGCGTCGCAGCGGGGGAGGGGCACCTGGAGGTCCACAACCTCACCATGCCGGGCATGGCGGGACTGACGGGTTCGCGCACCTACCGCTTCGCGGAGGGCAGCGCCACCGTGACCGCGCAGGACGCCCGCCAGGCCGCCGCCACCGCGCGCGTGGACGAGGTCACCTTCGCGAGGACGGAGGTGAGGCAGTTGCGCATGGTCGGCGTCCTGCCCGACCCGATGTACGGCTACTCCCTCTACGCCTTCGAGGCCCGCGACGGTGCGGGCGGCGCCGACCTCGCCCGGAGCGGGACGGCGACCGCGTCCTCGTACGACCCCGGCAAGGAGCCGGCGCTCGCCGTGGACGGCAACGCCACGAGCCGATGGGCGGTCTCGAAGGCGGACCGGCCCCGGGCGGACAGCTGGATCGCCGTCGACCTCGGAGCGACGCACGCGGTGGACCGCGTCACCCTCCGCTGGGAGGCCGCCGCCGGACGCGCGTACACCGTGCAGGGTTCGACCGACGGCCGGCAGTGGAGCGACCTCGCCTCCTGGCCCGAACCCGACGTGTCCAGCAAGGGCGGCTGGCTCGACGTCGACGGCCGAGCCGGCCTCGTCGTGAGGGGAACCAAGCAGCCGCTCGCGGTGTACGGCGACACGGTCGTCCTGGCCGACGGCCCGGCGTCGCCCCTGCTGGCCGAGGGCTATCCCGGCATATCCACCGACAAGCTGCGCGACCTCGCCCGCGGTGCCGCTCCACAGGCCCAGGACGACAGCGTCCGCGCGGCCCTCACCGAGGATCACCTCAGCCTGTTCAACCTGTCCGAGCAGCAGGTGACGACGCGCATCGACATCCCTCAATCCGGCGCGCACACAGCCCTGTTCGAAGGACGCCAGACCCTCACCGCCCAAGGCAGCGCCTACGAGGCCCACCTCGACGCCGCCACGGCCGAACTGCTGCCACCGCGCATGGTGGTGAGCCCCCTGTCCGGAGGAAGGCTGCCCGCCGGACTCCGGGCGGAGGTCGTCGACGCCGCCACCGTACGTCTCACCGGCCCGTCCTGCCGCCTGCGGGTGACCGGCCAGGGCCGCAGCGAGATGACCGAGGTCCACGCGGGCCGCACCACCACCGTCACCCTGCGGGGCGCCGTGGCCTACCCGCTGGACGACCTCGCCCTGGGCCGCACGGTCTTCCCGACCAACCCGATCCCGCCCGGCATGTCGGACCCCTCGGCCGCCGTCGACGGTGACCCGCACACGGCCTGGACACCCGGCCCCGACGGCCGGATGGTCATCGATCTCGGTGCCGAGCACTCCGTCCGGGAGATCCGCACGGAGTGGACCGGCGGTCACGTCCCGCGCCTCGAGGTGGAACTCAGCAGCGACGGACTGGCCTACACACAGGCCGGCCGACTCACGGGACGCGGCAGGAGCCGCCGGATCACCACCAACGGCACCGCCCGTTACGTGGCACTGGCGACCGACGCGGGGCGGCGGGACGACGCCCGGCTGACCAGACTCTCCGTGCGCTGACCGGCCTTCCACCCTCCGGCTGCCTCCCGACAGCGGAACTCCCACCAGGACATGGGGAGTTCCGCTGCCGGACGTCCAGAGCGCCACGACCCGGAGAAAGACGAACGACTGCCCCGTGACCGTGGGCCGGGGCAGCACGAAGGCAGTTTCGCTCCGGGCCTCGCTCGACGGCGACAGGCCGGGCGACCGAGGTCCACACCTCGAAGGGCCGGGTGTCTCCGTTCCTGACCCGGTCGGCCGCTGGTGGATCAGGAGGCACCCGGTCACCGCCTGAGGGCGGGGTCGGCGGGCGACCCACGGTCGGCGGTCCGTGGTGTCGCAACGAGTCGGCGAGGGCCGCCGAGCCACCCGCGTCCGCCTGCCGCCCACCCGGCCACGGCCCATGTCACACGCCGTCGACGTGCCCCCAGCGCTTGATCAGGACCACCGGTTGCGTGCCCTGCGGGATGCGGACAGCATGTTGCTGGAGCAGAAGAGCCCTTTTGCTCCTGTTGTGCGACACATCGGCTACTCTCCGTGACAGCCGGTGTGTCGACAGAGACCGGACGGTGTGACGGCGGAGGAGGCCACGGGAGCGCTCTCCAGGGTTCGCCGACGAGAAGTCTTCGCACGGCTGCACGGCGCCTTGAGGGCCTCCTCGCGCGGTCCGCCCCCACCGGCTCACCCGCAGAGGGAACGGTCGGCACCGACTCCGTCGGGCACGTCAGCACCCTGGAGCGGTGGTGCCACCAAAAGGAAAGGACCTCCCTGATGTCCACCACCGTGATCCAACACGTCCTGAACAGGCTGCGGGACATCGGCGTGCGTCACGTCTTCGGTGTTCCCGGCGACTACGCCTTCCCCGTCGACGACGCCATAGCCCAACACCCGGACATAAACTGGATCGGCAGCTGCAACGAACTGAACGCGGCCTACAGCGCCGACGGTTACGCCCGTGTGCACGGTATCGGCGCCGTGTGCACCACCTACGGGGTCGGGGAACTCAGCGCGATCAACGGCATCGCCGGCGCCTACACCGAACATCTCCCGGTGTTCCACCTCGTCGGCATGCCCAAGATGCCCGTCCAGGCCCACCACTCGCTCGTCCACCACACCCTGGGCAACGGCGAGTTCGACCTCTTCCAGAAGATGTCCGACGCCGTGGTGTGCGCGAGCGCCATCATGACACCGCAGAACGCCGCGGCCGAGACCGAGCGTCTCATCGCGGCGGCGCTCTACCACCGCCGCCCGGTCTACATGGCCTTCCCCGCCGACCTCGCGGAGATGCCGGTGATCGGCGAGGCCAAGCCGCTCTCGCCGCCCGCCAGCGACCCCGCGCAGGTGGAGGCGGCAGTTCAGGCCATCACCGACATGCTCGGCCGGGCGAACAGCGCCTGTGTCCTGCCAGGAATCCTCACCACACGCGTCGGTCTCGGCGCGGGCCTCCAGCAATTCCTCGATGCCACCGGCCTGCCCTTCGCCACGATGATGGCCGACAAGAGTGTCCTGGAGGAGGCCCAGCCCGCGTACATCGGCATGTACGACGGCAAGCTCATGAACGAGAGCGTCCGCCGCTTCGTCGAGGACGGTGACGTCGTCGTCCTGGTCGGCGCGATGATGCACGACTTCAACACCGGGGCGTTCACCGCCAACCTCGACCCCGGCCGTACGATCGACATCCGCCATCACCATGTCAGCGTCGACGGCATGACGTACCAGAGCGTGGAGATGAAGGACCTCCTCGACGCTCTCGCGCGGAAGCTCCCGCGCAAGCAGTGGCCGCGCCCGTCGGCCGAGGTGACCCGGATGCCGCAGGCGCCCGGCAGCGGCGACGACTCCATCACCGCCGAGAACCTCTACCCCCGCTGGGAGAACTTCCTCAGGCCCGACGACATCCTGGTCGCGGAGACCGGAACCGTCTCCATGGGCCTGGCATTTGCCCGGCTGCCCCAGGGCGCCACCTTCCAGAACCAGTCCCTGTGGGGATCGATCGGCTGGGCCACCCCCGCCGCGGTCGGCGCGGCCGTCGCCGCCGCGGACGGGCGGCGCGTCATCCTGGTCACCGGTGAGGGCTCCCACCAGCTCACCGCTCAGGAGATCAGCCAGTTCGGGCGGTTCGGCCTGCGCCCGGTCGTGTTCGTCCTCAACAACCACGGCTACCTGATCGAGCGCCTGCTCTGCAAGGACCCGGACATCGCGTACAACGACCTGGCCAACTGGCGCTACTCGGAGCTGCCGAAGGCCCTGGGCTGTGAGGACTGGTTCACCGCCAGGGTGTCGACCCTCGCCGAACTGGACCAGGCCATGGAGACCGCGGCGAAGGGCGGCACCGGCTGCTACATCGAGGTCATGACGGACACCTACGCGGCACCGCCCCTGGCCAACCAACTGCACGAGAACATCGACACGCTCTACTCCGCGTAGGCTCACCGGCGCGTACACGCGGGTACGGCACTTCGCGCGGCCCCCGCCCGCTGGGGCCGCGCGTGCTCAGGCCCCGCCCCGCTCGCGGGGGATCTTCTGGCCGGCCTCGACAGCCACCGGCAACCGGTTCTCCGCCGGTGGCAGCGGGCAGGTGGCCAGGTCCGTGTACGCGCACGGCAGGTTCGTCGCACGGTTGAAGTCCAGGACGACCGTGCCGTCCGCGGCGGGTGCTTCCACGGTGAGGGCGCGGTTCGCGGCGTAGGTGGTGACTCCCGAGGTCGCGTCGGTGAACAGCACCGTCAGCCGGCCCGCACCGTGTGTCCGGGGAACGCGGTCAGGGACAAGTGGTGTCCCTCCAGGTCGAACTCGATCCGGCCAGGCGCATCGTACACATGCTCCAGGCCCTCGACCGCCGCACCCACCGTGGTCGGCCGCGGCTCGTCGAAGGCGATGTAGCGGCCCGTCACCGCCCAGCGTGGATGCGGGGCGTAGGCCGGCGTTCCGGTGAATGCGATGCGCAGGGGCGCGTCCGGATGCCGGGGACGCACGATGTCGTTGCCACCGCGCTTGGCCACCTCGATCACGGCGTCACCCCAGACCGCGTCGACGCCACCGCGTTCGGGGAGCACGCCGAAGTGGTGCTCCCCGCGCACCGGAGCTCCGTCCACGAGCAGTTCCTCGCCGTCCTCGAGGGCCACGGTGACCCCGTCGGTGCCGGTCCACCACGCGCCCGGGGCGTCAGGGAAGCGCTGGGGCCGGTCGTCGAGCCAGTGCAGGCCGGTGATCGCGAGGAAACCGTGCGGGTCGGCGAGCCGTTCCTCCTGCGCGCGGTACCAGTCCAGCCAGTTCTCGGTGAAGGCCCGCAGATCCGTCGTCGTGACCTGATTGGTCATCAGTACTCCTCCGTCTTCGTCGCGCGAGCAGCCGTGTCCAACTGCCGGTTGCCGCGAAGAGGCCGTAAGCCCCAGGCGTCGGGAGCGAGTTGCCGGACGCGGCTCTCTTCCGTCCGGCAGGTCCACACACCCTGGCCGTGGAGCACTCCTCCTGCGGTCATGCCAGAGAGAACCGCCCGCGCCCGGCCCGGCATTCCGCTCCGTGTGTGACAGCTTCTTGTCAGTCGTGTGTACGAGGACGGCCGCATACCGGGCACACGGGCGGGGAGAGGGCCCGCGACTCCGGGGCGCTCGAACCGAGGGGCGTGGTCAAGCAGCGGGGCGGGCCGGATCCCGCCTGCCGCGACGTGTGCCGCTCAGCGGGCCGGAGCACCGATGTGCCGTCCCGCACGGATGTCCGGGCGGCCCGGGACGGGGCGGTTCGGCTGGGACCCGTCCGGCCCGGCGCGGGTCGAGAGCCCTGAACCGCCCGGCGACGTGCATGATCGTGGATCTCACGAGGAACGGTCGGCCTTCATCTCTCGTGAGAGGGCAGACGATCAGCGTCGTGTCGGACCCAGCGCGAAAGGACATCGCCCATGGTGAAGAGCCGCGTCGAGGCCCGGGTGAGGCACCCCAGGCACGAGCGCCGTGGTGAGGCCCGGCTGCCGGGCGTGGTCGCCACGCTCATCGCGATCACCCTGTACGTGGCCCTGCCGCAGCAACTGTTGGTCGCTCCGCGCTATGTGCTGCCCGCTCTGGAGCTGCTTCTTCTGGTACCGCTCATCGCGGTCAATCCCAAGAGGCTCACCCGGCAGACCAGGGCCATCAGGTTCTTTTCGCTGGCTCTCGTCCTCGTCATCGCGGCCAGCAACCTCACCGCGCTCGGCATCCTCATCCACGAACTGATCCACGCCGATGTCAAGGACGGCCGTTCCCTGCTGGTCGCCGCGCTACAGGTGTGGCTCACCAACATCATCGCCTTCGGGCTCGCGTACTGGGAACTGGACCGTGGCGGCCCCGTGGCACGCACCCAGGCGCCCCGTGGCGAACTCCCGCTGGCGGACTTCCGTTTCTCGCAGGACGAGAACGCCGACGCGGTGGAGGAGGTCGCGGACGGCGCCAGCGGCACCGCGGACTGGGTTCCGACCCTCGTGGACTACCTGTACATCTCCGTGACCAACTCGACGGCCTTCAGCCCCACCGACACCATGCCGCTCTCCACCCGCGCGAAGCTGTTGATGAGCGTCGAGAGCGTCGCCGCCCTCCTGACCTCGCTCCTGGTCATCGCCCGCGCGGTCAGCGTCCTCCACTGACCGGCCGGCTGAGGACGGCTGCCCCGTGCCTTCGCAAGGGGGCGGGGGAGTGGTGTGGCCCCCGTGCCCCGTGCCCCGTGTCCGTCCGCCTCGCGCGTCCGTACATCCGCGTTCCTCGAGTCGTCCCAGCAGGGGGACATCCAACACCGCCCATTCGGGGGCGTCGCAGAAACCGCCGGAAGTCCCCGCGCCACCCTGGCCGGGGACTTCCGTGCGCTGGTGCCGACGGTCGGGTCCGTGCGGGCTCCCGGTGTCCGATCGTCGTCGGCGCGGGCCGTCATCAGGGGTTGTCAGCCTGGCCAGGTACCGGTCACGCGGCGAGTGGCGGTGGCACCGGCGCGGTCGACGGCGGCCTTGACCCCGGCGAAGATCGCGCCCTGCAGGGTGGCGGCGAGCAGGATCTCACGCCAAGTACGGTTCTCGTCGGTTGCGTTGGGGGTGTCCTCGGCATGGGTGAGTACCTTCCATGCCTGTTTGAAGGCCATCCCGGCGAGCAGGCCGCCGGCGGCGCCCAGGGCGAGGCCGACCGGTTTGTATGCGACCTTCGAGGCTTTCACCGGCTTCAGCCCTTCTTGCGGCGGAACATCAGCCACGCGAGGGCCGTCGCGCCCCCGGCCGCCACCAGCAGTTTGCGGTTGTCGCGTACCGCCCGAGCGCCCTGGGCGGCCCGCAACTGCACCGGCTCAGGAGCCTTTTCCTCCCACACACTTCCGGCCTGCGCGGTCTTCTCCCGGACCTGGGCGGCGGTCTGGGCCGCCCGCTCCTTGACCTGGTCGGGGAGCTTGTCCTGGACCGAATGCGCGGCCTGGGCCGCCTTGGCCTTCAGTTCCCCGGCCTTGGCCACGGTCTGCTCCTTGACCTCAGCGGTCTTCTCCTTGACCTCGGCGGTCTTCTCCTTGGCCCGGGCCTTGACGTCGGCCTTGTCGGCCAGTGCCTGGACCGTCTCCCCGAGCTCGGCACGAGTCTGCTCGACCTGGTCACGCAGCTCATCGGGGGTGGAGGCGGTCCGCTCGTGGTCGGACGGGTTGCTCATCGGTGGGCACTCCTCTTGATCTCGGCCACATCGGCCTTCACGTTTTCGATGGTCTGCTCAGGCACGGGGGGCGCCGCCTGGCCGACCTGCTTCTTCCCGGTCAGAGCCAGGACCGCGGCGACGACACCCAACACCGCGGTGACGATCAGAGCCGCGGCCCACACCGGCAGTGGCACGGCAAGGGCGGCGATCGCGGCGACCACCAGAGCCTCCAGCATCAGGAAGCCCACGATGCCGGCGCCCCCGAAGAGTCCGCCGCTCTTGCCGTAGTGCCTGCCCTTCTCCTTCATCTCCGCCTGCGCCAGCCGGAGTTCGCCCCGGACCAGCTCGGTCAGCTGCTGCGAAGCCCGGTGCACCAGTTCACCCACCTGATCCGATCCGGACCCCTGTGCCTGCGTGCCGGACCCGTCCGCGTGCGACCGCACACTCGACACGGCAATCACCTCCCACCAGTTCCATCGGTCACCGCCGGGCCCTGGTGGGCCACGGCGGTCAGTGAGGAGGCGAGTACCCCCAACCGAGCGGTTCAGGGCAGGGACCGCGAATCAGTGCCGTCGGGAGCGGCGGACGGTGTGGTGCGTGAACCGCCGGCACCTGCCCCGTGACGGCCGCGAGGCGTGATCAGAGGTCGCCGAGCCGACGGCGGTCCTCCTCGTCCCACGTGCGGGTGTCGCGCGGCTGGGTGTACGGTTCCGCCTTCGGCGGGTGACCGCCGGCGATGGCCCGCTGGCGGATCGTCTCGGCGTCGAACTCCAGACCGAGCAGGATCGCCAGGTTGCTGATCCACAGCCACACCAGGAAGACGATGACCCCGGCCATGGCGCCGTAGGTCCTGTTGTAGGACGCGAAATTCGCCACGTAGAAGGCGAATCCGGCGGAGGCGATCATCCAGATCGCGAGGGCGAGGAAGCTGCCCGGCGTGATCCAGCGGAACCCCTTCACCTTGGCGTTCGGGCTCGCCCAGTACAGGATCGCGATCATGACGATGACCAGAACGACCAGCACGGGCCATTTCGCGACCGACCACACCGCCAGTGCCGTGTCTCCCACGCCCAGCGCGCTCCCGGCCCGGCGGGCCACGCCGCCGGAGAAGACCACGATGACGGATCCGGCGACCGCCAGGATCATCAGTACGACGGTCACACCGACGCGCACCGGCAGGATCTTCCACACCGGACGGCCCTCCGGCATGTCGTAGACCGCGTTCGCGGCGCGAATGAACGCCGCCACGTACCCGGACGCCGACCACACCGCCAGTACGATGCCGATGACCGCCACGACCGATCCCGCGCCGGAGTTGTCCCGCAGTTGTTCCACGGCCCGGGTGATGATGTCGTGGGCCGAGCCGGGGGTGAGCTGCCTGAGGTTCGTCAGAACCTTGTCCGTGGCCGACCTGCCGATGATGCCCAGCAGGGACACGAGCACCAACAGCGCCGGGAACAGCGACAACACTCCGTAGTACGTCAGCGCCGCCGCCCGGTCGACCAGCTCGTCGTCCTTGAACTCACGCAGGGACCCTTTCAGCGCCGCGCCCCACGCGCGCTTCGGCAGCTTCGCCGGACTGCCCGGTGCCGCCCGCTCCACCTCCGGCTCCGGGCCGACCTCCTCCGGCGGCAGTACCTCGTTTCTGCCGTGGTGATCTTTTCGCCCTGGAAGATGCAGCTTCGCCATAGGGGCCGGGTACCCGCTGAGCTGCCCGCGATGTGTTTGGCTCACTCAGGACACCTAGGACACCAGGACGCCTGGGACACCGAGCACACCCGCCGGAATCCGGTTCGAGCCTCGACGGCCCGGCCGGACGCTGTTGGAACGGACGAGGGCGTACCGAAGTCACCGTGCGTGAGCGAGCCGAAGGAGAACCGGTCATGATCACGTTCCCCACCGCGCCGTACGTCAGAACCACCCCCGAAGGTCTCCTGTGGGAGCCGAGCCAACGCTGGGTGCGCGGCCGTGCCGGAGACGTCACCGTCGTCGACAGCAGGCATCCCGTCCTCGTGTGGGAACCAGGCGTACCCGTGCCGCTGTACGCCTTCCCGCGCGAGGAGGTCCGCGAGGACCTGCTCAGCCGCGCGAAGAACCCGCTGACAGGCACGCACACCGGATCGCGGACCTTCTACGACCTGGAGGTCGACGGCGCACTGCTGGAGAACGCGGCCTGGACGTTCCCGGCCGACGACCTGGTCGGCCACATCGCCTTCGAGTGGTTCCACCGCGTCGGACGGGGCCTGGACCACTGGTACGAGGAGGAGGAAGAGATCTTCGTCCACCCCCGTGACCCGCACAAACGGGTGGACGCCATCCCCAGCGGCCGCCACGTCCGCGTCGAGATCGACGGCACGGTCGCCGCCGACACCCGCCACCCGGTCCTGCTCTTCGAGACCGGCCTGCCGACGCGGTACTACATCCCGCGCGAGGACGTCCGGCTGGAACTGCTCCAACCGACCGACCACAGCACCGGCTGCCCCTACAAGGGGACCGCCGCGTACTGGTCGTGGCAGGGTGCGGCCGGTGGTCCCGACATCCCGCCGAACGTCGTCTGGAGCTATCCCGAGCCGCTGCCCGCCGTGGGCGCCGTCAAGGACCTCCTCGCCTTCTACAACGAGGCGGTGGACATCACCGTGGACGGCGTCCGCCTTGAGCGCCCGGTCACTCCGTTCACCAGAACGCTCTCGGCGCGGTAACCCGGATGAAGGCGCCGGTGGCGGTCATCACGGGTACCGCCACCGCCACGTCCGTGCTCAAGCGGTCGGCTGCGCGCCGGAGCCGGTCTCTTCCGAAGCGGTGGACGGGAGGGACGCCTCCGCGGGAACGCCGGCCAGGGTGAACGTGATGCGAGTACCGCCCGTGTACTCCGTGTCGACGAAGATGGTCCCGCCGTGGAACTCGACGATCTTCCGGCACATCGCCAGCCCGATGCCGCTGCCTGTGTACACGTCCTTGGTGTGGAGACGCTGGAAGATCACGAACACCTTCTCGGCGTACTCGGGGGCGATGCCGATTCCGTTGTCGGTGACCGTGAACCGCCACAGCGCACCGTCCCGCACGGCGGACACGTGGATCCGCGGAGTCTCCTGCGGGCGGCGGAACTTGACCGCGTTGCCGATCAGGTTCTGCCACAACATGCCCATCTGGGTGGGGTCGGCGACGAGATTCGGCAGCTCGTCCCGGGTGATCACGGCACCCGCCTCTTCGATGCTGACGCTGAGGGCGGAAAGGCTCCGCTTCATCACCGAGTTGAGGTCGACGCTCTGGTGGGCGTGGTGGACGCGGCCGACTCGGGAGAAGTCGAGCAGATCGTTGATGAGGGTCTGCATGCGATTCGCTCCGTCGACCGCGAAATCGATGTACTGGTCGGCCCGGTCGTCGAGTTGACCTCCGTAGCGCCGCTGCAGGAGCTGGGTGAAGCTCGAGACCTTGCGCAGTGGTTCCTGGAGGTCGTGGGAGGCCACGTAGGCGAACTGCTCCAGCTCGGCGTTGGACCGCTGGAGTTCCGTGGACTGCTCGTCCAGGCGCAGCCGTGCCTCTTCACTGAAGTCCAGTTCCCGTACGAGCCGTTGGCGCATGATGTCGATCTCGCCGCTCAGCCGCCGCAGATCCGCGGGACCGGTCGGCGTGATGGGATGACCGAAGTCGCCGTCGGCGACGGCGCGGGCGTCCGCCCCGAGCCGCTCCAGCGGCGTGGTGATACCGCGCCGCAGCGCCTCGAAAACCACGCCGGCGAGGACGGCGATGAGGACGGCGATCGCGCTGAACACCCAGTTCCGAAGGCTCATCGTGGTGGCCAGGTCGGCTCGCGCCCGGACCCGGTCGGCGCGCAGCCCGTCCTGCTGGATGGCCATGGATCTGCGGACCTGGTCGAAGGTCGTTTTGCCCTCCGCGGCACGGGCGTTGGCCAGCGGCGAGGGTACTCCGGCAGGTGAGGCGGCGATCGGCCGGGCGATCCGTTCCTGCCATTCCCGCACGGCGTCCTGTACGGCCTTCAGATCGCGGAGGCCCGCCCTGTCGCCCTGGAGCAGCTCCGAGAGGGTCGCGATGTACGTCCTCTGCTCGGCGAGTCCCTGCTGGTAGGGCTTGAGGAAGTCCGGGCTTCCGGTGATTCCGTAGCCGCGGATGCCGGTCTCCTGGTTGAGCAGGGCCGATTCCAGGCGGATCGAGGTGGTCAGCGCGGGAGATTTGACGTCCACGAGGCTGTCGCTGATCGACGCCGTCCGCCCCAGGATCCACGCTCCGGTGGCTCCGAACAGGGCCAGGACGGTCAAAGACACGGCCACTCCGACGCGAAGCCATCGCCGGGTCGTCCACGTGGAAAGCTCCCGCGCACGCGGCAGCCTTTCGTCGCCGGTCATTCCCTGACTCCTCCGCTGTGACGGCCACCTTCAAAGCGGCGCAGCGCACACTGTAGAGGGCGATCGACAACGGTTGTTGTCGCGGGGGCGGTCCGGGGCCTAATGTGCGGGTGTGCCTGGCAAGAACTTCGTCGTGCGGACCACCCCGCAGGAGACGGCCGCGGTCGCGGATGCGGCGGTCGATGATCTCGCGCGGCGCATCGCCCTTCAACTCCTGGAAGACCCCCCACATCCCCCGTCAGCCGATGATCCGACGCGTGCCCTGACCCTGCTCCACGTACTGACCCACCTCCAGCGGGCCGCCGAACGGCTCCAGCGTGACGCGGCCCTTGACGCCGCCCGCGCAGGTGCCGGATACCCGCAGATCGGTGAGGCATGCGACATGACTCGCCAAGGCGCCCGACGCCGCTGGCCGGGACTCTTCCAGCACTCCAACGAAGCACCCACGGAGCATCAGATGATGACCACCCCCGCCCGCGCCTTCGACGTCCTGCTCGTCGAGGACGACGTAGCCGACGCCATGCTCATCGAGGAAGCCCTCTCCGAGCGCGGGGCCCGCAACCTGGTCCAGGTCACCGACGGGGTCGCCGCGCTGGAATACCTGCGTACCCCGGACAGCGTGCGCCCCGATCTGATCGTGCTCGACCTCAACATGCCGCGGATGAACGGCCGTGATCTGCTCCGGGTCCTGAAGGCCGACGAGGACCTGCAGACCATCCCGGTGGTCGTCCTCACCACGTCCGCCGCGCCGGACGACGTCGTCGGGGCCTACAACAGCCACGCCAACGCCTACGTGACCAAGCCCGTGAACCTGGCGGAGTTCGAGCAGGCCGTCCAGAGCATCGACGCCTTCTACCTGGAGACCGCGACCCGACCGCCTCGCGACTGAACGCCGCGCGGTCCGCGCTTCGGGGAGGGAAGTGCTGGTGTCCGCACTCCGGCCTGCGGACGGTGGACCGGTCGGGCAGGCAGCCTGGTCCACCGGCGGTGTCACGGTTCCTGGTCGTGGGGGGTGCCATGGTTTCTGGTTGTGTGGGTGCTACGGGTAGGTGCCATGGCGCCTGGTCGTGGGGGTGCCACGGGTCCTCGACCGGTGGCCATGGACCGCTGGGTGCTGCACGCCGCATCGCTGTCCGTGGCGGGGCTTCATCGGATGCGGCGTGCGGGGTGTGCGGGGTTCGGCGTGCGGTGCAGGCCCGGCGTGACTCCTGGACCCCCTGTGTGACTACGACGTCCGGCCGCCGATCGCCGAGATCGGTGGCCGGTGACCGGAGAGCCGGGGGTCGGAGCTACAGAAAGCGGCGGATGGGTATGACGGCAACCTCGCGTGCCCGCTGCAGCAAGGAACGCCGCTTCCAGCGCCCCTCCTGAATCAGCGTGGCAGCGGCGATGTCCTCGTCGAAATGGCTGTCGAGGATGGAGGTGAACTTCTGCTCCAGCACCGCGAGCATGATCTCCTCGTCGTGATCGAGTGATCGCCGGTTGAAGTTGGTGGAGCCGACCAGCGAGGCGACGCCGTCCACGGTGATGACCTTCGCGTGCATCATCGTCGGCTGGTACTGGTAGATCTTCACGCCGCAGGCGGTGAGATCTTCGTAGTAGTGCTGGCCGGCCAACTGGCAGACACGCTTGTCCGTGTGCGGGCCGGGCAGCAGGATCTCCACCTCGACGCCCCGGCGGGCGGTGGCACAGAGCAGTTCGATGAAGTAGGCGTCCGGTGAGAAGTAGGCGGTGGCCAGCCGGAAGCGGTCCTCGGCCGACTCCAGCATCACCCGGATCAGGGTCTGCATGTCCTGCCAGCCGAAGCTGGCCGAGCCGCGTACGACCTGCACCACCGCGTCGCCCTGCGGTCGGTGCGGGACGAACCGGTCACGGGCGTCGAAGAGTTCGTCGTGACATTCGGCCCAGTTCTGTGCGAACGCGGCGGCGACGCCGTCCACGGCCGGCCCGCGGACCTCGACATGGGTGTCACGCCACTCGTGCTCGGTGCGCGCGTCGCCGCACCACTCCTCCGCGATGCCCACCCCGCCGGTGAAGGCCGTCTGCTCGTCCACGACGAGGACCTTGCGATGGCAACGATGATTCTGCTTGAACGGCGAAAGGGCCAACGGCTTGCGGAACCAGGCGACTTGCACCCCGGCCTGCTCCATCTCCCGCAACAGGTCCTTCTCGATCAGCCGGCTGCCGAACCCGTCCAGCAGCAGCCGCACCCGCACGCCCGCACGCGCCCTCTCCGCCAGTGCCTGCGCGAACTCGCGGGCTATGTCACCCTTCCAGTACACGAACGTCATCATGTCAACGGTGTGTTCCGCAGAGCGGATGCCGGCCAACATCGCCGGAAAGATCTCGTCACCGTTGCGCAGGGCCGTGAGCGCGTTGCCCTCGGTCGCCGCGATGCCGATCAGACGCTCCAGGCGGCGCCGTATCCGGGCCGTGCGATCCTGGACCGTCGCGGGGTCCGACGTGTCGGCGTCGGGAGAAGTCAACTCCGGCTGGTTCTGGGTACTGGTCATGTCGTCACCTGGCCGGCAACCACAGGAAGCAAGGAAACCGCGCTACCCGGTCCGGCGCGGGACGCAGCGAGCAGACTTTACCCTTCCGCTCCATGGCCCACCGTCCGTGGGCAGGCCGGCCGGTCGTTGCTCGACACTCACACCACACCGGACGGCTCCACCCTCCGACGGGAGGGTGAGGCTTGCGAGGCCCGCGTCCCGTACGCCGCACCCTTCCCGATCCCGATCCCGAGCCCGAGCCCGAGCCCGAGCCCGATTTTGATCCCGATCCACTCCCGGACAGCCCGGGAGTGGATGCGCTCCAGGGGTTCTGGCCGGCGGGACATGTGGATCGCCGAGTGCCTCTCTCGATCGCCTTCCATTGCCTTCGCCCCCTCGATTGCTCTCGATGGTCGAGAATTTCCGTCGAAGACCGGCTGCCCGGCGACCGAACGCCACAAGCAACTTTCCACCTCGAGTTGCGTGCTCACGGAGGGATAAATATCGTTACATCCCGTGACGAAGCCGTCGTATGAGGAAGCCGACAGCTTGTTGCCGTCCGCCTCAGGCTCGGCCGGGGCGGTGGTCACCCGGGCCGCAGGAACTCCGTTCCGGATTTCTGTTGCCGCCGATGAGAGATATGGCTGTTGAGAGTGCTCTCTCGGAAACGATGGAATGACCCAAGGAGATCCGCCATGTCCGAAAATCTCCGGCAGCACTCTCGGCGTATGTTCATATCCACCTCGGTCGCTGCGATGACCGCGGCGGCAACCGGTGTTTTCGGCGGCCCGTATACCAATGAGTACTCCGCAAAACCCGTGTCGGTGAGCGAGAGAGCGAGCATCCGCCCCTTCCGTGTGAACATACCGGAGCGGGATCTTGTCGAACTTCGCCGGCGTATCACCGCGACACGGTGGCCCGACCGGGAGACGGTCCACGATCAGTCCCAGGGCGTCCAGTTGGCGACCATGAAAGAACTCTCCCAATACTGGAGGGCGAGCTACAACTGGCGGAAAATCGAGGACAAGCTCAACTCCTTGCCGCAGTTCAAAACGGAGATCGACGGACTCGATATTCATTTCATCCATGTCCGCTCCCGGCATGCGAACGCCCTGCCGATGATCCTGACCCATGGCTGGCCGGGCTCCATCCTTGAATTCCTCAAGGTGATCGACCCGCTCAGCAACCCCACAGCCCACGGGGGCCGTGCGGAGGACGCCTTCCATCTCGTCATACCGTCCATCCCCGGGTACGGCTTCTCCGAAAGGCCGACCAGTACCGGCTGGGGCCCCGACCGGATCGCACGGGCGTGGGCCGTGCTGATGGAGCGCCTCGGGTACGAGCACTACGTCTCCCAGGGTGGCGACTGGGGCGCCGTCATCTCGGACAAGATGGCGGTACAGCAACCCGCGGGACTTCTGGGAATCCACGTCAATTTCCCGGCCACCGTCCCCGCCGACATCGCGAAGAAGCTCGCCTGCGGTGATCCTGTGCCGGCGGGGCTGGACGCCGATGAGAAGGCCGCGTACAAGAAACTGGCCACCTTCTACAAGACGGGATCGGGCTACTCCGCCATGATGGTCACCCGTCCCCAGACCGAGGGATACGGCCTGACGGACTCTCCTGTGGGACTGGCCGCCTGGATGTACGACAAGTTCGCCGCATGGACCTACAGCGACGGCCATCCCGAGCGGGTGCTCACCAAGGACGAGATGCTCGACGACATCACGCTCTACTGGGTCACGAACACCGCCGTTTCCTCCTCGCGTCTCTACTGGGAGAACAACGCCAACAACTTCAACGCCGTGTCGGTCTCCATCCCTGCCGCCATCACGGTGTTCCCCGGTGAGATCTACCAGGCTCCGCGGAGCTGGGCCGCACGCAGTTACCACAAGCTCATCTACTTCAACAAGGCGCGCAAGGGCGGTCACTTCGCTGCCTGGGAAGTGCCCGACATCTTCACCAATGAACTCCGGGCCGCGTTCCGGTCGTTGCGCAACTCGCGAGGAGTCGCGGGCAAATAGCCTCGCTGTGACGCCGGGGGGCTGAGCTGTTCCGTGAGGTGGCTGCTGGCGTCTTGTGCGGCGCGCGGCGAGGACCGCGTTGCAGGCAGAGGCGGCTTCTGTTGCGAGCGCATGCGGGCCTCCTTTCACGCAACGAAGTCGAGCGGACGGACCATCAGCCAGTGCGAGCACCAGGGGTTCCTTTCCGGATCACTCTCACGAGCGTGCGATAGGTTTCCCGTCATGACTGGACTCGGACCCGTCGCCTGGCCACCCGCCCCGATACGGACCGAACGGCTCGTGCTCCGCGAGTCCGAGGCCCGGGACCGTGGGGCTTTCATCGAGTTGTTCGCATCGCCAGAGGTGGGCACCTATGTCGGTGGCCCTCGACCGCGTGATGTGCTCGAACGCACGGTGCCTGGGGTGCCCGGGCGACGCCCTGGCCTCTTTGTGATCGATCTCGACGGAGCGATGATCGGCATGATCACGCTCGATCGGCGCGATGCGGAACGTTCAGGGCACGTCCGTCCGGAGGGTGCGGAGGCCGAGCTCGGTTACATGTTCTTGCCGGAAGCGTGGGGTTGCGGGTACGCCTTCGAGGCGTGTGCGGCGGTACTCGACTGGCTCGTGGACGCCCTTCCCGGCGATCCGGTGGTGCTCTGCACCCAGACCGCCAATGAGCGATCGATGCGCCTCGCGGCGAAGCTGGGGTTCACCGAGGTGGATCGGTTCGAGGAATACGACGCCGAGCAGTGGCTCGGTGTGCGGTCCTCGGTCACGACGTCCGGTTGAGCTAGGTCTCTTCTTTCAAATCATGTGGCTGCGCAGATGGTGATGCCGGCGAGGCGGAGTGCGGCGAAGCGGGTGGTGGCGGTCTCGTCGTAGCGGATGGCCACGCCGCGCCGTTGCTTGAGGCGGTTGAGTAGCGCTCGACGGTGTTGTGCTGCCTATGGGCGTCGCGGTCCTTGGCCTTGTGCGGCGGGCACTCAACCCTGGAATGTCGAGCGCGCGTTCGCCCACCGGGCGGGGCGAGGTGACCCAGTCGAAATAGGCCCGCTGAGCTGACTCCCGATTGACGACCAGCTAGCTGCCAGGCCGCTGCGATCCGGGCCACATTCAGTGGCCCGGGGCTCGGGTGGATTCGGCCACCACTGCCCATGAGTCCGGCCCGCATCTTCAGCGGCTTCTTTTGGTGATCACCTGTTAGGGATACGGCGCCGGTGAGCCTTTGCCTGTGGTGTTGGGTGTCGGCTTGGCTGTGTCTGGCTGTGGGGTGGGTTAGGGCTGTGGGTCGGGTTGGTGGTGGGGTTGGGGGTGGGTGGGGGTGGTGGTGATGTGGGCGGTGAAGACGGTGGTGTTGTTTTGGTGTGCGGTGATGTGGGTGGTGCGGGTGCCGGTGGGGGTGCTGTTGCTGTTGTCGCTGTCGGCGTCGCCGTTGGTGTTGCCGTGAGCGCCGTCAGCGTGAGTGTCGCCGTTGTTGTCGGTGTGGGGGCCGTTGTCGTCGGTGTGAGTGCCGTTGTTGGTGCCGTTGCCGTTGTTGCCGTTGGTGTGGGTGCCGTTGTCGTTGTCGTCGCTGTTGGGGTTGGTGTTGGTGTGGTGGGTGGTGATGTAGGTGGGGGTGTGGTGTTCGGTGTAGCGGTGGAAGGTGGCGTGGAGGGTGGTGAGGTGGGTGGGGGTGGGGT
>NZ_JBHVPP010000018.1:0-234045 GCF_042887295.1 Streptomyces sp. NPDC057950
ATGGGCCCGTCCCCCACGGACGCCGCCCTCGCCGCTGATCTCGCCCTGCCGATCGAGGAGCTCGAGCTCACCGTTCGGTCGTACAACTGCCTCAAGCGTGAGGGCATCCACTCCGTGGGTGAGCTCGTCGCCCGCTCCGAGGCCGACCTCCTGGACATCCGCAACTTCGGTGCGAAGTCCATCGACGAGGTCAAGGCGAAGCTGGCCGGCATGGGCCTGGCCCTCAAGGACAGCCCGCCCGGATTCGACCCGACCGCCGCCGCGGACGCCTTCGGCGCCGACGACGACGCGGACGCCGGGTTCGTCGAGACCGAGCAGTACTGACGGCTCGGGACCGATCACCGGTTCCAGGGTGCGGGTGCGCTGCGGCTGATCGCGCAGTTCCCCGCGCCCCTTCCGAACGGCCCCTGCGGGGCGTGTTCGGATCTTCGACGGGCAGCCGCCCGCTCGGACACTGACCCCGGTACCTGATACGGCCGGGGCAGACACCTAGGAGAAACACCATGCCGAAGCCCGCCAAGGGTGCCCGTCTGGGCGGCAGTGCCGCGCACGAGAAGCTGCTCCTCGCGAACCTCGCGAAGTCGCTCTTCGAGCACGGCCGCATCACCACCACCGAGGCGAAGGCCCGTCGCCTGCGCCCGTACGCGGAGCGTCTGGTCACCAAGGCGAAGAAGGGTGACCTTCACAACCGCCGTCAGGTGCTCTCGGTGATCACGGACAAGAGCATCGTGCACACGCTCTTCACCGAGATCGGCCCGCGCTACGAGAACCGCCCGGGTGGTTACACCCGTATCACCAAGATCGGTAACCGCCGTGGCGACAACGCGCCCATGGCCGTCATCGAGCTGGTGGAGGCCCTGACCGTGGCCCAGCAGGCCACCGGTGAGGCCGAGGCGGCCACCAAGCGTTCCGCCAAGGACGCCGAGGCTCCGGCCAAGGTCGAGGACACCAAGGTCGAGGACGCCGCTGAGGCTCCTGCCGAGGAGTCGAAGGACGCCTGAGGCACTGCCTTGTTGTGAGCG
The DNA here is from genome assembly GCF_042887295.1 of Streptomyces sp. NPDC057950. Classification (NCBI taxonomy): domain Bacteria; kingdom Bacillati; phylum Actinomycetota; class Actinomycetes; order Kitasatosporales; family Streptomycetaceae; genus Streptomyces; species Streptomyces sp. NPDC057950. Next base: position 1,023 of record NZ_JBHVPP010000018.1, read on the forward strand.
GGTCCGTCCCTTCGGGGGCGGGCCCGCTTTCGCGTGCCGGCGGCAGAGCCGGGCTTGAGAGGATCCAGGAGTGAGTGACGAAGCGGAGCCCGGGTTCGTACGGGTGCGGATGGACCTGTCGTACGACGGGAGCGAGTTCTCCGGGTGGGCGAAGCAGGCCGGGGGCCGCAGGACCGTCCAGGGCGAGATCGAGGACGCGCTGCGGACGGTGACCCGGACGAAGGACACCACGTACGAGCTGACCGTCGCGGGGCGCACCGACTCCGGGGTGCACGCGCGCGGGCAGGTGGCGCACGTCGATCTGCCGGCGGAGCTGTGGGCCGAACACCGGGAGAAGCTGCTGAAGCGGCTGGCCGGGCGGCTGTCGAAGGACGTGCGGGTGTGGGCCCTGACCGAGGCGCCCGCCGGGTTCAACGCGCGCTTCTCGGCGATCTGGCGGCGTTATGCCTATCGCGTCACCGACAACGCCGGGGGAGTGGATCCGCTGCTGCGCAACCACGTCCTGTGGCACGACTGGCCGTTGGACGTCGACGCCATGAACCGGGCGGCGGCCGGGCTGGTGGGCGAGCACGACTTCGCCGCCTACTGCAAGAAGCGTGAGGGCGCGACGACCATCCGTACGCTCCAGGAGCTGAGCCTGGTGCGTGGGGACGACGGGATCATCACCGCGACCGTGCGCGCCGACGCCTTCTGCCACAACATGGTGCGTTCGCTGATCGGGGCGCTGCTGTTCGTGGGGGACGGGCACCGCGGGCCCGAGTGGCCCGGCAAGGTGCTGGCCGCCGCCGTACGGGACTCGGCCGTCCATGTCGTACGGCCGCACGGGCTGACGCTGGAGGAGGTCGGCTATCCCGCCGACGAGCTGCTGGCCGCGCGCAACAAGGAGGCGCGCAACAAGCGCACCCTTCCCGGAGCGCCGGGGTGTGACAACTGCTAGGGCGTGTTGCGAAAGTCCCGTCGTCCGCCGCGAGGCAGGCGGGACCTTCGCAACACGCCCCAGGGCCTCTGCCGGGCCCTGGACGGCTCCGGTGTGCCGTGCGGGCGTCTGGCCGCCCGGTGCGGGTGGCCGGGAGCGGCCCGGTCCACCCGGACCGGCCGGCGACTACTGGTTGGCCGCCGACGAGGCCTGGGCCTCGCCGCGCCGGCGGATCTGGCGGAACGCGAACTCGGCCAGGTCGTCGCCGGTCCTGAAGACCTCGGCGCTCTTGGCCGTCGCGTCCTTGCCGTTGGTGAAGCCGGCCAGGGTGAAGTAGGCGTAGCGGCCGACGGAGTTGGTGGTCGAGCGGCAGACCGCCGTGCGGCAGAAGGTGGCGACACCCTGGCCGGGCAGCGAGGTGATGATGCTCTTGCTGTCCGCCTGGGCCTTCGCCTTGTCCGCCTGGGCCTTGGTGTCGAAGACCGCGACGCCCACGGTCACGGCGACGCCGTCCTTGCTGTAGGTGACGCGCAGCAGCCGGGTGCAGCCGTTGTCGGTGAGGACCTTGGGGAGCGTCCTCTGCACGCCCGTCGCGCACTTCGTCGTCGAGGCGGTCGGGCCCTTGCGGTAGACGCGGTCACCCACGGTCAGCTGCGAACCGGGGAAGAGGATGTCCGGGCTGAGCGGAGCGGTGTCCTTCTTGACGCTGGATATGAAGTCCATCGGATCCAGCGGCGGAGGGGCCGAGGTCGGCGCGAACGAGGGCGCCGGCGCGGTGGTGTCGCTCGGGATGGCCGTGGTGCCGGGCAGCTTGCCGGACTGGTTCGACGCCGTGTTGTCGCCGTTCGCGGAGACGACGGCCATGGCGACGGCCGCGCCGACCGCGAGCGTGGCGATCGCCGAGCCGCCGATCACCAGCAGCCTGCGGCGCCTGTTGCGCGTCTCGGACGCCTCGGCGAGTGCCGCCCAGTCCGGAGTCCGGTTCCCACTGCCCCAGTCGGGTTGCTGAGAACCAGGCTTCCACGGATCCCACGGGGGCTCCCCCTGCCCACCCTGCCCATAGCTCATGGGGCGCATCTTAGACGGGCGCCGGGGGGTGCCGTTCCGCACCGGGGGATACCCGAGCCCTTGGCGTGACTTGACCTCGCACGGGCAAAACTCACATCTCCGGGTGGTTGGTACGTCATGCCTCCCGGCGGCGCGCCGGGGCGAAGAGCGTCGCGCGAAGGCCGGATTCCGTGGGGTTCCTCACACGGGCGCCGGGCCGGTGGCGCGCCGTGTCCTTTGCGCCTGGCTTACGCTGGGTACGCAGGCTGCCGTGGCGGCCGTGCGGCCGGGAAGCGGCCTCGGGGCGCGTACAGCGCCCGGGGGCCGGGGATGTCCCATCCGCCCGGACGACCGCCCGTGACGCCTGCCGCAGGAGCCGCGTTTTGACCCGTCCGGGGAAGCGCGGGTACTCTTGCAGTTCGTTATGTGTATTGGCTTGCTCATTCTCACGTGAGGGGCCCTTACACCGGTCCACCGGGGCCGATGACCAGCGACCAGCACTCGGTATGCGTCACCGAGGTGCGGTCAGGGCTGTCGTGATCGTCCGTGGTGGCCATGTCAGGACCCACTCACTGAAGAAGCGAAGGCTACGACCGTGCGTACGTACAGCCCCAAGCCCGGCGACATCACTCGCCAGTGGTACGTCATCGACGCCCAGGATGTCGTCCTGGGTCGTCTGGCGACCACTGCAGCGAACATCCTGCGGGGCAAGCACAAGCCGATCTATGCGCCCCACGTCGACGCTGGTGACTTCGTCATCATCATCAACGCCGACAAGGTGCACCTCTCCGGCAACAAGAAGACCCAGAAGCTGGCGTACCGCCACTCCGGTTACCCGGGTGGTCTGCGCTCCGTCCGCTACGACGAGCTGCTGGCGAAGAACCCCGAGAAGGCCGTCGAGAAGGCCATCAAGGGCATGGTTCCGAAGAACACCCTGGGCCGTCAGGTGCTCTCGAAGCTGAAGGTCTACGCGGGCGAGAACCACCCGCACGCTGCGCAGCAGCCGGTCCCGTTCGAGATCACCCAGGTCGCGCAGTAGTTCCGGCCACCCCCTAAGACGAAAAAGAATCTGAGGAGAATCGTGGCCGAGACCACCGTTGAGCAGCCGGTCGAAGAGACTGAGCTCGTCGACATCGAGAACTACACCACCGAGTCCGAGGTCCCCGTCGAGGGCGAGTACACCTCGGAGTCGCTCGCCGGCCGCTTCGGCGACCCGCAGCCGGCCGCCGGCCTGGGCCGTCGCAAGAACGCCATCGCCCGCGTCCGGATCGTCCCGGGCACCGGCAAGTGGAAGATCAACGGTCGCACCCTTGAGGACTACTTCCCCAACAAGGTGCACCAGCAGGAAGTCAACGAGCCCTTCAAGGTGCTCGAGCTCGACAACCGCTACGACGTCATCGCCCGCATCTCGGGTGGCGGCGTCTCCGGTCAGGCCGGTGCGCTCCGTCTCGGTGTCGCCCGCGCGCTGAACGAGGCCGACGTCGACAACAACCGCGCGGCGCTCAAGAAGGCCGGCTTCCTCAAGCGCGACGACCGTGCGGTCGAGCGCAAGAAGGCCGGTCTCAAGAAGGCCCGCAAGGCCCCGCAGTACAGCAAGCGTTAATCACCGCCTGCTGGTTTTCGTACGACCGTTCGCCCCGGCGGCACGCTGTGTGCCGTCGGGGCGTTCGTTTATCACCAGCCCAGGGCGTATAACGGCACAAGGCGCTCAAAGGCTTGCATGATCGGATGACTTCCGAATACTGAGCATCATCAGGAGGACACCAGTGGGACGACTCTTCGGCACGGACGGCGTGCGCGGTGTCGCCAACGGGGATCTGACGGCCGAGCTGGCGCTCGGTCTCTCCGTCGCGGCGGCGCATGTGCTGGCCGAGGCGGGTACGTTCGAGGGCCACCGGCCGGTGGCAGTGGTCGGGCGGGATCCGCGCGCGTCCGGGGAGTTCCTGGAGGCCGCCGTGGTCGCGGGTCTGGCCAGCGCGGGCGTGGACGTCCTGCGCGTCGGTGTGCTGCCCACCCCTGCGGTGGCGTATCTCACCGGTGCGCTGGGTGCCGACCTCGGTGTGATGCTGTCGGCCAGCCACAACGCCATGCCGGACAACGGCATCAAGTTCTTCGCCCGCGGCGGGCACAAGCTCGCCGACGAGCTGGAGGACAGGATCGAGGCCGTGTACGACGAGCACCGCACCGGCGCTCCGTGGGACCGGCCGACGGGTTCGGGCGTCGGGCGCGTGCGCTCGTACGACGAGGGCTTCGACCAGTACGTCGCCCACCTGATCGGTGTGCTCCCGAACCGACTCGACGGTCTCAAGGTCGTCCTCGACGAGGCGCACGGTGCCGCCGCCCGGGTGTCCCCGGAGGCGTTCGCGCGGGCCGGCGCTGAGATCGTCACGATCGGTACCGCCCCGGACGGCCTGAACATCAACGACGGCTGCGGTTCCACGCACCTCGACCTCCTCAAGGCCGCCGTCGTCGAGCACGGCGCCGATCTCGGTATCGCGCACGACGGTGACGCCGACCGCTGCCTCGCCGTGGACCACACGGGCGCCGAGGTGGACGGCGACCAGATCCTGGCCGTACTCGCGCTGGCGATGCGGGAGCGTTCCGCACTGCGCCGCGACACCGTTGTCGCGACGGTCATGTCCAATCTGGGCTTCAAGCTGGCCATGGAGCGCGAGGGCGTCGCCCTCATCCAGACCGCGGTCGGTGACCGCTACGTCCTGGAGGAGATGAAGCAGCACGGCTACGCGCTCGGCGGCGAGCAGTCCGGTCATGTGATCATCCTGGACCACGCCACGACCGGCGACGGCACGCTGACCGGTCTGATGCTGGCGGCCCGGATCGCCCAGACGGGCCGTACGCTCCAGGACCTCGCGTCCGTGATGGAGCGGCTGCCGCAGATCCTCATCAACGTCCCCGACGTCGACCGCTCGCGGGTGAACAGCTCCGCCGAGCTGGCGGCCGCGGTCGCCGAGGCCGAGCGTGAACTCGGTAGCACCGGGCGGGTGCTGCTGCGCCCCTCCGGCACCGAGCCGCTCGTCCGGGTCATGGTCGAGGCCGCCGACATCGACCACGCCCGGTCGGTGGCCGGTCGGCTCGCGGACGCCGTGAAGTCCTCGCTCGGCTGACCGGGTCCGGGTGTCACGCCACGCTGTCTCGCCCAGAACCACTTCTGGGCGAGCAGGGTGAGTGTGCCCGCGAGCTCGACGCCCCCACGCGTTGTCGAGCATCACACCGCGGGCCGCGACCATCGTCGCGACCGCGAGCAGCGCCGCCCAAGTGACGCCCGGCGTCGACTCCTCGTGCGAGGCGTCCGCCGGGTGCTTCCACGGCACCGCGTCCGCCCCCTCGTCCGGCGCCTCCTCCTCGGCCCTGTCGGCGCGGCTGGAGAGCGACAGGCCGATGTTCTCGACGGCGGTCGAGCCGGTCCGGTCCAGCCGGTCGGGTCCAGCCGGTCCGGTCGAGGTCGAACTCCCGGAGCGCGCCGATCAGTTGGTCACTCACCTCGCGAGCGACGTCGCACATCACGACGTGCCGGGCGGGGTCGCCGACGGCGCCCGGCGGCGCGACGGGTGGTGCCGACCGTACGCCCGATCAGGCGCACCACCTCGTCGGTCCGTCCGGCCGCGGTGATCGGACGCAGACGCGGCGTGCCGCGCGGGCCGGCCGTACCGAACGCCCGGCGCGGGACTACAGCTTGCGCAGGCTGAGGCGCTGCACCTTGTGGTCCGGGCCCTTGCGGACGACGAGGGCGGCGCGGCCGCGGGTGGGCGCCACGTTCTCCATCAGGTTGGGCTTGTTGATGGTCCGCCAGGTCGTGCGGGCGTAGTCGAGCGCCTCCTCCTCGGAGACCTGCGTGTACTTGCGGAAGTACGAGGAGGGGTTCTGGAAGGCGGTGGCGCGCAGCTTGCGGAAGCGGTTGAGGTACCAGGCCTCGATGTCCTCGGCGCGGGCGTCGACGTACACGCTGAAGTCGAAGTAGTCGGCGAGGCCGACGCGGGTGCGGCCGTCCTTGCCGGGCAGGGCGGGCTGCAGCACGTTCAGGCCTTCGACGATGAGGATGTCGGGGCGCCGGACCGTGAGCTTCTGGCCGGGGACGATGTCGTAGATGAGGTGGGAGTAGACGGGCGCGGTGACCTCGTCCTTGCCCGCTTTGATGTCGGCGACGAACCGGGTGAGGGCACGGCGGTCGTACGACTCGGGGAAGCCTTTCCGCGACATCAGGCCGCGTGCCTCCAGCTCCTTGGTGGGGAGCAGAAAGCCGTCGGTGGTCACGAGTTCGACGCGAGGGTGTTCGGGCCAGCGGGAGAGCAGGGCCTGGAGAAGGCGGGCGACGGTGGACTTCCCGACGGCGACCGACCCCGCCACGCCTATCACGAAGGGGGTGCCGGACTGCGAGCCCTTCTCGCCGAGGAAGGTGTTCAGCGCCCCTCTCAGCCCGTCCGTGGCACCGACGTACAGATTCAGCAGTCTGGACAGCGGCAGATAGATGTCCCGCACCTCGTCGAGGTCGATGACATCGCCCAGACCGCGCAGCTTCTCGACCTCCTCGGCGTTCAGCGGCAGCGGCGTCTTCTCGCGCAGCGCGCTCCACTCGGCACGGGTGAGGTCGACGTAGGGAGTCGCCTCCGGCTTGTGCCGGTGGGCGCTCCGGGGCATCGGGGAGACCGGAGAGATCACAGTCCATTGTTACGGGAGTGTGGACGGGGTGGGGCGTGGGGTCCGTCACGCGGGGTCGCCAGGACGGCCCCTAAGGGCGCTCCGCAGCGTCCTGAGGCGGGCGGGGATCCCGGGACGGGTGCGGGAAGGCGGCTGGAATTTCCGATATCGGGCACGAGGTGCCGAGATGTGGCGGGTGTCGGCCCTTAGGCTGCGCGCATGTGCGGAATCGTGGGATACGTGGGGTCGCAGTCGGCGCTTGACGTGGTGATGGCCGGACTGAAGCGACTGGAGTACCGGGGGTACGACTCGGCGGGTGTCGCCGTACCGGCGGACGGCGGACTGGCCGCGGCGAAGAGGGCCGGGAAGCTGGTGAACCTGGAGAAGGAGCTGGTCGACCGGCCGCTGCCGACGGGGACGACCGGCATCGGGCACACCCGCTGGGCCACCCATGGCGGCCCCACGGATGCGAACGCGCATCCGCACCTCGACAACGCGGGCCGGGTCGCCGTCGTCCACAACGGGATCATCGAGAACTTCGCCGAGCTCCGTGCCGAACTGACCGAGCGGGGCCACGAGCTGGCCTCCGAGACCGACACCGAGGTGGTCGCCCACCTGCTCGCCGAGGAGTTCTCGGTCTGCGCCGACCTGGCGGAGGCGATGCGGCTGGTGTGCCGGCGCCTGGAGGGCGCGTTCACGCTGGTCGCGGTGCACGCCGACATGCCGGACGTGGTCGTGGGCGCGCGTCGCAACTCGCCGCTCGTGGTGGGGGTCGGCGAGGGCGAGGCATTCCTCGCCTCGGACGTCACGGCGTTCATCGACCACACGCGTTCGGCGATCGAGCTCGGCCAGGACCAGGTGGTGGAGCTGCGCCGGGACGGGGTGACGGTCACCGGCTTCGACGGACGGCCCGCCGATGTGCGCTCGTACCACGTGGACTGGGACGCGGCTGCCGCCGAGAAGGGCGGCTACGACTACTTCATGCTCAAGGAGATCGCCGAGCAGCCCAAGGCGGTCGCCGACACGCTCCTCGGCCGCATCGACGCGGGCGGCTCGCTCCGGCTGGACGAGGTGCGCATTCCCGTACGCGAGCTGCGGGAGGTCGACAAGGTCGTCATCGTGGCCTGCGGTACGGCCTTCCACGCCGGGCTGATCGCCAAGTACGCCATCGAGCACTGGACGCGCATTCCGTGCGAGGTGGAGCTGGCCAGCGAGTTCCGCTACCGGGATCCCATCCTGGGCGCGCGGGCGCTGGTCATCGCGATCTCCCAGTCCGGCGAGACCATGGACACCCTGATGGCACTGCGGCACGCGCGTGAACAGGGCTCCAAGGTGCTGGCGATCTGCAACACCAACGGCTCGACGATCCCGCGCGAGTCGGACGCGGTGCTCTACACGCACGCGGGCCCGGAGGTCGCGGTCGCCTCGACCAAGGCGTTCCTCACCCAGTTGGTGGCCTGCTACCTGGTCGCGCTGTACCTCGGCCAGGTGCGCGGCACCAAGTGGGGCGACGAGATCCAGGCCGTGATCCGGGACCTGTCCCACATCTCCGGCGAGGTCGAGCGGGTCCTGGAGACCATGGAGCCGGTACGGGAACTGGCGCGGACGCTCGCGGACAAGCGGACCGTCCTCTTCCTCGGCCGGCACGTCGGCTATCCCGTCGCGCTGGAGGGTGCCCTCAAGCTCAAGGAACTGGCGTACATGCACGCGGAGGGCTTCGCGGCGGGCGAGCTGAAGCACGGGCCGATCGCACTGATCGAGGAGGACCTGCCGGTCGTCGTGGTCGTGCCCTCGCCGCGCGGCCGGTCCGTCCTGCACGACAAGATCGTGTCCAACATCCAGGAGATCCGGGCCCGGGGCGCGCGCACGATCGTGATCGCGGAGGAGGGCGACGAGGCGGTGGTGCCGTACGCCGACCACCTGATCCGCATCCCGGTGACCCCGACGCTGCTCCAGCCGTTGGTGGCCACGGTTCCCCTGCAGGTGTTCGCCTGCGAGCTGGCGACGGCGCGGGGCAACGAGGTGGACCAGCCGCGCAACCTGGCGAAGTCGGTGACGGTGGAGTGAGCGCGTCCGGCGGCCGCCCCCGGGCGGGGGCGGCCGCCGGACCGCTTCCACCGCGGTTCGTCCGCTCCGGGCCCGTGCCCGGAGCCGGAGCGGAGCCGTGACAGGACGGCGGCGGCAGATATCGGGACGGTGGGCCGGACGGCCGTAGGGTGCTCGGCATGAGCATCATCGGGGTCGGTATCGACGTGGCCGAGATCGACCGGTTCCGCGCGTCGCTGGAGCGTACGCCGGGACTGGCCCAACGGCTCTTCGTGGAACAGGAGTTGCACCTGCCGAGCGGGGAGCGGCGGGGCATCGCGTCCCTCGCCGTGCGGTTCGCCGCGAAGGAGGCGGTCGCCAAGGCGCTGGGCGCTCCGGGCGGGATGCACTGGACGGACGCCGAGGTCTACGTCGAGGACAGCGGCCGGCCGCGGCTGCGGGTGCGGGGCACCGTGGCGGCACGCGCGGCCGAACTGGGCGTCATGTCGTGGCATGTGTCGCTCAGCCACGACGCGGGAGTGGCTTCGGCGGTGGTGATCGCGGAGGGGTAGCGGGGCCGGCCGGACGCGGCACGGGCCGGGGCGGCCGGGGCGGCCGGGGCGGCACGGAGGGGCTCCGTACGGGAGACTCGGTCCATGCGTACTGCGTACAGCGTGGAGACCGTGAGGACCGCCGAACGGGAGCTGATGGCACGGCTCCCCGAGGGGGCGTTGATGCAGCGGGCGGCCGCCGGACTCGCCGCCGCCTGCGCGGACGTGCTGGGGCGGGTGTACGGCGGCCGGGTCGTGCTGCTGATCGGCAGCGGGGACAACGGCGGGGACGCGCTGTACGCGGGCGCGCGTCTCGCCCGCCGAGGGGCGGGCGTCACCGCGCTGCTGCTCGCGCCCGAACGCACCCATGCCGGGGGGCTGGCAGCGCTGCGACGGGCCGGCGGAGCCGCGGTCGCGCGCGGGGACGGCTTCCTCGGCACCGCGCGGGAACTGATCCGGCGGGCCGACCTCGTCGTCGACGGCATCGTGGGGATCGGGGGCAAGGGCGGTCTGCGGCCCGACGCGGCGCCGCTCGCGGAATACGCCGCGGACTCCCGCGCGGTGGTCGTCGCCGTGGACCTGCCGAGCGGTGTCGAGGCGGACACCGGAGAGGTCCACGGCCCGGCGGTCCGTGCCGATCTGACCGTGACCTTCGGCACCCACAAGCCGGGGCTGCTGATCGACCCGGCGCGCGAGTACGCCGGTTCCGTACGCCTTGTCGACATCGGGCTCGATCTGCCCGACGCGCCCGAACTGGAGGCCCTGCAGCACGTGGACGTGGCGGCGCGGCTGCCCGCGCCGGGGGCGGAGAGCGACAAGTACCGGCGGGGCGTGGTGGGGATCGCGGCCGGGTCCGCCCGGTATCCCGGGGCCGCCGTGCTCGCCGTCTCCGGGGCGCTGCGCGGCGGCGCCGGGGCGGTGCGCTACGTGGGGCCCGCGGCGGACGCCGTGATCTCCCGTTTCCCCGAGGCGCTGGTGTCGGACCTGGGGCCGGCGCGGGCCGGGCGGGTGCAGGCGTGGGTGGTCGGGCCCGGTGCCGGGGACGACGCGTCGGCGGTGGCCGAGGTGCTGGAGGCGGAGGTGCCGGTGCTCGTCGACGCGGACGGGCTGCGGCTGGCAGATCGCGCGACGGTGCGCGGGCGTACCGCGCCGACGCTGCTGACCCCGCATGCCGGGGAGGCGGCGGCGTTGCTCGGGGTGTCGCGGGAGTCGGTGGAGGGCGCCCGGCTGGCGTCCGTGCGGGAGCTGGCGGCGCGGTACGGGGCGACGGTGCTGCTGAAGGGGTCGACGACGCTGGTCGCCGATCCGGGGGGCGGGGTCGTGCGGGTCAATCCGACGGGGACCGCGTGGCTGGCCACGGCGGGGAGCGGGGACGTGCTGTCCGGGCTTGCCGGGTCGTTGCTCGCGTCGGGGCTGTCGGCGCTGGACGCCGGGAGTGTGGGGGCGTATCTCCATGGGCTGGCGGGGCGGCTCGCGGCGGAGGGGGCGCCGGTGGGGGCGCACGACGTGGCGGAGGCGGTACGGGACGCTTGGCGCGACGTCACGGGGTGAACCCCGGCGTCCCGTTCCTGTGGGGGCTGCCGCCCCGGACCCTCGCTCCCGCCTGGACGGCCTTGTCCTCGAACGCCGGACGGGCTGGGTAGTCAGCCCGTCCGGCGTTCGAGGACGAGCCCTTCGGGCGGAGCGGGGCTCCAGGGGGCGCTGCGCCCCTGGCGGGGACTGGGGGCGCGGGTCGGGTCGGGTCGGCGGGGCGAAAGAGGCTGGTGCGTTGCCCATTACGGGGGACCCCGTCCGCGCGGCTCACCCCCTCCCGCCCCCACGTTGCGTATCGCTGAGCGCATGATGATGAGCAGACGAATGGCCTGCCGAAGCGCGGCGGTGATGCTGGCGCTGCTGACCGTACTGCCCGCGCAGACCGCCCTGGCCGAAGCGGACGGCCCCCTGACCCCCGGCCCGGAAAGCCCGCTGGTGCCCGGCGCGGCGTCCGCCGTGGAGAGCCTGGTGCCCGGTGTGCCGCCCGGCCCGCGGCAGCCGTGGCAGGAGCCGGCGGACACGCCGGACCAGATGCTCCCGCCGGAGGTGTACACACCGGACGCCCGCGAGGACGCCGTCGAACCGCGGGACGCCGCGGCCGGGTCCGACGCCCTGATCGAGTACGTCCCGCCGTCCGACGCCGCCGACAGGGCGCTGACGTGCAGCCGACGGACCGGCCCCTACCAGCGCCAGGTCGAGCGCTGGCTGAAGCTGAAGGCGGACGGGAAGCAGTCCGGCGGCGACTGCCGCGCGATCCGCACCTTCCAGACCCGCCACGGGATCAAGCCGGCCACCGGTTTCGCCGGACCCGTGACCTGGGCCCGTATGCAGCTGCTGTCCGCGCGCGAGAACCCGAACGCGGCGGGGAAGTGCCGCGTCCGCTCCTCCCGCGTCGCCTGTGTGGACCTGACCCGTCAGCTCACCTGGGTGCAGAAGGGGAAGAAGGTGCTGTGGGGGCCGGTACCGATGCGCAGCGGGCGGGCCGGGTACCGGACCAGGACCGGTCAGTTCAAGATCTACTGGAAGCACAAGAACCACTGGTCGACGCTGTACAACAGCCCCATGCCGTACAGCCAGTTCTTCAGCGGCGGCCAGGCCTTCCACGCCGTCTACGGCAGCGTCTACGACCCGCACGGCTCGTGGGGCTGCGTCAATCTGCGCCTCGCCGACGCCCGTACGCTCTGGGACGTGCTCAGGAAGGGCGACCGGGTGTCCGTCTGGGGCCGCAGGGCGGGTACCTGACCGTCCGGCGGCGTCCGAGGCCGTCGGAGCAGATCCGTCCGAGACCGTCCGGGGCCCCGAAGGGCACCGGCACAAGGGGGCCGTCGGACCCCTCTGAGAGACTGGGGGCGCGATGAACGAGACAGCACCGCTGCGCGCCCGCGCAGAGATCGACCTGGCCGCCCTGCGGGCCAACGTGCGGACCCTGCGCGCCCACGCGCCGTCCGCGGCCGTGATGGCCGTGGTCAAGTCCGACGCGTACGGCCACGGCGCGGTCCCGTGCGCCCGCGCGGCGCTCGAGGCCGGCGCCACCTGGCTCGGCACCGCCACCCCCGAGGAGGCCCTCGCCCTGCGGGCGGCGGGCATCCCGGGGCGTGTCATGTGCTGGCTGTGGACCCCGGGTGGTCCCTGGCGGGAGGCCGTGGAGGCCGACCTCGACGTGTCGGTCAGCGGGATGTGGGCACTGCGGGAGGTCGTCGCGGCGGCCGCGGCCGCCGGTGTCCCGGCCCGCGTCCAGCTGAAGGCCGACACCGGGCTCGGACGCAGCGGCTGCCAGCCCGCCGACTGGCCCGAGCTGGTCGCGGAGGCCCTGCGCGCCGAGGCCGGGGGCCGGATCCGGATCACCGGCCTCTGGTCGCACTTCGCCTGCGCCGACGAGCCCGGCCACCCTTCCGTGCGGGCCCAACTGACCCTGTTCCGCGAGATGGTGGCGTACGCCGAGGAGCAGGGCGTGCGCCCCGAGGTGCGGCACATCGCCAACTCGCCGGCCACGCTGACCCTGCCCGAGAGCCACTTCGACCTCGTCCGTACGGGGATCGCCGTCTACGGCATCTCGCCCAGCCCCGAGATCGGCACCCCGGCCGACTTCGGGCTGCGCCCGGTGATGACGCTGAGCGCGTCGCTGGCGCTGGTCAAGCACGTACCGGGTGGACACGGCGTCAGTTACGGGCACCACTACGTCACTCCGGGGCCCACCACCCTCGGCCTGATCCCCGTCGGTTACGCCGACGGCATCCCCCGGCACGCCTCCGGTACCGGGCCGGTGCTGGTCGGCGGCAAATGGCGGACGGTCGCGGGCCGGGTCGCGATGGACCAGTTCGTGGTCGACCTCGGCGGCGACGAGCCGGCGCCCGGCACGGAGGCGGTCCTCTTCGGTCCGGGCGACCGCGGTGAGCCGACCGCCGAGGACTGGGCGCGGGCGGCGGGCACGATCGCGTACGAGATCGTCACCCGGATCGGAACCCGGGTACCGCGCGTACACGTGAACAGGGAACAGGACGGGTAACCGCACAGAGTGCCCCGTGCAGGACAACAGGACATGCCGGCACCGGTGGCGGTGTCAGTCACAGCCAGAACGACAGCAACAGCAAGACCGACAGCACCAGCACCAGCACCAGCAACAGCACCACCGATAGCAACGGACGCATCAGTGGACGAGATCCCGGCGAAGAGGAGCGGTACGTGAGCGAGAGCAGCGCGGAGGCCGTGACGGACGTCGCCGCGGCGGCCGTCGCCTCCGCCGCCGGGAACTGGCGCAAGGCCGGTATCGCCGGTGTCGCCATAGGCGTGGTCGCCGCGGGAGCCGCGGCCGGAGTCGCCATAGAGAGGCTCACGGTCGGCCGCGGCATGCGGAACAAGGCGCGCCTCGCGCTCGACTCGACTGGCCCGTACGGCTCCCTGCGCGGTACCCCGGGCAAGGCGTACGCGGACGACGGGACCGAGCTGTACTACGAGGTGGACGACATCGAGCAGGACGTCACGTTCACCCCGCGCCGACGCCGGCTCTTCGGCCGCAAGGCCCCGGCCCCCGTCACGGTCGTCTTCAGCCACGGCTACTGCCTCAACCAGGACTCGTGGCACTTCCAGCGCGCCGCGCTGCGCGGGGTGGTGCGCACGGTGCACTGGGACCAGCGCAGTCACGGCCGCTCCGGGCGCGGGGTCGCCCAGTCGACGGACGGCACGCCCGTCACCATCGACCAGCTCGGCCGGGACCTGAAGGCCGTCATCGACGCCGCCGCGCCCGAGGGGTCGGTCGTGCTGGTGGGGCACTCGATGGGCGGCATGACCGTCATGGCGCTCGCCGACCAGTACCCCGAGCTGATCAGGGACCGGGTCGTCGCCGTCGCCCTCGTCGGTACGTCCTCGGGGCGGCTCGGGGAGGTCAACTTCGGGCTGCCCGTCGCGGGGGTCAACGCCGTGCGGCGGGTGCTGCCCGGGGTGCTGAAGGCGCTCGGTCAGCAGGCCGCGCTGGTGGAGCGCGGACGAAGGGCGACGGCCGACCTTTTCGCGGGGATCATCAAGCGGTACTCCTTCGCCTCCCGGGACGTCGACCCGGCCATCGCCCGGTTCGCCGAGCGGATGATCGAGGGCACCCCGATCGACGTGGTCGCGGAGTTCTACCCGGCCTTCACCGACCACGACAAGACCGAGGCACTGGCGCGCTTCGCCGACATGCCGGTGCTGGTGCTGGCCGGCGTCGGGGACATGGTGACGCCGAGCGAGCACAGCGAGGCGATCGCCGACCTGCTGCCCGACGCCGAGCTGGTGCTCGTACCGGACGCCGGACACCTGGTCATGCTGGAGCGCCCCGAAGTGGTCATGGACCGCCTCGCCGACCTTCTGATGCGCGCGGGCGCCGTCCCGGCAGGGGCTACCGTGGGCGGCTATGGAAGCACCAGCAGCACCGCACAACCCGGCTGAGCCCGCCGCCGCGCGGGCCGGCGTCCGGATCACCGTCAACTCGCCCGAGCAGATGCGCGAGCTGGGTCTTCACCTGGCCGATCTGCTGCGCGCGGGTGACCTGGTGATGCTCAACGGGGAACTCGGCGCGGGCAAGACGACCCTGACCCGCGGACTCGGCGAGGGGCTGGGCGTCCGGGGCGCCGTCACCTCCCCGACGTTCGTCATCGCCCGCGTGCACCCCTCGCTCGGCGACGGTCCGCCGCTCGTGCACGTGGACGCGTACCGCCTGGGCGGCGGGCTCGACGAGATGGAGGACCTCGACCTCGACGTGTCGCTCTCCGACTCGGTGATCGTCGTGGAGTGGGGCGAGGGCAAGGTCGAGGAGCTGACCGACGACCGCCTGCACGTCGTCATCCACCGGGCCGTGGGCGACACCACGGACGAGGTACGGCACGTCACGCTGACCGGCCTCGGCGCGCGCTGGGCGGGCGCCGACCTGAGCGGGCTCAGGGTGTAGCCCGGCGCCTCGGGCTCCGACGCGGGCCGCGCGTTCTTCGTACGGGTTCCGACAAGTCGTCGGCAAGATGTTGCGTTCGGCGTCCCGCCCGTGGTCACATGGAGATCAGGCCGTAGTTAGGTGTACCTAACCACGCTTGCCCCCGAAGCCCCAGGAGGCGTCCATGTCGGCATCAGAACGTGACGGGCGCGACCTGCCGGCGCAGCAGCCGCGTGCGGTGGCCGGGGTGTCGATGCGGGACCTGCTGGCGTCCTGCGCCGCCGCCGAGGCGGTGTCGAGGCCGCCCCGGGCGCCGCGGGCGCCGTTGTCGGAGGCCGGTCAGGGGGATGAGCGGTCCCGCGACGCCGCGTAGGGCTCCGCCGGTCGGGGGTGGGCTCGTGTGCGTGCGTGTGCGTATGCGTCTGCGGGTGGGATGTGGCTGGGCGCGCAGTTCCCCGCGCCCCTGACGGGGTGCTCTGCTGGGTGTCGGCCGGTCGGTGATGGCCGGGTCGGCTTCGAGCTGTCGGGGTGGGGTGTGGCTGGGCGCGCAGGTTTCCGCGCCTCTGGCGGGGTGCTCTGCTGGGTGTCGGCCGGTCGGTGACGGTCGGGTCGGCTTTGAGCTGTCGGGGTGGGGTGTGGCTGGGCGCGCAGGTTTCCGCGCCTCTGGCGGGGTGCTCTGCTGGGTGTCGGCCGGTCGGTGACGGCCGGGTCGGTCTACTGGATGACGACGACCTTGACGCCGACCGTCGCGAAGGTCCACATCGCGTCGCCGTCGGCGCGGGACTCGCGGATGCCGCCGAGCTTCTTCCCGGGGTCGGGCGCGGCCGTCGAGCCGTCCGTGGCCGCGCTGAAGCCGATCACGATGCCGTCGACCACGCTGAACCGCACGACGTGCTCGATCCGCGCGCCGTCCGATCCGGTGACGATCCTGCCGCGCGAGGTGACGGCGTACGTGCCCACGACCGGGTCCAGCGTGCCGGGCGTGACCGCGAACGTGCGCTGGGTCCTGTTGTTCTCCCCGACCAGCCACACCCGGTCGTCGTCGATCGAGTAGACGACCCGCTCGCCGGTGCCGGAGTCACCGGGCAGCGCCGCCGGGTTCTTCCGGTCCCGGGGTGCCTTCGTGGTGGAGGCCGCGGAGGACGTGCCCGCGCGGGGCCCGGCCAGGTGGTCCGGCGCGTTCGCCGACGCCTGGTAGGCGAGGAAGCCGACCACGGCGACAGCCGCGGCGGTGAGCCCGGCCACGAATCCCGAGCTGCTCCTGGCCACCCTGTGCCACCTCTCGTACCTTGATCGCGCCCAATATGTCCTGTGTGGTGACGGTAGCAGCACGGCTCCGCCAGACCGCGGAGACCGTGCTCCCGTCCGCCGGACACCCCCCGGGCGCCGTACGCTGTTTGCGTGCTCTTGCTCGCTCTGGATACCGCCACCCCCGCCGTGACCGTCGCCCTGCACGACGGCACGTCCGCCATCGCCTCGTCGAGCCAGGTGGACGCGCGCCGGCACGGAGAGCTGCTGCTGCCCGCCGTCGACCGCGTGCTCGCCGAGGCCGGTCTGCGGCTCGACGCCGTCACCGGCGTCGTCGTCGGCGTCGGCCCCGGCCCGTACACGGGGCTGCGCGTCGGCCTCATGACCGCCGACACCTTCGGCCTCGCGCTCGGCGTCCCGGTGCACGGCCTGTGCACCCTCGACGCGCTCGCCTACGCCGCCGACATCGACGGCCCCTTCGTCGCCGCGACGGACGCGCGGCGCAAGGAGGTGTACTGGGCCCGGTACGCCGACTCGCGCACCCGCGTCTCCGAGCCCGCCGTCGACCGGCCCGGCGACCTCGCCCTCGACGGCCTGCCCGCCGTCGGCGCGGGCGCCCTGCTCTACCCCGACACCTTCCCGGACGCCCGCGCGCCCGAACACGTCTCGGCGGCCGCGCTCGCGTCGCTGGCGGCGGAGCGGCTGGCCGCGGGCGAGGAACTGGAGCCGCCCCGGCCGCTCTATCTGCGCCGCCCTGACGCCCAGGTGCCCAAGAACTACAAGGTGGTCACCCCCAAGTGACCGTCGTGCTGCGCGAGATGCGCTGGTGGGACATCGATCCCGTCCTGGAGCTGGAGAAGGACCTCTTTCCCGAGGACGCCTGGTCGCGGGGGATGTTCTGGTCCGAGCTGGCCCACGCCCGCGGGCCGGAGGCCACGCGCCGGTACGTGGTCGCCCTCGACGGCGACCGGCTCGTCGGGTACGCGGGGCTCGCCGCCGCCGGTGACCTCGGCGACGTGCAGACGATCGCCGTCCGCCGTGAGCAGTGGGGCACCGGCCTCGGCGCCCGGCTGCTGGCCGAACTGCTGCGGGCCGCGACCGCGTTCGAGTGCGCCGAGGTGATGCTCGAGTGCCGCGTCGACAACGTACGCGCGCAGAAGCTGTACGAGCGCTTCGGCTTCGAACCCATCGGCTTCCGGCGCGGCTACTACCAGCCGGGGAACGTCGACGCCCTGGTGATGCGCCTCAACGACCCTTCCACCTCAGTAAACGGCGTACAAGGAACCGAGATCAATGGCTGACGAACCGCTCGTCCTCGGCATCGAGACCTCCTGCGACGAGACCGGCGTCGGCATCGTCCGCGGCACCACGCTGCTCGCGGACGCCATCGCCTCCAGCGTCGACGAGCACGCCCGCTTCGGCGGGGTCGTGCCGGAGGTCGCCTCCCGCGCGCACCTGGAGGCGATGGTGCCGACCATCCAGCGCGCCCTGAAGGACGCCGGGGTGAGCGCCCGTGACCTCGACGGGATCGCGGTGACCGCCGGGCCCGGACTCGCCGGCGCGCTGCTCGTCGGGGTCTCGGCGGCGAAGGCGTACGCGTACGCCCTGGGCAAGCCGCTGTACGGCGTCAACCACCTCGCCTCGCACATCTGTGTGGACCAGCTGGAGCACGGCGCGCTGCCGGAGCCGACGATGGCCCTGCTGGTGTCCGGCGGGCACTCCTCACTGCTGCTCTCCACCGACATCACCTCCGACGTGCGGCCGATGGGCGCCACCATCGACGACGCGGCCGGCGAGGCATTCGACAAGATCGCGCGCGTGCTGAACCTCGGCTTCCCCGGCGGTCCGGTCATCGACCGGTACGCCAAGGAGGGCGACCCGAAGGCCATCTCCTTCCCGCGCGGGCTCACCGGGCCGCGCGACCCGGCGTACGACTTCTCCTTCTCCGGTCTGAAGACCTCCGTGGCCCGCTGGATCGAGGCGAAGCGGGCGGCGGGGGAGGAGGTGCCGGTGCGCGACGTGGCCGCGTCCTTCCAGGAGGCGGTGGTGGACGTGCTGACCCGCAAGGCCGTACGGGCCTGCAAGGACCAGGGCGTCGACCATCTGATGATCGGTGGCGGTGTAGCCGCGAACTCCCGGCTGCGCGTCCTGGCCCAGGAGCGTTGCGAGGCCGCCGGGATCCGGCTGCGGGTGCCCCGGCCGAAACTGTGCACGGACAACGGCGCGATGGTCGCGGCGCTGGGCGCGGAGATGGTCGCGCGCGGGCGCTCCGCCTCCGACTGGGACCTGTCCGCGGACTCGTCCCTGCCGGTGACCGACCCGCACGTACCGGGGCACTCGCACACCCACGATCATGTGCACGAGGTCAGCAAGGAGAACCTCTACTCGTGACCGTCGCGCTGATGTGGGAGGCCCGTGCCGTCGACGGGCGGGGTGGGGACCTGCTCGCCTGGGTGCGGCGGCAGGAGATCGCGGGGGAGCCGGTCCGGCGCGAGATCCTGCGGGCGCCGCGGGACCGGGTCCTCGTCATCACCTGGTGGGACGCCGACTACGACGCGGACCTGCCCGAACTGCCCGAGCCGGGCGACAAGTTGGTCACCCGTGCCGTCCACCGGTGGCGGTTCGAGTCCGTGACGGAGGACTGACCGGAGCCGGTGAGGTCCTCCGACCGCCCCCGACGGGCCGGGGGGCGGTCGGCGCGCGGACACCTTTGGAAGTGCTCCCGCCGGTGTCCGCGCGGTGCCTCAGTCGTCCGTCGACACCTCGCAGCGCAGTCGCCGGTCCGGGCCCGGTACCCGTCGCGGCCCGGTCAGCGACAACCGCGCGGTGTGCCGGGTCTCCGCGCTCGACGTTCCCAGCCGCAGCTCCAGCGCGCCCGGCTCGACCACCCGCTCGCCCGAGCGGTCGGTGAAGGCCGACAGGTCCGCGTGGAAGCCGAAGGTGACCCGGCGGGCCTCACCGGGTGCCAGGCGCAGGCGCCGGTAGCCGATCAGCCGCACGTCCGGACGCGTCACCGACGCCACCGGGTCGTGCAGGTAGAGCTGGACGACCTCGGTGCCGTCGCGGTCGCCGGTGTTGCGGACGGTGAGCGAGAGGTCGTACGAGCCGTCCGTCGCGATCTCCGCGTCCGTTCCCCGGAAGTCCTCCCAGGCGAACGTCGTGTACGAGTGGCCGTGGCCGAAGGCGTGGAGCGGGGTGGGGTCGAGGTTGCTGACCTCGCTCGCGAGGCCGAGCGGGGGCTGGAGGTAGGTCCACGGCTGGCCGCCGGGCAGCCGCGGCACGCTCACCGGGAGGCGCCCCGAGGGGTTCACGCGGCCGGACAGCACACCGGCGACCGCCGGGCCGCCCTCCTCGCCCGGGAAGAACGCCTGCACCACGGCGCCCAGACGGCCGTCCCAGCGGCCCAGCGCATAGGGGCGGCCGGTCAGCAGGACCAGCACCACCGGGACGCCGGTGTCGACCAGCGCGTCCAGCAGTTCGCCCTGTACGCCGGGCAGCCTGAGGTCGGAGGCGTCGCAGCCCTCGCCGGACGTGCCCCGGCCGAACAGTCCGGCGCGGTCGCCGAGCACGGCCACGCACACATCGGCTTCCGACGCCCGCGCCACCGCCTCGGCGAAACCGGACGGGTCGGGGTCCGAGACGCCGCAGCCCTCCGCGAACGTCACCTTGGTGTCCGGGAGTTCGGCGCGCAGCGAGTCGAGGACGGTGGGGATGTCGATGCCCATCGGCACGTCGGGGTGGTGCGTGAGGACGTGGGACGGGAAGGAGTAGCAGCCGAGCATCGCGAGCGGGTCCGCGGCACGGGGGCCGACGACCGCTACCCGGGTCCCGGGAGCCAGCGGCAGCAGCCCGGCCGGGTTGTCCAGCAGGACCACCGACGCCTCCGCCAGCCGGCCGGCGAGGGCCCGGTTGGCCGTCGAGTCCAGGTCGACGGGGCCTTGGCGCTCGGGCTGCCAGTCCTCGTCCAGGAGGCCCAGTTCGCACTTCTGCAGCAGTACGCGGCGGGCCGCCCGGTCGATCAGCGACTCGGGGGTGCTTCCTCCGCGTACGGCGTCCACCAGCGGTTTTCCGTAGCAGTTCACCGTCGGCAGTTCGACGTCGATGCCGGCCTCCAGCGCCGCGTGGGCCGCCTCGGCCGGGCTTCCCGCCACCCGGTGCAGGGTCTGGAGGAAGCCGACGCCGAAGTAGTCGGCGACCACGGTTCCGGTGAAGCCCCACCGCTCCCGCAGGAGTTCGGTCAGCAGCCGGGCGTCCGCCGAAGCCGGGACGCCGTCCGTCTCGTTGTACGCCGCCATCACCGAACGGGCGCCGCCCTCGCGCAGCGCCATCTCGAAGGGTGGGAGCGTGACGTCCGCGAACTCCCGCGCACCCGCTCGCACCGGCGCCAGGTTCCGTGCCCCCGCCGATGACGCGTACCCGGCGAAGTGCTTCAGCGTGGCGACGATCCCGGCCGATTCCAGGCCCCGCACATAGGCCGTGCCGATCGTGCCGACGAGGTACGGGTCCTCGCCGATCGTCTCCTCCACCCGGCCCCAGCGCAGGTCGCGGACCACGTCGAGGACGGGCGCCAGGCCCTGGTGCACGCCGACCGAGCGCAGGTCGTCGCCGATGCGTGCGCCCAGCTCCTCGACCAGTTCCGGGTCGAAGGTGGCGCCCCAGGCGAGCGGGACGGGATAGGCCGTCGCGCGCCAGGCGGTGAATCCCGCAAGGCACTCCTCGTGCGCGACCGCCGGGATGCCGAAACGGCCGGCGTCGGCGATCGCGCGCTGGGCGCGGGCCAGCGCCCGCGCGCCGAGCTCCGGGTCCACCGGGGCCGTGCCGAAGGAGCGGGTCAGCTGGCCGAGCCCGAAGGCGATCAGCTCGTCCCAGTCCTGGCCGGCGGTCATCTCGTGCTGGAGCGGGGCGACTCCGTCGCCGTCCGTCGCCGCGCCCACCCACACGCCGTACAGCTGGGCGGTCTTCTCCTCCAGGGTCATCCGGGAGAGCAGGTCGTCGACGCGGGCCGCCGGAGTGCGTGAAGGGTCGCGCCAGGGAGCGGTGGTCATGAAACTCCTGTCAGGGAAAAGGGGGTCGACTGCCCCTGGTCGTACACGTTCACTTGCCGCCCACACCCATGAGGCCGCCGACCAGCGCGCGGCGGGCCACCAGGTACACGACGAAGATCGGGACACCGGAGAGGACCACGGAGGCCAGCAGCGCGGGGATGTTCACGCCGAACTCGCTCACGTAGGTGAACAGGCCGAGGGTCAGGACCCGGGGGCCGTCGGACTGCGTGAAGATCAGCGGGAAGAGGAGCCCGTTCCACGCCTGGAGCGCCGCGTAGACGACCACGGTGCCGATGCCGCCCTTGGCCAGCGGGATGACCAGCTGGAACAGCATCCGGGTGGTGGAGGCGCCGTCCAGTCCCATCGCCTCGTACAGGTCCTCCGAGATGTCCCGCAGCGTGCCGGTGAGGATCAGCACCGACACCGGCATCGCGAAGGCGGCCGTGGGCAGGATGATCGCGAGCAGGCTGTCGTAGAGGTTCAGCTTGGTGATCATCAGGTAGAGGGGGACCACGACGGCCTGCGCCGGGATCGCGACGCCCAGCAGGAACAGCCGGAAGGCGGCCCCCGACCACACGCTCCGGGTCCGCACGGCGACGTAGGAGAGCGGGACGCACAGCGCCAGGACGATCACGACGACCGCGGCCGCCACGAGCGCGGTGTTCCACAGCAGGTGGCCGAAGCCGTTGTGCAGGACGGTGTCGTAGTTGTCCAGCGTCGGGTGGGACGGCGGCTTGAGGGCGTTGTGGCCCAGCGCCTCGCTCTGGTGGGTGAGCGAGGCCGAGATCATCGCGTAGACCGGGACGATCACGACGGCGAGCCAGATCACCGAGCCGAGCCCGGCGAGGGGGTTGGAGCGCCGGGACCAGTGCCTGCGGCGGGGCGCGGTCCGGTCGGGGCCCGGAGCGGGGGCGGCCTTCACGGGGCGCCGCAAGGTGTCGTGTGACACGTCGTCACATTCCTTCCCGGGTGCTGCGCATGGCGCCGAAGCCGGACAGCCGCACCATCAGCAGGGACAACGCGGTCGCGGCGATCACCAGGAACGAGGCGACCGCGCTCGCGTAGCCGAAGTCGTAGCTCTTGAAGCCCGCCTGGTACATCAGGTACGGCAGGATCGCCGTGTCGGTGCCGGGGCCGCCCTGGGTGAGGATGAGGACCGTCTCGAAGTAGGTGAGCGAACCGACGACCATCAGCACACCGGACGTGGTGGCGGTGTTGCGCAGCTGCGGCAGGGTGATCGAGAAGAACTGCCGCAGGCGTCCGGCGCCGTCGATGGCCGCCGCCTGGTAGAGCACCTCGGGGATCTGCCGTGCGCCGCCCTGGTAGATGAGCGTGTGGAACGGGATGAACTGCCAGCCGCCGACGAAGACGATCGCGAGGAACGCTCCGCTGGTCGTGCCGAGGGTGTCCGCGTGGATGATGCCGAAGTTCGGGTCGAGCAGTGCGTAGAACAGCAGCGAGATCGCCGTCGACGACAGCAGGAACGGCGTGAAGAAGATCGCCGAGAGGACCGCGCGGTTGCGCTGTCTGCCCGCCGCCCACACGCCCAGCAGCAGCGAGATCACCGTCTGGAACACCCAGCTCGCCGCGGTCAGTCCCACGGTGACCGTCAGGGACTGGGTGAGCCGGTCGTCGCTCAGCAGCTTGCGCCAGTTCGCGAGGCCCACCGGCCGCGGGTCGCCCAGGCCGTTCCACTGGGTGAACGAGAGGTAGAAGGCCAGCACCATCGGGGCGACGGCGAAGAACGCGAAGAACAGGATTCCGGGCAGGGCGAGGGCCGCGCTAGGGCGGCCTGCCCTGTCGCGTGCGGCGGAGCGGGGGCGGCCCGCGGTGCGCGGGCCGCCCTTGAGGTGCGTCGTGCTCACTTCAGCCCCTTGAGCGCGGACACGAACTGCGCCGGCGAGGACTTGCCCACGAACAGTTTGTTGACCTCGGTGAGCATCGGGGTCGACACGTTCGGGGCGACGGCCTGGTCCCAGCTCAGGGTGAACGCCGGTGCCTCCTGCACCATCTGGTACTGGAACTTGGCGAACTCCGGGTTGGGGGAGGCGTCCAGCAGACTCGCCGCGTTCGAAGTGGCCGGTACGTCGCCGTTGGCGATGAGTTCCTTGGTGTAGGCCTCGGAGGCGCTGTCCCGCAGGAAGGCGATCGCCGCGTCCTTGTTGGAGGTGCGGGCGTTCACCGACCAGTAGTTGGTGGGGTTGCCGACCACGTTGCGGATGTCGCCGGCGCCGCCCTCGATCTTCGGGAAAGCGCACCATCCCAGGTTCTTCTTGGCGAAGTCCGGGAACTTGCCGAGCTGGGTGGAGTACTCCCACGACCCCATCAGGTGCATCGCCGCCCTGCCCTTGGCGAAGACCGCGGGAGCGCCGCCGTTGCCGTAGCCGACCGAGCTGTAGCCCTTGCCGAAGGCCCCGGCGTCGATCAGCTCCTTGACGGTCTGGGCGGCCTTGAGGACGGCCGGGTCGCCCCAGCCGGAGGCGTCGCCGTTCTTGATCTTCTCGAAGACGCCGGGGCCGCCGATCCGGTCGACCAGGTACTCCAGCCACATCAGCTCGGGCCAGATGTCCGAGCCGCCCAGCGCGAACGGGGTGATCTTCGCCTTCGTCAGCTTGGTGTTGATGTCGAGCAACTGGTCCCAGGTGGTGGGCGGCTGGAGCTTGTGCTCCGCGAAGACGGTCTTGTTGTAGAAGAGGATCACGGGCTGCATACCCCGCATGGGCACGCCGTAGTTCTTGCCGTCCAGGCCGCCCGCGCTGAGCACCGAGGGCAGGAAGCCGCTCTTGAGCACCGGGTCGGACGCGATGACGTCGGTCAGGTCGACCAGCTGGCCGGCGTCCTTGTACGCCTTGATCGAGCCGCCGCCCCAGTTGAAGAACACGTCGGGGGCGTTGGGCGAGCCCATCGCGGTGCGCAGCTTCGCCGGGTAGTCCGTGGCGGGCACCTTCTGGAGCTTGACCGTGCCCTTGGCCTTCTTCGCGGCGGCCGACGCGTTGAACCGGTCGACGGACTTGACCTGGATCTTCGCCGCGTCGTCCCCGTAGACGAACGCGGTGAGCGTGCCGCCGCCGCCCGAGCCGCCGCCGGAGCCGCAGGCGGTGAGCCCGCCGACGGAGGCCAGGGCGGTCGCGCCCGCGCCGAGGAACCAACGCCTGCTGTAGGACTCCATGGGACGGCACCTCTCGGTATGCGCGAGGACTCCACGACGAGCCGACGCGAATGTTTCGATTTGAATTTCGAATGTTCCGGGAACGTAGGGCGATCCTGAGGGTTCGTCAAGAGGTCGCGCAGGGATACGATCGCGAGCATGAAGCCTGGGAATTCCGTGGAAGCGCGGACCGCGACGCTCGCCGAGATCGCCCGTGAGGCCGGAGTCTCGGCTCCGACTGTTTCGAAGGTGCTCAACGGCCGCGCCGATGTCGCCCCCGCGACCCGCACCCGGGTCGAGGAGCTGCTGCGCGGCCACGGGTACCGGCGGCGCGGAGGGGAGGGGGGCCGGTCGCCCCTCATCGACCTTGTCTTCCACGAGCTGGAGAGCGCCTGGGCGATGGAGGTCATCCGGGGCGTGGAGAACGTCGCCCGGGAGGAGGGGCTGAGCGTGGTGCTGTCCGAGAGCGCCGGGCGGCTGACTCCGGGCCGGACCTGGGCCGACCAGGTCGCGGCGCGCCGCCCGCACGGGGTGATCCTCGTGCTGTCCGGGCTCGACGAGTCCGGGCGCGCGCTGCTGACCAGCAGGTCCGTCCCGTTCGTGGTGATGGATCCGGCCGGTGACCCGGGTGACGACGTGCCGTCCATCGGGGCCACCAACTGGCAGGGAGGGCTCGCCGCGACGCGTCATCTGATCGAGCTCGGTCACACCCGGATCGGCGCGATCACCGGACCCTCGCGGATGATGTGCAGCCGCGCCCGGGTCGACGGCTACCGGGCGGCACTGGAGACGGCGGGGCTGCCCGTCGACCCCGGGCTGATCCTCCCCGGCACCTTCCACCACGAGAGCGGCTATCAGGCGGGGCTCGAACTCCTGCGCATGCCCGACCGGCCCACGGCCGTCTTCGCCGGCAACGACCTCCAGGCGCTCGGCCTCTACGAGGCGGCCCGCGAGCTGGGGCTGCGCGTCCCGGAGGATCTGAGTGTCGTCGGCTTCGACGATCTGCCGGTGGCGCGCTGGGTCGGGCCGCCGCTGACGACCGTACGGCAGCCGCTCATGGAGATGGCCGAGGCGGCGGCGAAGCTGGTGCTCGAACTGGGCCGTCAGGAAAGGCCCGCGGCCGGAACGCGGATGGAGCTGGCGACCAGCCTGGTGGTCCGCAGCAGCACGGGGGCGCCGCCGGCCTGACGGTGCGAGCGCACCCTCCCCGCCCGCCGAAGCCTGTCGATCGTGTCGCCGAAACTTTCGGAAAGGGCGGCGGCCTCGATGCCTGTGCTGTCCGGGGTGCTCGCGGTGCCTGAGGTGCCCGGGGTGCCCAAGGTGTCCGCGGGCTGATGCCGGTCCGAGGAAAATGAGATTTTCCGAAGAAAAGCTCCCTCCGCGTCCTTGCTCGACATAATTCGCACTTATGTTCCTCGTCGTGACGGAACACGACGAGAGCGGGGACGGGTCGGAGCCGCTGGTCCGGCGGCGGGTGCTGAAGGCCGTCGGCCTCACCCTGGCCGGGGTCCTGGTGCTGGGCATCGGCACGGCGGGCTGGGCCTACTGGCACCTGAACCACAACATCAGGAGCGTCGACATCGACGGGGCGCTCGGCGACAACCGTCCGGCGAAGGTGCTGCCGACCCCCTCCTCGTCCGCCTCCCCGCTGCCGACCGGCGCCCTCAACGTCCTGGTCCTCGGCTCCGACTCGCGCAGCGGGAAGGCGAACGCCGAGCTCGGCGGCGGCGACAGCGGCGGTGCCCGTTCGGACACGGCGATGGTCGTCCACATCGACGAGGGCCGCACCGCGGCGACCGTGGTGAGCATCCCCCGGGACACCCTGGTGACCCGCCCGTCCTGCCCGACCCCGTCCGGCGGGACCACCTCGGTGGCGTACGGCACGATGTTCAACAGCGCGTACGCGCTCGGCGGACCGGTCTGCGCCGTGAAGACCGTCGAGTCCCTGACGGGCGTCCGCATGGACCACTACCTGGAGATCGACTTCTCGGGCTTCGCGAAGCTGGTGGACGCGCTCGGCGGGGTCACGGTCACGACGGACGAGGACATCGACGACGACCAGAGCCATCTGCACCTGAAGGCGGGCACCCATCTCCTGGACGGCACCCACGCCCTGGGCCTGGCCCGTACCCGGCACGGCATAGGCGACGGCAGCGACCTCGGCCGCATCGGGCTCCAGCAGAAGCTGGTCAAGGCACTGCTGGAACAGATCTCCTCGACATCCCTGCCGACCAGCCCCGCCAAGCTCTACCAGGTCGCCGACGCGGTCACCGGCAGCCTCACCACGGACACCGGCCTCGACTCCCTCGGCGAACTGACGAAGTTCGGCCAGAGCCTCGGGTCCCTCTCCGCCGACCACGTCAGGACGGTCATGATGCCGGTGGTGACGGCCCCCTCGGACGCCAACCGGGTGGTCGCGCGCGAGCCCGAGGCGGGCGAGCTGTGGGCGTCGCTCAAGTGACCGTGTACGTCAGCAGATAGCGCCAGTAGAGGAGCTGGCGGACACGGGCGCCCGGCAGCAGACGGCTCGCCTCGTCACGGACGGCGGCGAGCGACATCCGCGGCGCGCGCACCGGCGCCGGGACCACCGCGGGCCCCCTCCCGCGCAGCCGTTCGCCCACCGACACCCCGGTCCGGGCCACCGCGTTGGCGGGCACCGCCGCGAGGTCCCACCAGGTGTGCCCCGCGTAGCAGCCCAGCACCAGCAGCACCCCGCCCGGCGCCAGCGCGTCGCGGAACCTGGTCACCGTGCGGAAGGGCATGTGGTGCAGGCTCGCGAGGCAGGTGATGACGTCGTAGTGCGCCTTCGGCAGCGCGGCCGAGGCGGCGTCCGTCCGCCGGAACCGGGGCCCGCCGCCGATCCGTTCGGCCACGGCGATCACCTCGGCGGACGGGTCGACGGCGTCCACCTCGTAGCCGTGCGCGGCGAGCCGCCGGGCGAACCGGCCGGTGCCGCAGCCGACATCCAGCGCGGTGCGCCCGTGCCCGGGCAGTTTCCGCAGCAGGAGCCGGTGGTAGTGGTCGTTGTGGTCGAAGGGCATACGGGAAAACTCGCACACGGCGGGTACGCGCGGTAGTGCTCCCCGCACAGCCGTCCTTCAGCTGTCCGCCGGCCGCCCCGCACCCCGCGGGAACTGCCCCGTCGGCTGCCCGGGGAGCATGCGGGAAGGCTTCGGGAAGCCGCCCGGCAACGCTCGGAAAAGAATCTTCGAGGTTTTCCGGGGACGGTGTCGAAACCGGCGCCCCCCGATCGACGCAGGGATGAGAGGCGGGGAGAAGCCCCGCCCTCCGCACCGAAGGAGCCACCATGCCCCGCTACCTGTCCCTGGTCCGCATCGACGAGACCAACGCCCCCGCCGAGGGCCCCAGCCCCGAGCTGATGCAGCGGATGGGCGAGCTGATCGAGGAGATCACCAAGGCGGGGGTCATGCTCGACACCGCCGGACTGACACCGACCGCCCAGGGCAAGCGGGTGCACTGGGAGGGCGGGCAGCTGTCCGTCACCGACGGCCCCTTCACCGAGTCCAAGGAGGTCGTCGGCGGCTACGCGCTCATGCAGTGCAAGGACATGGCCGAGGCGCTCGAGTGGACCAAGCGGTTCCTGAAGACGCACGAGGAGCACTGGACGGTGACCTGCGAGGTGCGGGAGATCGCCGAGGGCTGAGCGGCGGCTTGGCCCAGCCGGTCCGCTGGTGTCTGATGGTGGGCTGTGGAACAACAGCCCACCGTCACCCCGGCCGGCGCCGACGAGACCGTGGAGACGATCTTCCGGATCGAGTCGCCCCGGATCATCGCCGGTGTCACCCGCGTCGTCCGGGACGTCGGCATCGCCGAGGAACTGGCTCAGGACGCCCTGGTCGCGGCGCTGGAGCAGTGGCCGCGGGACGGGGTACCGGACAACCCCGGCGCCTGGCTCATGGCCACGGCCAAGCACCGCGCGATCGACCTCGTGCGCCGCCGGGAGCGCTACGCGCGCAAGCTGGAGGAGATCGGGCGCGACCTGGAGACGACCGTCCCCTCCGAGGAACCCGCCGACCCGGACGACATCGACGACGACCTGCTCCGGCTGGTGTTCACCGCCTGCCACCCGGTGCTGTCCGCCCAGGCTCGTATCGCCCTCACGCTGCGCCTGCTCGGCGGGCTGACCACGCCGGAGATCGCCCGCGCCTTCCTCGCGCCGGAGGCGACGATCGCCCAGCGCATCGTGCGCGCCAAACGGACGCTGGCGACGAAGGGGGTGCCCTTCGAGGTCCCCTGCGGCCCGGACCGGGAGAGCCGGCTCGGCTCGGTCCTGGAGGTCATCTACCTCGTCTTCAACGAGGGGTACGCGGCCACGGCCGGCGACGACCTGCTGCGCCCCGCGCTCTGCGAGGAGGCCCTCCGGCTGGCCCGCGTCCTCGCCGAACTGATGCCCAAGGAGCCCGAGGTGCACGGGCTCGTCGCGCTGCTGGAGCTCCAGGAGTCCCGCGCCGCCGCCCGCACCGGGCCCTCGGGCGAGCCGGTCCTCCTCAGGGACCAGAACCGCCGCCGCTGGAACCGCCTGCTGATCCACCGCGGTTTCGCCGCCCTGGCCCGCGCGAACGCCGTCACCACGGGCGCCCCGGGTCCGTACGCCCTCCAGGCCGCCATCGCCGCCAGCCACGCCCAGGCGTACACGTACGAGGACACGGACTGGCGGCAGATCGCCACCCTGTACGGGCTCCTCGCGGCCCGCTCCCCGTCGCCCGTCGTCGAACTCAACCGCGCCGTCGCCGTCTCGATGGCGGACGGCCCCGGCCCCGCCCTGGCCATCGTCGACACGCTCGCGGCCGAACCCGCCCTGCGCGACTACCACCTGCTGCCCAGTGTCCGCGGGGACCTGCTCGCCCGGCTGGGGCGCACACGGGAGGCGCGGGCGGAGTTCGAGCGGGCCGCGGGCCTGGCCCGTAACGAACGCGAGCGGAAACTGCTGGAGACGCGCGCGAAGGAGTGCCGCTAGCGGCGTGCGGTGGCGTCAGGCGGAGTGCTGCCGGGCCGGGTGACCGAGCAGCATCGTCGGTGCCCCCGCGACCCGGGTCAGGAAGACGGTGGCCGCGCGCGGCCCCTGCGGCTTGACCTTCCTGCGCAGCTCCTCCGGTTCGACCGCCGAGCCCCGCTTCTTCACCGTCAGCACGCCGACCTCCCGCTCCCGCAGCAGCGCCCTGAGCTTCTTCACGTTGAAGGGAAGGCGGTCGGTGATCTCGTACGCGGTGGCGTACGGGGTCGGGCGCAGCGAGTCCGCCGTGATGTACGCGATGGTCTCGTCGAGGAGCCCGCCGTCGAGGTCCTCGGCCGCCTCGGCGACCAGATGGGCGCGGATCACGGCGCCGTCGGGCTCGTAGAGATAGCGCCCGACCGGCCGCACCGAGGGGTCGGGCAGACCGCGGCCGCGCAGGACGCGCGGGCCCGGCAGCAGGGTGGCCCGCACCAGACCCGGTTCCGTGCCGAACCACAGCACGGCCTCCTTCACGTCCCCGCCGTCCGAGATCCACTCGGCCTCCGCCTCGGCGGGGACCGTCTCGTGCGGGATGCCCGGGGCGATCTTCAGGGCGGCGAGCGGGGCCTTCAGGGCCGCCCCGACCGCCCAGGAGAGCGGCGGTGAGTACGCCTCGGGGTCGAAGATCCGCCCGCCCGCCCTGCCGCCCCGCCGTGCCGGGTCCACGAAGACGGCGTCGTACGAGGCCGTGTCCACCTCCGTGACGTCCACCTCGCGCACCTCGATCAGGCCGGCGAGCCCGAGCGCCTCGGCGTTCGCGCGGGCGGCCGCGGCCGCCAGGGGGTCCCGGTCGACGGCGAGGACGCGGATCCCGGCTCGGGCCAGCGCGATCGCGTCGCCGCCGATACCGGAGCACAGGTCGGCGACCGAGCGCACACCGAGAGCGCGCAGACGCTCCGCGCGGTGCGTGGCGACCGTCGTCCGGGTCGACTGCTCGACCCCGTTCGGCGTGAAGAACATCCGCTGCGCGTCCTCGGCGCCGAACTTCGCCACCGCCCGCTGCCGCAGCCGCGCCTGTCCGAGCGCCGCGGAGACCAGCTCGGCCGGATGGGTGCGGCGCAGCCGGGTGGCGACGGCCAGCTCCTGGGCCGGGTCGGTGCCGCGCACCTCGTCGAGCAGCGCGCGGCCCTCGGGGGTGAGCAGGGAGGCGAAGGAGACGTCGTTCACCGGCCCATTGTCGGTCAGTGTGGGCCAGTCGGTGGACGGTGCGCGTCCGGTCGCGGTGTCGGGGGCCCTCAACGGGCCGTGACCTGGAAGGATCCGACACCATGCGATCAGTACGACAAGCCGATAAAAATGACGCGAACCGGACGAGTGTCCGAAGCGGGATCGCCGCCCTCGCCGTCATCGGCCTCGCCCCCGGCAGTGCAGGCGGCGAGGCCGCGGAGCCGAGGGCCGCGCACGGCCCGCGGATGACGAGCCTGTGAGAGGCGGGGCGCCGGCTCCGGCCGCCCGATCGCGTGCACGGGCGGCCGCCGCACTGGCCGCACTGCTCGCCGCCGTCCTGCTGGCCGGCTGCGCCCAGTCCGTGGACCCGATCGAGCGCCTGGGCAAGAAGGCCGCGCAGGAGGTGGGCCGGACCCACCCGCACGGTCCGGCCTCGGCGACGTACCGGCGCTGGGGGCTGTCCGCCCCGCTCGCCCCGGCACCGCGGCCGCCCGCCCGCAGGGGTGTGCGCCGGGAGCGGACGGGGCTGGTCCCCGTCGTCGGCCGCGTGCCCACCCACGACAAGGTGGTCTTCCTGACCTACGACGACGGAGTCGAGCGCGATCCGCGGTTCGTCGACATGGTCCGTGAACTGCGGCTGCCGGTCAGCATGTTCCTCACCGACCATGTCGTCGGACCCGGCTACGGCCACTTCGCGCGGCTGCGGGAGGTCGGCGCGAGCGTGCAGAACCACACCCTCGACCACGCCTCGCTGCGCGGGCTGCCGTACGCCGGCCAGCGGGCCGAGATCTGCGGCCAGCAGGACAAGCTCAAGGCCCGCTTCGGCATCCGTCCCCGGCTCTTCCGGCCCCCTTACGGCACCTACGACGCCACCACCCTGCGCGCCGCCGCCGACTGCGGGGTCGCGGCCGTCGTCCTGGGCAGGGTGGCCGACACCCACCGGCTGCGCTCCGGCGACATCCTGTCCGCTTCGGGGGAGCCGAACCTCGTCGCGGCGACCACCCGGCTCCTGCGCCGCATCCAGGCGGAGGGCTTCACCCCGGCCCGCCTGGAGAACTACCTCTGAACTTCCGGCGCGGGCGGCCGCCTTCGGGGGTGCGGCTTTCGGCGCGGGCCGGCCCTTCGACGAGCGGGCCCGCGCCTCCCGGCGCGGGCCCGCGTCTTCAGCCCGTCCGGCGTTCGAGGACGAGGCCGTCCAGGCCGGAGCGGGGGTCCGGGGACGGCAGCCCCCGGAGCGACGCCCGCACCGGCGAACGATGCCCCGAACTCCACGCCACGCCGCGGGCCTTTGGCACTCCGCTTGACCGAGTGCTAATCGCGGTCATAGTCTCAGGCCTGGCACTCCCCACTGGAGAGTGCCAATAGCGACGGGCAGGTCCGGCACCCGCGACGACGGATCCACCTGGTCGCCACCTCAGACAGTTAACCCCGTGAGATCTCCGAAGGGGGAGGTCGGATCGTGACGACCACCAGCTCCAAGGTTGCCATCAAGCCGCTCGAGGACCGTGTCGTGGTCCAGCCGCTGGACGCCGAGCAGACCACGGCTTCTGGCCTGGTCATCCCGGACACCGCGAAGGAGAAGCCCCAGGAGGGCGTCGTCCTCGCCGTGGGCCCGGGTCGCTTCGAGAACGGCGAGCGCCTGCCGCTCGACGTCAGCACCGGCGACATCGTGCTGTACAGCAAGTACGGCGGCACCGAGGTGAAGTACAACGGCGAGGAGTACCTCGTCCTCTCGGCCCGCGACGTGCTCGCGATCATCGAGAAGTAATTCACCACAGTTCTGCAGTGAACTGCGCCCCTGGCCCCCGCGACCTTATGAAGCCGGGCGCTGGGGGCGCGGTTCGTTTTCACCCACGTTTTCCGAGAGGGCTGAACCGCTCCCATGGCGAAGATCCTGAAGTTCGACGAGGACGCCCGTCGCGCCCTTGAGCGCGGCGTCAACAAGCTTGCCGACACCGTCAAGGTGACGATCGGTCCCAAGGGCCGCAACGTCGTCATCGACAAGAAGTTCGGCGCCCCTACCATCACCAACGACGGCGTCACCATCGCCCGCGAGGTCGAGCTCGACGACCCGTACGAGAACCTCGGCGCCCAGCTGGTGAAGGAGGTGGCTACCAAGACCAACGACGTCGCGGGTGACGGTACGACCACCGCCACCGTGCTGGCCCAGGCGCTCGTCCGCGAGGGTCTGAAGAACGTCGCCGCGGGTGCCTCCCCGGCGCTGCTCAAGAAGGGCATCGACGCCGCGGTCAAGGCCGTGTCCGAGGAGCTCCTCGCGACCGCCCGTCCGATCGACGAGAAGTCCGACATCGCCGCCGTCGCCGCCCTGTCCGCCCAGGACAGCCAGGTCGGCGAGCTCATCGCCGAGGCGATGGACAAGGTCGGCAAGGACGGTGTCATCACCGTCGAGGAGTCCAACACCTTCGGTCTGGAGCTGGACTTCACCGAGGGCATGGCCTTCGACAAGGGCTACCTGTCGCCGTACTTCGTGACGGACCAGGAGCGCATGGAGGCCGTCCTCGAGGACCCGTACATCCTCATCCACCAGGGCAAGATCTCCTCCATCCAGGACCTGCTGCCGCTGCTGGAGAAGGTCATCCAGGCCAACGCCTCCAAGCCGCTGCTGATCATCGCCGAGGACGTCGACGGCGAGGCCCTCTCGACCCTGGTCGTCAACAAGATCCGCGGCACGTTCAACGCCGTCGCCGTGAAGGCCCCCGGCTTCGGTGACCGCCGCAAGGCCATGCTGGGCGACCTCGCCACCCTCACCGGCGGTCAGGTCATCGCCGAGGAGGTCGGCCTCAAGCTCGACCAGGTCGGTCTGGACGTGCTGGGCACCGCCCGTCGCGTTACGGTCACCAAGGACGACACCACCGTCGTCGACGGTGGCGGCGAGCACGACGCCGTCGTGGGCCGCGTCAACCAGATCAAGGCCGAGATCGAGAACACGGACTCCGACTGGGACCGCGAGAAGCTCCAGGAGCGCCTCGCGAAGCTGGCCGGCGGCGTGTGCGTGATCAAGGTCGGCGCCGCCACCGAGGTGGAGCTCAAGGAGAAGAAGCACCGTCTGGAGGACGCCATCTCCGCGACCCGCGCCGCGGTCGAGGAGGGCATCGTCTCCGGTGGTGGCTCCGCGCTCGTCCACGCGGTCAAGGTCCTCGAGGGCAACCTCGGCAAGACCGGCGACGAGGCCACGGGTGTCGCGGTCGTCCGCCGCGCCGCCGTCGAGCCGCTGCGCTGGATCGCCGAGAACGCCGGCTTGGAGGGTTACGTCATCACCTCCAAGGTCGCCGAGCTCGACAAGGGCCAGGGCTTCAACGCCGCCACCGGCGAGTACGGCGACCTGGTCAAGTCCGGTGTCATCGACCCGGTCAAGGTCACCCGCTCCGCTCTGGAGAACGCCGCTTCCATCGCCTCCCTGCTCCTCACGACCGAGACCCTGGTCGTCGAGAAGCCGGCCGAGGAAGAGGCCGACGCGGGCCACGGCCACGGCCACGGTCACTCCCACTGACGCACCCGGTCGGACGCCCGCACCGGTAGGCGTCCACACCGGTGGACAGCACTGAGGCCCAGCTCCCTTCGGGGATGCTGGGCCTCAGCGCTGTGGCGAGCACGTACGGGCCCTACCGCCCCGCTGCTCCACCGCCGTACCGCTCCATCGCCGCACCGCCCCGCTGTTCCACGGCTCGGCCGTTCTACTGCGGCCCGTACTTGCGACCCGTCCTCGACGTGATCCCGCCCAGCAGCCCACGCGGCGCCACCTTCACCACACCCATCAGCGCCTTGTAACGCGGGTCGGGGATGGACAGCGTCTTGCCGCGGGCCAGGTCCGCGAGCGCCGCCGCGACCAGCTTGTCCGCGTCGAGCCACATCCAGTTCGGGATGTTGTCCGTGCTCATCCCGGCGCGCTGGTGGAACTCGGTGCGCACGAAGCCCGGGGCCAGCGCCATCAGCCGTACGCCGCTGCCCGCCAGGTCCCTCGCCGCGCCCTGCGTGAACTGCACGACCCACGCCTTGGACGCCCCGTACGTACCCCGCGGTACGAACGCGGCCACCGACGCGACATTGACGACCCCGCCCCGGCCGCGCTCCCGCATGGCCGCGGTCGCCGCCGACGTCAGCCGCAGCACCGCCTCGCAGTGCACCTTGAGCATCGTCAGCTCGTCGGCCATCGACACCTCGAGATAGCGGCCCTTGTTGCCGAAACCGGCGTTGTTGATCAGCAGGTCGACCGGGTTCCTGCGGTCGCTCAGCCGCTTGGCCACCGTCTCGATGCCGTCGTCCGTCGCCAGGTCGGCCGTCAGCACCTCCGCCTCGATGCCGTGCCGGTCGTGCAGTTCCGTCGCCTGCTCGGCCAGGCGCTCGGTGTCGCGCGCCACCAGCACGAGGTTGTGGCCGTCAGCCGCGAGGCGGCGCGCGAAGGCGGCGCCGATGCCCGCGGTCGATCCCGTAATCAGAGCCGTTGTCATGGCCCAAGGCTAGTGACCTGACCAGGCGTACCGCGCCCCCGCCTCCCGGTCCCCGGCCCCGCTCCGCGCGTGCCGCGCGGCCGGTGCCACGGCCGTCACCGGCCGTGTCCCGCGCGTGCCGCCGCGACCGCTACCCGCCCTGCCGCGCCACGTACTTCTCCGCCGCCGCCCACGCCTCCGGATGCAGTGCCGGGCCCGCGGCCAACAGCCCTGGCAGCAGCTCGCGTTCGGTCGTCATGGCGCGGAACTCGACCGCGACGGTCACCTCGTGCTCCGGCCGGTGCACGACCTCGATCGGGTCGCCCGCGCGGATCTCGCCGGGCTCGATGACCCGCAGATACGCGCCGGGCGCGGCCTTCCGGGTGAACCGCTTCACCCATCCCCGCTCCCCGAGGTGTTCCTGGAACGTACGGCAGGGGATGCGTCCGGAGGTGACCTCCAGGACCAGCACGGAGCCGACCCGCCAGCGCTCACCGATCCGCGCGCCGGACACGTCCAGCCCCCGCGTCGTGAGGTTCTCGCCGAAGGCGCCGCTGACCAGCGGCCGGCCGAGCTCGCGCTCCCAGTCGTCCAGGTCCTCACGGGCGACCGCGTAGACGGCCTGGTCGTTCCCGCCGTGGTGGCGCAGGTCGCACACCGTGTCCCCGGCCAGACCGCTCGCGCCGACCCCCTTGGGCCCGGGGGCCGTCACCCGCACCGGCCCGGCCACCGGCCGCTTGTCGATGCCGGTCACACCCACGGCCTGGTCCGTGTAGGGGACGGCGCGCGCACGGCCCAGGTTCAGAGACAGAAGCTGCATGGCAGCACGCTAGGCGATGGAGGCCAAAGCGTCGACGCGATATTCGCCACCGTACCCAAGTCTCGCTTATGCTCGAAGGGTGATCGAGGCCCGTCATCTCCGTGTTCTGCGCGCCGTCGCCGCCACCGGTTCCTTCTCGGCGGCGGGACGCGAGCTGGGCTGCACCCAGCCGGCCGTCAGCCAGCAGATGAAGGCGCTCGAAACGTCCGTCGGCACACCGCTGCTGATCCGCACGGGCCGTGAGATGCGTCTGACCCAGGCGGGCGAGGCGCTGGTCCGGCACGCGGCCGGCATCATCGCGGGGCTGACCGCCGCCGAGGAGGAGGTCGCCGCTATCGCGGGCCTGCGCGCGGGCCGGGTCCGGCTCGTCTCCTTCCCCAGCGGCAGTTCGACGCTCGTCCCCACGGCTCTGGCCGCCCTGCGCGCCGCGCATCCCGGCACCCGGGTCTCCCTGGAGGAGGCCGAGCCGCCCGAGTCCGTCGACAAGCTCCGCGACGGCGACTGCGACATCGCGCTCGCGTTCCGGTACGAGGGAGCGGCGGGCGTCGAGGAGTGGGACGACCTGGTCGTACGGCCGCTGCTGCGCGACCGGCTCGTCGGGCTGGTCCCCGAGGGCCACCGGCTCGCCCGCGCGGGGTCGGTCGCCATCGGCGAACTCGCCGGGGAACCGTGGATCGCGGGTTGCCCGCGGTGCCGGGGGCAACTGGTGGAGGTCTGCCGCCGCGAGGGTTTCGTGCCCCGCATCGACTTCGCCACCGACGACTATCCGGCGGTGGTCGGACTGGTCGGCGCGGGTCTCGGGGTCGCCGTGCTGCCGGAGCTCGCGATCGAGTCCGTGCGCCCCAAGGGCGCCTGTGCCGTGACCGTGGAGCCGCCGGTGCGGCGGGAGATCGTCGCGCTGACGCTGCCGGATCTCTCCCAGGTTCCGGCGGTGGCGGCGACGCTGGACCAGCTGGCCAGGGCCGCGGCCCGCTGACGGCTGCGGAGGGCCGTCGGCGCCGCACACGGGTCGGGGACGCGCGCGTGCGCGCCCGTACGAGGGCATGCCGACGTGCGCCCGCTCAGCGGCACACCTGTGCGCCCGGCTGCGGACTCATCAACGCAGAAACGTTCCTTCAAGTGTTCGAAGCGGAACCGCTCCCGGTGGCCGACGCCGTCACCAGCCGGTTCCGGGCCCGTCCCATGAGCTCTTCGCGTTCGTCCTCGGTCAGCCCGCCCCACACCCCGTACGGCTCGCGCACCGCCAGCGCGTGAGCGGCGCACTGGGCGCGTACCGGGCATCGCATACAGACCTCTTTGGCCGAGTTCTCGCGAGCGCTCCGTGCCGCACCGCGCTCGCCTTCCGGATGGAAGAAGAGCGAGCTGTCGACCCCACGGCATGCCGCGAGGAGCTGCCAGTCCCAGAGATCCGCGTTCGGACCGGGAAGGCGGGAGAAATCTGCCATTGCGTGTCCCCTTGTTGCCGTTCTGGGATGCTCTGTGCCCACCGACCGTACATCTACGATCTAAGGAGATGAAAATATGACTCATTGCGAATCTAGCCGCAGACACCAGTAAATGGGAAGAAAACAGGCTGAATGGGGCATAGGTTGTGTTGAAAGATTGAGGGTCCGTTGCGCATGTCTGCAACGTGTCCGCGCCCTCACGTAGAGTGCCGAAGATGACCGGCTGCCCCGTAACTCTTTCGAGTGACCATCGTTGAGAGTGCTGAGGCGGTTGAAGGAACAAGCGCTCGGGCAGACGGCAGTTTCCGTCGGCGAGTGTCGACCGCACAGGTGACGATTCGTACCAGCCTGGAGGCTCAAGGTGACGCGCATCAGCTGCGGAGGGCGGCCATGACATC
This sequence comes from Streptomyces sp. NPDC057950, assembly GCF_042887295.1. Taxonomy (NCBI): domain Bacteria; kingdom Bacillati; phylum Actinomycetota; class Actinomycetes; order Kitasatosporales; family Streptomycetaceae; genus Streptomyces; species Streptomyces sp. NPDC057950. Next base: position 38,883 of record NZ_JBHVPP010000018.1, read on the forward strand.
CGTCCTCGTCTGCGACGACTCCCCGCTTGCCCGAGAGGCGCTCCGCCGTGCGGTGGCGACCGTGCCCGGCGTCGAGCGCGTGACGACTGCGGCCAACGGAGAAGAGGTGCTCCGCCGATGGGGCGCCGACCGTTCGGACCTGATTCTGATGGACGTACGCATGCCCGGTCTGGGCGGCGTCGAGACGGTTCGGCGGCTGCTGTCCGCCGACCCCGGTGCGCGCATCATCATGCTCACCGTGGCCGAGGACCTGGACGGTGTGGCACTCGCCGTCGCCGCCGGGGCCCGCGGTTATCTGCACAAGGACGCCTCCCGGGCGGAACTGCGCGCGACCGTGACCCAGGCGCTCGCCGACCCGACCTGGCGGCTCGCCCCGCGCAGACTGCGCTCGGCCGAGATGGGTGCCGCGCCCACGCTCACCGCGCGTGAGATCCAGGTCCTCGAAGGCATGAGCCACGGCCGCTCCAACGCGGAGATCGGCCGCGAGCTGTTCCTCTCGGAGGACACCGTGAAGACGCACGCCCGGCGGCTCTTCAAGAAGCTCGGCGCCTCGGACCGCGCGCACGCCGTGGCGCTCGGTTTCCGGTGGGGCCTGGTCCGCTAGGTGAGCCGTCGCGGGGGTACGACGCACCCCGCCTGCCGTGTGGCGGGCGGGGCCGACAAGGGGGCGCGCCGGGTGCCCGCTGCTCGTTTCGCCGCCGATGCCGCATGCTTGAGGTGTGGAGTTCCTCGGGGACGAGTCGGTCGAGCGGAAGGGGAGGGCGCAGGAGATGAGTTCCGGCGCACCTGCTCATAACGCTTCGGTGCACAACTACGGACGCGGTGCCACGGACAGAACGACGCCAAGGCACCATGGACCGATGCGTGACGACGAGACGACGGTGATCGGTGCGCTCGTCCATCGCGCGGTCGACGGCGACGAGCAGGCCACACACGACCTGCTCGCTCATGTTCATCCTCTGGCATTGCGCTACTGCCGCACGCGTCTGTCCCGGCTGCCGGGCGACGCGCGGCACTTCGTGGAGGACCTGGCGCAGGAGGTCTGCGTCGCGGTGCTCCTCGCCCTGCCCCGCTACAAGGACACCGGGCGGCCCTTCGAAGCCTTCGTCTTCGCCATCGCCGCGCACAAGGTCGCCGACCTGCAGCGCGCCGCGATGCGCCATCCCGGGTCGACGGCGGTCCCCTCGGACGAGATGCCCGAGCGCCCCGACGACTCCCTCGGTCCCGAGGAGCGCGCGCTGCTCAGCAGTGACGCCGAATGGGCCAAGAAACTGATGGCCAACCTCCCCGAGAACCAGCGCGAGCTGCTTCTGCTGCGTATCGCGGTGGGCCTCACGGCCGAGGAGACGGGCCAGATGCTGGGGATGTCCCCGGGAGCGGTCCGGGTGGCCCAGCACCGGGCGCTGAGCCGGCTGCGGGCGCTGGCGGAGCAGTAGGCAGGGCCGCGGGAGGGTGCGCCGCGTGCCAGTAGGCAGGGCTGCGGGAGGGTGCGCCGCGTGTCGGCGTGCGCGAGGGCGGTCGGAGGTACGGGCGTGCGGGCCGGAGCGCGAGTACGGGCGTGCGCCGGCTCCATGACCTCCGCCGCGTCGGTCTTCTGCCGCGTCGGTGTCGGATCGTGTCCTGTCCTGTCCTGTGCCGTGGCGTGCCGTGCCCGGTGCGCCGCTCCGTCGTGCGCCGTCACGGTGGCGTCGGCGGCGCCGGTTTCTTACCGCAAACGTGAGAACGGACACGGCGGAATGCGGCATCGTCGGGCGAAACCCCGCCCCGGGAGCCCCGCGCCACCGCGGTGACGGGACGGCGGACCCCGGGGACCAGGCTGTCGGGCCGACGGGTGAACGGTCCCGGTGTGCCACCCGTACGAACCTACGAAGCCCGAGGGCGATCCGAACCGTGGAATGGGAGACCCTTGCTTCCCGTTAGCATGGACATCCGCACCGATCAAGGCCATTTGGGGAAGGTGTCATGACTGCCAACGTCGACGGAGTGCCCGCCAAATTCGCGACACTCGGGCTGACCTACGACGACGTGCTGCTGCTGCCGGGCGCGTCGGACATGGCACCCGACGAGATCGACACCGCCTCGCACATCTCGAAGAACGTGCGGGTGAACATCCCGCTGCTCTCCGCGGCCATGGACAAGGTGACCGAGTCCCGCATGGCCATCGCGATGGCCCGCCAGGGCGGTGTCGGCGTGCTGCACCGCAACCTGTCCATCGAGGACCAGGCCAACCAGGTCGACCTGGTCAAGCGCTCCGAGTCCGGCATGGTGACCGACCCGATCACCGTCCACCCGGACGCGACGCTCGGCGAGGCCGACGCGATCTGCGCCAAGTTCCGCATCTCCGGCGTGCCGGTGACCGACGGCGGCGGCAAGCTCCTCGGCATCGTCACCAACCGCGACATGGCCTTCGAGACCGACCGTTCGCGCCAGGTGCGCGAGGTCATGACGCCGATGCCGCTGGTCACGGGCAAGGTCGGCATCTCCGGCACCGACGCCATGGAGCTGCTGCGCCGCCACAAGATCGAGAAGCTTCCGCTGGTCGACGACGCGGGTGTCCTCAAGGGCCTCATCACGGTCAAGGACTTCGTGAAGGCCGAGAAGTACCCGAACGCCGCGAAGGACGCCGAGGGGCGTCTGCTGGTCGGCGCGGCCGTCGGCGTGGCCGGTGACGCCTTCGAGCGCGCCCAGGCCCTCATCGAGGCGGGCGTCGACTTCATCGTCGTCGACACCGCGCACGGTCACTCCCGTCTGGTCGGCGACATGGTCGCCAAGATCAAGTCGAACTCCGCGGGCGTCGACGTCATCGGCGGCAACATCGCCACCCGTGACGGCGCGCAGGCCCTCATCGACGCGGGCGTCGACGGCATCAAGGTCGGGGTCGGCCCCGGCTCCATCTGCACGACCCGCGTGGTCGCCGGTATCGGCGTACCCCAGGTCACCGCCATCTACGAAGCCTCCCTCGCCGCCAAGGCGGCCGGTGTCCCGGTCATCGGCGACGGCGGTCTGCAGTACTCCGGTGACATCGCCAAGGCCCTGGTCGCCGGCGCCGACACGGTGATGCTGGGCTCGCTCCTGGCGGGCTGCGAGGAGTCGCCGGGCGAGCTGCTCTTCATCAACGGCAAGCAGTTCAAGTCGTATCGCGGCATGGGCTCCCTGGGCGCCATGCAGTCCCGTGGCGAGCAGCGCTCCTTCTCCAAGGACCGCTACTTCCAGGAGGGCGTCGCCTCCGACGAGAAGCTGGTGCCCGAGGGCATCGAGGGCCAGGTGCCCTACCGCGGCCCGCTGTCCGCGGTCGTGCACCAGCTGGTCGGCGGTCTGCGCCAGTCCATGTTCTACGTGGGCGGGCGTACCGTGCCCGAGCTCCAGGACAACGGCCGGTTCGTCCGGATCACCTCGGCGGGCCTCAAGGAGAGCCACCCGCACGACATCCAGATGACCGTCGAGGCACCGAACTACAGCCGTAACAAGTAACGGTCACCAAGCAGCCGTACAGAGCTCCACGCGTGCGTGAAGCCCGAACGAGGGCGGTCCCGGAGGTTCCGGGACCGCTCTCGTCGTAGGCGTCGGGGATACTGGAAGGCGCAGAACCGAAGAGGGAAAGGCCACACACGTGACTGAGATCGAGATCGGGCGCGGCAAGCGCGGCCGCCGGGCGTACGCCTTCGACGACATCGCCGTCGTCCCGAGCCGCCGTACGCGGGACCCGAAGGAGGTCTCGATCGCCTGGCAGATCGACGCCTACCGCTTCGAGCTGCCGTTCCTGGCCGCCCCGATGGACTCGGTCGTCTCCCCGGCCACCGCGATCCGTATCGGCGAGCTGGGCGGCCTGGGCGTCCTCAACCTCGAGGGCCTGTGGACGAGGTACGAGGACCCGCAGCCGCTGCTCGACGAGATCGCCGAGCTGGACGCGGACACCGCGACCCGCCGTCTGCAGGAGATCTACGCGGCTCCCATCAAGGAGGAGCTGATCGGGCAGCGCATCAAGGAGGTGCGCGACTCCGGAGTCGTCACCGCCGCCGCGCTGTCGCCGCAGCGCACGGCGCAGTTCTCCAAGGCCGTGGTCGACGCGGGCGTGGACATCTTCGTCATCCGCGGTACGACGGTGTCGGCGGAGCACGTCTCGGGCGCCGCCGAGCCGCTGAACCTCAAGCAGTTCATCTACGAGCTGGACGTCCCGGTCATCGTCGGCGGCTGCGCCACGTACACGGCGGCCCTGCACCTGATGCGCACCGGCGCGGCCGGCGTGCTGGTCGGCTTCGGCGGCGGCGCCGCGCACACCACCCGCAACGTGCTGGGCATCCAGGTCCCGATGGCCACCGCCGTCGCGGACGTGGCCGCGGCCCGTCGCGACTACATGGACGAGTCCGGCGGCCGGTACGTGCACGTGATCGCCGACGGCGGCGTCGGCTGGTCCGGCGACCTCCCCAAGGCCATCGCCTGCGGCGCGGACTCGGTGATGATGGGCTCCCCGCTCGCCCGTGCCACGGACGCGCCCGGCAAGGGCCACCACTGGGGCATGGAGGCGGTCAACGAGGAGCTGCCGCGCGGCAAGAAGGTCGACCTCGGCACCGTCGGCACCATCGAGGAGATCCTCACCGGCCCGTCGCACATCCCGGACGGCTCCATGAACATCTTCGGCGCCCTGCGCCGCGCCATGGCCACCACCGGCTACAGCGAGCTCAAGGAGTTCCAGCGCGTCGAGGTGACGGTCGCGGACTCCCAGCACAAGCGGTGACCTCGCGCTCGACCTGAACGAGGGGCCCGGACCGGCATCGGTCCGGGCCCCTCGCGCGTGCCCACGGGTTCTGGCGCCCGTACGGGTTGTCGACGGGTGGACCGGACGGCGGCGGCCGAGTCATGCGGTCCCTCGGGATCCCCCAGGGAGGTGAGCGCACGGCCGGGAGCACCCGATACGTGGTCGCACGTGTGTACGAGAGGGAGAGCGCACGGCGACGGGCGGCGGTGACCTCGGGCCGGGGGATTCCGGGGGGTCAGAGCCGGTGTGCCGCCCCCGTGGGAGTCGCCCCGCGGGTGTCCAGGAGGAGCTGTGCCTTCACGGACAGGCCCTGGAGGTCGTACGTCCGGTGCGGCTGGAGCAGGATCGTGAGGTCGGCGTCGGCGGCGGCCTCGTACAGGGAGTCGGCGCGCGGGACGGGGTGGCCGAGCACGTTCCAGGCGGGTACGAGCGGGTCGTGGTAGCTGACGGACGCGCCGAGTTCCATCAGGCGCAGGGCGATCTCGTGGGCGGGCGTGCCCTGTTGGTCGGCGAGGTCGGCCTTGTAGGTGACGCCGAGCAGGAGCACTCGTGCGGCGCGGGCCGACTTCCCGTGCTCGTTGAGGAGGGCCGCGGCGCGCCGGATGACGTACTGCGGCATGTGGTTGTTGACCTGCTGGGCCAGTTCGACCATGCGCAGGGAGCGGGGCGCGCGGCCGGTCAGGTCCTGGGGGATGCCGTGGCCGCCGACACCGGGGCCCGGCCGGAACGCCTGGAAGCCGAACGGCTTGGTCTCGGCGCAGCGGATGACGTCCCACAGGTCGACGCCCAGGTCGTGGCAGAGCACGGCCATCTCGTTGACCAGCGCGATGTTCACGTGCCGGTAGTTGGTCTCCAGGAGCTGCACGGTCTCCGCCTCGCGGGTCCCCCGCGCGCGGACGACCTTGTCCGTGAGGCGGCCGTAGAAGGCGGCGGCCGACTCGGTGCAGGCGGGGGTGAGGCCCCCGATGATCTTCGGCGTGCTGGCCGGGGTGAAGTCACGGTTGCCCGGGTCGACCCGGCTGGGCGAGTACGCGAGGTGGAAGTCGCGTCCCGCGCGCAGCCCGGAGCCCTCTTCGAGGAGGGGACGCAGGAAGTCGTCCGTGGTCCCGGGGTGCACCGCCGACTCCAGGATCACCGTGGTGTGCGGGCGCAGGTGCGCGGCCAGGGTGCGGGCGGCGGAGGCCACCTGGGCCAGGTCGTGCGCGCCGTCCGGTCCCGGTGGGGTCGGGGCGCAGATGACGGCGGTGCGGACACGGCCGAGTTCGACCGGGTCGGTGGTCGGCCGGAAGCCCCCCGAGAGCATCCGGCGCAGTTCGGCGGGGGTGAGCGAGCCGCCTTCCGGCCCGGTCTTGTAGCCGAGCGTGGAGACGCCGGCGGCGACGGCGGCCTGGGCCAGCGGCAGGCCGAGATGACCGAGTCCGATGACGGCGAGATCTGCGGGCATGGCGTGGGCCGTCCTTCCCAGTAACCGAAGCGGGACAGGTACGCAAGTCCTGTGGACAGGATGGACGAGCGCAATGTCAGACTAGGAGTAAATATGACCGATTTGCGGCATTGATCGGGCGCGTTTCCGTGAGTGTTGTCCACAGGCTGAGGGTGCGTGGTGGCCGAAGAAGGGCAAGACGGTCAGACTTTGGGCAGGGGGCATGTGAGCCGGGCGTCGCCGGACAGGTGCGGCCAGCGCGACAGACAGCGGGAGGCAGCGGTGAGGACAGCGAAACTGGGGCCGGCGGAGCGTGTCGAGTCCCTGGCGGGAATGGCCGAGCGCGAGCTGGACGTGCTGGTCGTGGGCGCGGGCGTGGTCGGTGCGGGCACCGCGCTCGACGCCGTGACCCGCGGCCTGTCCACAGGGCTGGTCGAGGCTCGTGACTGGGCATCGGGCACGTCGAGCAGGTCCAGCAAGCTGATCCACGGCGGTCTGCGCTATCTGGAGATGCTCGACTTCGCGCTGGTGCGCGAGGCCCTGAAGGAGCGCGGGCTTCTCCTGGAACGGCTCGCACCGCATCTGGTGAAGCCCGTGCCCTTTCTCTATCCCCTCCAGCACAAGGGCTGGGAGCGGCTGTACGCGGGATCGGGCGTCGCCCTCTACGACGCCATGTCGATGACGAGCGGCCACGGACGCGGACTGCCCACCCACCGGCATCTCTCCCGCGGCAAAGCCCTGCGCGTCGCCCCCGCGTTGAAGAAGGACGCGCTGGTGGGCGCGCTGCAGTACTACGACGCGCAGATGGACGACGCCCGCTATGTGGCGACCCTGGTGCGCACGGCGGCGGCGTACGGCGCGAAGGTCGCCAACCGCGCCCGTGTGACCGGCTTCCTGCGCGAGGGCGAGCGCGTGGTGGGCGCCCGGGTGCAGGACGTCGAGGGCGGCGGGGAGTACGAGATCCACGCCAAACAGGTCGTCAACGCCACGGGAGTGTGGACCGACGACACCCAGGCCATGGTGGGCGAGCGGGGCCAGTTCCACGTACGCGCCTCCAAGGGCATCCACCTGGTCGTACCGAAGGACCGGATCAACTCCTCGACCGGTCTGATCCTGCGCACCGAGAAGTCCGTCCTCTTCGTCATCCCCTGGGGGCGGCACTGGATCATCGGCACCACGGACACCGACTGGGACCTCGACAAGGCCCACCCCGCGGCGTCCAGCGCGGACATCGACTACCTGCTGGAGCACGTGAACTCGGTGCTCTCGGTACCGCTGACCCGTGACGACGTCCAGGGGGTGTACGCGGGCCTGCGGCCGCTGCTCGCCGGCGAGTCGGACGCCACCAGCAAGCTGTCGCGCGAGCACACCGTGGCCCACCCGGTGCCGGGCCTCGTGGTCGTGGCGGGCGGCAAGTACACGACCTACCGGGTGATGGCCAAGGACGCCGTCGACGAGGCGGTGCACGGACTCGACCAGCGCGTCGCCGAGTGCGTCACTGAGGACACCCCGCTGCTCGGCGCCGAAGGGTACCGGGCACTGTGGAACGCGCGGGCGCGCATAGCGCAGCGCACCGGGCTCCATGTGGTCCGCGTGGAACACCTGTTGAACCGCTACGGCGCCATGGCGGAGGAGGTCCTCGACCTCATCGCCGCCGACCCGGCGCTGGCCGAGCCGCTGCCGGCCGCCGAGGACTATCTCAAGGCCGAGATCGTCTACGCCGCCTCCCACGAGGGCGCCCGGCACCTGGACGACGTGCTGACCCGGCGGACCCGCATCTCCATAGAGACCTTCGACCGCGGTACGCGCAGTGCCCGTGAGGCCGCCGAGCTGATGGCGCCGGTCCTCGGCTGGGACAAGGACCAGATCGAGCGCGAGGTGGAGCACTACGAGAAGCGGGTCGAGGCCGAGCGGGAGTCCCAGCGGCAGCCGGACGACCTGACGGCCGACGCGGCGCGGCTCGGCGCCCCGGACATCGTGCCGCTCTGACCTGCGGCTTCCGGCACATCACTCGAACGGGTGCGGTGATCCTGGATCTCCGTTCGGGTCCCGTCCGTTCCACCGGGTGCGGGTGCGGGTGCGGGTGCGGGTGCGGGTGCGGGTACGGGTACGGGTACGGGTGCGGAACTCGGCGGAGGGCAGGGCGGGTTCGAGACCGGGACCGGTGATCCTTCCGTGTTGACGCGGAAGGTGAGGGCGTGACGGCCGTCGACATCGGCCGCGGTGCGCACACGGCCGCCGGATGTGCGGCCGTCGTGCCCTCACACCGTGACGCGGCGCGCCGGCTTCACGGGGCAGAGGGACACGCCGTACACGCCGTACACGCCGTACACGCCGTGCGCGGTGCGGCTGTTGGGCGTCTCGCGCGACTGGTGGGGCGGGAGCGGCCCGCCGCGACCGGGCCGAGCGGGACGGGGTCGGTGCGCGAGCGGGAGAAGCGCCCGTGACGGGCGAGTTCAGGCCGAACAGTCCGGCCGGGGCCCGTATCGCGAGCCTCAGGGGCAGTGGTATGACCAGGAGTGTCCGAGGTGTCCGGCGCGGCGGCGTCGGCGGCACTTCCTTCTCGCCGTCCAGCATGCGGGACGGTACGGCCCCGGCGCCGGGTGGACCGCTTCCGAGAGGCACCCTGGGCGCTGAGCGCTTGTCGGGTGAGGGACAATGAAGGCTCTGTCAGGGCGGGTTGCATGAGGGGACGCATGTCGGACGCGGAGCGGGCGGGAGCATCCCGTCAGGACAAGAGCGAACGTCTCCTCGCCGGGCGGTACCGGCTGGGGGATGTTCTCGGCCGCGGCGGCATGGGCACGGTCTGGCGGGCCCAGGACGAAACGCTGGGCCGCACGGTCGCCGTCAAGGAGCTGAGGTTCCCGTCGAGCATCGACGATGACGAGAAGCGGCGGCTGATCACGCGCACGCTGCGTGAGGCCAAGGCGATCGCGCGCATTCGCAACAACGGCGCTGTGACGGTCTTCGACGTGGTCGACGAGGACAACAGGCCGTGGATCGTGATGGAACTCGTCGAGGGCAAGTCGCTCGCCGAGGTCATCCGTGAGGACGGCGTCCTCACACCGAAGCGCGCCGCCGAGGTGGGGCTCGCGATACTCGACGTACTGCGGTCGGCGCACCGCGAGGGCATCCTGCACCGCGACGTGAAGCCGTCGAACGTGCTGATCTCCGACGACGGCCGGGTCGTGCTGACCGACTTCGGCATCGCCCAGGTGGAGGGCGACCCGTCGATCACCTCGACCGGCATGCTCGTGGGCGCGCCCTCCTACATCTCCCCAGAGCGGGCACGCGGTCACAAGCCCGGCCCCGCGGCCGACCTCTGGTCGCTGGGCGGACTGCTGTACGCGTCGGTCGAAGGCGTCCCGCCGTACGACAGGGGCTCCGCGATCGCGACGCTCACCGCGGTCATGACCGAGCCGGTGGAACAGCCGAAGAACGCGGGCCCGCTGGAGACCGTGATCTACGGGCTGCTCGCCAAGGACCCCGAACAGCGGCTCGACAACGAGCGTGCGCGGGCGATGCTCAGCGAGGTGATCCGCGCCCCCGAGCCCCGCGCGGCCGTGCCGGAGCCGGTGGACGCGACGAAGGTCGTGTCGTTGCCGCCGCTGCCGGACGAGAGTTCCCGCAAGGGGAGTTCGGGCGGCTCCGGTGCCAAGCGGGGCGAGGAGGCCGGCGAGCGGTTCCGCGGGGCGCTGCGTTCCGTGCGCAAGGCCGCCTCGGCGGCCGGCGCCGCCACCGCCGCGGCGACGGCACGCGCCAAGCCCACCGGTACGGCGGGCACGGACGCGGTGGGCACCGAGGGCGTGGCTCCGAAGACGCCGACCGTTCCCCGGCCGACGGCTCCGGCGGGCTCGACCCCGTCGAAGCCCGCGGCCGGCAAGGCCGGAGCGGTCACGCCGGGCACGGTCACGCCGGGCCCGCGCGCCGGAGCGGCGGACACCTCCCGCGAGCCGGGCGCCCGCGACGGGGCGACGGCGGGGCTGAGTTCCGGACCGGTCGGCGGGCCGGGCGCGAAGGACACGGCCGGTTCGATGGACTCGACCCGTGTGGTGGGCGCGGCCGGCTCGACGGGTTCGACCGGTGAGAGCGGGACCGCGGGCGGCTCGGGCTCGGGGGGTTCCCAGGGTTCGGGATGGCCGGTGGCCCCTGAGCGGCCGCCACGGCCCGCGCCGAGGGCGCCCCTCACCGATGTGGTGCCGCGGCGGACCCTGGTCGTCATCGCGGTGGTCCTGGCGCTCGTCGTGATCGGGACGGTGCTGGCGCTCACCCTCGGTGGCGGTGACGACAACGACGCCAAGGGCGGAAAGAGCGGCGGCACCAGGACAGCCGCGTCCGGTGGGGCGAACGCCGGCAGCGGCGGCAAGGACGCCGACAAGGGCGCGCACACCGACAACGGCGACAAGAAGGACGACTCCTCCGCGCCGGACGGGGGCGGCACTTCGGGCGCCACGCCCAGCACGGGCGCCTCGGGCGACGGGAGCGGCTCGGACGACGGCAGCGGTTCGGGCGGCGGCAAGGAGACCGGTACCGGCGGCTCCACCGCGGAGTCGACCTACCAGGGAGGCCAGGGGTTCTCGATCGGGCTGCCCAAGGGGTGGAAGTACCGGACCACGGACGCCGCGGGCGCCCGTTTCACCGGCCCCGACGGGCAGAAGCTGCTCGTCGGTTGGACGGCGACGCCCAAGGGCGACCCGGTGGCGGACTGGAACAACCAGGAGCGGGGCATGGTGCGCCCGCAGTACCAGAAGATCCGCATAGAGAAGGTGGACTACCGGGGCTGGAACACCGCCGACTGGGAGTTCACCTACCAGGACGGCGGGACGAAGTACCGGTCGATCGACCGCGGATTCGTTGTCAACGCCCATCAGGGGTATGCGTTGATGTACACGGCGAAGGCCTCCGCCTGGGACAGCGATCTGCGCAAGGACACCTGGCAGACGCTGACGAAGACGTTCCAGCCGAAGTCGTGAGACGCGGGCCCGAGCCCGGGTCGTGAGGTTCGGGCCGGTTCGCCCGGGGTGTCTGATGTAGGGCTCGGTCACGGGCTGGTGACATCTCGCATCCTCACATTGCGGGTTGCCTCCGGCACGTATCGTGAGTGGTTGCGGACCGTACCAAGCCGTAACGGGGCGCAAGGCGAACGGAATTGACCACCGGGCGGCCGGGGGAGGCATCGTGGACGAGTACGCGGGTCGGGTACTGGCCGACCGCTATCGCCTCCCGCTGCCACCGTCCGACGAGTACGAGTTCGCCGAGAGCCGCGCGTTCGACACCTACAGCGGGCAGGAAGTCCTGGTCCGGCAGGTGCCGTTGCCGGAGGTCGTCGAGGCCGAGGTGCTCGACGCGGACGGGTTGCCCGAGGGCTTCGTGGCGCGGGACGGCGGGGTTCGCCGCGCCTCCGCGCGCACCACGCGCCGGCCGGCCGAACCCGCGGTGCGGCGGGCGATCGAGGCCGCGCAGGCCGCCGCCCAGATTCCCGACCATCCCCGGCTCGACCAGGTCTTCGACGTGTTCGCCGAGGGCGGCTCGCTGTGGATAGTGAGTGAACTGGTGCCCGCGAGGCCGCTGGCCGCGCTGCTCGCCGAGAAGCCACTGAGTCCCTACCGCGCCGCCGAGGTCGCCGCCGACGTCCTCACCGCGCTGCGGGTGCTGCACGCGCACGGATGGGTGCACCGCAACATCACCGCGCGCACGGTACTCGTCTGCGACGACGGCCGGGTCATGCTGACCGGGCTGGCCGCCGGCGCCGCCGAGGAGGCGCTGTGCGGGTACGACCCGGTACCGGTACGGGACTTCGAAGGTCCGGCCGGCGCGGAGAGCGCACCCGCAGGGCCCGGAGCGCCGGGAGCCCCGGGGCCGGCCGGAACGCGGACCTCCCAGGTGACGCAGGTCCCGCCGGTTCCCCGGGGTTCGAGGGCTCCCGGGGGTGACGGCGGCGGTACCGGGCCGGCGTGGAACACCGGTTCGCCCGCGCACCCCGGTACAGGTTCCGGGGCGGGCGCCTCGCGTGGCGCGAGCGGTGTCGGGGGTCAGGGGGCCACGAGTCCCGGGGGCACGTTCGGCGCCGTGGTCGCCGGCGCCCAGGGGATCGACGCCGAGGCCGCGCGGCGGGCCGCGATCGAGGCGCGCGCCGAGAACGGTACGCCCGTGGCGGAGGCTCCCGCCACGGGCAGCGCGGCCCTGGCCCGCAGGGCTCTGGACGCCGGCGGCGACGCGCGGGCGGCGCGGGCCGGAGCCATCGCCGCGTACCGCGCAGGAGCGCGCGCCGCCGCCCGCGTGCACGAACAGCAGCGGGGCGGCCCCGCCGCACTGCCCGCGCCCCGCCCGGCCCCGCCGGCCGACTCCTCCGCACCGCCCGCCCCGGCGACCGGACACATAGTGGAGCCGCGGCCGGAGACCCCGCCCCCCGGTCAGATCGCCGACCCGTACGGGGTGGCGCACACCAGGGCCTGGCACGGCGCCCAACCCCGCCCCGGCACGGTGGGACCCGGCCAGGGCCTCACCCCGGGCCCAGGCCGGCAGGCCGACCAGACCACCGGCGGACGAGCCGGCCACGTCCCCGGTCAGGCTCCCGGCCAGGGTGCCGGGCAAGGCTACGGCCACGACGGCGGTCAGACCCTCGCGAACCCCGGCGCGCAAGCCCTCGGTCAGGGCGGCGGCCAGGCGCGCACAGCGCTCCCGGGCGGCGGCGCGGGACACGTCCCGGGCGCACCGGAGCTTCCCGGCGGCGGTGTACCGGCGCTGGTGCCCGGACCGGGACCGCAGCAGTCCGCGGTTCCCGTGCCTCCGAGCGGCCGTTGGGACGAGCTCGTCGCCGGTACGCCGCCGCGCCGCGGACCCGCCACGGCGCTCGCAGCGGAGCGGGCCCGGCAGGCGCGGATGGCGGTCGTCGGCCCGGTGACCGAGCGCTGGGCGCCCGAGCAGGCCGGCCCGGTGCACGAGAACTGGCAGCTGGCCGCGCCGATCGGTCCCGCGACCGACCTGTGGGCCCTGGGCGCCCTCCTCTTCCGGGCCGTGCAGGGCCACGCGCCCTACCCGGAGGAGAACACGGCCGAGCTGGTGCAACTGGTGTGCGCCGAACCGCCCGCGTACGCGGAGGAGTGCGGGCCGCTGCGGCCCGTCGTGGAGTCGCTGCTGCGTCAGGACCCGACGGAGCGGCTCGACTTCGAGGAACTGCGCGGCTGGCTGCGCTCGCTGGTGCGGTCCGCGCCCGAGCCCGAGGCGGGCGCGCACGTCGTCGCGGCGCCCCCGGTCGACCCCAGCCGGCTCCCGATCGTGCGCAGGAGGGGCGAACTCGTCCGCCGGCGCCGCGCCAGACTGCCCGCGACCAGCCCGCACGCCCGTCACAAACGGGCCAGGAGCGACCGCCCGGTCCGCCCGGCGAGCCGGGCCGGGCAGGAAAGGCCCCGGCGGCTCGGGCGGAATCTGCTCCTCCTGGTGCTGCTCCTGCTGGTCGCGGCGGTCGCGTACGCGATGGTCTTCATGCCGAAGAACGACCGGACGAACGGTGCTGCCGATCGGCCGGCCGGCTCCGGGGGACAGCTGAGCCCCGCACCGGACAACTCCTCGGGCACCGGCGCCGACGGAAGCGCGAGCAGCGAGCCACGGCCCGATCAGACCTCCCCGGGCGGCGACAGGAGCCCCTCCGGGAAGGCGAGTTCTTCGACGTCGGAGTCCAACGCCCCGGGTGTCGCGGCGGGCTTCACGCTCCGCAAGGACTCCGCGGGCTTCCAGGTCGCGGTGGCGAACGGCTGGGACCGCACACCCAAGAACGGGCGCGGCCAGGTGGTCTACTCCCACGGCGACTTCGAGCTCATCGTCGTACCCGGCCGGGACAGCACCGCGACCTACGGCAGCGATCCGCTGACGTATCAGCGGGAACGGGAGAGCGAGTTGCAGCCGTTCCGCGACTCGACCTGGGCGACGTCCAGCGGGATGCGGCGGATCGACGTCGGCGGACGGACCATGGCCGAAGGGCAGTTCACCTGGCAGAACTCCGCGGGCCAGGAGCTGTACGTCCGCAATCTCGTGGTCGTCACCGGCGGGCACTACCACATCGTGCAGGTGCGCGGCCCGGAGGCCGAGATGGACGAGGTGACCCGGCTGTACGAACAGGCGTCGGCCACCTACCAAGTCACCGGTTGAGCACGCCGCCTGGCACCACGGCACGCTGAACGCGAAATGGTTCCCTTCCGTACCGGGAAGGGAGAACCGTCACAGTGCGGTCTCCGTACGACCCCGCCGGTTCCCTGCGGGGTGACCGCTCTTTAGTCTGGCCCTGTCAAGACCATTGCGGGGAAACGTGAATCAGATGCAGGGCCTGCTCCTCTCGGGCCGCTACCGACTTGTCGAATCCATCGGCAGCGGTGGCATGGGCCGGGTGTGGCGCGCGCACGACGAGGTGTTGCACCGCGCGGTCGCGGTCAAGGAGCTGACGGCCGCGCTGTACGTCACGGAGGGCGACCGTGCCCGGCTGCTCGCCCGTACCCACGCCGAAGCGCGGGCCGCGGCCCGGATCAACCACTCGGCCGTCGTCACCATCCACGACGTGCTGGAGCACGACAACCGGCCCTGGATCGTCATGGAGCTGGTCGAGGGCAACTCGCTGGCCGACGAGGTCAAGGACCGGGGCCGGATCGAACCGGCCGAGGCGGCGCGGATCGGGCTGTGGGTGCTGCGAGCACTGCGCGCCGCGCACGCGGCCGGCGTGCTGCACCGTGACGTGAAGCCGGGCAACGTCCTGCTGTCGCCGGACCGGCGGGTGCTGCTCACCGACTTCGGTATCGCGCAGGTCGAGGGCGACACGACCATCACGCGCACGGGCGAGATCGTCGGCTCGGTCGACTATCTCGCGCCCGAGCGGGTGCGCGGCCAGGACCCCGGCCCGTCCTCCGACCTGTGGGCGCTCGGCGCCACGCTGTACACGGCGGTGGAGGGCAGGTCGCCGTTCCGCCGCACCTCGCCCATCAGCACCATGCAGGCCGTCGTCGAGGACGAACCCGCCGAACCGGTCAACGCGGGTGCGCTGGGCCCCGTCCTCGCCGCGCTGCTGCGCAAGGATCCGGCCAAGCGGCCCGGCGCGGAGGAGGCCGAGCAGATGCTCGCCGAGGCCGCGGAAGGGCGCCGACCGAGCGCGGCACAGGCGTATGTGCCCACGCAGCATATGGACACCAGCAGGGGTGCGCCGCCGCACGCTCAGGCGGGCTCGTACGGAACGGCCGCGCAGGGCGCACCGGAGCGTGACGGAGCCGGGTACGGCACGGCCGCCCAGGGATACGGGGGGCCGCCCCACGAGGCGATATTCACGCTGCACGGATCGGCGTCGGGATCCACCGGCGGCGTTCCCGCGGGCGCCGGGAGGCGCCGCCGCGGTCGTACGATCGCCCTCGTGCTCGCCCTCGCGGTGCTCGTCGGCGGTGGGGGTGCCGTGGCCATGAAATACCTGTCGGACCGGCACCGGCACAACGACGCCTCGACCGGCACGGGGACCTCCCACGGCAAGCCCGGGAACGGCGCCACCAAGACCCCGCGGTCGCACCAGGCGGACGGTGCCCTGCCCGACGGCTGGAAGCGGGTGCCGGACCCCGAGGGGTTCAGCCTCCCGCTGCCCGACAGCACGTGGAAGCGGAAGGCCGGCAATGGCCAGGTCGACTACACCCCGGACGACGGCAAGCACTTCATCCGCATAGCCATCGACGACTCGCCGGACTTTCCCGACCCGCACGCGCACCAGCTCGACCTGGAGCAGCAGTTGACCAAACTGGTCGGCTACAACAAGGTGAGCCTGGAGTCCAACACGTTCCGCGACCGTCCGGGCTCCCTGTGGGACTTCACCTGGACCGCGCTCCCGAAGCAGACGCCTTTCCCGGGCCCGCGCCGGGCGATCGAGGAGACGTATCTCAGCCGGGACGGGGTCGAGTACGCGATCTACATGTCCGCGCCCGCGGCCGACTGGGCCACCGCACGACAGCAGTTCGACGTGATCCTGCGCGGCTGGCTCCCGAAAGCCTGAACCGGTCGGCCGGGTGTCGCACGGGGCGGACGGCTCTCACCGGCCTGGAAGGCCGCGGAGGTCTGTCTGGTCCGACTGTTCTGACTGGTCTGACAAGGCCGGATAACAGCCACCGTGGAAGACGGATCCCGGAGGGCGTCCGTCCGGTGCGGCATGATGGGGCGTATGGGGACCGAGGGGGAGAACGTCCGCGTGATCGCCGGGCGTTACCGGCTGGAGGCCAGGATCGGGCGGGGCGGCATGGGTGTCGTCTGGCGGGCCACCGACCAACTGCTCAGCCGCCAGGTCGCGGTGAAGGAACTCCCCCTCGACGACTCGCTCTCCGCGGACGAGGCCCTCCAGCAACGCGATCGCACCCTGCGCGAGGCCCGCGCGGTCGCCCAGCTGCACCACCCGCACATCATCGTCGTGCACGACGTGGTGGAGGAGGCCGAACGCCCGTACATCGTGATGGAGTTGATCGACGGCGGCTCGCTCGCCGAGCGGATCTCCGCGGACGGCCCGGTCGACGCGCGCGAGGCGGCCCGGATCGGCATCGCCCTCCTCGGCGCGCTGCGCCGCGCGCACGACGCGGGGATCCTGCACCGTGACCTCAAGCCCGCGAACGTCCTGATGGAGGCGGGCACCGACCGGGTCGTCCTCACCGACTTCGGCATCGCCCAGGTCGCGGGGGCGACGACGCTCACCGAGAGCGGCTCCTTCGTGGGCTCGCCCGAATACACCGCCCCCGAGCGGATGTCCGGCGCCCGGACCGGCCCGGAGTCCGACCTGTGGTCGCTCGGCGCGCTGCTGTGCACGGTGCTGAGCGGCGAGTCGCCGTTCCGCCGCGACTCCCTGGGCGGCATCCTCCACGCCGTCGTCATGGACGAGATCAGGCCACCCGCCCAGGCCGCGCCCCTGCTCCCCGTCGTACGGGGGCTGCTGGAGCGCGATCCGGACCGGCGGCTCGACGCGGTGGAGGCGGAGCGGCTGCTGCGGGCGTTCCGGCAGACCGGCCGTACACCGCGCCCCGCGCCGCCCGGGTACTCGCCCACGCAGCGCGACGTACCGAAGCGCAGACCCGTGCCGCCGGACGCCGCGCCCCCGGTGCCAGCCGCCGGCCTGACCGCCACCGCCTTGCCGGAGCGCACCGCGAAGCGCTCCCCGCGGGGGCTGCTCGTCGCCGCGCTGGTCGCCGCGCTGGCGGGCGCGGGGGTGTCGGCGGCCGTGTTGCTGACGCACGACGGCCGGGACGGGAGCGGCGGGAGCGGCGGGGGCCGTACGCCGTCCACGTCGGCGAGTCCCGCGCCGGGGGCCTCGGTGAGCGCGTCGGCGTCCGGGGGCGGCCAGGCGTCCCCGGCGACTCCGCACCCCACGGTCACCGTCACCCGCGAGCGGACGCCGAGCGCCTCCGAGCGCACGGTGCCGTCCGGCTACCGGACCGTGCACGATCCCGACGGGTACGCGCTCGCCGTTCCCGACGGCTTCACCCGCGACCCGCAGGGCGAGCGGATCTTCTACATGTCGCCGGGGCAGACCTTCCGGATCGGCATCAAGGTGTCGGATCCCGTGGTGGGCGGCCCGCTCGTGGTGATGCGGAGCGCGGACGTCGACGGGCCGTCCACGAACCCGGGGTACCACGACGGCACGGTCACCCCCACCACGCACGCCGGACGGTCCGCCGCGCTGTGGGAGTTCACCTGGGAGGGCTTCACCGAGGCGGAGGGGCCGCGGCACACGTACGACCTCTGCTGGGAGGAGCGCGGCCGGATGTACGACGTGTGGGTCTCGGCGCCGGTCGGCAGGATGACGGAGGCCAAGAGGTACTTCGACGTGGCGGTGGGCACCTTCACCGCCACGTGAACCACGCGCAGGCGGTGCATAAGCGGCATTTGGGCGGTGCGTCGCGTCACGGGTCTGTGACCGGTACGCGACGGGTCTGGATGCCGGAGCGCGGGCCGCGATAGGGATGGACCCATGAGCAGTGACGGGGGAGTCCCGCAAGGCGCCGACGAGCCAACCAGTTTTGCACTGCAACCCCCGCGGCCGGTGGCGCCCGCGGTGCAGCAGAGCGTTCCCTACCCGGGCAATCCGTACGCCGAGCCGACCAGGGCCGCCCCGCGGACGCAGGCCGGTCCTCCACAGCATCCGCAGCCCGCACAGCCGCATCCACAGCCGGGGCATCCGCAGCATCCGCAGTCCGCACAAGCGCATCCGCAGTCCGCGCATCCGCAGTCCGCGCATCCGCAGTCCGCGCATCCGCAGTCCGGGCACCAAGGGGCCGCGCATCCGCCGTCCCGGCAGGGCTCTCCTCCGCGGGACCCCGGTACCGGGCGGCTCGTCGCGGGCCGTTACCGGCTGCTGGCGAAGCTGGGCCAGGGCGGCATGGGGACGGTCTGGCGGGCCCGGGACGAGACGGTGGACCGCGAGGTCGCCGTCAAGGAGCCCAGACTCCCGGACCACCTGCCCGAGCGTGAACGCGCCAACGCCTTCGAGCGGATGCGGCGTGAGGCGCGCGCCGCGGCCCGGCTCGACCACCCGGCGGTGGTGAACGTCCACGACGTCGCGGTCGTGGACGGACAGCCGTGGATCGTCATGGAGCTGGTGCGGGGCCGCTCACTGGGCGGCGCCCTCGAGGAGGGCACGCTCGGTGCGCGGGAGGCGGCACGGATCGGCCTGGAGGTGCTCGGCGCGCTGGACGCCGCGCACGCGGCGGGCATCCTGCACCGTGACGTCAAGCCCGACAACGTCCTGCTCGGCCCGCACGGCCGGGTGGTCCTCACCGATTTCGGCATCGCGCAGATCGAGGGCGAGACCAGCCTGACGGACACCGGCGGCTTCGTCGGCTCGCCCGAGTACATCGCGCCGGAACGGGTGCTGGGCCAGCGTCCGGGCCCGGCCTGCGACCTCTGGTCGCTCGGCGTCGTCCTCTACGCGGCCACGGAGGGCGTCTCGCCCTTCCGCCGCAGCAACACCCCGGCCACGCTGCAATCCGTGCTCAACTCCACCCCGGCGCCGCCCGCTTCGGCGAAGGGACCGCTGGCGGAGGCGATCAACGGGCTGCTGGACAAGGACCCGTCCCGCCGTCTCGGGGCCGACCGGGTGCGCCGGCTCCTGCAGGAGGCGGCCGAGCCGGCCGCCCCGGCGCCCACGCGGGTCGTGCGGGTGCCCGAGGACGGGGGGACCGGCGGGACGACGCGGAACGGCGGGACGGGACGGGACGGCGGGACGGGACGGAAGGGGGTCCGGATACCTCGCGCGGTCCTGCTCGGGCTGGGCGCGGCCGTCGTCGCGGCGGCCGTGACGGCGTACCTGGTGATCGCGAAACCGTTCGCGGGACCGCTGCCGGACGACTGGGGGAAGCACCACGAGAAGGACGTCACCGCGACGCTCGCGGTGCCCGCGGGCTACCAGAGATCGACGCCGGACCGGACGTCGGACAAGGGCCACTGGGTCACGTACACCGACTGGAGCGGCGGTATCTGGATCAGCCTCGGTGTGACCCGCAGGGCGGAGGCCACGTCCCCTCAGATGAAGGACTCCTCGGCCGCCCAGATGTACGCCGACAACGGCGACTTCAAGCAGAGCGGCGCGTACGCCCTCGACATGCCCGAGGGGCCGAGGACGACGCCGAGGCAGACCACGTTCCACGGCAGGCAGTCCGCGGAGAACACGGTCGTCTACACGACGAGCGACAGCCAGCACCCGCGCCCGCGCGAGCTCCGCATGTTCTATTACAAGTCGTCCGCGGGCGACATGTACAAGCTCACGATCAGCTATCCGGGCAAGGGCGACTTCACCGCCCGCGGCCGTGAGGTCGCGAGGGCGGCGATCGCGAACCTGGACATCGACAAGAGGTGAGAACCCGACGGCGGGCCGGGCGGGCCGGGCGGGCCCGGCGGCCCACGCGCCGCCGGGCCCGCCCCCGCCGCTGGGGCCGTCCCGTTGCCGAAAAGCCTCCTGATCGACTCCGAAGCGGGCCGACGCCCGAACAACGCCCTGATCAGCGCATTCGCTGCCAGTGCTCACTGGCATGGTGTGTGCACCCCGTGAAAGCGGGTTACCAACGGGTACCCAAAGCCCTCGCGCCGTCATACCCTGCGCTTCATGACGGACTCGCAGGCCCCGGAAATCATCGGTACGGACCAGCCGGAAAAGACCGGCACCAACCCCCTCGCCGCCGCGCCCGCGGGCGCCCGCACCGCTGCCGACGTGGTCACGCCCGAGCTGGTCGCGCAGCTCACCAAGGGCGTCGTCGGCTCCGGGCGCACGGCCAACCACACCCCGTTCACCGGCGAGAAGCTGGCCGACCTGCCCGAGTCCACCCCCGAGGACGTCGCCACGGCCTTCGAGCGGGCCCGCAAGGCGCAGACGGCCTGGGGCGCCACCCCGGTGCGGCAGCGCGCCGCCGTCCTGCTGCGCTTCCACGACCTGGTGCTCGCGCGGCAGGCCGAGGTGCTGGACCTCATCCAGCTGGAGACGGGCAAGGCCCGGCTGCACGCGCACGAGGAGGTGCAGGCCGTCGTCGTGGCCGCGCGTCACTACGGCCGCAGGGCCCCGGCGTACCTCCGTCCCAAGCGGCACGCCGGCGCGATGCCCACCCTCACCAAGGTCACCGAGCTGCGCCACCCGCGTGGCGTCGTCGGTCAGATCGCGCCCTGGAACTACCCGCTCGAACTCTCCGTCGGCGACGCGCTCCCCGCGTTCGTCGCGGGCAACGCGGTCGTCATGAAGCCCGACACCGAGACCTGCCTCACCGCGCTCTGGGCGCGCGATCTGCTGATCGAGGCGGGGCTGCCCGCCGAGGTCTTCCAGGTGGTCATCGGGGACGGTCCCGTCGTCGGACCCGAGATCGTCAAGCACGCCGACTACGTCTCCTTCACCGGGTCGACCCGCACCGGCCGTGAGGTCGCCCAGGGAGCCGCCGCCCGTCTCGTGGGCGTCTCCCTCGAACTCGGCGGCAAGAACGCCATGGTGGTCCTGGAGGACGCCGACATCGACAAGGCGGCCGCGGGCGCCGTCCGCGCCTGCTTCTCCTCCGCCGGCCAACTCTGCATCTCCATCGAGCGGTTGTACGTCCACGAG
Organism: Streptomyces sp. NPDC057950; assembly: GCF_042887295.1. Taxonomy (NCBI): domain Bacteria; kingdom Bacillati; phylum Actinomycetota; class Actinomycetes; order Kitasatosporales; family Streptomycetaceae; genus Streptomyces; species Streptomyces sp. NPDC057950. The sequence continues at coordinate 60,141 of NZ_JBHVPP010000018.1, forward strand.
TCCGTCGCCGAGGTGTTCGCGGAGCGTTTCGCCGCCCGCACCAAGGCCATGCGGCTCGGTACCTCCCTCGCTTACGGGGCCGACATGGGCTCGCTGGTGGGGGAGCGGCAACTGGAGACCGTGACCCGGCACGTCGAGGAAGCGGTCGCGAAGGGGGCGAGGGTCCTCGCCGGAGGCGTCGCCCGTCCCGACATCGGCCCCTACTTCTACGAGCCCACCGTCCTCGACGGCGTCGAGGCACCCATGGCCGTCTGCAACGAGGAGACCTTCGGACCGGTGGTCTCGCTGTACCGCTTCAGGACGGAGGACGAGGTCGTCGAACTCGCCAACTCCACCGCGTACGGCCTCAACTCCTCGGTCTGGACGAAGGACGGGCGGCGCGGACGCGCGGTCGCGGCCCGGCTGCGCACCGGCACCGTGAACGTCAACGAGGGCTACGCGCCCGCGTACGGCAGCGTCCAGTCGCCCATGGGCGGCATGAAGGACTCGGGGCTCGGCCGGCGCCACGGCTCCGAGGGCATCCTCAAGTACACCGAGGCGCAGACCGTCGCCCAGCAGCGGCTGCTGCCGATGGCGCCGTCGCTCGGGATGGACGACGAGAAGTACGCGGCGTTCATGAGCCGGAGCCTGCGGGTCATGAAGGCGCTGCGGCTTCGCTAGAGCCGCGGCAATCACTGACCGAGGCGTCTTCGCACGTCCGCACCCGTTCTCGACGAGGAGAGCAGCACGTGTCACAGGAGAACTCCGTCCAGGAACAGCACGACGACTCCGCGCACGACGACGCGCACGACTCGGCGTACGACTACGACGTCCTCGTGGTCGGCTCCGGCTTCGGCGGTTCCGTCACGGCCCTGCGCCTGACGGAGAAGGGCTACCGCGTCGGAGTGCTGGAGGCCGGCCGTCGCTTCACCCGCGACACGCTGCCGAAGAACTCCTGGGACATCAGGAACTACCTCTGGGCCCCGCGGCTCGGAATGTACGGCATCCAGCGCATCCATCTGCTGGGCAACGTCATGGTGCTGGCCGGCGCGGGTGTCGGCGGCGGCTCGCTCAACTACGCCAACACCCTCTACGTACCGCCGAAGGCATTCTTCGACGACCCGCAGTGGAAGGACATCACGGACTGGCAGGAGGAGTTGGAGCCGTACTACGACCAGGCCCGGCGCATGCTGGGGGTGCGGCTCAACCCGACGATGACCCCGTCCGACGTCCACCTCAAGGCGGCCGCGCAGCGGATGGGCGTCGGCGACACCTTCCACATGGCGCCGGTCGGCGTCTTCTTCGGGGACGGGAAGGACGCGGACGGCACGGCCGAGGCCGCCCCCGGCGGCGAGGTCGCGGACCCCTACTTCGGCGGCGCCGGGCCCGGCCGCAAGGCGTGCACCGAGTGCGGTGAGTGCATGACCGGCTGTCGGCACGGCGCGAAGAACACCCTCAACGAGAACTATCTGTACCTGGCCGAGAAGGCGGGCGCGGTCGTGCACCCGATGACGACCGTCGTGTCCGTCACCGACGACTCGCGCGGCGGGTACGCCGTCGCCACCCTGCCCACGGACGGCAAACGCAAGGGCGCGGGCCGGATGTTCACGGCGCGCCGGATCGTGATCGCCGCCGGTACGTACGGCACGCAGACCCTGCTGCACCGGATGAAAGCGGGCGGCCAGCTGCCCCGCCTCTCGCCGAGGCTGGGTGAGCTGACCCGCACCAACTCGGAGGCGCTGGTGGGCGCGCAGACGGACAACCGCCGGTACCGCAGGGCCACCGGATCGCCGAAGGTCGACTTCACCCGGGGCGTCGCCATCACGTCCTCGATCCATCCCGACGAGAACACGCACATCGAACCGGTCCGCTACGGCAGGGGATCGAACTCGATGGGCAGCCTCTCCATCCTCCAGGTCCCTTACGCGGAGGGCTCGTCGAGGGCTCTGGGCTGGCTGGCCAACGCCGCGCGGCACCCATTGCTGGTGGCCCGTTCGCTCTCCAACCGGCACTGGTCCGAGCGGACCATCATCGGCCTGGTGATGCAGTCGCTCGACAACTCGCTGACCACGTATCTGAAGCCGAAGGGCGCCGGCAAGGGCCTGTTGACCGCCCGTCAGGGACACGGGGCGCCCAACCCCAAGCAGATCAGGGCGGCCTCGCAGGCCGCCTCCACCATCGCGGCCGAGATCAACGGCTTCGCCGGCAGCAACGTGGGCGAGCTGATGGGCACACCGCTCACCGCGCACTTCCTGGGCGGCTGCCCGATCGGCGCGAGTGCCGACGAGGGCGTGATCGACCCGTACCACCGGCTGTACGGCCATCCGGGCATCTCGGTGGTCGACGGTGCCGCCGTCTCCGCGAACCTGGGCGTCAACCCGTCGCTCACCATCACGGCCCAGGCCGAGCGGGCGATGTCGTACTGGCCCAACAAGGGGGAGACGGACCCGCGTCCGGCGCCGGGCGCCGCGTACGAACGGCTGAAGCCGGTCGAGCCCCTTCGGCCCGCCGTTCCCGGGGACGCCTTCGGCGCGCTGCGGCTGCCGTTCCTCGGGATGCCGACGGTGCCGCCGAAGAAGTAGGGCGGAGCCGGTCCCCGGTCACGGGAGGAAGCGGCGAGGGCGGGCGGGCGCGGGAAGGCGCCGGCCGGCCCGGGAACGCGAAGAGGGACCTGTGCCCCCCTCCGAGCTCAGGTCCCTCTTCTTGCGCTGTACGGGCTCCTGTAGCGGGTTCCCGTACGTGTCCTGCTGTCCTGCCACTACTGCTCCGAGGCGTGCCGCCTACGCGGTCCGTCCCAGGCGTACCGCCTTACGCGGCCGCGCCACCCGACTTGCGACGACGCACCGTGAACACCGCGCCGGCACCCGCGACGACGGCGATGCCGCCCACGAGGGCGATCGTCGGCAGGGCGGACGAGGAACCGGTCGAGGCGAGGCTGCCGGTGGCCGGGATCTCGTCGGCGCCACCCTGCGGCTTCGTGCCGCCGGACGGCTTGCCGCCCTTGCCCGGCTTGGGCTCGCCCGGGTTCTCGTTGCTGCTGCCGGGCGCGAGGACGGTGAGCTCGTACAACGCGAAGGCGCTGTGGACGCAGTCCTTCTCCTGGTCGACGTAACCGCCCAGGCCGAGGGCGTAGCCGTCACCGGCCGGAGCCTTCGAGCTGATGTTGACGCGCAGCTTGATGGCGACCGTCTGCTTGCCGCCCAGCGTGGTCTCACCGAAGTAGACGCCGCTGCCGACCTCGTCCGCGATGGACTCCCACGACTTGCTCGTGGGGTTGAAGTACTCGAGCTGGGCGAACGTGCTCAGCCAGTCGTTCTCGTCGTCGCTGTCGGAGTAGTTGTCGACCGTGGCGAGCCACTGGACCTGACCGAGGTCCTGGTCGCTGTGGTTGGCGGCGGTGAGCGTGAAGTTGTGCCAGCCACTGCCCGCGACGATCTTGCCCGGCAGTCCGGAGACGGCCAGCGACAGCTGGGAGCCGGCGTCCACACCGTCGTCGTCGACGGGGCAGTCCTCCGTCGGCCACGCCGTCGGCTCCGCCGACTGCGAGGGAGTGGCCGACGCGGTCGGCTTGCCGGACGCGGTGGCGGTGGCGCTCGCACTGGTGCTCGGAGCCGGAGCGGAATCGCTCGCGGACGCGGTGGCGCTCGGCGCGGGAGCGGAGTCGCTCGGCGACGCGGACGCCGGCTCGCTGGTGGATTCGGACACCGTCGTGCTCGGGGAGGGGCCGTCGTCCGCGAACGCACCCGGCGCCGAAAGCAGCGCCAGTGGAGCTATGGCTGCCGTCGCGGCCGCGACGGCCATGACACGGCGAAGCTTCATGAAGACCTCGGAAAGTCCGGTGTACCGCGATGCCGCGGTACGCGTATGGGTGAGGCCTCCGCGTGTGGGGCGCGGGTGTGGCCGTTGGTTCACCAGATGTGACCCGTGGACCCTGTGAACGGTTGTGCGGTCTTTCACAGAATTCTTATGTGTGCTGGGTCACATGCGGGTACGACTTGTGGACACCCGTTCCATCCACTTAGAACTGACCCTCGTGTCTGAGAAGAAGCCCGAAAGGGCAGGTGAGCCCGAGCGGTCGGAGGAGTCCTCCGTTCCCGACGAGGTGTGGGAGCGGTTCATCCGCGATTCCGAGCGGGACATCCGGGCCTCGGCGCCGAAGGAGCCGTCGGCCCGCGCTCGCATGGTGACCGAACGGCTGCGGCAACGGGATGCCCGGGGTGCCGAACCGGAGGGGTGGCGGACCGGGCCCGCCTGGCAGGAGATGCGCAAGGCGGAGGGCCGCACGACCCGCGGCCGACGGCTGTGGGCGGTCATCGGCGTCCCCCTCGCGGCGGTCGTGGCGCTGGTGGCCGTACGGCCGTCGCTGCTGCCCGGCGATCCCTTCGGCACCTCCTCCGGCAGCTCGTCGTCATCCGGCAGCGCGTCGTCCGACGCCACCGAGGCCGCCCGCGAACTCCCCGCCGAGACCGCGGCCCCGACCGCCGCGCCCTCGGAGGCCGCGCCCGGCACACCCACCCTCGAGCGGCCGTTCGCCGGATCGCCCGCCGAGCGGTACGCCGACGGCGCCGCCGGCATCGTCGTGCCGGACGCGAAACCGGTCGGCCCGCTCACCAAGGAGCAGGTCGCGCGGGCGCTGCGGCAGACCAAGGCGCTGCTCGTCGGCGCGAACATCGACCGGAAGACGCTGCTCGGCGGCCGTCCGACGAGCGCGCTCGCCCTTCTCGACCCCAAGCAGCCGAAGATGCTCGACGACGTGAACAGCTGGTTGCGCAAACCGGATGTGAAACACGATCCGCTCTGGCTCTTCAGCCGGTTCGACCCGCACGAGGTACGGCTCGTCGGGGACGTGGTCAAGACCCGCGGCCGTATGACGTTCAAGGCCGGCACCCGCGCGTCCGTCGTCATCCACGCCGACTACACCTTCGTCTACCCACTGGCCCAGGCGGACCAGAAGTCGACCGAGGTGTCCCGCACCATCGTGCGCCGCGTCCTCGACATCGAGGTCTCCGATCCGAGGAAGTACCAGGTCACCCCGGGCAGGCTGGCGCTCCTCGGGTACGACGAGAACCTCTCCAACTCCGCCTGTTTCGTCTACGACGGCTTCCTGCACCCGCAGTTCGCCTCGGCCGCCCCGAACGACGCGACGCCCAGCGGGCCCGCCGTCGATCCGTACGACCGGAGCCGGGAGCTTCCGCGCTCCGGCGGAGTGTCCTGCGGATCGGTCTCCAGGACCTGATCCGCGGGGACACGCGTACGCACATGCGAAGGGCCCCGCGGGACGGAAGCCGCGGGGCCCTTCTGCGTCAGCACCGACGCCAGGGCGGCGCCGGTGCCTGGGGCGCGGCGCCGGAGGGGGTGCGCCGCGGGTCGGGGAGTGAGGTCGTTCGTCCACGGGGACATGGACATGTGGTTGGAGCCGGAGCCGGAGCCGGGATCGGGGCGGGAGCGGGGCGGGAGCGGGGCGGGAGCGGGGACCTTGGGACATGTGGGGGTGAGGAGCTTCTTCGGGTGGGGTCCGTCGAAGTGACCCGGCTGCGCGGGCCGGTCGGACGATTGCGCCGGCCGGCTCCGGGCGTCCCCGGAGCCGGCCGTTCTCTCGAGTGACCGGGCCGCTGTCCCCTGCCGTCCGGTCACACCCCTGGGGCGAGGTCCCACGACGCACGGCACGATCCGTACGTCTCAGCGCCCCAGCGGAGCCACGCGTGGTTGTTTCGGGCCCGCCCCTGGCTGGCACGGACACCGGGACCAACGAAGCCCGCCGGGCCCCGGTCACGCGCCGTACGGGTGAGACGGCATGCGTACGTGCGTACGCGGCGTGACGGGGCGCGTGCGACGGACGGGGCGCACCGGACCGCGGCCGCCGCGCGGGACTCAGATGCGGCCGCGGCACAGCTCCAGCAGGGTCATGGCCAGCGACGTGCCCGGCTTGCCCAGCGCGTCCCGGTAGCGGCCGAGGACCTCCATCTCGCGGGAGAGGTTCACGCGCCGGCCACCGGACTCGATCCGGGCCTTCTGGATCACCGCGGACACGGCCATGCGTTCCTGGACGAGGCCGATGATCCGGTCGTCGAGGGCGTCGACGCGGTCACGGGCGTCGGTGATCACGCCGGCGGCGTCGTCGGTACGGGCGCCGGTCTTGTCGAGTACGTCGGCTGCGTCGGCCATGGTGGGCTCCTTCTGTTCGGTGGAAGGGGAGCCCCGGAGCGACCGGGCCCGGAGACGGCAGACGCCCCGGGCCTTGTCGGCCCGGGGCGCCTGGGGAGTCGCTTGTCAGTTGCTCAAGCAGCACGACCATGGCAGCCGGTGGGCCGGTTGCCATAGGTAAACGCGAAGGTGTGATGCGTGAGCATGCGACCAGTATGCCCGCGCGTCCGGCACGGGCCAAGCGGGTTCGGATACTGAGACGTCGCGCGCCCCCGCCGCCCCTGCCCGACCTATCCCGTCCCTGAGGGCTCCGCCCCCAGACCCCCGCCATCGCCCGAAGGGCTCGTCCTCGAACGCCGGACGGGCTCGATAGCACGGGCCCGCACCATCAGCCCGTCCGGTGTTCGGGGACAAGGTCCTCGAGGTCGGACGGCCGGTATGCGGGCGCGGCCCATCGGCCCGTCCGGTGTTCGAGGACAAGGCACTCAAGGCCGGACGGCCGGTATGCGGGCGCGGCTCATCGGCCCGTGCGGCGTTTGGGGACAAGGCACTCAAGGCCGGACGGCCGGTATGCGGGCGCGGCCCAACGGCCCGTGCGGCGTTCGGGGACAAGGCCCGTGAGGCCGGACAGGGGTCTGGGGGCGGAGCCCCCCAGGTACGGGATGGGACGGGCAGGGGCGGCGGGGGCGAAATCAGCGGGACGGCACCCCCACGCACACCCCCGGTAGACTCGACACCCGACACCCCCTGCTCACCGCCGGAAGGCAAACCGTGCCAGAAGCGTCCCCCGCCGCCCCCGACACCGTCCTGGTCGTCGACTTCGGTGCGCAGTACGCCCAGCTCATCGCCCGTCGCGTCCGCGAGGCCCGGGTCTACAGCGAGATCGTGCCGAGCACCATGCCGGTCCAGGAGATGCTCGCCAAGAACCCGGCGGCGATCATCCTCTCCGGAGGCCCCTCGTCGGTGTACGCCGAGAGCGCCCCCCGCCTCGATCGCGAGCTCTTCGAGGCCGGTGTCCCCGTCTTCGGCATGTGCTACGGCTTCCAGCTGATGGCGACGGCCCTCGGTGGCACCGTGGACAACACGGGCGCCCGCGAGTACGGCCGTACGCCCCTGCATGTCTCGAAGTCGGGCTCCACCCTGTTCGAGGGCACCCCGGACGAGCAGTCGGTGTGGATGTCGCACGGCGACGCGTGCAGCGCCGCGCCCGAGGGCTTCACGGTGACGGCCTCCACGGACGTCGTCCCGGTCGCGGCTTTCGAGAACGACGAGAAGAAGCTGTACGGCGTCCAGTACCACCCCGAGGTCATGCACTCCACGCACGGCCAGCAGGTGCTGGAGCACTTCCTGTACCGCGGCGCCGGCCTCGAGCCGGACTGGACGACCGGCAACGTCATCGAGGAGCAGGTCGCCCTCATCCGCGAGCAGGTCGGCACCAAGCGCGCCATCTGCGGTCTGTCCGGCGGGGTGGACTCGGCCGTCGCCGCCGCGCTCGTGCAGAAGGCCATCGGCTCCCAGCTGACCTGCGTGTACGTCGACCACGGTCTGATGCGCAAGGGCGAGACGGAGCAGGTCGAGAAGGACTTCGTGGCCGCGACCGGCGTACAGCTGAAGGTCGTGGACGCGCAGGAGCGGTTCCTCGACGCGCTCAAGGGTGTCTCGGACCCCGAGGAGAAGCGGAAGATCATCGGCCGGGAGTTCATCCGGGTCTTCGAGCAGGCCCAGGCGGACATCATCGCCGAGGCCGCGGAGGGCGAGGACGTCGCCTTCCTGGTGCAGGGCACCCTCTACCCGGACGTGGTCGAGTCCGGCGGCGGCACCGGCACCGCCAACATCAAGTCCCACCACAACGTGGGCGGCCTCCCCGAGGACCTCGAGTTCGAGCTCGTCGAGCCGCTGCGCAAGCTGTTCAAGGACGAGGTCCGGATGGTCGGGCAGGAGCTCGGCCTGCCGGACGAGATCGTCCAGCGCCAGCCCTTCCCGGGTCCCGGCCTCGGCATCCGTATCGTCGGCGAGGTCACCAAGGACCGCCTCGACCTGCTGCGCGAAGCCGACGCCATCGCCCGCGAGGAGCTGACGGCGGCCGGCCTCGACCGTGACATCTGGCAGTGCCCGGTGGTCCTGCTCGCCGACGTCCGCAGCGTGGGCGTCCAGGGTGACGGCCGTACGTACGGCCACCCGATCGTGCTCCGCCCGGTGTCGAGCGAGGACGCGATGACGGCCGACTGGTCGCGCCTGCCGTACGACGTCCTCGCCAAGATCTCGACCCGGATCACGAACGAGGTCGCCGACGTCAACCGCGTCGTCCTCGACGTGACGAGCAAGCCCCCGGGCACGATCGAGTGGGAGTAGCCCCTCCCGTCAGGTCCGTTTGAGAGTCCGCACCGGCTCTCCGGGCTTCCAGACCTGGACGACCAGATACGTGTCGTCCTCGACGAAGGTCCGTACGACCTCCGTCAGCTCGGTGCGGAAGAGGTGGAACGGCTCCGGCGGTTCCACCTCTTTCACGTAGGCCCGTTTCGCGTCGCCGTCGGTGACCTCCACCGCCCGTCCGCTGATCCGTACGTCGCCCCCGCCCATCGCGGTGCCCGGCCCCGGGTTCGCCTGGAGCGTGAAGCGCGGGTCGCGGCGCAGGTCGAGTGCCTTGAGCGAGTCCGGCATCATGCCGAGCCACAGCTCGCCGAGCAGGAAGCGCGTCTCGATGCCGCTGGTGCGGGGTGCGCCGTCCTTGCGGAGGGTCGCGAGGACATGGTGGGTGAACGCTCCGAAACGCTCCTCGGCCGGCCCGGCGAGGTCGGGTGCGCAGACGGTGAAGGCGGCCCAGTTCGTACGACTCATGCAAGGAGTCTCGCGCCGATACCCGACATCCGCTGTCGGGTATGGGGGAGGTTCTCCGCTGCCACGAACCGGCCGCACGGCTCCCCATGACGCTCCCGCGTAACGGTTGCGCACTCTCTTCACCGAACGGCCCTGTTCTCCTACGGCGCCCGGAGGTAACTTCCGGTCCGTATCGGACACGCCAGTGCTGGAGGACATATGCAAGGGCCCACGCCGCCCCTGCCCCTACCGACCGACCAGCTCCAGTTCGCCATGCCGCCGATGTACGACTCGCCGGACGACGAGCGACGCCACCGCAAGGAGCGGCTGGCCGGAGCGCTACGGATCTTCGGGCGGCTCGGATTCGAGGACGGGGTCTCCGGCCACATCACCGCGCGCGACCCGGAGTACAGCGACTGCTTCTGGGTGAACCCCTTCGGGATGCCCTTCAAGCACGTCACCGTGAGCGACCTGGTCATGGCCAACCAGGACGGGCAGGTGGTCGAGGGCCGCTACCACGTGAACCAGGCGGCGTTCACCGTGCACGCCCAGGTCCACGCCGCCCGCCCCGACGTCGTCGCCGTCGCCCACTGCCACTCGGTGCACGGCCGCGCGCTCTCCGCCCTCGGTGACCTCCTCGACCCGATCAGCCAGGAGAGCTGTGCCTTCTACGAGGACCACGCGCTCTACGACTCCTACAGCGGGGTCGCCGTGGACACCGAGGAGGGCCGCCGGATCGCCGGCGCGCTCGGTACCCACAAGGCACTGGTGCTGCGCAACCACGGACTGCTCACCGTCGGCGACTCGGTGGACGCGGCGGCCTGGTGGTTCCTGTCGATGGAACGCTCCAGCCAGGTCCAGCTCACCGCGCAGGCCGCAGGACGCCCGGTCCTCATCGACCACAAGCAGGCGGTCGCGACCCGCGAGCAGCTCGGGGGCGACCTGGTGGCGTGGATCAACTACCAGCCCCTGTGGCAGGACATCAGCAGGAGCGAGCCGGATCTCCTCAGCTGAAGCCCTTCAGGACCGCCGCCTTCGTCGCCGCGAACTCCTCGTCCGTGAGCACTCCGTCCCGGTGCAGCTCGCCCAGCTCACGCAGCCGGCGCAGGAGGACGTCGTGATGATCGGCCTGGGCCGGTACCCGCGCGACGGCGGACGGCTGCGGAGGCCGGTCGGTGAACTCGCCGGCCCGGACCGACGGATGGGGCAGACGGGCGGTCACCGCGGCGGCGACGAGAGCCGTGAGCAGGTCACGGCGTGCGCTGCCCCACAGGTCGAGAGCGAACGGATCCTTTTCGGGCGGCAGTTTGGAGAACGCGGTCTCGCGCGTGACGAAGCGCAGGAACCCGTCCTCGTAACCGGAGTTGGGCAGCCATTCCACCTGCACCAGGTCACCGACGGCGATGATCCGCGGGCCCGTCGCGCGCTTGACCCGGTCGGAGGTGTCCGCCCAGTCGATACGTACCCGCGCGCCGTCGAAGGAGACCGTGCCGTCGCTGGACCGCACGGAGACGGGGACCGGCGGCCCCGCGAGCAGATAGCTCTTCGCCGGTTCCTTGGGGACCTGGTCCAGGAGCAGCGCGCGGCGGATCTCCTCGGCGACGTACTCGGCGACCCCGGAGCGGTCGACGTCGACCGACAGCCGGTACGGATCGGCCGCGTCCGGAAGCCGTCCCCCGGTCGCCTGGAGCAGCGGATCGGCTCCTTCGCGCAGCCTCAGGCGCAGCCGGCCGCGCTTGCGTTCCGGTTCGTGGACGATGCCGGAGACCGCTTCCAGGGGAACCGTGATCTCCCCGTACGTCTGCCGGAACAGGGGCACGGAACGGTGCAGCCCCGGCGTGATCCTGACCGTGCTGCCGTCGAAGGCCCAGGTCCCGTCGCGCTGGATGATCTCGGCCATGGGGGAATTCTCGCAGCCGGGTCAACACGGGGTCGGGCACTTCACCCGCGCTGACCGGACCTGCCGGACGCGGACGCTGTTGCGTACGGCACAATTCGCTGTCATCGCGGGGCAGTTGTAAGGCAGTTGTACGGAAGTCAGGCGTGCGGGGGCGTACGGAGACGTAGGACCCCGTGCGAGGACGTACGCAGGCGTACGCAGACGTACGAGGATCTGGCCGCACGGGGGTTCCCGGTGCGGGGAAGGCGGCAACGGGCGTGGCGGTGCAGGAGGCGAGACACGGCGCGGAGCGCGGTGCGGGGCGCGGTGGCGGGCTCGGTGCCGGGCAGGGCGCGCATGGTGGCGGCTGCACCTGCGGGGACTGCCCGCACGGGGCGCGTGAGGGGCACCGGCGGGCCGTCGCCGCGTTCCTCGCCAAGCGCGACGAGCTGGCGTCGGGACGGGGACTGCCGGCCGGCGTCGCCCACTCGGCGTCCGCGACCCGGCAGTGGGTGTCCGACGAACTCACCCAGTCCGCGGACCTCGTCGCGGAACGCGGGCGCGTCGACGGCGAGGCCTGGCTGGGACGACTGTGGCGGCGTACGGCGTTCGCGGTGTGGGGAACCGTCGTGGCGCTGCTGCTGGTGCAGGCGCTCACCGCGATCGGCGCGGGGTGGTCGGCGGCGCGGACGGCGGGGCTGGTCGCCGCCGTCGTGGTGGCCGGCCTGCTGACCGGCGCGGGCTATCTGCACCGGGCGCGCGGCGGTGCCCTCGCGCCGGTCATCGGCGAGGACAACCGTCTCTCCACCTCGCGTGCGATGGCCGCCGGGTGGGTGCTGTTCGTGGTGTACGCGGTGCTCGTCCTGGTGGGCCAGCTGGCGGCGGCCTCCGCCCACGGCCGGCGGGACGACCTGATCGCCGGGCTCGAGCTCGCCCGGGGCGCCGGTGTCGTGACCGTCGTCGCGGTGGTGTGCGGGATCGCGGTGCTGGTACGCCGCGTGGTGGGCGTGCGGGTCCTCGGGCAACGGCTGCAGAAGGTACGGGCCGACCGGCCGCGTGCCGCCGACCTCCTCACCGACGACTCGGGCAAGGGCGGCTTCGCCGACATCCAGTACGTCGTCATCGGCGCCGTCGCGCTGGTCTTCGCCGCGGTACGGCTGGCCCGGCGGCCGGAACAGCTGCCCGACCTGCCCTGGGGCCTGGCGGTGCTCGTCCTGGTCTCGGCCGCGACCTACCTCTCCGGCAAGTACGCCGAGGGCGGCCGGCCCGTGATCCTCTCCGTCGTGCGCTCCCGCGAGGCCGGTGACCTCGACGCCCCGATCCGCACCGGGGACGACATCGAGATCCGGGGGGCCGGTTTCGTCCCTCCGGGCGCGCAGACCGCGGACCGGCTCTCCCGCATGGTCGTCCGGATCGGCGCGGTCCATGTGCACGTACCGCTGGTCCCGGTGCCGGGCGGCTTCAGCAATCCCACGGACGCCGTGCTCACCGTGCCGGTACCGGTCGACGTGGAGCCGGGACGGGTGGAGGTCCAGGTGGTGACCGCGGCCGGTGTGGAGACCAACCGCTGTGTGATCGACGTGACGGACTGACGGACTGACGGACCGACGGATTGACGGACTTACGGACCGACGGATTGATGACGGACTGCGGGGCTGGCGGACTGGCGGGCTGCGGGACGAGCGGGGACGAGCGGGGACGAAGGTCCCGGACTGAGGAGTTGCGGGCCGGGACGCGTGATACCGGTGTGCCTGCCGGGCCGGGTCACCGGTTCGGCGGTGGGGGGCGGAAGGGGAATCCCCGCCCGGCCGGCCCGGCACTTTGCGGCCGTAAGGCGGCCGAGAGGTGCCTCCGGGCAAGAAAACCGCTCCCGGGCATTGAGCGGGGACCCGCTCTCGTACGTATGGTCTGTTGAGGGGTCAACGGAATACGGGTGAGAGGCGGCGGAGAGCGATGACTCACGGTATGCGGACGGATACCCAGAGCTCCTATGTCGACGGCGGCGGGAGGGACGGGTGGCGCGAGACGGCCACGCGCTACGCCCTGTTGCCCCTGCGTGTCTTCCTCGGCATCACCTTCATCTACGCGGGGATCGACAAGCTCACCAACAGTGCCTTCCTCTCCGACTCCGGCGCGGGCTCGATCGGGGCCATGATGCACGGGGTGCGTGCCTCCTCGGCGATCCCGGCCCTGGTCGACCTCGCGCTGAAGAGCCCCGTCGGCTTCGGCTACGCCATCGCCCTCGGTGAACTGGCCGTCGGCATCGGCACCCTCATCGGACTGCTGGCCCGCCTCGCGGCGTTCGGCGGCGCGCTGATCTCCCTCAGCCTGTGGCTGACGGTCAGCTGGGCCTCCGACCCGTATTACTACGGCAACGATCTCGCCTACCTGATGGCCTGGCTGCCCCTGGTCCTCGCGGGCGCCTCGGTCTTCTCGCTCGACGCGGCCTGGCGCGCGCGACGCAGGCAACGGGCCGGGGAGTACCGCTACTAGGTCGAGTCGCGAAAGTCCCGTCCGCCTCGGGACGCCCGGCGCGCCGAGAGCACGCGCCAGACGCCGCGAGGCCCGTCCTCAGGGCGGACGACGGGACTTTCCGACCTCGGGCGTGTTCCCGCCGCTGTCGGCTCAGTCGTCGTGCCCCGGCCCGGTCAGCCCGGCACGTTCGAGCCCCGGGGGCCTCTGCTCGCCGCCCCCGCGGCCGCCCGCCGTGAGCCCGCCCGCCGTCGCCGTACGCCGTGGGTCAGGAGCGCCACCGCTCCGGCCAGGCAGAGGCCGCCGGTGAGGAGGGGGATGATCACGAACCACGGTGTGTCCCACCAGCCGCCCGCGTCACCGGCGTACACGACGCCCGCGGTGGTCAGGAAGAAGCCCGCGACCAGCTTTCCCGGCTGGAACTCATGACGTGCCACGGGTCACCTCCGCCTGGCCGACACCGACATGCAGGTCGAGATCGAGGGTTCCGCCGTGCCCGGTGCCGGCCGCGGGGGCCAGCGTCACCTGCCTGGACTTGCCGGGCTCCACGTCCACGTCCTTCTTGCCGTCGCCCGGCAACTGGATGTCCCCGAGCCCCACGTCGATGTTCAGCCTCACGGTCGCGTCCGTCGGGACCACCACCTCGAGGCGGCCCGCCCCCACCTCCGCGCGCGCCGTCACCGTCTGTCCCCTGGCGAGGTCGAGCCGGCTCAGGTCGAGCGTGCCCACGCCGGAGCCGAGTTCGTAGTTCCTCTGTACGTCGGCGACGGCGGCCGGTGTCCAGTCGGTCCGCTTCCAGTCGGTGCCGATGTCCTTCGGCAGGGCCACCGAGCCGGCCAGCAGGGCCGCCGTGACCACGGCGAGGAAGAGCGAGCCCGCGCCCGTACGCCCGACGAACGCGCTGAGCGCGATGCCCAGACCGAAGACGACGAGCGCGCAGGACAGACCGATCTGCAGGCTCGGACCGAGCGGCCGGTCGTGCCACGTCAGGCCCGAGCCGAGGCCACCCGCGACGAGCGCGAGCAGGAACACCCGGCCGCCGATCCCGCGCGGCCCGCGTGGCCGCGGCTCCCGCGTCGCGCGCGCGTTCGGGCCGGGCGTCCCGCGGGCCATGTCGACCGCGGCCGCGACATCCCGGTCCCGGGCGTCCTGCGGGCCCCAGAGATAGCCCGTGCCGCCGACGTGCGAACCGTCCTTGACGATCGGGTCACGCCACCAGGAAGGGTAGGAGGCGGGGACGGGCGGGGCCTGCGCCTCGGGCGGGGCGTCCGCCACCGCCTGGGCGGCGAGCGGGTCCGGATCGGGGGCGCCGCGCTGCTGCGACCAGTACCCCGCGCCCGCGAGAAGCAGGGTGAGGACCACGGCGAAGGTGAGCACCCCGCCGTTGTCGAGCATGGACAGGAAGACCCCGCAGCCGACCAGGGCGAAGAGCACGGCCGTCAGAGCGTGGCCGTCGACGCGACCGGTGAGGAGCTTGCGCACCTCGTTCTCGTCCTCGTCGTCGTACGGGACGAACAGCCAGAAGAAGCCGTACAGGATGAGACCGATGCCGCCGGTCGCCGAGAGCACCGCGAGCACGATCCGGAAGATCACCGGGTCCATGTCGCACTGCCGCCCGAGCCCCGCGCACACTCCGCCCAGCATCCTGTGCCGCCGGTCGCGCCGGAACCTGTGCGGGGCTTCGGGCGCCACCACGTCGTCGTGCGCGCGCGGCTCACCGCCCGATGCGCTGCCCGGTGGCGGGACGCCGGAGCCGCGGGGCGGCTCCGCCGCCGCGCGCTGCTGATCTGTCATGTGTCCATGGTGACGGGCGGGAAGGCCCGGCGGGAGTCGGGACGACCCTGGCCGAACCCTGATATCGGCCCCGACGGGTGCGCGGGAAGCAGTTCGGGGACCGGCTCGTCGAAGATCAGGGGAGTCTCGGGGGCCGACCCTGATGCTCCGGCCGCCCGGCCGTGTGAACATCGTTGGCATGCCGGAAGCCGCAGCAGTGCCTCTCGACGACCCGCGGCCCCCGCGCAAGCTCTACCGCAGCAGCGACGGACGCTGGCTCGGCGGTGTGGCGCGGGGGCTCGCGGGGCATCTCGGGCTGCCCGTGATCTGGGTACGGCTGGTGTTCGTCGGCCTGTTCATGGCGGACGGCCTCGGCGCGCTGCTCTACGCCGCCTTCTGGTTCTTCGTGCCGCTGGGCATCGGCGGGGTCGACTCCGAGCGCGCGTCGGCCTTCACCACCGAGACCGCTCCCGACGGCCGCCGCAGACTCGTCGCCCGCAAGCCGGACCGGGGCCAGATCGTCGCCCTGCTCCTCATGGTCGTCGTGGCCATGGTCTTCGTCGGCAATGTGAACCTCGGCGGCGGAGCCAAGGCGTACCTCTGGCCCACGGTCCTGGTCGGCGCGGGCGTCGCCCTGGTCTGGCGCCAGGCGGACAACGCGCGGCGGGCCCGCTGGGTGGAGGTCGGCCGCCGCCGTCGGACGCTCACGCTGCTGCGGTCCGCGGCCGGTGTCCTGCTCGTCACCGCGGGCGTCACCGGGATATTCGTCCTCCAGGGCTCCGCGGCCCACCTCGGCTCCGTCCTGCAGGCGGCGCTCGCCGTCCTCGTCGGCACGGCGCTCCTCGCCGGCCCCTATCTCGTCCGTATGACGCAGGACCTCTCCGAGGAGCGCCTGATGCGCATCCGGGCCCAGGAGAGGGCCGAGGTGGCCGCCCACGTCCACGACTCGGTGCTGCACACCCTGACCCTGATCCAGCGCAACGCGGAGAACGCGAACGAGGTGCGCCGGCTCGCCCGGGCCCAGGAACGCGACCTGCGCGCCTGGCTCTACAAGCCGGAGGGCACCGGCAAGGACGAGGCCGACGAACCCACCACCCTCGCCGAGGCGGTCCGCCGCAACGCGGCCGAGGTCGAGGACAAGCACGGCGTCCCCATCGAGGTCGTCGTGGTCGGCGACTGCCCGCTTGACGAGGGCCTGACCGCACAGATGCAGGCCGCACGGGAAGCCATGGTGAACGCCGCCAAGTACGGTGGCGAGGGCGGCGCGGTACAGGTCTACGCCGAAGCCGAGGGAACGACGGTCTTCGTGTCCGTCCGCGACCGCGGCCCCGGCTTCGACCTCGACGCGATACCCGCCGACCGCATGGGCGTCAGAGAATCGATCATCGGCCGCATGGAGCGCAACGGCGGCACGGCGCGGCTGCGCGCGGTGCCGGACGGCGGCACGGAGGTCGAGCTGGAAATGGAGAGGGCGGAGAAGACGTCATGAGCGACGCGAACGGGCCGACGGCCGGGTTGCCCGGGAACACCGGCCCCGACGAGCCGAGCGACACCGCGACCGGAGCGGGGGCGGCCGCCGGGTCCCCGGGGGCGGGCGGGGCGGACGCCGCCGAGCCGTCCGGAGCCCCGGGCGGGCGTCACGTACGGGTCGTCCTCGTCGACGACCACCGCATGTTCCGTACGGGGGTGCAGGCCGAGATCGGACAGACCGAGCGGACCGGCGTCCAGGTGGTCGGCGAGGCCGCGGACGTCGACCAGGCGGTCACGGTCATCACGGCCGCCCGGCCCGAGGTCGTGCTGCTCGACGTCCATCTGCCGGGCGGCGGTGGTGTCGAAGTGCTGCGCCGCTGCGCCCCGTTGATGGGCGACCCCGAGCGGCCGGTCCGTTTCCTCGCGCTGTCCGTGTCGGACGCCGCGGAGGACGTCATCGGTGTGATCCGCGGCGGCGCCCGGGGTTACGTCACCAAGACGATCACCGGGACCGACCTGGTGGACTCCATCTTCCGTGTCCAGGAGGGCGACGCGGTCTTCTCGCCCCGCCTGGCCGGATTCGTCCTGGACGCCTTCGCCTCCACCGACGCCCCGCCGGTCGACGAGGACCTCGACCGCCTCACCCAGCGCGAGCGCGAGGTCCTGCGCCTCATCGCCCGCGGCTACGCGTACAAGGAGATCGCCAAGCAGCTGTTCATCTCCGTCAAGACGGTCGAGTCCCACGTCTCGGCGGTCCTCAGGAAGCTCCAGCTCTCCAACCGGCACGAGTTGACGCGCTGGGCGACGGCGCGACGCCTGGTGTGACACGCCGTCCGCCGGGCCGCGCGGACACCGGCCGTCCGCCGGCGTTCCGCGGTGGACGCACCCCGGCCGCCGGCGTTCCGCGGTGGCCGTCCGGCTGTTCCCGGTGGCTCGCGGCGGACGCCGTCCTTCTGCTGGTGTGGTGCGGCGGGCGGGCGCCGGACGCCTACCGGTGTTCCGGGGCGGGCGCCGGGCCCGGGATCCGCAGCGCCCAGCGGTAGTGGCGTACGGCCTTCGCGATCCCGATGAGACCGGTCGTCCACAGGATCAGGCCGATCCCGACGCCCTGGACGACATCGCTGTACAAGCCGCGGCCGGACCCGCCCGGTGCCGCCGCGGCGTAGGACGTCCAGACGCCGATCGCGCAGACGCCCAGCGAGGAGAGCAGCCAGAACAGGCTGAGCCCGGGGGAGCGGAGCCGGGAGTCGGTCGCGGGGTGGTGGTCCAACTCGGTCCAGGCCTTGAGCAGTTCGTGCATGCGGCGGTCGCTGCGTACGGACAGGGCGACGGCGAGGACCGTCAGGGCGAGCGCGGCCAGGCCCAGCAGGGCGAACAGCGGCCCCAGGACGACACCGGTGGGGTCGCGCTGCTCGATCTGCTGCAGCGGCAGCACCAGCAGGGCCCAGCCGACGATGGCCGCGAGCGCCAGCAGCCACAGGAGCAGCACCCGGTGCACCCCGAGGCTCCGCCCGCGCAGTTCCTCCAGCGCCCGCCCCCGGTCGGCCAGCAGTGCCGCCCGGTCCGGCCAGGAGCGGATGTGCGCGGGCGGCGGAGGCGGCGGCAGCAGGAAGCCGGGCATCAGGACCTCTCGGACGACGGAACGGAGTCCGCGTCGACGCTACCGCGATCCACCCCCGCGCCCCCACCGCGGCGATCCGCCCCGGCGTCTTCGCGCCACCCGGGTGGACCCGTGCGCTCAGGCCACTCGGGTGGCCCCCGCGAACGGCATCTCGTCGACCGGCGCGAGACGCACCGGCGCGGTGGGGTTCGGGGCGTGGATCATCATCCCGTTGCCCACGTAGATCCCCACGTGGCTGATGCCCGAGTAGAAGAACACCAGGTCGCCGGGGAGGAGTTCGGAACGTGAGACCCGTCGGCCCGCGTTGATCTGGGCGTACGTCGTGCGTGGCAGCTGGACACCCGCCGAGCGGTAGGCGGCCTGGGCCAGCCCCGAGCAGTCGAAGGCGTCGGGCCCGGTGGCGCCCCAGACGTAGGGGCTGCCGAGCTTCCCGTAGGCGTAGGAGACGGCGGCGGCCGCACGGGAGTTGGGGGCGGCGACGGAACCGGACGAGGGCGACGAGGGCGCCGGGCCCAGGTCCCGCGCGGCGGAGCGGGAGGCGTGCCGGGCCGTGCCCGCCGCACCGCCGGCCGCCCCGGGATCCCCGAGGCGCGCCCGCTGTTCGTCGGTGAGCCGCGACAACAGCTGCCGCGCGGAGTCCAGCTTTCCGGTGATCGTCCGCTTGGCCCGCTTCAGCTCCGCCTGCCGCGAGGTGAGCGACGCCAGCTCGACGTGCGCGGCCCCGCGCAACTGCTCGATCTCCCGCAGTTGCTTGCGTACCCGTGCCACCGCCCCCGCCTGCCGGTCACCGACCCGCTCGGCGAACGCGGCCCCGTCCAGGTACTGGTCGGGCCGGTCGGAGAGAGCGAGCTGCAGAGCGGGGTCGAGGCCTCCGCTGCGGTACTGCGCCGCGGCGATCGAACCGAGGGCGTCCCGCGCCGCGTTGAGCCGGTCCTCCTTGCGCGCCGTCTCGTCGCGCAGGTCGTGCAGTCGCCGTGACGCCTGGTCGGCCTTCTCCTTCGCCCCGTCGTACTTCTCCGTGGCGACCTCGGCCTCCTCGTACAACTTGTCGACCCTGGCCTTCACCTGCGCCGGGGACAGTTGCGGCTCCGCGTGCCCGGTGCCCTCGAATCCGGCCGTCGTCGCCGCGCCGGCGAGGGCGATGGTCGCGGCCGTGCGGACCGTATGGCCGCCGAGTGAGCGCTGTCTGGGCTTGCGGTGCGCTGCCACGAGGGCCCACATCCTTCCCGGGGGACGTGACCGCCGGGGAGAGCGCGGTCATCGGTGAGGCGTCCGGCGACGGCCCACACAGGGGGAGCGAGTCGCCGCCGGACCTTTCTCGGCGGTGGTGTCCGGCTGCCGCCCCTGGCCCGGGCGGCGGTGGGGAGCCGGGCACCTGGTGGAGGACGCTAAACCTGAGTGCGAGGGCTCGGTAACACCATGTACGGAACTGGCGTAACTGGATCGCCGGGTGACCTCATGTGACCGTGATCCCGGTCCTGCCCCGGCGACTTCACACAGGGTGATGACCGATGGGACGGTTCCGGGACAACAGGGGGTTCTCAGGTGCTACGGGTCCCGATGGGGTGGGCCGGTGCGAAGTGGGACACCCGCCGCCGATTAGGCTCCGGACCCATGGACGTACTCATCCATCTCTTCGTGGGCCTGCACATCATCGGCATCGCCTCGCTGCTCGGCGGCTTCCTCACCCAGATGAAGGCCATGGGCCGGGGCACCGCCCGGTTCGTCCCGGCCATGCTGCACGGCGCGCTGACCATGCTGGTCACGGGTGTCGTCCTGGTCGGTCTCAACCAGGCCGACGACCACCCGGTCAACACCGTCAAGATCGGCGTGAAGCTGGCCCTGCTGATCGTGATCCTCGGCCTGGTCTATGTGAAGCGGGACGACGAGAAGGTCGACAAGGGCCTGTTCGGGCTGGTCGGGCTGCTGACGACCGCGAACATCTTCATCGCGGTGCTGTGGACCTGACGGTTCCGGCCGCCACCAGCAGCCAGGCGGCCACCGAGGTCCACAGGAGCACCTGCCCGAGCCCCCTGAGCCAGGCGAAGCCGACGGCGTCCGCGACCGACAGGGCCGCCGCCGCCGTCATGGCCATCGGGAACACGGTCGCCCAGCGCCGCACGTCGTACCGCGGACGCCGCCACAGCAGCTCCGCGACGGCCAGCACGGCGTACCAGGCGAGCGTCACCATGATCAGAGCCTGGGACACCCAGAGCATCACGCCGTTGTCGTCGTAGTTCCACAGGTAGCCGTCCGCCTGGTAGGCGAGGACCAGCTTCGACGCGGCCAGCGCCGAGATCGCGAGCGCGCCGCCCGCGATCCACTGGTCGCCGCCCCCCGTGGCCGTCTCCCGGAGGTCGAAGCACGTCAGCGCCACCACGTACAGCACCAGGAACCCCAGCCAGAACAGCACCAGTGCCGCGTACGCCAGCCAGTCCGCGCGCGCGGCCTCGGCTAGCGACGCGGCGAGCACCGCGAGGGCCTGGGTGGCCACGCACCCGAGGAACACGCTTCCGGGCATACGGAGCCGCAGCCCTCGTACGAACAGGTAGAGCAGCCCCGGCCACAGCACCGCGGCGAGCGCGAGCAGCACCTCGGCGGCCCCGAGCCACCCCAGGTCGGTCAGCCGGGTGCCGAGTACGGCGGTCGCGGCGACCCCGGTGAGCGCGCTCGGCGTGCCGGCCTCCTCCAGCCACCGCTCCCGATCGCGCAGCAGACGGACCGTGAAGTCCACGGCGAACCCGAGCCAGATGACGGCCGCAAGGACCAGCGCGATCCGGGACAGGACCTCGTCACCGGCCTCGTGCAGCCCGACGGAGAGGATGCCGGTGGCCAGAACGGCGGCCGCGGCGGCGGGCGGGCACTCCGCCCACCAGGTACGGAGTCGGACCCACGGGCTGCGGGGCGGCGAGGTGGCTGGCATGGCCCCGATGCTAGGGACCTTCGGGCGGGTTGCCCGCGGGGCGCGCTGACACGGGGGCAGCGCAACGCGGGGAGCGCGGGGAGCGCGGGGACCGGGGACACGGCGCCGCGGGGGACGCGGGGAACACGGGGACCGGGGACACGGCGCCGCGGGGGACGCGGGGCGCGGGCACGCGCGCGTGGAGCCCGGGAGGTCTCACGAGGGCGTGCCCGCGCCGGGCGCTCAGGCCGGGCGCACCACGCTGTGGATGATCGACTCGCCGGCGTAGAAGATCGACTCCTCACGGACGTACGCACCCGGCTTGGGGGCGTGGATCATCATCCCGTTGCCGATGTAGAGGCCCACGTGGCTGATGTCGTCGTAGAAGAAGACCAGGTCTCCGGGCTCGATGGCGGAGAGGGGGACCGTGGTGCCCGCGTCCACCTGGTCGTAGGTGGTACGCGGGAGGGTGACGCCGGCGGCCTTCCAGACGGCCTGGGTGAGACCGGAGCAGTCGTACGAGCCGGGCCCGGTCGCGCCCCACACGTACGGCTTGCCGATCTGGGCGCGGGCGAAGGCGATGGCCTTGCCGGCCTTGGTGGCGTACGAGGAGCCGGTGGCCGGGGTTCCGGAAGTCCCCGTGGTCCCGGACGGTGTGCCCCGCCGCGGCTCCGTCTCCCGGGCCTTCTTCTCCGCCGCGGCCCGCTGGGCCGCCAGCTCGGCCGCCTCGCGGTCGGCCGCTTCCCGCTTCTTCTGCGCGATCGCGGCGAGCCGCGCCTTCTCGTCGGCGGTCAGCTTCGAGAGCAGTTCGCGGGCCGCGGCGAGCTTGCCCTGGACGTCGGCCTTGGAGGTCCTGAGCGCGTCCTGCGACGTGGTGAGCGTCCGCAGGCTCCGGGAGGCTTCCCCGCGTTTCCTCGAGGTGGCGGCCTGCTCGGTGACGTAGTCGTCGACGGCCGCCTTCTGGCGGGTGGTCAGACGGTCCATCAACTGGGTCTGGTCGAAGTAGTCCTGCGGGTTGTCGGCCAGCAGCAGGCTCGCGCCGCCGGGCGCGGACGCTCCGGTGCGGTACTGGGCGGCGGCGAACGAACCCAGCTCCTCGCGCGCGGTGTTGAGTTTCTCGGTGCGCCGGGCCACGTCGTCGAGGAGGGAGTCGACGCGCTTGCGCTGCTTGGCGGTCTTCTCCCTGGTCGCGTTGTACTTCTCGGTGGCCGTCTCGGCCTGGTGGTAGAGGTCGTCGACCTTCTTCCCGACCTCTTCGAGGCTCGGCCGGGGCTCGGTCGAGGGTGCGGCGCCGGCCGTCTGCGAGAGCAGGGCCACGGAGGTCAGGGCGGCCGTGGCGAGGGCCGGGGTCCGTATGCCCGTCCGGCGTGTGCCCGGCGGACTCCACTTGCGGTGCGACGCCAAGAGGGGCGACTCCTTCCGTCATCCGCCTACCGGGTTAGCTGTCGGGTTCGGGCGGGTACTTCCGGAAGGTTTGCCCTACGGTCCCTGCCCAGGGGCGGTGGGACCGATTCACCCCAAAGTCGGTCGGGTCCCCGGCTCCGGTCGCCGCTGGGCGCGCCGGACTCGGCGGAGACCGCCCGGCCCGGCGACGTTCGCCGGTCGCTGTCGAGCGGTCTGCCCGGCACGCTAGCCAACGCGTAAGTGTCCTGTGAAGTTTGATGTGCGATATGCCCGATACATTTTCGTGACCTGAGCCGCCGGGGCATCCGAAGTGTCCGACGGTAGCGGCGTGACGTCGCAAGGTGAGGGCGCGTCGGTGCGGGACGGCGCGCGGTTCGGGAGGGGCGCCCCGGTTCCCCTGCCCCTTCGGCCCGGACCCCGTAGGAAATCCGGCCCAGTTTCCGGGGTGGCGGCGGGCTGTCAGTGCGGCCGCCTAGACTCGGAGAGCGATGAGCAGCCTCTTTGATGACAGCTTCCTGGCGGACCTCAAGCCTTCCGGGGCCCATGGGGAAGAGCCCCCGCCGCCGCCCGAGGACGAGGCGGCGGAGCCGCTTCCGGACGACCTGTTCGGCGGCCGCTTCGACGTGCCCCCGGACCGCGACGCGTACTACCGCGACGGCGCCCACCGGCCCGCCGTGGACCCGGCGGCCCTGCTGGACGGGCTGAACGAGAACCAGCGTGCGGCCGTGGTGCACTCCGGCTCCCCGCTGCTCATCGTGGCCGGCGCCGGCTCCGGCAAGACCCGGGTGCTCACACACCGGATCGCGCACCTGCTGGGCGAGCGCCATGTCCACCCCGGCCAGATCCTCGCGATCACCTTCACGAACAAGGCCGCGGGCGAGATGAAGGAGCGCGTCGAGCAGCTCGTGGGCCCGCGCGCCAACGCCATGTGGGTGATGACCTTCCACAGCGCGTGCGTGCGCATCCTGCGCCGCGAGTCGAAGCGGCTCGGCTTCACATCCTCCTTCTCGATCTACGACGCCGCCGACAGCAAGCGCCTGATGGCCCTGGTCTGCCGCGACCTGGACCTCGACCCGAAGCGTTTCCCGCCGAAGTCGTTCAGCGCGAAGATCTCCAACCTGAAGAACGAGCTGATCGACGAGGAGGACTTCGCGGGCCAGGCGGCCGACGGTTTCGAGAAGACCCTCGCCCAGGCCTACGCGATGTACCAGTCGCGGCTGCGCGAGGCCAACGCCCTCGACTTCGATGACCTGATCATGACGACGGTCAACCTGCTCCGTGCCTTCCCGGATGTCGCCGAGCACTACCGCCGCCGCTTCCGCCACGTCCTGGTCGACGAGTACCAGGACACGAACCACGCGCAGTACGCCCTGGTCAGGGAGCTCGTGGGACCGGCGAGCGGCGACCGCCCCGAGGACGTGCCGCCGGCCGAGGGAGACCTCGGGCCGGCCGAGCTGTGCGTCGTGGGCGACGCCGACCAGTCGATCTACGCCTTCCGCGGCGCGACCATCCGCAACATCCTCCAGTTCGAGGAGGACTACCCGGACGCGACGACCATCCTGCTGGAGCAGAACTACCGCTCCACCCAGACGATCCTCACCGCGGCCAACGCGGTCATCGAGCGCAACGAGTCGCGCCGCCCCAAGAACCTGTGGACGAACGCGGGCGCGGGCTCGAACATCACGGGCTACGTCGCCGACACCGAGCACGACGAGGCACAGTTCGTCGCCGACGAGATAGACCGTCTCACCGACGCGGGCGAGGCGAAGGCGGGCGACGTCGCGGTCTTCTACCGGACGAACGCCCAGTCCCGTGTCTTCGAGGAGATCTTCATCCGCGTCGGACTGCCCTACAAGGTCGTCGGCGGTGTCCGCTTCTACGAGCGCAAGGAGGTCCGGGACGTCCTGGCCTACCTGCGGGTCCTGTCCAACCCCGAGGACTCCGTCCCGCTGCGCCGGATCCTGAACGTCCCCAAGCGCGGGATCGGTGACCGCGCCGAGGCGATGATCGACGCCCTCTCGCAGCGGGAGCGGATCAGCTTCGCGCAGGCCCTGCGCCGCGTGGACGAGGCGTACGGCATGGCGGCGCGCTCGACGAACGCCGTGAAGCGGTTCAACACGCTGATGGAGGACCTCCGTACGATCGTCGAGTCCGGCGCGGGCCCGGCGACGGTCCTGGAGGCGGTCCTCGAGCGCACCGGCTATCTCGCCGAGCTTCAGGCGTCGACCGACCCGCAGGACGAGACCCGGATCGAGAACCTCCAGGAACTCGCGGCCGTGGCACTGGAGTTCGAGCAGGAGTCCGGCGGGGACGAGGACGGTGCCGGAGCGGCTGCCGGGGCCGCAGCGACCGACGGGGGCGCCGCGACCGACGGGGCCGCAGCCACCGACGGGCCCGCAGCGACCGACGGGGCTGGAGCGGCCGGGGGGGCCGGGGCGGCCGGTGGACTCTCCGAGTTCCTGGAGCGGGTCGCGCTCGTCGCCGACTCCGACCAGATCCCCGACGAGGACGACGGCAACGGCGTCATCACCCTGATGACCCTGCACACCGCCAAGGGCCTTGAGTTCCCCGTCGTGTTCCTCACCGGCATGGAGGACGGCGTCTTCCCGCACATGCGTGCGCTGGGGCAGGTCAAGGAGCTGGAGGAGGAGCGGCGTCTCGCGTACGTCGGCATCACGCGCGCGCGGGAGCGGCTCTACCTCACCCGCTCGTCCATGCGCAGCGCGTGGGGTCAGCCCTCGTACAACCCGCCCTCCCGCTTCCTGGAGGAGATCCCGGACACGCATCTGGAGTGGAAGCGCACGGGCGCGACGGCTCCGTTGCCCTCGGGTCCGGTCTCGGGCGTGGCGGCCTCGCTGTCGTCCTCGCTGTCGTCCTCGCGCTCGCGCTCCGCCGCGTCCGGGGCCTCCGGTTTCGCGACGCGCCGCGGGGCGTCCGAGAAGCCGGTCGTCTCGCTGGCGGTGGGTGACCGGGTCACCCACGACCAGTTCGGGCTCGGCACGGTGGTCGGCGTGAAGGGCACGGGGGCGAACGCGGAGGCCACGGTCGACTTCGGCGAGCCCAAGCCGAAGCGGCTGCTGCTGCGGTACGCGCCGGTGGAGAAGCTTTAGTCCACGAGGTTCCGGGGCCGGGCGGGGGTTCCCGTCCGGCCGCGAAGCCCGGCGGTGCGCCGCGGCGAGTGGGTCACGGCGAGTGGGTCACCGAGAGTGGGTCACGGCGAGTGGGTCACCGAGAGTGGGTCACGGCGAGTGGGTCACCGAGAGTGGGTCACGGCGGTGCTCACGTCGGGTCCAGGCCGTGGCTGCGCAGCCACGGCAGCGGGTCGATGGCCGCGCCGCCCGCGGGCCGGACCTCGAAGTGCAGGTGGGGCCCGGTCGAGTTACCGGAGTTCCCGGAGAACGCGATCTGCTCACCGGCCTTCACGACGGTGCCCGACGGCACCTTGTAGCTGGAGAGGTGGCAGTACCAGGTCTCCGTGCCGTCCTTCGCGGTGAGGACGGCCATGTTCCCGTACGCGCTGTTCCACTCCGTCCGCAGGGTTCCGTCCGTCGCGGCCATCACCGTCGTGCCGTACGACACGGGGAAGTCGATGCCCGTGTGCACGGACATCCAGTTGACCCCCGCCTGACCGAAGTAGGCGCTGAGTCCTTTCTGCGTGACCGGAAGGACGAACTTGGGCCGCAGACGCTCCTTGCGGGCCGCCGCTGCCGCCGCCTTCTGCTGCTCGGCCGCCCGCTGGGCCTTGAGGTCGATGCGTTCCTGGGTGCGGCTGGCCCGGTCGGCGAAGTCGTCCGCACCCGCGGCCAGGCTCTGGAGCTGGGTGTCCAGCTTGTTGTTGGCGGTGGACGGCTTCACCGCGGTCGCGTCGGACGCGCTGGCCGTCGTGTTCTTGGTGTCGTCCCCGCCGATGGTGCCCACGGAGGCGGCGGCGATACCCGCGACGCCCATCACACAGGCCGAGGGCACGGCGACGGTGAGCAGCGCGGAACGCTTGGCAGGGGAGCGGCGGCGGGAGCGGGACGCGGGCCGGTTCGCGGCACGGGGGGCCGGAGCGACCTCTTCCATGTCGTCGAGCAGCGGAGCCTCGTGCGCGGGATCGGTGTCCTCGAAGTCGTACTCGTCCGGCGTGGCGGCGGACCGCTCGTACGGCAGTTGCTCGAAGGCGGCGGTCGCCTGCTGGTCGAAGGGCTCGGGATCGGCCTGCTCGTACGGGGCGGCGGCCTGCTGCTCGTACGGGTCCGCCGTGACCTGGTGCTCGTACGCGTCGGCGGCCGGGTGCTCGTGCGACTCGTCCTGCTGGGGGTGCTCGTAGGCCTCGTACGGGTCCTGCTCACCGGCGGTGTTCCACTGCGTGGCGTCGTACGCACCCGTCTCCTGGGCGGGGGTGCTCCACTGCTGGGTCAGGCCGGCGGGCTCGGCCTGGAGCCAGGCGGCCGCGTCCCACTGGCCGGTGGCGTCGGGGCCCGGATGCTGCGCGGGGATGTCGGCGAGCTGCTGGTAGCCGGTCGCCCAGGCGGTGGCGCCGTAGCCGCCGGTGTCGTACGCGGTCTGGTGCTGTGCGGCGTACGGGTCGTAGGCAGGTGCCTGGTGGCCGCCGGTGTTCCACTGCGTCGCGTCGTACGAACCCGTGCCGTCGCCGCCCGACATGTCGCCGAAGAGGGGGTCGGACTCGAAACTCGCGGTCGCGTAGGCGCCGGTTCCGTTGTAGCCGTCGTGCAGGGTGAAGTCGCCGTACTGGACTTCCTGGCCGGCGTACGACGCGTAGTGCGCCGAGGCGGCATCGGAAGCCGGGGCCGGGGGGGTCACGGTCCCCGACGGGTGACGGTCGTTCACCAACTTCTCTTTCGCCTCGACAACAGGGGCTGGCAGAGCAGTGCGGCGACTGTACCCGGCGGTATGCGGGCGCGACAATCTTCGGCAGGTTTCCTCCGCTCAGGAAACGGGCATTCGGCCGTCTTTCGGGGGAGTGCGGGCACGGGCTTGGCCTGGCGTTCGATGAATGTTCGAAATCGAGGCGTCGTCCGGCCCCCGTCCGGACCCCGTCCGACTCCTGTCGGATCGCCGTCCGGGCCCTCTCCGGTCGTCGGGAGAGGGCCCGGACGGGGGCCGGACAGGAGCCGGACGGGGGACGTCACGCCACGGTGAGGCCCCCCGCTTCGGCCACGGCCTCCGCGGCGCTGGTGCGGACGGCGGTCTCCTCGCTGTCGAGCGCCTGGCGTATTCCGGTGGCGACGGC
Organism: Streptomyces sp. NPDC057950; assembly: GCF_042887295.1. Lineage (NCBI taxonomy): Bacteria > Bacillati > Actinomycetota > Actinomycetes > Kitasatosporales > Streptomycetaceae > Streptomyces > Streptomyces sp. NPDC057950. Next base: position 87,838 of record NZ_JBHVPP010000018.1, read on the forward strand.
GGGGTGGACCGGCAGGGCGAGATGCCCGATACCGCTCACCTGGACGCTCTGCGCGAGCAGGTCCGGGTGGTCGATGGCGGCGGTCTCCAGCGGGTCCATCAGGTGGTCGAGGTCGCTCCAGAAACTCACGAAGCGCGTACGGCAGTCGGGCGCCGGCTCGCACAGTTCCTTGATCACCGCGGAACCCGGGCGCATCTGACGGACGATCGGGTGCGCGTTCATCAGCGGGACGACCCGGGTGCCCGAATGCGGTGTGCCGAGCGTGACCAGCGTGCGGACCCGCAGGTCGCCGCCGAGGCGCTGCACGTAGTACCGCGCGATCAGTCCGCCGAGGCTGTGTCCGACGATGTCCACCCGGTCGCGCCCCGTGCGCTCGCAGATGTCCTCTATGTGCCGGCCGAGCAGCTCCGCCGCGGTGCGGATGTCGTACGTCAGCGGTGAGTAGTTGAGCGATTCGATGTGCTGTCTGCCGTGCTGCGCGAGGTTGCGGCGCAGCAGGACGAAGACCGAGCGGTTGTCGATGAAGCCGTGCAGCAGGACGACCGGGGGCTTGGTCCCGGTGGGCAGCCGGGTGGTGTCGGACGGGGGGAGCGCGGGGGAGGTGCGGCGCTCCTGGACGATGCCGGAGGGATAGAGGAGGAGGTGCCCGGCGAGGATCGCGATCTCCAGAGCCGTCGCCTTCAGCAAGGCCACCGAGAGCCCTGTCAGCCTGCCTGGCAACAGGCGCTGACGGAGCGGGATAAGGGGCGACTCTGTCCCGGTGACCTTCATGGCCGACCTCCCGTCGGCACGCGAAGGGACCGCTCTGTCCCCCGTGTGCCCTTGTGGAAAGCCGGGGTGGCGGAGGCCGACGGTGCGGTCGCGGCGCGTGGTGCGCCGGTGGCGCGGCGGGGAACCCTGCCGTCGTGCTCCCGCCGGTGTGCCGCACCGTCGCCGCGCCTCGTCGGCTCGGTGCCGGTGCCGCCACCTGCTGGCGGCTCTCCTTGCGCAGGCTCCCGCCGTGGCCCGTGCGTCGCAGGTTCCTGCGGCGCGTGTGCCGCTGAGGCGCGGAGCGGTGCGCGGCGAATGTGTCCCACCGTGTGATTTCCCCCTCGCTCTTCAGCGGGAAACTGTGGTTTGCACGGATCTGACGATAACGTTCGTTCACTTCCCCGGCCGGTGCGGTGCGGGGCGCCCGTGCCGCAGAGGTGCGTCCCGCGCGGTGAGCGGCGGAATGTTCGGTATATGTCGGTACGGGTCGTTGTAATCGGTTCATGGAGGCAGTGATGGGTGTGGCAGCCGGTCCGATCCGCGTGGTGGTGGCCAAGCCGGGGCTCGACGGCCACGATCGGGGCGCCAAGGTGATCGCGCGGGCGCTGCGCGACGCCGGTATGGAGGTCATCTACACCGGGCTCCATCAGACCCCCGAGCAGATCGTCGACACCGCGATCCAGGAGGACGCCGACGCGATCGGTCTCTCCATCCTCTCCGGCGCGCACAACACGCTGTTCGCGGCCGTGATCGATCTCCTCAAGGAACGTGACGCGGAGGACATCAAGGTCTTCGGCGGCGGGATCATCCCGGAGGCGGACATCGCTCCGCTCAAGGAGAAGGGCGTCGCCGAGATCTTCACGCCGGGCGCGACGACCGGGTCGATCGTGGAGTGGGTGCGGGCGAACGTACGGCAGCCCGCGGGAGCGTAGCGCCTGGCCGGAGGGGGTCGGGGTGTGCGGGCTTCCGCCCTGGTCGCGCCCGCCCGTCCCCGGGTGGTGGGTCGTTGTCCGCAGGCGGGCGGGGGCCGGCCGCGCGGTTCCCGACGCCACTGACGGGGCGCGGGGGTCCTTCCGGCGCTCAGGGGCCGCTGCCCCGGTGTTCAGGGCGTCGTCGGCGCCCGCCAGGGTCCCGGCTCCGTCAGTTCCGCGGTCATCTTCGCGCGCAGCCGCAAGGTGGTGACGAGGCGCTGGAAGGCTTCCGCCCAGTAGCCGCCGGCTCCCGGCGCCGTGTTCTCCGTATCGTCGGTGATCGCCGTGAGCGCGTCGAGCCGGCCCGCCTCCAGTGGATCGAGGCACCGCTCGGCCAGCCCCATCACCCCACTGAAGCTCCATGGGTAACTCCCCCCGTCGCGCGCGATGTCGAGCGCGTCGACCACCGCCCGCCCCAGGGGCCCGGCCCACGGCACCGCACAGACCCCCAGCAGTTGGAACGCCTCGGACAAGCCGTGCGTGTCGATGAACCCCGCCACCCACTCGGCCCGTTCGGCCGCACCTAGCGTGGCGAGCAGCTTCGAGCGCTCGGCCAGTGACACCGCCCCCGGTCCGCCGGCCTCCGGGGCGGAGGGCGCGCTGAGGAGCGCCCGGGACCACCCGGGGTCCCGCTGCCGTACCGCCGCCCGGGACCACGCGGCGTGCAGTTCGTTCCGCCAGTCGTCCGTCACGGGAAGCGCGACGATCTCGTCCGGTGTGCGTCCCCCCAGCCGCCGCGGCCATGTCCCGAGCGGCGCTGCTTCGACCAACTGGCCCAGCCACCAAGACCGTTCCCCTCGTCCCGCCGGAGCTTTCGGTACAACACCGTCCCGCTCCATGCTCGCGTCGCACTCGTGCGGCGCCTCGACGACGATCGAGGGCGTCCCCCGGGTGCGGTCGACGGCCACGCACGAACCGGCCCGTGCCGCCATCCGGGCGGCCAGCGCCGAACCGGGCAGTGCGGACAGCAGCTCCGCCGCCGTGGCCCGCACATTGCGGCTCCGGTCGGTGAGCGCACGCTCCAGGAACGGCTCGTCGGCCGGGCCCAGCCCTGACCGCAGCGAGTCCAGGAACATCAGCCGGTCCTCGGCCCGCTCCGTCCCCCAGGTGGTGGCGAGCAGTTCGCGCGCGGTCGCCGGACGACGGGCCCGCAGCGCCGTGAGCAGCGCGACCCGCTCGGCGAACAGGCCCTCCTGCCACAGCTGTTCCGTGCGTCCGGGCTCGTCGGGGCCGGGCAGCGCGGCGCCGCCACCGGGCATGGAACGCAGCGCGAACCGCCAGTCCGGGTTCAGCCGGGCGAGCCACAGGGCGCGCGGTCCGGCGAAGACCAGTGCGGCCGGCCGCAGATCCGTACGGCCCCTGGCCGCGTCGAGGAGTGCGGGCAGTGTTTCCGCGGGAGCCGCGAAACCGTGCGCGTTGGCCAGCGCGAGCCACTGGGGCAGCAGTTCCATGAGGTCGGGCGCCGTGCCCCGGCGGCCGGCCCCGGTGCCGGGCCGGTCGGCCAGCAGCACCGCCAGCCGGTGGGCCGCGGCGGGCGGGAGGGGGCGTCGCGGGTCGGGCGCCGCGGGCTCGGGCCGGGCGGCCGCCCGGCCCGGCCGCATCCCGGCCCGCCGCCGCAGGGTCGCCACGGCGGCCGCGTCCAGGACGGCCACCGGCACCTCACGCCCGGCCGCCCAGGCGGGCGGTGTACGCCGCTCGGTGCCGAGCAGCGCCACGGTGACGAGCTCTTCCCAGGAGCTCTCGACGGGTACGCCCGCCGCAGCGGAGGTCGCGTTCATGAACGTCCTTTCCGTACTGGGGGACTGGGGCGCGGGAAGCGCGCGGTGGGCGCGAGGGGGGAAACCGGCGGCGGACGGGGTGTCGCCGGTCAGCACAGCCGTACCGCCTCGCCCGCCCCCTCCGGCCAGGCGGTCAGCGGAGCGAAGCCACGGTGACCGCACTCGCCGAAGACCGTGACGGGGGCGCCGCCGGAGAGGGCGGCCAGCCGCCACAGCCCGGGGCCGGAGAGCGCCGAGGGCGTGAGGGGGAGCGCGCAGTCGCCTTCCGCGTCCGCGAGCTGCCAGGTGTCCCCGTCGGGGGTGGGTATGACCCGGGACAGCGTGACCGGGCAGGCGTCGAGCCAGGGATCGTCCCGCAGCGCCTCGCCGTAGCGGGTCGCCGCGTGGAGTGTGCTCACCCCCGGCGGACGGGTGCGCGCGGGTGCCGGGAGGGTGAACCGCTCACCCAGGGCCGCCCGGAGCCCGCCCGTGCCGGGGTACGCGGACACCTCCGCCTCGAAGGCCAGGCCCACCGGCAGGGTCAGCTCCGGCGCGCGGCCGGCCGGCCCGTAGGAGAGGACCTGGACCGTACGGCCCGACTCCGCGCCGTACAACCAGATCCTGCGGGTGGTGAGACGGCGGTCCGCCGTGTCGTACTGGGCGAGGACCAGCCAGCGGTCCCGCAGCGGAGGGCCGCCCGCCGAGCCGGTCAGACCGACCCGGGAGCGGACCGTCGCGGCCAGCCCGTCCGGCAGCGACTCCCGGCGCAGCCAGCCCTGGTCGAGGAGATGGAGCAGCGCGCACTCCTCCAGCAGCCGTACGGGCCAGCCCGGACCGGAGGCGGGGATCGCACCCAACTCCCGCACCCGCGTGGCCAGTCCGGGTGCCTGCGCGTCGATCATGCGGGCCGCCGTCTCCTCCCACATCCCGTACCCCGCCCGCTCGGCCGCGGCGAGGCCGCCCCGCAGCAGGTCGGTCAGCCGCCGCTCCAACTCCCCCGCGCCGGCGGTGATCCGCGCGGCCCGGCGCTCCGCCCTGCGCCGGGCCGCCTCCGGGTCAGCCGGTGACGCCGTCCCAGATGCCGCGACCGTCGTCCGATTCGCCGCCGCTCGCTCCCTTCTCCCCTCCGTCCATCGCCCCGCCCAGTCCGGCACAGGTCCCCGCGGCACCGTGCCTTCCCCGCCCGCCCAGAGCAGCAGCAGCCCCAGCGTGTGCTTGCACGGGAACTTCCGGCTCGGACAACTGCACGTGTACGCGGGCCCGGTGGAGTCCGCGATGTCGATGACCGTCTGATAAGGCGTGCTGCCGCTTCCTCTGCACAGTCCCCATAGCGTCCCCTCGTCAGAACTGCCTGTTTCCGACCACGGCCCGGCGGTGCCGAGCTTGCCGCCCGCTCTGCGTGACGCCATGTCAGGAGCCAGTGCCAGCACCTGATCCGCCGTCCAGCGCACCCCCTGCTGAGTCATGTCATCGAAGGTAGATCCCACCACTGACAATCGACCCTCGCGAGCACGTTTGCGCAGGTCAGAGCCGATTGTCAGTGGCGTGGTGCACGGTGGGACCAGATCCGAACCGGCCGAGCTGGAGGGGGGACCGAGCCATGACCGTGTCCGTCGAGTCCGTGGAAGCGACGTCCGTCGACACACCCGCGGGACAGACTGGGGGAACGGCCCCGGGCGGGAGCGCGGAGAGCGCCGGCGGGCACGCGGGCGAGGTGCTGCGGCCACACGCCGAGCACGCCTTCGCCGCCGAACTCACCGCGCTGGCCGCGCAGGACGACCGGCCCCGCCCGGCCCGCTGGCGGCTGTCGCCGTGGGCGGTGGCGACCTATCTGCTGGGCGGCACCCTGCCGGACGGCACGGAGATCACACCGAAGTACGTGGGCCCGCGCCGCATCGTCGAGGTCGCGGTCACCACCCTCGCCACCGACCGCGCCCTGCTGCTGCTCGGTGTGCCCGGCACCGCGAAGACGTGGGTGTCCGAGCACCTGGCCGCGGCGGTCAGCGGCGACTCGACGCTGCTGGTGCAGGGCACCGCCGGCACACCGGAGGAGGCGATCCGGTACGGGTGGAACTACGCGCGGCTGCTCGCGCACGGCCCCAGCCGGGACGCGCTGGTGCCGAGCCCGGTCATGCGCGCCATGGCCGAGGGCATGACGGTCCGCGTCGAGGAACTGACCCGTGTCCCGGCGGACGTACAGGACACGCTGATCACGATCCTGTCCGAGAAGACCCTGCCCATACCGGAGTTGGGCCAGGAGACGCAGGCCGTCCGCGGCTTCAACCTGATCGCCACGGCCAACGACCGCGACCGCGGGGTGAACGAGCTGTCCAGCGCCCTGCGCCGGCGCTTCAACACGGTGGTCCTTCCGCTGCCGGAGAGTGCCGAGGCGGAGGTGGACATCGTCTCGCGCCGCGTCGACCAGATCGGCCGCTCCCTCGACCTCCCGTCGGTCCCGGACGGTGTCGACGAGATCCGCCGGGTCGTCACCGTCTTCCGTGAACTGCGCGACGGAGTGACGGCGGACGGGCGTACGAAACTCAAGTCGCCCAGCGGCACGCTGTCCACCGCCGAGGCGATCTCCGTCGTCACCGGCGGGCTGGCGCTGGCCGCCCACTTCGGCGACGGCGTGCTGCGCGCCTCGGACGTGGCCGCCGGCGTCCTCGCCTCCGTCGTCCGCGATCCGGCGGCCGACCGGGTGATCTGGCAGGAGTACCTGGAGGCGGTCGTCCGCGAGCGCGAGGGCTGGAAGGACTTCTACCGGGCCTGCCGGGAGGTGAGCGCGTGACCGGTGCGGGAGCGGAACGAATGCCTCCCGCGCGGGCGGGTGGCCCGCTGCTGCTGGGGGTGCGGCACCACGGGCCCGGCTCGGCGCGTGCCGTACGGGCCGCGCTGGACGCGGCGGCACCGCGGACCGTCCTGATCGAGGGACCCCCGGAGGCCGACACGCTCATTCCGCTCGCCGCCGACCCCGACATGCGCCCTCCGGTCGCGCTCCTGGCCCATGCGGTGGACGAGCCCGGCCGCTCCGCGTTCTGGCCGCTGGCCGAGTTCTCCCCGGAGTGGGTGGCGATCCGGTGGGCGCTGGACCACGGTGTCCCGGCCCGCTTCATCGACCTGCCGGCCGCGCACACGCTGGTCTGGGAGGAGGAGGAACCACCCCGGTCACCCGCCGAACCCGCGGGTGACGCCGTGCGGATCGACCCGCTCGCCGTGCTCGCGGAGACAGCCGGTCACGACGATCCCGAGCGCTGGTGGGAGGACGCGGTCGAGCACCGGAGCGGGACCGGCGCAGATCCGTTCGCGCCGTTCGCCGTGCTGGAGGAGGCGATGGGAGCACTGCGGGAGGCGTACGGGGGCGGCGGACACGACCGGGACCCGGAGCGGGAGGCGTACATGCGGCTCCAGGTGCGCGCGGCACAGCGCGAGTTCGGGGACGACGTGGCCGTGGTGTGCGGGGCCTGGCACGTGCCGGCGCTGCGCCGCGGCACCACGGTCGCCGCCGACCGGGCGGTGCTCAAGGGGCTGCCCAGGACCAAGGCGGACCTGACGTGGGTGCCGTGGACGCACCGCAGGCTGTCCCGGGCCGGCGGGTACGGCGCGGGCATCGACTCGCCGGGCTGGTACGGGCACCTCTTCGACGCCCCCGACCGACCGGTCGAGCGGTGGATGACGAAGGTGGCCCGGCTGCTGCGTGACGAGGACCGGACGGTCTCCGCCGCACACGTCATCGAGGCGGTGCGGCTCGCCGACACGCTCGCCGCCGTACGGGGCCGCCCGCTGCCCGGCCTGACCGAGACCACCGACGCTGTTCGGGCGGTGATGTGCGAGGGCTCGGACGTGCCGCTGGGGCTCGTGCACGACCGGCTGGTGGTCGGCGATGTGCTGGGCGAGGTGCCGCGGTCCGCCCCCGCGGTGCCGCTGCAGCGCGACCTCGCCCGGCTCCAGAAGCGGCTGCGGATCAAACCCGAGCCGCTGGAGCGGGAGTTGGAGCTCGACCTGCGGGGCGAGACCGACGCGGGGCGCAGCAGGCTCCTGCACCGGCTGCGGCTGCTCGGCATCGGCTGGGGCGAGCCCGCCGCGTCCCGTGGCAGCACCGGCACCTTCCGGGAGACCTGGCGGCTGCGCTGGGAACCGGAGCTGTCCGTGCGGGTCGCGGAGGCCGGGGTGTGGGGCACGACCGTGCTGTCCGCGGCGACCGCCAGGGCGGAGGCGGACGCCGTCGCCGCGCCGGCCCTGGCCGACGTCACGGCACTCGCCGAACGCTGTCTGCTCGCCGGGCTCGCGGACGCCCTGCCCGTGGTGATGCGGGTCCTCACCGACCGGGCGGCCCTGGACACGGACGTCGGCCACCTCGCGCAGGCGCTGCCCGCGCTGGTCCGCTCGCTGCGCTACGGGGACGTTCGCGGCACGGACGCACGGGCTCTCACCGAGGTCGCGGCGGGCCTCGCCGAGCGGATCTTCGTCGGTCTCCCGCCGGCCTGCGCGGCACTCGACGCCGAGGCCGCCGAGGACATGCGGCGCCATGTGGACGCGGTGCACGGCGCGGTGGGACTGCTGGGGGAGACGGGACTGCCGGGAGAGACGGCCACGGCGCGACCGTCCGCCGGCGGACCACCCGGCTCGGGGATGCGCGGTCGCTGGCACTCCGTGCTGCGGGTGCTGGCCGGCCGCGACACCGTCCCCGGCGTGCTCCGCGGGCGGGCCGTGCGACTGCTGCTGGACGACGGCGAGCTGGGGCAGGAGGAGGCCGCCCGGCTCATGGGACTCGTGCTGTCGCCGGGCACGGAGCCGGCGGACGCGGCCGCATGGATCGAGGGGTTCGTCGGCGGCGGCTCCGGCGGAGGCATGCTGCTCGTGCACGACGAGCGGCTGCTCGGACTGGTCGACGCGTGGCTGACGGCGGTGCCGGCGGAGGCGTTCACCGATGTGCTCCCGCTGCTGCGGCGCACGTTCTCGGCGTACGAGGCGGGCGTGCGCAGGACGTTGGGGGAGCTGGTCCGGCGCGGCCCGGGGGCGCGGGGGAGCGCCGCGGCCGCCGCCGGCACACCCGGGTTCGACCCGGAGCTGGACGCGGGGCGCGCCGACGCCGTCCTGCCGGTGCTGCGTCTGCTGCTCGGGCCGGACGACAACGGGACCGCTCACGACAACGGGACCGCTCACGACAACGAAATCGCTCACGACAACGGGACCGCTCACGACAACGAAATCGCTCGCGACAACGGGACCGCTCGCGACAACGAAATCGCCCACGACAACGAGACCGCCGACGTCGACACCGACGAATTCGGCGGGGGCGGGGAATCCACCGACGCCGACGACCTTGTGGGGGCGGACCGATGAGCTCAGCACCGCTGGACCCGGCCGACGCGCCCCGACCGGCCGACCCGCGCCGTGCGAACGCCTCGGCCGACGAGCGGCTGCGGCGCTGGCGACTCGTGCTCGGCGGCGACGAGGCGGACGGCACCGGACGCGCGCTCGCCGGGCGGGACGCGGCGATGGACGGCGCGCTCACCGCGTTGTACGGGAAGGGGAGCGGGACGCAGTCGGGGCGGGACCGTTCGGCGGGGCTCGGAGCGTCCGCACCGTCGGTCGCGCGCTGGCTCGGGGACATCCGGACGTACTTCCCCTCGTCCGTCGTGCAGGTCATGCAGCGCGACGCGATCGACCGGCTCGGGCTGTCCGCTCTGCTGCTGGAGCCCGAGATGCTGGAGGCGGTGGAGGCCGACGTGCACCTGGTGGGCACCCTCCTCTCCCTCGACAAGGCCATGCCGGAGACGACGAAGGAGACCGCGAGGGCCGTCGTGCGCAAGGTCGTCGAGGACCTGGAGAAGCGGCTCGCCACCCGCACCCGCGCCTCGCTCTCCGGCGCCCTCGACCGCAGCGCCCGCGTCACCCGCCCCCGTCACCACGACATCGACTGGAACCGCACGATCGCGGCCAACCTGAAGCACTACCTGCCCGAACACCGCACGGTCGTTCCCGAGCGGCTGATCGGTTACGGACGTGCCTCGCGGTCCGTGAAGAAGGAGGTCGTCCTGTGCGTCGACCAGTCGGGCTCGATGGCGGCGTCCGTCGTCTACGCGTCCGTCTTCGGGGCCGTCCTCGCGTCGATGCGGTCCGTCGCCACCCGGCTCGTCGTCTTCGACACGGCCGTCGTGGACCTCACCGACCAGCTCGACGACCCGGTCGACGTGCTCTTCGGCACCCGGCTCGGTGGCGGAACGGACATCAACCGGGCGCTCGCGTACTGCCAGTCGCGGATCACGCGGCCCGCCGACACCGTGGTCGTGCTCATCAGCGACCTCTACGAAGGGGGCATACGCCACGAGATGCTGAAGCGGGTAGCGGCGATGAAGGCGTCCGGGGTGCAGTTCGTGACGCTGCTGGCGCTGTCCGACGAGGGGACGCCGGCCTACGACCGTGAGCACGCGGCGGCACTCGCGGCGCTGGGCGCACCGGCGTTCGCCTGCACCCCCGATCTGTTCCCCGACGTGATGGCGGCGGCGATCGAGAAGCGTCCGCTTCCCGTGCCCGACGTCGGGTGACGAGAGCCGAAAAACCGGACATGAATACCCATCGGTAACAGGGGGCTTGCGCAACCTCGGGAGTCCCGTGCGAGGATCAGCGCCTCTTCGAATCGAACGGTGCGCCGTATTTCGTCCCGTACCGCCCGGCCCCCCCGCACGGAGGCTCTCCCCGTCTTGATCCCGACCGCCGCACCGCCCGTCGCCGGTGCCGCTCTGCGCCTGCTGCGCACGGCGGCGGGACGGCGTGCGCTGCGAGCGGCGGTTTTGGTGGGCGGGGTGTTCGCCCTCGGTTTCCTCTGCGGGGAACAGGCACACGCGGCGGACGGCCGGACGCCCACGGCTGCGCCCACGTCAGTGGCCTCGGTGGTCGAACGGGTCGCGCGGCCGATGCTCGCCGCGACGACCGGAGCATCGGCCGGGCGGCCCGCGGGCAACTCGGAGGGGCGGAAGCCGCAGCCGGAGTTCCCCCAGCAGTCGGAGTCGCTCCAGGAGTCTCGGAAGCCGCAGAAGGCGCAGCCGGACCCGGAGTCGCTTCTGAAGTCGGGGAAGCCGCGGGGGTCGTGGAAGCCACGGGAGGAGCACCCCGCGGCACGGACGGAAGCACCCCGGATGCCGTCGTCGGCCGACCGTGCCGGCTCCCTGGTCACCGAGACCGTCGGCGGCGTCGTACGACCGGTTGCCGACACCGTCGTACGGTCGGTCGGCGGTCCAGCGGAAGCGCTCACCGGGAAACTGGCCGCATCGGCCGCATCCCTGCCGGGCACCCTCCCGGGACTGTCGGTGTCGGCGGCACCCCCGGCGGTCCCGCGGCTGCCGGCAGTCCCGTCGCTTCCGTCCCCGTCGTCGCCTCCCGATGCACTCCCGCCCCCGGGCCACCCGGGCCACCCGGGACGGGCGGGCGCGGTGGGCGTGCCGGTTCCGGATCCGGTGGTACCCGGCGCCGGGAGGGAGCCGGGCTCCGGGGCTGTCCTCACGTACGGCCCCGCGGGCCCCGGCGTGGCCGGCCGGGCGGATGCGGCGCACCGCGCGCACGGCCGGCACGGACAGCACGGCCGACGTGGCCGGCACTGCCACCGGGGTCCCCTGGCAGGACCGGCTCCCGCGCCTCAGGCACCGGCCGGTGACTCATCGGGCGGTCCGGGCGACCGGCCGGCGGTCGACGGCGGCGGGGCATGGCACGGCGACCTGTATGGCGTCGCCCCGGACCACCGCGCGCCCCTGCTGCCCGTGTCCGTTCCGTCCGAGGCCGTGACCGCGGCCGGGACCCGGGACAGGTACCGGGACATACCGCTTTTCCCCGGCTAGGACCCCCCTTTCCTGGTCGGTGACCCGCTCCCGCGAGGACGGCATGCGTCCCACCCGGCACGCGTTCCCCCCGGCACCCGTCGCGAGCGGCGACGTCCGGCGCACGACCGAACCGGCCGTCCCGCGCACGGGACACACCCGACCCATCCGTACACACACCGAGACTCCGCGGGGCCGCAGCCCCGGACGGCCGAAACCCGTCGGATCCGTCCGGCCGTGCCCCGCGGACGGGACAGGTGATCCCCATTGGGGTGGGGAACACCGGTCCCGGGCCCCTCAAGGGCCTGTTCAAGGGGCCTCACCGGGCCAACCCCAGCCCGGTGAGGCCCTGCCCCGCCAAGGGGCCGGCCGGATCTGTGACAGGTATCACCGCTGAGGTGTGATCTGCGATTTAGGGACCAACGTCCCACGGCGATAACCTGCGAGACGGACATGCCGCGCGCTCGGACATCGTGTGCGCCACCCTTGTGACAGCGGACGTCACGTTGCCCTTCGCGGCACGCCCACGCATCCAACGAACCGCGAGATCACTGATAGGGACGGACGCGCGTGGACCTGTTCGAGTACCAGGCGAGGGACCTCTTCGCCAAGCACGGTGTACCGGTGCTGGCCGGTGAAGTCATTGACACGCCTGAGGCAGCCCGCGAGGCGACCGAGCGTCTTGGCGGCAAGTCCGTCGTCAAGGCCCAGGTGAAGGTCGGTGGCCGCGGCAAGGCCGGCGGCGTCAAGCTCGCCGCCACCCCGGACGAGGCCGTCGCCCGCGCGACGGACATCCTCGGCATGGACATCAAGGGCCACACGGTCCACAAGGTGATGATCGCCGAGACCGCGCCCGAGATCGTCGAGGAGTACTACGTCTCGTACCTCCTCGACCGCACGAACCGCACCTTCCTCGCCATGGCGTCCGTACAGGGCGGCGTGGAGATCGAGGTCGTCGCGGAGGAGAACCCCGAGGCCCTCGCGAAGGTCCCGGTCGACGCCAACGAGGGCGTCTCGATCGAGAAGGCCCGCGAGATCGTCGCCCAGGCGAAGTTCCCGGCCGAGGTGGCCGAGCAGGTCGCCGAGATCCTGGTGACGCTGTGGGACACCTTCATCAAGGAGGACGCCCTCCTCGTCGAGGTGAACCCGCTCGCCAAGGTCGCCTCCGGCAAGGTCATCGCCCTCGACGGCAAGGTGTCCCTGGACGAGAACGCGGAGTTCCGCCAGCCGGACCACGCCGCGCTCGAGGACAAGGAGTCGGCCAACCCGCTCGAGGCCGCCGCCAAGGCCAAGAACCTCAACTACGTCAAGCTCGACGGTGAGGTCGGCATCATCGGCAACGGCGCGGGTCTCGTCATGAGCACCCTGGACGTCGTCGCGTACGCCGGTGAGAACCACGGTGGCGTGAAGCCCGCCAACTTCCTCGACATCGGCGGTGGCGCCTCCGCCGCCGTCATGGCGAACGGCCTGGAGATCATCCTCGGCGACCCGGACGTCAAGTCCGTCTTCGTCAACGTCTTCGGTGGCATCACCGCCTGTGACGAGGTCGCCAACGGCATCGTCCAGGCGCTGCAGCTGCTCGCCGACAAGGGCGAGGAAGTCACCAAGCCGCTGGTCGTGCGTCTGGACGGCAACAACGCCGAACTGGGCCGCAAGATCCTGTCGGACGCCAACCACCCGCTGGTCCAGCGCGTGGACACCATGGACGGCGCGGCCGACAAGGCCGCCGAGCTCGCGGCTGCGAAGTAAGGGACGAGGGAAACAACCGCCATGGCTATCTTCCTCAACAAGGACAGCAAGGTCATCGTCCAGGGCATGACCGGTGCCACCGGCATGAAGCACACCAAGCTCATGCTCGCGGACGGCACGAACATCGTCGGTGGCGTGAACCCGCGCAAGGCGGGCACGTCCGTCGACATCGACGGCACCGAGATCCCCGTCTTCGGCACGGTCGCCGAGGCGATCGAGAAGACGGGCGCGAACGTGTCCGTCCTCTTCGTGCCGCCGGCCTTCGCGAAGGCCGCCGTGGTCGAGGCGATCGACGCGGAGATCCCCCTCGCGGTCGTCATCACCGAGGGCATCGCCGTCCACGACTCCGCCGCCTTCTGGGCGTACGCGAAGGCGAAGGGCAACAAGACCCGCATCATCGGCCCGAACTGCCCCGGTCTCATCACCCCGGGCCAGTCCAACGCCGGCATCATCCCGGGCGACATCACGAAGCCGGGCCGCATCGGCCTGGTCTCGAAGTCCGGCACGCTGACGTACCAGATGATGTACGAGCTCCGTGACATCGGCTTCTCGTCCGCCGTCGGCATCGGTGGCGACCCGGTCATCGGGACGACGCACATCGACGCGCTCGCCGCGTTCGAGGCCGACCCGGACACCGACCTGATCGTCATGATCGGCGAGATCGGCGGCGACGCCGAGGAGCGCGCGGCGGACTTCATCGCCAAGAACGTGACGAAGCCGGTCGTCGGCTACGTCGCGGGCTTCACCGCGCCCGAGGGCAAGACCATGGGCCACGCCGGCGCCATCGTCTCCGGCTCCTCCGGCACGGCCGCCGCGAAGAAGGAGGCCCTCGAGGCCGCCGGCGTCAAGGTCGGCAAGACGCCGACCGAGACGGCGAAGCTGGCGCGCGAACTGCTCAAGGGCTGACACGCAGCAGCGAGACGGGCCCGCACTCCCTGGGGTGCGGGCCCGTCCGCGTCCGCGCTGTCCGCGTTCGCGCTGTCCGCGTTCGCGCTGTCCGCGTTCGCGCTGTCCGCGCCTGCGCTGTCCGTGTCCGCGCCGTTCTCACCGTGGATCCGGGACCAGCCGCTCCGGACCGCTCGCCGTCGCCGCCTTGAGCCGGGCGCGCAGGGCCAGCTCCTCCTGGGACAGCGGCCCGGGAGCGATCCGCGGCGGCAGACCGTTCACCGTCGCGCCCGGGGCCAGGGGCGGTTCGTAGTGGTCGGGGGCGGCCCTGAGGGTGAGCGAGGTGATGCCGATGAAGACGGCCGTGAAGGCCATCGCCGCACGCGTCCAGCGCAGGACCCGCCGCTCGCTGGCCCAGCGCACCATGAAGGGTTTCCCGGCCCCCAGCCGCTCCGTCCCGGCGACCTCGGCGAGCCGCCGGTGCAGGTTCTCGGGCGCCGCGAGCTCCGGCAGCCGCGTGGCCACGGTCTCGCGCGCGCGCAACAGCCGGTTGGCCGCCGCCGGCGTGCTCGCCTCCGTCTCGGCCGCCGTGTCCGGCAGGTCGAGCCCGACACCGTCGTAGAGCAGCAGGGTCCGCCGGTGCATCGGCGGTAGTTCCAGGAGTACGGAGAGCAGCGCGCGGTCGGCGGCGTCGGCGGGCGGTGGCTCCGCGTGCCGGTACCGCGGCCGGAGCCGGTGCCAGGGAGAGAGGGCGTACTCGTACGCGACCGCTCGCACCCACCCCGCCGGATCCCGGTCCACGGCCACCTCGGGCCACCGCTGCCAGGCCGACTGGAAGGCCCGCTCCACCGACTCGCGCGCCAGTTCGCGCCGTCCGGTGAGCAGATAGGTCTGCCGCAGGAGGGCGGGGGCGCAGAACCCGTAGAGCGCGTCGAATGCCTGAGCGGGCGTCAGACCGACCGGGACGGGCTCGTACCCGGGACCCCAGCCGGGCCCGGCCGCGGGCTCCGCCCCGGGCCCGGCCGCGGGCTCCGCCCCGGAGCCGGTCGGTGCCGCCGGCGGGTTCGCCGGTCTGGGAGGCGGCTGTACGGGGCCGGCGGCGACGCCGGCCAGGACGGGCGCGGCCTCGTCCTGCGGGCCGCCCGGACGCGCGTCCCCTCCGTCGTCGCCGTGACGGCCGAGGCCCCGGGGCCTCCGACGGTCGCTGTGGTCGCTGTGGTCGTCGCGGGCATCGGGGCCTTCGGGGACGTCCTCCTGATGGCGGGTCATCCCGGTGGACGTCAGCAGCCGCGCGTACGCGTCCCGTTCGCGCCCGCACGGTGTCGTACGGCCGGATTCCCACGAGCGCACGGTCGCGGCCGTGACGCCCACCTCGGCCGCGATGTCGGCGTGGCTCAGCGACTTGGCCTCGCGCAGCCGGCGGCGCTCCTCACGGCCGGGCAGGGGAGTTGCGGGGTCTCCAGTCGTTGGGGACTCCACCGGGTCGCCCTTCCGTACGAAAAGGTACATAGCTGCATATTGAGCGACACATCCGAGCTTTGCCCGTTACGACGAGAAAGCGCGTGTCGTTGGGAGCATGGCGGGGTGACACAGATGACCGACCACAGGCTTTCGTTGTTCCTCCTGATCACCCGGATGCGTCGCCGATCACCCGGACTGGCCGCCGGCTTCCTGGGCGGTGTGCTCGCGGCGGGGCTCGGCCTCGGCTCACTCGCCGTCCTCGTCATGATGCTGTGGATCAGCTCGCCGTACCCGGACAGCGGGCCCGGTGGCGCGCTGCACGTCGCGGCCGCGCTGTGGCTGCTCGCGCACGGGGTGGAACTGGCGCGCACCGACACCCTGTCGGGCCTGCCCATGCCGGTGGGTCTCACCCCGCTGCTCCTGGCGGTGTTCCCCGCGTGGCTGCTGCACCGCGCGGCGCGCGACGCCGCCGACACCGATGCGGGTGCGTCGGGACGCACGGTGTGGGCCGGGACCGTCGCGGGCTATCTGACCTTGAGCGTGGCGGCGGTGCTCTACACCGCGGGCGGGGAACTGCGGCCGTCCTGGGCGTGGTCGGGGCTGTGCCTGCCCCTGCTCACCGCGAGCGCGGCGGGGGCCGGGGTGTGGACGGCGTTCGGGCACCCGCGCGGACCCGTGCCGTTCTGGGTGGGCCGGGCCCTCGCCCGCCCGCCGGTGCCCGCCGCGGTACGCCGCTGGGCCACCGGCGAGCCGTCGGTGCCGTGGGCGGGACGGTGGCTCGGCGCCTCGGCGCGGGCGGGACTCGCCGGGGCGGCGGTGCTCGTCGGTGGCGGGGCGCTGCTGGTGGGGGTGTCGCTGGTGTGGCACGGCGATCTGGCGCGGGAGTCCTTCCAGCAGCTCACCGAGGTGTGGTCGGGTCGGTTCGCCGTCCTCCTGCTCTGTCTGGCACTGGTGCCGAACGCGGCGGTGTGGGGGGCCGCGTACGGCCTCGGTCCCGGTGTGGTGCTGGGGGCCGGACAGGTCGCCGGGCCATTGTCCGCGGCGGCGCCGGAGCCGTCGCTGCCGGCTTTTCCGCTGCTGGCGGCGGTGCCGGAGGCCGGGGGTCCGTGGAGTTGGGCGGGGGCGGCCGTGCCGGTGGCGGCCGGGGTGACGGTGGTGTGGTTCCTGCGGAAGGCGGCCCGGGGCGGTGGGGCCGTGGAGTCGGGCGGGGACGAGGGCTGGTCCCGGGGGCGGGTCGTCGCGGGGGTGGGGGCCGCGGGTGTCCTGTGCGGTCTGGTGATGGCGCTGCTCGCCGGGCTGGCGGGTGGGCCGCTGGGGGTTGGCGCGCTGGCTCACTTCGGGCCGGTGTGGTGGCAGGTGGGGGGTGCCGTGGTCGTGTGGACGGTGGGGGTCGGGGTGCCGGTGGGGGCGGTGGTGCCGGGGATCGGGCGTCCGCGGCGGCTCTCCTGGGCGGCTGCTTCGTCCGTGGTGTCCGCAGTGTCCGTGGTGTCTGTGCCGGCGTGGTTGTCGTGGACTCCGTGGCGGGCGCGTGAGGGCGGGGCGCGGGTGGCCGAGCCGGAGTCGGGGGCGGGGTCAGGGGCGGCGTCGGCGTCGGTGGTGTCGCAGGCGACCGGAGGGTCCGTCCTTGTGGTGGGCCCGGAGGGTGAGCGGGATCCCGGTCATGCGCCGTACGACCTCCTGCCCTACGACCTCCTGCCGTCCGACGACATGGGGTCGGCGTGGCACGAGGATGTGGTCAGGGAGGCGCGGTGGGCGGCGTTGCGGGAGGCGTCGGCGTCGCTGGAGCTGCCGGATCCGGACCCGGAGCCCTGAGGTGACGGACGGGTTCCTCGCCCCCGCCGCCCCTACCCCCGCTCGCCCGAAGGGCTCGTCCTCAGTCGGCGGACGGGCTGACCGCCCAGCCCGTCCGGCGCTTGAGGACGAGGCCGTTCACGCCGAGGCGGGGGGCCGGGGCGGCAGCCCCCAGAAGTCGGGACGCGCTAGTTCTGCGTACCCAGCAGACCTCGCAGGTCCTTCGGCAGAAGGTCGTTGCAGGACTGCTTCGCCGCGTTGGTGAGCGCGTCGTTCGTGCACGAGTAGTAGTCGCTGTAGACGAGCTGAGCGGAGAACATCGCGGCGACCATGGCGATGGCGAGGGACGCGGTGACGAGACCGCTGACCGCCGCGGTCGTCTGGGGGCGGCTGGTCGGATCGGGTGCCGGAGCGTCCGGATCCGGCTTGCGAGGCTTGGCGCGCAGGGCGCTGACACCCCAGTACAGCGCGAGCGCGCCGAGCAGCAGGGCCACGTACGGCCAGCTGAACAGGGCGAAGAAGAAGGCCCACATGCCGGAGAGCAGCGCGTAGCGCGCCCGGCGCTGGGCGGGGTCGGTCGGGTCCCAGCGCATTCCGGAGCCCGGACCGCCGCCGGGTGCTTCCGGGCCGCCCTGGCCCTGGGGGGCACCGGGCCGCTCCCCGAAGCCGCCGGTCGAACGGCCCGGCTGCTGGTCGCTCCACTGATTGCCCCAGGGGGAGTGCTGCCCGGAGCCGCCGTTCTCGTCCGGTTCCTGTCCGCCCTCGGGGCGTCTGGGCTGCCAGGGCCGGTCGGGCGTGCCCTCCGGCGGCGGAGCGAACGGATTGTGATCGTCGGGGCCGGAGCCGGACCCCGAGCCGCTCCCGCCTGCCGAGCCGCCCCCGTTCGGGGCGTCGCCCCCGCTCGAGGAGCCACGTCCGCCCGAGGCGTCGCCCCCGCCCGAGGGCGCGTTCCCGTTCTCCTGCGGCGGGGTGGGCGAAGGGCGCCGCTCGCGCAGCAGGAGCGGAGGGAGTCGGAGACTGCGGTCCGGCATCAGGTGTGCGTCTTCCCCTTGGTGGTTCTGGCGGGCGGCGTGTCCGCACGGCTTCGTGCTCGCGACGCGTACCCCGGGTTTCCTGTCCAGGACGGGCACCCAGGGCTCGTACCCCGGACGTTCGTCCCCGGGGGCGTGCCCCGGATGTTCCTGTCCGTCCCTGGTCAACGTCCCGCGGACACAGGGCGTTCCCCGTGCCGAACGGTGTTCCCGGGAGGTTCCTCCCCAGACGCTACCTTCCGGCCACGCCCCCGTCCCGTGGGGGCTGCCCGGTGTGCCGGTATCGTTGCTGACGGTCGGCCGGTTCGTAGACTTCCCCGTATCCCGGGGCGCGAAGCATTCGTACGACCGTACAAACGCTCCCCCGAGAAAGGGCCCCCTCGTGGCCAAGGCCAAGCGCCTCGTCGTGCTGGTCTCCGGATCAGGCACGAATCTGCAGGCACTGCTCGACGCCGTGGCGGAGGCCGGGCCGGAGGGCTACGGGGCCCGGATCGTGGCCGTCGGCGCCGACCGTGACGGCATCGAGGGGCTCGCGCGCGGTGAGCGGGCGGGACTGTCCACCTTCGTCCGGCGCGTGAAGGACTACGGCAGCCGGGACGAGTGGGACGCGGCGCTCACCGAGGCGGTCGCCGCCCACGAGCCCGACCTCGTGGTCTCCGCCGGGTTCATGAAGATCGTGGGGAAGCGGTTCCTCGCCAGGTTCGGCGGGCGGATCGTCAACACGCACCCCGCCCTGCTGCCGAGTTTCCCGGGGGCCCACGGTGTGCGCGACGCGCTCGCGTACGGCGCGAAGGTCACCGGATGCACCGTCCACTTCGTCGACGACGGCGTCGACACCGGGCCGATCATCGCCCAGGGCGTGGTCGAGGTCCGGGACGAGGACGACGAGAGCGCTCTGCACGAGCGCATCAAGGAAGTCGAGCGAGAACTGCTCGTCGATGTCGTGGGGCGGCTCGCCCGCAACGGCTATCGCATTGAGGGACGAAAGGTAGTTATCCAGTGACCGCCGACAGCACAGTCACGGCCGAGGGCACCGCGGGCACCAGGCGGGCCATCCGGCGCGCGCTCGTCAGTGTCTACGACAAGACCGGGCTCGAAGAGCTCGCGCGCGGGCTGCACGGGGCCGGTGTCGAGCTGGTGTCCACCGGCTCCACCGCCGCCCGCATCGCCGCGTCCGGCGTCCCCGTCACCAAGGTCGAGGAACTCACCGGCTTCCCCGAGTGCCTCGACGGCCGCGTCAAGACCCTGCACCCCAGGGTCCACGCGGGCATCCTCGCCGACCTTCGGCTCGACAGCCACCGGGAGCAGCTCGCCGAGCTCGGCGTCGAGCCGTTCGACCTCGTGGTGGTGAACCTCTACCCCTTCCGCGAGACGGTCGCCTCGGGCGCGACGCCCGACGAGTGCGTCGAGCAGATCGACATCGGCGGTCCCTCGATGGTGCGGGCGGCCGCCAAGAACCACCCGTCCGTCGCCGTCGTCACCAGCCCGGACCGGTACGCCGCCGTCCTGGCCGCCGTCGAGGAGGGGGGCTTCGACCTCACCGCCCGCAAGCGGCTCGCGGCGGAGGCATTCCAGCACACCGCCGCGTACGACGTCGCCGTCGCCTCCTGGTTCGCGGACGACTACGCCGCGGCCGACACCAGCGGCTTCCCCGACTTCCTCGGGCACACCTACGAGCGGAAGAACACCCTGCGGTACGGGGAGAACCCCCACCAGGGTGCCGCGCTCTACGTCGACGGCACGGGCGGCCTCGCCGAGGCCGAGCAGCTGCACGGCAAGGAGATGTCGTACAACAACTACACGGACACGGACGCCGCGCGCCGTGCCGCGTACGACCACGAGGACCCCTGCGTCGCGATCATCAAGCACGCCAACCCGTGCGGCATCGCGGTCGCCTCGAACGTGGCCGAGGCGCACCGCAAGGCGCACGCCTGCGACCCGCTCTCCGCGTTCGGCGGCGTGATCGCGGTCAACCGGCCGGTGACGAAGGAGATGGCGGAGCAGGTCGCGGACATCTTCACCGAGGTCATCGTGGCGCCGGAGTACGAGGACGGCGCGCTCGAAGCCCTCACCAAGAAGAAGAACATCCGGGTCCTGCGCGCCCACCGGGCGCCCGCCGATCCGGTCGAGGTCAAGCAGATCGACGGCGGCGCCCTGCTCCAGGTCACCGACCGGCTCCAGGCCGACGGCGACAACCCGGCGAGCTGGACCCTGGCCACCGGTGACACGCTCGGCCAGGGCGAGCTGGACGAACTGGCCTTCGCCTGGCGGGCCTGCCGCGCGGTGAAGTCCAACGCGATCCTGCTCGCCAAGGACGGCGCCTCGGTCGGCGTCGGCATGGGCCAGGTCAACCGCGTCGACTCCGCGAAGCTGGCGGTCGAGCGGGCGGGCGCCGAGCGGGCCCGTGGCGCCTACGCGGCGTCGGACGCGTTCTTCCCGTTCCCCGACGGCCTGGAGATCCTTGCCGAGGCGGGTGTCAGGGCCGTGGTCCAGCCGGGCGGTTCGGTCCGTGACGAGCTGGTGGTGGAGGCCGCGAAGAAGGCCGGCATCACGATGTACTTCACCGGGACGCGTCACTTCTTCCACTGAGCGCACGGGCCTGACGGCGGTTTCCGGCTCCCTTCCGGGGAGGCGTGGAAACCGCCGTCAGGGCGTCGGCGGACCGGTGCCGGTGCGGCGGGCCATGAGCGAGGGGCTGGGGGCGGGCCTCAGTACTTCGGCCGGCTGAACCATGCCTCGCCGTCGGACTTGCCGACGAACACCGTGATGAGGATCGCGAGCACGGTGTGCGCCAGACCGACGATGATGAACGGGTAGATGCCGAGGATCGCCGTCAGGATGCCGAACACCATCGCGGTGACGCGCACGCCGTTTCCGCCGTTGGCGCACTTCACACCGAGCCAGATCGCGAGGACGCCCCAGGCCAGCACCGCGACCGTCACGCCCCACAGGGCGCCGGCCGAGTAGTCGGCGAGTTGCTGGAAGCGGACGTCGTCCTTGAGCTCCGCGTTGTTCTTGGCGGCCGAGACGGCCACCGCGGAGAACGCGATCAGGATGGCGCCGAGGATCTGGAGACCGGCGATGACGAACAGCATCACGCGCGCGGACTTCACTCCGCCGGGCATCACCATCGGGCCGCCGGGGTAGCCGCCGTACGGCGACTGCTGGACCGGCGGGGCCTGCGGGTAGCCGTACCCGGGCTGCTGCGGGGCGCCCTGGGGGTAGCCGTAGCCGGGCTGGCCCTGGGACGGGTAACCCGACGGCTGGCCCTGCGGGGGACCGTAGGGGTTGTTCGGGTCGCCGAAACTCATGGCGGGGATTCCTCCGTTGCCTGGTGCGGGGACGAGGCGCGGCACGGTGTGGAGGAAAGTTCTGCAGAGCGGTCCGTCCCCCCGGTACTGCCCGCGACACTGTGTCGCTCAATCGTTCTCAATGCCTTCCTTATTGTCCAGAGTGCTTCCGGTTGCGTTGTGCATGTGTTGTGTAAGTGCAACATCGCTGATCACGGCTGGATCGGGGGGACGAGGGCGCACGGGAGGCGCCCGGATTGGAACCGGGAGCGGGTCATCCGCGAGGATGGGACCATGACCGCCCAGATTCTCGATGGCAAGGCCACCGCAGCCGCGATCAAGTCCGATCTGACCGTCCGCGTGGCGGCCCTGAAGGAGAAGGGCGTCACGCCCGGCCTGGGGACCGTCCTGGTGGGCGACGACCCCGGCAGCCAGAAGTACGTCGCGGGCAAGCACCGCGACTGCGCGCAGGTGGGTATCGCCTCCATCCAGCGTGAACTGCCCGCGACCGCCACACAGGAGGAGATCGAGGCGGTGGTGCGGGAACTCAACGAGGACCCCGCCTGCACCGGCTACATCGTCCAGCTCCCGCTCCCCAAGGGCATCGACGAGAACCGCATCCTGGAGCTGATGGACCCGGACAAGGACGCGGACGGACTCCACCCGATGAACCTCGGCCGCCTCGTGCTGAACGAGCCGGCCCCGCTGCCCTGCACCCCGAACGGCGTCCTCACCCTCCTGCGCAGCCACGGCGTGGAGATCAAGGGTGCCGAGGTCGTGGTCGTCGGCCGAGGGGTGACCATCGGCCGGCCGATGCCGCTGCTGCTGACGCGGCGCAGCGAGAACGCGACCGTGACCCAGTGCCACACCGGTACCCGGGACCTCTCCGCACACCTGAAGCGCGCCGACATCATCGTCGCCGCGGCCGGCTCCGCGCACCTCGTCCGCGCCGAGGACGTGAAGCCGGGCGCCGCCGTCCTGGACGTCGGCGTCTCGCGCAGCGCCGAGGGCAAGATCGTCGGCGACGTCCACCCGGATGTCGCCGAGGTCGCGGCGTGGATCTCCCCGAACCCGGGCGGCGTCGGCCCGATGACCCGGGCCCAGCTTCTCGTCAACGTGGTGGAAGCGGCGGAGCGCAGTGTCGGCTGAGGGCAGCTCCGAGAAGGCCGACTCCGCGTCAGCCGTACGGGAGGCGGAGGCAGTGGCGGAAGCCACCGTGCGGGCCGAGGGTTCCGCACGGGCGGAGACGGAAGGTGACGCGCGGGCCGAGGGTGGCGCGCCGGGCGTGACGGGGGACCGGGCCGGGCCCGAGGCCCCGGACGACGCGCGGTCCGGGGACGACGCGGAGGCCGGGGACGCGGAGGGCGACCCCGGTGTGATCGACGCCGTGAGTGCCCCGGACGCCGAGGGGCGGCCGCGCCGCACCACCCGCCGCTTCCCGCTGTTCACCAGGGACACCGCGCGGCCCGAGGGCGGCGGCCGGGCGGCATCGGGCGACGCCCCGGCGCCGGCCCGCCAGTGGCCCATCCTGGCCGTGCTGTCGGCCGTCGGACTCGGCCTGCTGCTGGTCGCGCTGGACGCGTTCCGGTTCGGCACGATCCTGATCGGGGCCGCCCTGCTGGGCGGTGCCGTGGTGCGCTGGACGGTGCCCGACGTGGGCATGCTCGCGGTCCGTTCGCGCTTCACGGACATGGTCACCTACGGGGTGCTGGGCCTCGCCATCGTGCTGCTGGCGCTGATGGCACAGCCCACTCCGTGGCTGGTGATCCCGTTCCTGGACGACACGCTGCACTTCACGGTGCGCTGAGCCCCCGGTGCCGTCCGCGCACGGCGCCGCGGCCCGTCCTCTCCCCCGAGCAAGGACGGGCCGCGGCCGGGCGGCCGGACCGCCCGGGGACAACCCTTCTGCACGGGAACGGGCCTTACAACAGCCCGTGGCCCGCTGTGGCACGGAAGTGACCGTTCCGCCACCGTGTCCGCGCCGCGTGACGGGAACCGTCCCACCGTCCGGCGCCGTCCCTCGCTCACGGGGAACGACGGAGGCGGACGAACGCCCCCGGAACGCCGCAGGAGGTGGGTGAGGGATGGGTGCCTGGCAGCCGCTGCCGGAGGAACTTCCCACGGAGGTACGGCACTTCGTCGAGCAGGTGCGGCTGCTCAAGGACAGCACCGGGCTGAGCCTGGTCGCGCTGGGCGCGCGCACCGCGTACAGCAAGTCGTCCTGGCAGCGGTACCTCAACGCGACCCAGCCGCCACCCCGGCAGGCGGTCGCGGCGCTGTGCCGGGTCGCGGGTCTGACGGGCGCCGAGGCCGAACGGTTCGGCGTGCGCTGGGAGTTGGCGGTACGGGTCTGGCCCCGCGAGCCCGCGCCCTTACGTCTCCCCGTGGGCGGGCCCCTCCCCGGCGGACGTGACGGCACGCACGACGGACGCGGCGGCGCGCGGCAGGGCGTCGACGACCGCGCGGGCGCGTGCGGGTACGAGGAGGACCCCACGCTTCCG
The DNA here is from genome assembly GCF_042887295.1 of Streptomyces sp. NPDC057950. NCBI lineage: Bacteria > Bacillati > Actinomycetota > Actinomycetes > Kitasatosporales > Streptomycetaceae > Streptomyces > Streptomyces sp. NPDC057950. The sequence goes on from NZ_JBHVPP010000018.1 coordinate 111,838, forward strand.
TGGTGGGACCTGCTCGACGAGGAACCCCCGCCCGGTCCGCGCACGGGACGCCTCCTCCTCTACGCGGCCGTGCTCGTCCTCGCGCTCCTCCTCGCCGCTGTCGCGGGTGCCGTCACTCTCGGGTGACCCGGGCACTTCGTCGGCGGCGGGGTCGCGCCCACGTTCCCGCCGCGCCGATGCCTTGACGGGTTCGGGGATTTGGCCAGATCCGTCCCGACCGTCCCGTTGGTGAGAGCGGCTCGGACGCTCCCGCGCGTCCTGCGCGAAGGCCGAAAGCACATCTGTGCGGAGGTCGCGAGTCCGTTTGGCCGGCACGGAGGAAATGGGACACTGGGTCCGCAGCCCGACGGGCGTGCGACGGCGCATGCCCCGGCCCGAACGCTCCTGTGCGCCCCGGTTCCGGGAACTGGGGTCCTGCCCGGACGCATCCCTGTGGGTAACCAGAACGGGACTCGGCGGCGATGGGCCCCTCCCCCGCCCGCGCGCGGGGGAGAGCCCGGGGGAGCCGCGCGGGGGAAATGTCAGGCACGCACGGGGGGAAAGAAGCAGGGGGGAAGAGCAATGCCTCGTTGGAAGGCCCTGCCGGATGAACTCGATCCGCAGGTCAAGGAGTTCGCTGTCCAGCTGCGCCGACTGGTCGACCGGAGCGGGCTGGGCGTCGCCGCCCTGGCCGACCGTACGGGCTACAGCAGGACGTCCTGGGAGCGTTACCTCAACGGCCGGCTCCTCGCGCCCAAGGGCGCGATCGTCGCCCTGGCCGAGGTGACCGGGACCAGTCCCGTTCATCTCACCACCATGTGGGAGCTCGCCGAGCGTGCCTGGAGCCGTTCGGAGATGCGCCACGACATGACGATGGAAGCGATCCGCATCTCCCAGGCGCGCGCCGCGCTCGGGGAGTCCGGCGCGGCCGCGGTGAACGGGAGCGACGGCAAGCAGGCCCGCAAGGGGCGCGGCGCGACCGTGACGCCCGGGATCGCGGGGCCCGCGGGTGTGGTGCCGTCGGTGCCGCCGCAGCCGACCGCGGCGGACGTGGAGGACTCGGCGTCCGGGGCCTCGCCCTCGAACCCGGCCGGTGCGCGCGGCGGTTCCTCGTCCGGAGGGGCTTCGAAGGGCGGTGGCGGCGGCTGGGGGGTCGTCGCCACGCCGTCGTCCGGGGACGGGGGGCGGTTCGGGCCGCCGGTGGCGGCCGGTCCGGCGAGGCCCGCCGCGTCCGCCGGGGGTTCGCCGGCGGGTGCAGGGCCGTCCGTCGGAGCGGCGTCGGACGGCGCCCCGTCGGACGGCGCGTCGTCCGACGGGGCCCGGCGCAAGCGGCGGTTGACGATGTTCCTCGCGGGCGTCGTGGGTGCGCTCGTCGTCATCGCCGTGGCCGTTCTCCTCACGGGCGGTGGCGGTGACAAGAAGGAGCAGGGCACGGCCGGGACGCCCAAGACGTCCGCCTCCGTGCATCCCGACCTGCCGCCCGGGGTGAAGTGCGGCGGCAGCGACTGCACGGGCAAGGATCCGGAGAACATGGGCTGTGGGGGGCAGTTGGCGACCACCCCCACCAGCATCACCGTCGGTACGACGCTCGTCGAGGTCCGCTACAGCAAGACCTGTGGCGCGGCCTGGGCTCGCATCACGCAGGCCGTGGCCGGTGACTCGGTCGTGGTGTCCGCGGGGGGCGGCCCCGGGCAGACCGGTTCGGTGGACACCGACACCGATGCGTACACGCCGATGATCGCCGTCAAGAACGCCGGTGAGGCGAAGGCGTGCGTGACGTTGAAGTCGGGGCAGCGGGGGTGTACGCGGTGAGGTAGGGGACGGGGTGCGGGGAGGCTCTCAGGGTCTTGTCCTCAGGCGCCGGGGGGCTGATGGTGCGGGCCCGTATCTCCAGCCCGTCCGGCGCTCGAGGACGAGCCCTTCGGGCGATGCGGGGGTCCAGGGGGCGCAGCCCCTTGACGGGGGTCTGGGGGCGGAGCCCCGGGGGACAGGGCCGCCCGGAAATTCGGGGGCATGGTTCCTCCCGGTGGGGGCAGGCGGACAGACAACCCCCACGGGATCCGGCGCCGTCCGCGAGGGCGGAACCCGGCACCCCCTCGGCGGCCGCCGACCCTCCCGGGGGCCGGCGGCCGCCCGTTCGGGGCCTCTGTGGGGTGGGCCACACGGGACCCGGCCGACGGGGGTATCGGATGCGCGATAGCCTGACGGCGGATCTCTCTTGACGCCGAGAGATCGATCATCGGCACCTTTGATCGATCATTGCGGTGGACGCGGGACGATCCTGCACCCCGGGGCAGGGACGCCCCACCGCCAGCTGTCATACGGAGAACGCCATGACCCGCACTCCCGTGAACGTCACCGTCACCGGCGCGGCCGGCCAGATCGGTTACGCCCTGCTCTTCCGCATCGCCTCCGGCCAGCTGCTCGGCGCGGACGTGCCGGTCAAGCTGCGCCTCCTGGAGATCACACCGGCGCTGAAGGCCGCCGAGGGCACCGCCATGGAGCTCGACGACTGCGCCTTCCCGCTCCTCGCGGGGATCGACATCACGGACGACCCCGACGTGGCCTTCGACGGCACGAACGTCGCCCTGCTCGTCGGCGCCCGCCCGCGCACCAAGGGCATGGAGCGCGGCGACCTGCTGTCGGCCAACGGCGGCATCTTCAAGCCGCAGGGCAAGGCCATCAACGACCACGCCGCGGACGACATCAAGGTCCTCGTCGTGGGCAACCCGGCCAACACCAACGCCCTCATCGCCCAGGCCGCCGCCCCGGACGTACCGGCCGAGCGCTTCACCGCGATGACCCGTCTGGACCACAACCGCGCGCTGACCCAGCTCGCGAAGAAGACCGGCACGACGGTCGCGGACATCAAGCGCCTCACCATCTGGGGCAACCACTCCGCCACCCAGTACCCGGACATCTTCCACGCCACGGTCGCCGGCAAGAACGCCGCCGAGGTCGTGGGCGACGAGAAGTGGCTCGCCGAGGACTTCATCCCGACCGTAGCCAAGCGCGGTGCCGCGATCATCGAGGCCCGTGGCGCCTCCTCCGCCGCCTCCGCGGCCAACGCGGCCATCGATCACGTGCACACCTGGGTCAACGGCACCGCGGACGGCGACTGGACCTCCATGGGCATCCCGTCGGACGGTTCGTACGGCGTCCCGGAGGGGATCATCTCCTCCTTCCCCGTCACCACCAAGGACGGGCAGTACGAGATCGTCCAGGGCCTGGACATCAACGAGTTCTCCCGCGCCCGCATCGACGCCTCCGTCAAGGAGCTCGAGGAGGAGCGCGACGCGGTCCGCGGTCTCGGCCTCATCTGAGCCCTCGCACCACCGCCGCACCTCGCGGTACCCCACGCAGGCCCCGCCCCGGTTTCCCGGGCGGGGCCTGCGCCGTTCCTGCGCGATAAATGCGGCGGGGATGCCACACGACCCCTATGCTGTGACGCCGGACACACCAACACGTGTGCGCAACAGGGCAGTTCACGCCTCGGGGGAGCAGCGTTGACGCAGACATTCCAGTTACCTCAGCAACCACAGCCACCACGGAACACTCTGTCCGGCGAGCCGGGTGTGCCGCCTGGGGCCAGTGAGGCGACGCGGCTGCTCTGCGCGGGCACCTACCTGGACGCGGGCTACCGCGACGCGGTGATCGAGGAGCTGTACGTCCACGAGGAGCGGCTCGCCGCCCCCTCGCTCGGCCACGACGCGGCGCGCGTCCTGGCCCACGCCCTGCGCGCACGCCGGCTCGAACTGGGCTGGGCGGCCGCGATCCTGGGACTGTGGGCGGTGGGTTTCCCGCTCTCCAACTACCTGCTGGCCGTCCTGCTGTTCCCGTGTCTGGTGCTCGCCACCGCCTCCTGGATCCGGGGCTCGCAGGAACGTCCTCCGTGGTACCGGAAGGTCCCGGCGTGGTGGCTGCGCTGGTGGGGGCGGTTCTTCCTGATCTACGCCTCGGTCACGACGGTGCGTGTGGCCTTCGGCGCCGTGGACCAGCAGGAACTCTTCGACTTCTTCGACTCCTTCCTCCCCACCCTTGTGGCGAGGGCGCTCTTCGAGAACGGCGGGGTGCGCATCCAGCCGGTCAACGCCTGGTCCGCGCTGCTTGTCCTAATGCTGGTGGCGGTGTGCGTCGCCGTGCAGCGCGGACAGTTCGCGCGGGCGCTGGCGCACGAGCTGCACCCGGCGCGTTTCGGCGACATGGCCGCCGACCCCGCCGAACTCGCCGAGGGGCGGCGCTTCCAGCGGCTGCGGCAGCGCATCCGCGTCGAACAGCACTCGCCGCTGGTGATGTACCACGCGGCGCACCCCTTCTGCGGTGCCGGGCAGGCGCAGGACACCTGGAGTCTCGCCGTCGAACTGCGGCCGGACCCGGAGCGCCGGGAGCCGCCGCTGCCCATCAACAACCGGGTGATCCTCGACCGCGTCCACGAGCTGCTGGCGCGGTTGCGACTACCCTCGCCGCACGCGGGCGGCGCGGTCCGGGACCGGCTGCGCCGCCTGGAGATCGACGAGTGCGTCTTCCTGCCGGTGGCGGGGCTGCCCCGCAGGGACCTCGCGCCCTACCACCAGGACGCGTTCGTCGTGCACAGCGCCGAGTCGGTCGAGGAGGGCGGCGAGACCCGCCGGCACTTCCTGCGGGCACGGGTCGGCGGCTGGGAGGAGGAAGTCGTCACCACCGTCTTCGTCCGCGTGCACACCCAGGGCGGCATGCTGATGCTGGAGATCGCCCCGCACGTCCTGCTGCCGGTGCGCGCCGACTTCGAGAACGCGGACCGCGTCGCCCACCAGCACCGTCACAACAGCCCGCTGGGCAAGGCGGTGTGGGCGCTCGCGCGCACGCCCCGGTCGGGGCCCCTCGCGGCCGTGACGGTGGGCCGGGGAGTGGCCCTGACCTGGCGGATCCTCACCGCGGGCTACGGCGCGGCGATGCCGGACGGGCCCGCCCGGTCGGTGCGCGAGCTGGGCTCCGGTGACACCGCCTCGCTCTTCCAGGAGATGGACGTCGCCCGCTATCTCAAGTCGATCCAGGACCGGGTCGCGCAGGGAGTGCGGCAGGTTCTGAAGGACTCGGGCTACCGGACCGACGAGTTCGCCCAGAAGGTCGTCAACGTGAGCGGCGGCAGCACCCTGATCGAGAACGCGCAGGGGGCGTTCGCCCTCGGCGACAACAACGTCGTCACCAACAGGGCGCCGAGTACACCGAGTACGCCGGGCGCGCCAAGTACGTCCGGTGCACGGGGCGCGTCCGACGCGCCGGGCACACCGAACGGGGCGGGAGGGGATGGGAATGGCTGACGAGCAGGCCGCCGGAAGAGGATCCATCAACATCAGTGGTGTCAGCGGGGCCTTCGCGATCGGCGACGGGAACAACGTCGTCAATCAGCCGGGCGCCGGAGCGCCGCCGCGCGACCCGGCGCACGAGGAGCTGCTGCGCCAGGTGCGTGAGCTCCGCGCCGACCTGGGGCGGCTGGTCGCCAGCAGCCAGACGGCCGGGTTGGACGGCGAACTCGCCGTGGCGCAGGCCGAGATCGAGGAGTCGGGCCGGGCGGGGCAGAGCCGGCTCACCCGGCTCCGGCAGGCCCTCACGGACGCAGGCGCGCTGACCGGGCTGCTGGCCTCGGCGGGCGCGGTGGCCGAATCCGTCGCCGCGCTGTTGGGGAACTGACCGTGGCCGGCAAGGACGAGGTCCACTGGAACGCCGAGACGCAGAGCTGGGAGACGGGCGGCGCGCCGCAGAGCCGCTACACCCCGCCGCCTCCGCCGCGCCCCGGGTTCGAGCCGGTCCACCCGCCCGCGCCCGCCCCCGGTCCGGCTCCTTTCCCGGGCCCGGGGGACGAGGCCGGTTCCGCCGGCGATTCCGGATCCGCCTCCGGCTCCGGCTCCGGTCCAGCCACCGGCGCGGGTTCCGACCAGCGGAGCCAGTACCCGGCCCCCGCCCTCTTCCCGGCCCCCGACCAGGGCGGATTCCACCCGCCCCATCCGGCCTACTCGATCCCTGCCTCCCCTCCCGCTCCGGGTCCCGCGTCGCGGCCCTCGGCGCGGCGCGTGGTCGCGGTGCTGACCGCGGCCCTGCTCGTCGGCGGGGCGGCGGGTTTCGGCGGCTGGTACGTGTGGAGCAGGGACAGCGGCGGCACGCACAAGGACGACGCCCGTACCAAGGTGTCCACCGCGCCCACCGGCCCGAGCGCGCAGGAGTCCACACCCGTGACCGGGTCCGCCTCCACCCCGGGACCGACCCTGGACGCCACCTCCGCGTCCCCCTCGGCGAGCGCTCTCCCGGCCGGGTACCACCGTGTTTCGAACGGCGAGTTCGGCATGGCGGTACCGGACGGCTGGCAGCCGCAGACGCAGAGCGGGAAGAACGGCGTCACGGTCTACTTCTTCCGGGAATCCGGCGGAGGTCCCCGCTATCTCCAGGTCTTCCGGGTCAGCGAGGACGACCCCACCCCGCGCGGCACGCTCACGGCCGCCGAGAAGGACCTCAAAAAACGGCTCCCGGGCTATCACCGCAACAGCCTTGAGACCGTCCCCGACGCCCGGGGCGAGGCCGCCGAGCTCGACTACTCCCACCCCAGCCAGAAGTGGGGCGTCGACCTGCGCACCCTGGACCGTGTCATCCCGGCCGGCGGCGGTGAGCTGTACGTCGTCCTCACCTCGGGACCGGTCGACGCTTGGCCCGAGCTGCGGCAGGTCCAGGAGGCGGCGGTGACGACGTTCTGCCTGGCCGGCGCCTGCTGAACCGAGGCACGGGCCGCCCGCCGCGGCGGCCGCCCCGGGAACGATCAGAGTCGCTTCTCGAACCAGTGAGCGGCGTAGACGTTGTCGTCGTACCGGGGGATCTCCTCGTATCCGCAGGCCCGGTACATCGACTGCGCCTCGGTGAGCACCGCGTGCGTGTCGAGCCTTACGACCGCGCAGCCGCGTCCGGCGGCCTCCTGCTCCAGTCCGTGGAGGATCCGTCGCGCCAGACCGAGCCGCCGGGCCCCTGGACGCACCCACACATGGCGGATCTCGCCGACCCCGGACTCCAGGAGCCGCAGCGCCCCGCACCCCACGGGACGCCCTTCCTCGTACGCGACGAGGAAAGCACCCGAGTCCCCGGACACCTCGTCGGGACGTACGAGGGCGGCGGGGTCGAACCCTTCCGGGAACCGCTCGTCGATGTCGGCGGCGTACCCGGCGAGGCAGTCGCGCGCGTCGCGGGAGGCGCCGTCGACGGATTCGACGGTGATGGCCGCCAGTCGCAGCAGCCGCTCGGCGGTGCCGATGGCGGCGGTGAGTTCGTCGCGCCGCCGCTCGTCGAGTCCGCCGAGCAGTCCTTCGGCGAGCGCGTCGGCCCGCCGGTTCTGCTCCTCGATCTCGTCGCGGCCGGCCGGCGTGAGCTCCGCGACGCGTAGCCGGCTGTCCTCGGCCGGCACGCTCACCCGAACCAGCCCCTGCGCCTCCAGCGCCCGGACCATCCGGCTCAGATATCCGGCGTCCAGGCCGAGCCGGCTGCGCAGCTCGCGCAGGGACACCCCGCTCCCGATCTCGAACAGCAGCCGTGCCTCGCCGAGCGGCCGGTCCTGTCCCAGGTAGCGGTCGTCCAGGACTCCGATGCGGCGGGTGAAGTACCGGTTGAAGCGCCGGAGCGCCCGTACGTCCTCCGCCGACACTGCCTCCGTCATTCTTTGACCTTAGTCAAAGAAGAAGGGGAGAGGAAGGAAGACGGAGGGAGGGAAGGCCGGGCGGGCCATCCAGCGTGTGCCGCTTCTGGTCATGTTTGTGCCGATTTTTCAGTGACGCGGCGCACTTCCGGTCACCGATCGTGCATGCAATCCGGGTCGGGGGGCATGCGCTCCCGGTCCCCGAGAGTGACACGTGTGTGACGCAGGGGAACGGATCAGGAACGGAAGGCAGCACCGACCATGGCCGGACACCAGGCTCAGCAGGCAGAACAGACCCTTCATGTGGGCGGGGAATGGCGCGCGGCCGCATCCCGCGCGACCCGCGAGATCCTCGATCCCGCGGATGCGAAGCCGTTCGCCGTGGTCGCGGAGGGTGACGAGCGGGACACCGACGCGGCCGTGGCGGCCGCGCGCGCCGCCTTCGACGCGGGCCCGTGGCCGCACACCCCCGTCGCCGAGCGGGCCGCGCTGCTGCGCCGTGTCGCCGACCTCCTGGTCCGCGACCGTGACGAGCTCGGGCTGCTGGAGAGCCGGGACGCGGGCAAGACGGTAGAGGAGGGGCGCGTCGACATCGACTGCGTCGCGGACGCCTTCCGGTACTTCGCCGACCTCGTCGTGGGGGAGGGCGGCGGCAGGGTCGTCGACGCCGGGTCCGAGGACGTCCACAGTGTCGTCGTGCACGAGCCGGTGGGCGTCTGCGCGCTGATCACGCCCTGGAACTATCCACTGCTGCAGGCCAGTTGGAAGGTCGCGCCCGCGCTGGCCGCCGGGAACACCTTCGTCGTCAAGCCGAGCGAGATCACGCCGCTGACGACGGTCGCGCTGCTGAGGCTGCTCGTCGAGGCCGGTCTGCCGGCCGGGGTCGCCAATCTCGTCACCGGGCCGGGGCACACGGTCGGTGCCCGCCTGGCCGAGCACCCCGACGTCGACCTCGTCTCCTTCACCGGTGGCCTGGTCAGCGGGACGAAGGTGGCCAGGGCCGCCGCCGACACCGTCAAGAAGGTCGCCCTCGAACTCGGCGGCAAGAACCCCAACGTCGTCTTCGCGGACGCCTGCGCGACGGACGAGGACTTCGACACCGCCGTCGACCAGGCGCTCAACGCGGCCTTCATCCACAGCGGCCAGGTCTGTTCGGCGGGCTCCCGTCTCATCGTCGAGGAGTCCGTGCGCGAGCGCTTCGTCGCCGAACTCGCGCGCCGCGCCGGGCGGATCAGGCTGGGCCGCGGCACCGAGGAAGGTGTCGAGTGTGGCCCGCTCGTCTCCGAGCAGCAGCGGGAGAGGACCGAGACGTACGTCGCCTCCGCGCTGGCTGAGGGCGCGGTGCTGCGGGCCGGCGGCCGGCGCCCCGAACCGTCCGACAGCAGGCCCGCCACCGGCTACTTCTACGAGCCGACCGTCCTCGACCAGTGCCAGCGCGGGATGAAGGTGGTCCGCGAGGAGGTCTTCGGGCCCGTCCTGACGGTGGAGACCTTCCGCACCGAGGAGGAGGCCGTCGCGCTCGCCAACGACACCGAGTACGGGCTCGCGGGTGCCGTCTGGACGTCCGACGCGGGCCGCGCCCGCCGGGTCGCCGGACGGCTGCGGCACGGCACCGTCTGGATCAACGACTTCCACCCCTACCTCCCGCAGGCGGAGTGGGGCGGCTTCGGCAAGAGCGGTGTGGGGCGCGAGCTGGGCCCGGCGGGCCTCGCCGAGTACCGCGAGACGAAGCACGTGTACCAGAACCTCGCGCCCAAGCCGGTCCGCTGGTTCGCGGGCTGACCCCAGTGCCGCGACCCCCCACCGCACACAGCACCCTGGAGCACGACCACATGCACGAGAACACGTACGAGAACACGTACGACTACGTCGTCATCGGAGGCGGAACGGCCGGCTCCGTGATCGCCTCCCGGCTCGCCGAGAACCCCGACGTCACCGTCGCGGTCATCGAGGGCGGCCCGAGTGACGTCGGCCGGGAGGACGTCCTCACCCTGCGCCGCTGGATGGGCCTGCTCGGTGGCGAACTCGACTACGACTACCCGACCACCGAGCAGCCCCGCGGCAACTCGCACATCCGGCACAGCCGGGCCCGGGTGCTGGGCGGCTGCTCCTCGCACAACACGCTCATCGCGTTCAAGCCGCTGCCCTCCGACTGGGACGAGTGGGAGGCCGCCGGCGCCGAGGGCTGGGGCGCGGTGCCGATGGAGGCGTACTTCGCGCGGCTCCTCAACAACATCGTCCCGGTCGACGAGAAGGACCGCAACGCCATCGCCCGCGACTTCGTCGACGCCGCGCGGTCCGCGCTGGGCGTCCCCCGCGTCGAGGGCTTCAACCAGCAGCCGTTCACCGAGGGCGCCGGCTTCTTCGACCTCGCCTACCACCCCGAGGACAACAAGCGGTCCAGCGCGTCGGTCGCCTATCTGCACCCGGTGATGGACGAGCGGCCCAACCTCACGCTGATGCTGGAGACCTGGGCGCACCGGCTGGAGCTGGCGGGGAGGCGCGCGACGGGCGTGCGCGTCCGCACCAAGGACGGCGAGGAGATCCTCGTACGGGCGAAGCGCGAGGTCGTGCTGTGCGCCGGCGCCGTGGACTCGCCCCGGCTGCTGCTGCACTCCGGCATCGGACCGGCCGCCGATCTGGAGGCACTCGGCATACCCGTCGCCCACGACCTGCCCGGTGTCGGCGAGAATCTGCTCGACCACCCCGAGTCGGTGATCGTGTGGGAGACGGACGGCCCCGTCCCGGAGAACTCCGCGATGGACTCCGACGCGGGTCTCTTCGTGCGCCGCGACCCCGAACACGCGGGTCCCGACCTGATGTTCCACTTCTATCAGGTCCCGTTCACGGACAACCCGGAGCGGATCGGCTACGAACGCCCCCCGCACGGCGTCTCGATGACCCCGAACATCCCCAAACCGCGCAGCCGCGGACGGCTGTACCTGACGAGCGCCGATCCGGCGGTCAAGCCCGCCCTCGACTTCCGCTACTTCACGGACGAGGACGACTACGACGGCCGCACCCTCGTCGACGGGATCCGCATCGCCCGCGAGATCGCGGCGACCGAGCCGCTCGCGGGCTGGCTCAAGCGTGAGGTGTGCCCCGGCCCGGACGTCACGGGCGACGAGGAACTGAGCGCTTACGCGCGCCAGGTCGCGCACACCGTCTACCACCCGGCGGGCACCTGCCGGATGGGAGCGGTGGCGGACACCGACGCCGTGGTGGACCCCGAACTGAGGGTGCGCGGCCTCGACGGCCTCCGCGTCGCCGACGCGTCCGTCTTCCCGACGATGCCCGCCGTGAACCCGATGATCGGGGTGCTCATGGTCGGGGAGAAATGTGCCGAGCTGATCGGGGGCGGTGCGTGATGAGTACCAGCGCCAGTAGTGCCAGTAGTGCCAGTAGTCCTGCCAGTAGTGCCGGTAGTGCCGGTAGTGCCCGTGACGTCGGTACGGCGAGCGGCGCCGGCAGCCCCGTCTTCTCCGTCGACGGCCTGTGGAAGGTCTTCGGACCCAGGCCCGAGCGGGTCCCCGCCGACCCCGAACTCGCCGCCCTCACCCCCGCCGAACTCCGCTCCCGCACCGGCTGCACCGCCGCCGTCCGGGACGTCGGCTTCGACGTGCGCAAGGGGGAGGTCTTCGTCGTCATGGGCCTGTCCGGCTCGGGCAAGTCCACCCTCGTACGGTGTCTGACCCGGCTCATCGAGCCGACCGCGGGCACGATCGCCATCGACGGCGAGGACGTACGCGCCATGGACCGGTCCCGGCTGCGCGAACTGCGCCGCCACCGCGCCGCGATGGTCTTCCAGCACTTCGGCCTGCTCCCGCACCGCTCCGTCCTCGACAACGTCGCCTACGGCCTGGAGATCCAGGGCGTCGGCAAGGCGGAGCGCCGCGAGCGGGCCGCCGGGGTCGTCGCCAAGGTCGGCCTCGAAGGCATGGAGCACCGGAGGCCCGGTCAGCTCTCCGGCGGTCAGCAGCAGCGCGTCGGGCTCGCCCGCGCCCTCGCCGTCGACCCCGAGGTGCTGCTCTTCGACGAGCCGTTCAGCGCGCTCGACCCGCTCATCCGGCGTGACATGCAGGAGGAGGTCGTCCGCCTCCACCACGACGAGGGCCGCACGATGGTCTTCATCACCCACGACCTGAACGAGGCCCTGCGCCTGGGCGACCGCATCGCCCTGATGCGCGACGGCCGCATCGTCCAGCTCGGCACGCCCGAGGAGATCGTCGGCTCGCCCGCCGACGACTACGTCCGCGAGTTCGTCAGGGACGTGCCGCGCGAGCAGGTCATGACGGTGCGTACGGCGATGCGGGCCGCGTCCGCGGACGAGGCCGCACAGGGCCCGGCGGTCGCACCGGAGACGACCGTCTCGCAGGCCATCGAGGCGGTGGCGCGCTCCGGCGGCCCGGCACGCGTCATGGAGAAGGGACGCTGCCTGGGGGTCGTGGACTCGGCGGCCCTGCTCGGGGTGGTGGCGGGGACGGACTCCGCGGCCCACGGTGAGGAGGTGGCCTGAGATGGCCGTCGTCACCGCGACCGTCGGGCACACCGGCGTCTCCGCCCTGCTCAAGAGCGCCACCCGGCACCGCGCCGTGGCCAAGATCCTGCTGCTCGCCGTAGCCGCGGCCGTCCTCGTCCCGGTCCTCGACTCCCGCTGGGCCAGCGGCACCTGGCCGCACGCGCTCACCGTCGACCTCGCCGGGCCGCTCGGCAGAACCAGCGACTGGATCATCGACAACCGGGACAGTCACCCGCTGTTCCTGTACTTCTTCGGCTACGTCAGCAACGCCGTCGTCCTGTGCGTACGCGCCGTCTATCTGGTGCTGCTCGCGGCGGGCTGGGCCGGCGTCACGGTGGCCGCGGGGCTCGTCGCCTGGCGGGCCGCAGGCATCCGGCTCGCACTCGGAACGACCGCCGCCTTCCTCGCCTGCGGGCTGCTCGGCATGTGGGTGCCCACCCTCCAGACGCTCGCGCTGATGGTCGTCGCCGTTCTCGCGTCCGTCGCCCTCGGTGCGCTGCTCGGCCTCGCCGCCGGGCTCTCCGACCGCACGTATCGCGCGCTGCGCCCGGTCCTCGACACCATGCAGGTGCTCCCGGCCTTCGCCTATCTGCTGCCCGTCGTCCTGGTCTTCGGCATCGGCGTCCCCGCCGCCGTCCTCGCCACCGTCGTGTACGCGGCGCCGCCCATGGCACGACTCACCGCGCTCGGCCTGCGCGACGCCGACACCGGTGTGATGGAGGCCGTCACCTCGCTCGGCGCCACGGCCCGGCAGCGGCTGCTGACCGCCCGCCTCCCGCTGGCCCGCAAGGAACTCCTGCTGGGCCTCAACCAGACGATCATGATGGCGCTGTCGATGGCGGTCATCGCCTCCGTCATCGGCGCGGGCGGCCTCGGCGACCGCGTCTACCAGGCCCTCGCCTCCGTCGACGTGGGCGCCGCGCTCGCCGCCGGCATCCCGATCGTGCTGCTCGCGGTCGTCCTGGACCGGGTGACCGGCGCCGCGGGCGAACGGCTCGGCACCCGCACCGGGGGAACCGCCCTGCTCTGGGCGTACGCCCTCGCCGCGGCCGTCGCCGTGGCGCTCGCCGGACGCCTCACCGGCCGGCTCGACTGGCCCGGCACATGGACCCTGCACATCGCCGAGCCCGTGAACCGCGTCGTCGGCTGGATGACCGACCACCTCTACTCCGGAGTCCCCTACCTCGGCGGCACCGCCGACTGGGCCGGCCACTTCACCACCTGGGTCCTGGACCCCCTCCGGGACGGCCTCCAGTCGCTGCCCTGGTGGTCGGTCCTGCTGATCGTGGCCGCCCTCGCCTGGCTGATCGGCACCTGGCGCACCGCCCTCACCGCGGTCCTCGCGATGGCCGCGATCGGGGTCCTGGGCGTGTGGAAGCCCTCCCTCGACACGCTCTCGCAGGTGCTCGCGGCCGTCGCCGTGACCCTCGTCCTCGGTTTCGCGACCGGCGTGGCGGCGGCGCGCAGCGAGCGTGTCGAGCGGCTGCTGCGGCCCGTCCTCGACGTCTTCCAGACGATGCCGCAGTTCGTGTACCTCATCCCCGTGGTGGCGCTGTTCGGCGTCGGCCGCGCGCCCGCCGTCGCCGCGGCCGTCGTCTACGCCCTGCCCGCCGTCGTCCGCATCACCACCCAGGGTCTGCGCGCCGTCGACCCCGCCGCGCTGGAGGCGGCCCGCTCGCTCGGCGCCACCGGCACCCAGCAACTGCGCCAGGTCCAGCTCCCGCTGGCCCGGCCGGCCCTGCTCCTCGCCGTCAACCAGGGGGTCGTACTGGTCCTCGCCGTCGTGATCATCGGTGGCCTGGTCGGCGGCGGCGCGCTCGGCTACGACGTCGTGTTCGGCCTCGCCCAGGGCGACCTGGCGACCGGCCTGGTGGCCGGAGCGGCGATCGTCTGCCTCGGCCTGATGCTCGACCGGGTGACCCAGCCGACCCGGCGGTCCACGAAGAAGGGCGCGTGACATGCGACTTCGTACGATTCCGGTGACAGCCGGTGTGTCCGCGCTGTTGCTGCTGACCGGCTGCGGCGCGGCCGACATGACCAAGCAGGCGTCGCCCTTCGCGGGCGCCCAGGGCGCCGGGACGGTGACCCTCTCGGTGCAGTCCTGGGTGGGAGCACAGGCCAACGTGGGTGTGGCGCAGTACCTGCTGGAGCACGAGCTCGGCTATCGCGTGGACACCGTGCAGGTCGACGAGGTCCCCGCGTGGGACGCGCTCAGCCAGGGCCGGGTCGACGCCATCCTCGAGGACTGGGGCCACCCCGACCAGGAGAAGCGGTACGTCGAGGACAAGAAGACGATCGTTCCGGGCGGCGGGCTGGGGGTCACCGGGCACATCGGCTGGTACGTGCCCACGTACTTCGCCCGGCAGCACCCGGACGTCACCGACTGGAAGAACCTCGACAAGTACGCCGGACGGCTGCGCACCGCGGAGAGCGGCGGCAAGGGCCAGCTGCTGGACGGCTCCCCGTCGTACGTCACCAACGACAAGGCGCTGGTCGACAACCTGAAGCTGAACTACCAGGTGGTGTTCGCCGGTTCGGAGGCCGCGCAGATCACGCAGATGAAGCAGTTCGCGAAGGAGAAGAAGCCCTTCCTCACGTACTGGTACTCACCCCAGTGGCTCTTCCAGAAGGTCCCGATGACGGAGGTGAGGCTGCCCGCCTACAAGGAGGGCTGCGACGCGGACGCGGCGAAGGTCGCCTGCGCCTATCCGCACACCCCGCTCCAGAAGTACCTCAACACGGACTTCGCGAAGAACGGCGGCAAGGCGGCCTCCTTCTTGAAGAAGTTCAAGTGGACCACCGAGGACCAGAACACGGTCTCCCTGATGATCGCCAACGACAAGCTGTCGGCGCAGGAGGCGGCGAAGAAGTGGGTGGACAGCCACGCGTCGACCTGGCGGGCGTGGCTGTCGTGACCCCGGTCGGCTCAGCCCGGTGACGAGCTGCGCGGCCCGGCCGCCGCCGTCACCACCGCCGTCAGTTGTACTGTCCCGGCGTGTAGTGGCCGGGTACGAGCCGGCAGGTCACCCCGAACCGGTTCCACGCGTTGATGACCGTGATCGAGGCGATCAGCTGCGCCAGCTCGGCCTCCTCGAAGTGCCGGGCGGCGCGCGCGTAGACCTCGTCGGGCACGAAGCCGTCGGTGAGTACGGTGACCGCCTCCGTCAGCTCGATCGCCGCGAGCTCCTTCTCGGTGTAGAAGTGCCGGGACTCGTCCCACGCGCTGAGCTGCACGATCCGCTCGACGCTCTCGCCCGCGGCGAGCGCGTCCTTGGTGTGCATGTCGAGGCAGAACGCGCAGTGGTTGAGCTGTGAGGCACGGATCCGCACCAGCTCGCCCAGCTTCGGGTCCAGCCCCTGCTGGGCCGCCGTGTCGAGCCGGACCATGGCCTTGTAGACGTCGGGGGCCAGCTTGGCCCAGGCCAGCCGGGGGCTGTGCTCGGGGGCGTACCGGTCGGCGGTGCCGGCGTCGGTCGCGGTGTCGGTGGGGGTTTCGTTCATCGTCATGCCTCGACCCTACGAACAAGGCAGCCCAGGAGTATGGTCCATTTCCATGGCGGAATCTTGGGCCACTTTCGGGATCGACCTCCATGTCGAGCCGACCGGACCGGGTGTCCGCAAGGGGCTGACGGACGCCTTGCGGGAGGCGGTCCGCGGCGGCCGGCTGGCCCCCGGCACCCGGCTGCCCTCCTCCCGCTCCCTCGCGGCCGACCTGGGCATCGCCCGCAACACGGTCGCCGACGTGTACACCGACCTGGTGGCGGAGGGCTGGCTCACCGCGCGCCAGGGCTCGGGCACGAGCGTCGCCGGACGTCCGGTGTCCGCGCCGTCGGCCGCCCCGGAACCGCGCCGCGCCCTCTCCCGGCCGGTGTACGACCTGATGCCCGGCAGTCCGGACCTGTCCTTCTTCCCCCGCGCTGCCTGGCTGAGGGCCTCCCGGCGGGCTCTGGCGACGGCTCCGCACGACGCCCTCGGCTACGGCGACCCGCGGGGCCGGGTGGAACTGCGCACCGCCCTGGCCGGTTATCTGGCCCGGGCCCGCGGAGTCCGCGCCGACCCGGAGCGCATCCTGATCTGCGCCGGTTTCGCGCACGGGCTGATGCTGCTCGGCCAGGTGCTGCGCGAACGGGGAGCGCGGGCGCTGGCCGTGGAGCCGTACGGGCTGGACGTGTACTGGGACCTGCTGGAACGGGCCGGTCTGCGGACACTGCCGCTCGGCTTCGACGCACTGGGCACGCGCACGCAGGAGTTGACGGCCGGTGACCTGCCCGGGGCGCGGGCGGTGCTGCTGACCCCCGCGCACCAGTTCCCGATGGGGCTGCCGCTGCACCCCGAACGGCGGGCCGCGGTGGTGGAGTGGGCGCGGCGCGGCGACGGGCTGATCCTGGAGGACGACTACGACGGGGAGTTCCGCTACGACCGCCAGCCGGTCGGCGCGCTCCAGGGACTCGACCCCGACCACGTGGTCTACCTGGGCACGGCGAGCAAGTCCCTGGCCCCGGGCCTGCGGCTGGGCTGGCTGGTGCTGCCGCCGTCGATCGCGCCGGAGACGGTCGCGGCGAAGGGCTGGGCGGACTGGTCCTGCGGGGTGCTGGACCAGCTGACGCTGGCGGAGTTCCTCACCTCGGGCGCGTACGACCGGCATGTCCGCGCGGCCCGCCTGCGCTACCGCCGTCGCCGGGACGCGCTGGTGGCGCAGCTCGCGGACCGGGCCCCCGGGGTCCGGGCGACCGGGATCGCGGCGGGTCTGCACGTGGTGCTGCGACTGCCGCCCGGCACGGAGCGGCCCGCGCTGCGGGCGGCGGCCTGGCACGGGCTCGCCGTCCACGGGCTGGACCGCTACCGCCACCCGGACTCGACGGCCGGGCACACGGACGCGCTCGTGGTGGGGTACGGGACACCACCGGACCACGGGTGGGCCGGGGCGCTGGAGGCACTGTGCGCGACCTTGGCCTCCGCCGGCGGGTAGGCACGGAACCGCCGTCCGGGGCGGAGGGGCTCACAGCCGTGTCGTGTCGTGCCGTGCCGTGTCGTGTCGTGCCGTGCCGTGTCGTGTCGTGTCGAGCCGAGCGGTGTCGTGTTGTGTCGAGCGGTGTCGTGTCGAGCCGTGCCGGTGCCGGTGCCGGTGCCGGGTTCGGGTTCTGGTTCGGCGACGGGCGGCGTCCACGCCACGCCCGGCCGGCTGCCGCTTGAGACAGGCGAAGACGCCGGCCCGGACCTCGCGCGGGGCCCGCCCGGCCCGCTCCCTCGTCGTCACCTTCAGGCCTCCTCCACCGGGGCCTCCCCGAACCGTGCCAGGGCCAGGGCCCCGGCCACCGCCACCAGGAACCCGAGCACCGCCAGCCACTCCAGCCCCTCCCGCGTACGGTCACCCAGCCAGATCACGCCCACCAGGGCCGGCCCGATGGTCTCGCCGATCACCAGGCCCGCGGTCGCCGTCGTCACCGAGCCGCGCTGCAGCGCCGTGGTCAGCAGCAGGAACGCGGCACCTCCCCCGACCAGCAGCGCGTACACCGCCGGATTGCGCACCAGCGTTCCCGGCGCGAGGTCGTCGATCAGCCGCACGGACACCTCGACCACCCCGAACCCGAACCCCGCCCCCAGCCCGAGCACCAGCGCCCGCCCGCGCCCCGACAGCCGCCCGCCCACCAGCCCCAGCAGCAGCACCAGTACCGCGGTCCCCAGCATCACGTACTTCAGCGTCATGGAGCCCGCCCGGTCCCCCTCGGCCCCGGACGCCAGCCCGAGCATCCCGAGCCCCGCGCACACCACCCCGACCGCCGCCCACTCCGACCCGCTGAGCCGCACCCGCAGCAGCCGCGCCGCCACCACGGCGGTCACCGCCAGGCTCGACGCCAGGGCGGCCCCCACCGCGTAGATGGGCAGCGACCGCAGCGCCGCGATCTGGAACACGAAACCGAGTCCGTCGAGCGCCAGCCCCGCGAGATACCGCCACTGCCGAAGTGCCCGCAGCAGCAGCGCCGCGTCCCCACCCGGACCGCCGGCGCCGCCGCCGGTGCCGGCCGCCGTCCGTGCGGCGATCGCCTGCAGCACCGTCGCCGTACCGAAACAGACCGACGCACCAAGCGCGCACATCATTCCAAAGAGCACGAAGTGACTGTAGGGGAAGCCGAATCGGAGGGGGGCACCGCGTACCGGCCGGGACCGGTCTCTACGCTGATCGCCGGCGCTGAGCCGGACGAACTCATCTGGACCACGGGGGACCGAACATGGCGGACACACGACGGCGACTGCGCTCCGGCACGGTCGTGCTCGGCGGCATGGGACTGCTCGCGGCGACCCTCACCGCCTGCTCCTCGGATCCGGACAAGCGCTGTGTCGACCGTGACAGCTACCAGGCGCTCAAG
Source organism: Streptomyces sp. NPDC057950 (assembly GCF_042887295.1). Classification (NCBI taxonomy): domain Bacteria; kingdom Bacillati; phylum Actinomycetota; class Actinomycetes; order Kitasatosporales; family Streptomycetaceae; genus Streptomyces; species Streptomyces sp. NPDC057950. The sequence goes on from NZ_JBHVPP010000018.1 coordinate 130,355, forward strand.
GGCTACAAGGTCGTCGCGGACAAGAACTGCACGTCCACGAAGTCCACCACGCACGGCAGCTGGTACTACGGGGGCGACAAGAAGAGCAGCTGGGTGGACGGCGGCTCGTTCACCAAGCCGGGCAAGGGATCCGGGTCCTCCGGAGGCAGCCACGGCCACGGCGTGGACCGCGGCGGCATCGGCGGCGGCAAGGGCGGGAAGGGCGGCTCCGGCGGCTGAGCGCGCCGACGCCACCGACCCCGTACCGCCCCGCACCCGATCGGACACATCACGCTGTGGAACGCCGTCCCCTCGAACCCCGCGCCGACTGGCAACAGACCGTCGAGCGGCAGGGTCTCGTCTACCCGCTGACCCGCTACCCGGACGACTCCCTGCGCCCCTACTGGGACGAGAGCGCGTACTACGTCTTCTCGCTCCCCGAGGTCGAGGCCCTGGAGGACACCGTCGCGGAACTGCACCGCATGTGCCTCGCGGCGGCCGGGCACATCGTCGAGGCGAACCGCTTCGCCGACCTCGGCATCACCGACCCGAGGGTCGTCCGGGCGGTGACCGAGGCATGGCACCGCCGTGCCGAACTGCCCTCCGTCTACGGCCGCTTCGACCTGCGCTACGACGGTACGGGCCCCGCCCGGCTGCTGGAGTACAACGCCGACACCCCGACCTCGCTCGTCGAGGCCGCGAGCGCCCAGTGGTTCTGGATGGAGGATCGTTTCCCCGGCGCCGACCAGTGGAACTCCCTGCACGAGCGCCTCGTCGCCGCCTGGCGGAAGCAGGCCGCCCTCCTCCCGCCGGGCAGCCCCCTGTACTTCGCGCACTCCGCGGAGGACGAGCTCGGCGAGGACCTGATGACCGTCGCCTATCTCAAGGAGACCGCCGAACAGGCGGGCCTCGACACCGACTGGATATCGGTCGAGGAGATCGGCTGGGACCCGCTGTCCGGCCGCTTCGTCGACAACCGGCTCCGCTTCATCCGCGCCTGCTTCAAGCTGTACCCCTGGGAATGGCTCACCACCGACCGCTTCGCCGGCCATGTCCTGGACACCCTCGACAACGGCGGCGGTACGGGCTCGACGATGTGGATCGAGCCCGCCTGGAAGATGCTCCTCAGCAACAAGGCGCTCCTGGCGATCCTCTGGGAGCTGTACCCGGGCCACCCCAACCTGCTGGCCGCCCATCTCGACGGCCCGCGGGACCTGGCCGCGACCACGGGGTACGTCGCCAAGCCCCTGCTCGGCCGCGAGGGCGCCGGCGTCACCGTCCACGAACCCGGCGCCGACCCCGTCCTGCGGGACGAACCCTGCTGCTACCAGGAGTTGGCCCCGCTGCCCTCCTTCGACGGCAACCACGTCGTGCTCGGCGCCTGGGTGGTGGAGGACGAACCGGCCGGACTCGGTATCCGCGAGTCGGCGGGCCTGATCACCGACGAGTACGCCCGCTTCCTGCCGCACGTGATCGTCTAGGAGCTGCCGCGAGGTCCCCGGCAGGTGCGCCCGCCGGGGAACACGCGGCAGCGCTCAGACACCCAGCACGCCACGCAGCTGGGCCAGCCCCCAGTCCAGGTCGTCCTTGCCGATCACCAGTGGCGGGGCGATCCGGATCGTCGCCCCGTGGGTGTCCTTGACCAGGACGCCCCGGTCCATGAGCTGCTCGGAGACCTCACGGCCCGTCCCGTACGCCGGGGCGATGTCCACTCCCGCCCACAGCCCGCGCCCGCGGACCCCGGTCACCCGGCCCGTGCCGGCCAGCAGCCCCAGCTCCCGGTGCAGATGAGCCCCCAGCTCCGCCGCCCGCCCCTGGTACTCGCCCGTCCGCAGCATCGCGATCACCTCCAGGGCCACCGCGCAGGCCAGTGGATTCCCGCCGAACGTGGACCCGTGCTCGCCGGGCCGGAACACGCCGAGCACCTCACCGCTCGACACCACCGCCGACACCGGCACGACCCCGCCACCGAGCGCCTTGCCCAGCACGTACACGTCCGGCACCACACCCTCGTGCTCGCACGCGAAGGTCTTCCCGGTCCGGCCCAGACCCGACTGGATCTCGTCCGCGACGAACAGCGCGTTCCACTCCCGTGTCAGGGCCCGCACCTCGGTGAGATAGCCGTCCGGGGGCACCACCACCCCCGCCTCGCCCTGGATCGGTTCCAGGAGCACGGCGACCGTCTCCTCGGTGAGCGCCGCCCGCAGCGCGCCCGCGTCCCCGTACGGCACGATGTCGAAGCCGGGCGTGAACGGACCGAAGTCCGCCCGCGCCGCCGGGTCCGTGGAGAAGCCGACGACGGTCGTCGTGCGGCCGTGGAAGTTGTCGGCCGCCACCACGATCCTCGCCCGGCCGTCGGGAACGCCCTTGACGCGGTACCCCCACTTCCGGGCCGTCTTCAGGGCCGTCTCCACCGCCTCGGCGCCCGTGTTCATCGGCAGCACCATCTCCATGCCGCACAGCTCCGCCAGCTCCGCGCAGAAGGCGGCGAACCGGTCGTGGTGGAACGCCCGGGACGTCAGGGTCACCCGCTCCAGCTGCGCCTTGGCCGCGTCGATCAGCCGCCGGTGGCCGTGTCCGAAGTTCAGCGCCGAGTAGCCGGCCAGCAGGTCGAGATAGCGCCGGCCCTCGACGTCCGTCATCCAGGCGCCGTCCGCCGTCGCCACGACGACCGGCAGCGGACGGTAGGTGGGCGCGCCGTGCGCGTCGGCGGCGGCGATGAGCCGTTCGGTGAGGGTCACGGAGTCTCCGTCTCCTGCGGCACCAGGGCTTCCTCCCATCGTCGCTCGCCCGGGGCGCCGGCGGCGAGCGCGCGCCCCCGGCGTCGCGTGGCCCGTGATCCGGCGTGCCCGGTAGGGTGACCGGCGGAGCCGTGACTGGCGCGCTGGGATGGGACCGACCATCGGGGAGCGGCTCCGTGAACCGTGTGCCGTGCGCCTGGGCCGACCCGTGAACGCCGAACGCCACGTCCGGAGGCCGTCATGTCCCAGCCCCTGTCCACCGAGTCCACCGCCTTCCGCAGCGCCCTCGACGTGATCCGGGCCGTGGAGCCCCGGGTCGCGGACGCCATCGGCCAGGAAGTCGCCGACCAGCGCGCCATGCTCAAGCTGATCGCGTCCGAGAACTACGCCTCCCCGGCCACGCTGCTGGCCATGGGCAACTGGTTCAGCGACAAGTACGCCGAGGGCACCGTCGGCCGCCGCTTCTACGCCGGCTGCCGCAACGTCGACACCGTCGAGGCCCTCGCCGCCGAGCACGCCCGCGAACTCTTCGGCGCCGAGCACGCCTACGCGCAGCCGCACTCCGGCATCGACGCCAACCTCGTCGCCTTCTGGGCCGTCCTCGCCGACCGCGTCGAGGCCCCGGCCCTCGCCAAGGCCGGCGTCCGCAACGTCAACGACCTCTCCGAGGCCGACTGGGCCGAACTGCGCCAGGCCTTCGGCAACCAGCGCATGCTCGGCATGTCCCTGGACGCCGGCGGTCACCTCACCCACGGCTTCCGCCCGAACATCTCCGGCAAGATGTTCGACCAGCGCTCCTACGGCACCGACCCCGCCACCGGCCTCATCGACTACGAGGCCCTGCGCGTGTCCGCCCGCGAGTTCAAGCCGATGATCCTCGTCGCCGGATACTCCGCCTACCCCCGCCTGGTGAACTTCCGGATCATGCGGGAGATCGCCGACGAGGTCGGCGCGACGCTGATGGTCGACATGGCGCACTTCGCCGGTCTCGTCGCCGGCAAGGTCCTCACCGGCGACTTCGACCCGGTCCCGCACGCCCAGATCGTCACCACCACCACCCACAAGTCGCTGCGCGGCCCGCGCGGCGGCATGGTCCTGTGCGACGAGTCCCTCGCCGAACAGGTCGACCGCGGCTGCCCGATGGTCCTCGGCGGCCCGCTCCCGCACGTCATGGCGGCCAAGGCCGTCGCGCTCGCCGAGGCCCGCCGCCCCGAGTTCCGCGACTACGCCCAGGCCGTCGTCGACAACGCCCGTGCCCTCGCCGAGGGTCTGATGCGCCGCGGCGCCACCCTCGTCACCGGCGGCACCGACAACCATCTGAACCTGATCGACGTCGCCTCCTCCTACGGCCTCACCGGCCGCCAGGCCGAGTCCGCGCTGCTCGACTCGGGCATCGTCACCAACCGCAACGCCATTCCCGCCGACCCCAACGGCGCCTGGTACACCTCGGGCATCCGCATCGGCACGCCCGCCCTGACCACCCGTGGTCTGGGGACGGCCGAGATGGACGAGATCGCCGGCCTGATCGACCGCGTCCTCACCGTCGCCGAGCCCGGCACCACCGCCAAGGGCAGCCCGTCCAAGGCCCAGCACGTCCTGGACCCGAAGATCTCCGACGAGATCTCGCACCGTGCGACCGATCTGCTGGCCCCCTTCCCGCTGTACCCGGAGATCGACCTCGGCTGACCCTCCCCTGGGGCCGGGCTCAGCCTGTCCTACAGGTCGATCAGCTCCTGTCGTGGTTCCCGCGGCGGTCCGGCGACGTCACGCCGGGCCGCCGCGCGGCGTATCAGAAGGGTGCCGCCCGCGCCGCCCAGCAGGCCCACCGCCAGTCCGGTCACCGCCCACTTCGCGGACACGCCCGGACCGGCGGCCCGCGCCGACGCGGGCACCTCCGGGGTCCCCGGACCGAACGGACCCCCGCGCTCCGCCAGCCGGTCGAACACCGAGCGGGGCGCCCGGTGCCAGCGGATGTCGTCGTCCGCCACGTCCGGCGAGGGATCCGACCGCACCCAGGGAGTGCCGTCCGGCGCCAGGAACACCTGGTCCTCACGCTCGATGGCGACGTCCCCGCCGGGTGCCCGGCTCGTCTGCGGCCAGCCTCCGACGCCCGTCATCCCCCAGATCACGGTGGCGCGCACCGGCGGATAGTCGCCTGCCGCCCATGTGCCGGGCACTCTCTCCGTCCCGGTGAACCGGGGTGCGAGCAGGCGCCAGAGCAGAGCGAAGTCCCGGTCCCCGGAGCGCAGGAGAGTGGTGTGCCCGGTGCCTCCGGCGACGACCAGGGCCATGTCCGGTGTGTCGGCCCGCGCGGCCATCGCGCCGGGAGCCGAGGCCCGAGCCGGCGAGGCGCCGAGCGTGGCCACCAGCGACAGCAGGAGCGGCAGCCACCACCGCGTACGCCCACCCCGCCATCGCGACCACTCCGCCCGCTCGCCCCCGCACCCCGCGCCGTCGTCGCGGCGACGCTCCCTCGTCGGGGCCCCGCATTCCGTCCCGCCGTCCCCCCGGCGCTCCGCCCCCCTGTTCCGTCTGTTCCGTGATCCCGCCCGAGGGGCCGGCCCGCCCGTCCGGCCCCCTCGGCTGCCCGTACGCAGGACCTGCCACCTCATCCGTTCCCCCCGACCCTCGTAGGCCCGAACCGCCCCCTCATCCCTTCCCCGGCCCCGAGCCGATTCGCCCGCCCGGCCGCCGCTCCTGGTACTTCACCCACCGTCCTCGCCCGCCGGGGTGTCTCCTGCCGCCCGAGCCCCGAGCCCCGAGCCCCGAGCCCCGAGCCCCGAGCCCCGAGCCCCGAGCCCCGCATCCGGCCGCCGCGGCCGGCCTCACAGGCCCCCCGCGGCAGCGGGGCCGCCGCGGCCCCGCACGCCGTGTGTCACTTCTGGTACACCGCTCGACCCGCCGGGGTTCCCACTCCCGGCCCGCCTACTTCCGCCGTTCCAGCGACCGCGCGATCTCCACCGCGCGGGCCTTCGACGCCACGCCCTCCAGACGGAGGGTCACCTCGCCCCCGCGCGTCCAGAGCAGCGTGGGCCCCGCGGTCCGCTCCGAGCGGGTGAAGCGGTCGCCGGACGTGCCGATCAGCCAGAAGCTGAGCAGATGCGGCCGGGGGAACCACAACGCCGGATCACCGAAGCCCGCGTCCGCGCCTCCGCTCCCGTCCGCGCCCAGCGACACCCACTCCGGCGGCTCCCGCACCGTCTTCGCGAAGCCGATGTCGAGGCCGGCCGGATACTCGTCCAGCCGGATCGTGCGTCCGTGCTCGCGCCAGCACAGGGTCGTCAGGAACCGCACCTTCGGCTCCCGAGTCACCGTCACCGCGTCCGGCACCCCGAGGGCGCCGGGCACGAGCGGCGCGAACCCCGCCTGCCGGCCCGCCTCGGCCAGGGTGAGCGACGGGCCGCAGCCCGGCACCTCGGCCCCGGGTGAGGGCACCGCCGACGGGTCGTACCGCACCTCGACCCCGCCGAAGCCGAACCAGTCGACGACCGCGGCGCGTACCGGAGGTGTGAGCACGAGCACCGTCAGCAGGCCGCACAGGCCCGCGGCCAGCACCCGCCCCCTCATCCGCACCCACCGACCCACCGCGCGCACGCGCTCACCGGGCCCCGGCCGGACGGCCACCGGGACCGGGATCCGCTCGGCGAGTATCCGCTCCAGCACCCGCTCGGCCATCGACTCGTCCCCGGCCCAGCCCGGCCCGTCGAGCGATCGCCCGAGCGCGCGCAACTCCGCCGCGAGCCGCGGGGCGCCCTCGCGGGCGGCTCGCTCCCGCTCACCGGGGGGCACCGAGCCCTGGTCCCCGTACGGCTCAGTCATGCGCGTCACCCCCTTCCCGGGGCTCGCCCGGCGTGAGGCCCGGCAGCAGTCGGCCGAGCTTGCGCAGGGCGCGGTTCAAGCGCGACTTCACGGTGCCCCGGGGCCAGCCCAGCGCCTGGGCCGTCTCCGGCTCGTCCATCTCCAGGAGATAGCGGTACGTCACGACGAGCCGGTGCTCCTCGCTCAGCTGATCGAGGGCCGCCAGCAGGGCCGCCCGGCGCTCCGCCCCCAGCACGGCGGCCGCCGGGTCCACCGATTCCGGTATCAGCGGGTCCGCTTCGGCGAACGCCGCCTCGCGGCCGGCCAGGGTCCGCTGCCGCGCCGCCGTGCGCACTGTGTTCCTCGTCTCATTGGCGACGATCGAGAGCAGCCACGGCTTGAACGCCGCGCCGTCCCGGAATCGCCCCAGCGCGCAGTACGCCTTGAGGAAGGCCTGTTGCACCACGTCCTCCGCGTCCGCACCCGCCCCGAGCGCGCGGGCCGCCCTGATCGCGATGCCCGTGTGGGCGCGGACCAGCTCCGCGTACGCCTCCGGCTCCCCGGCGCGTACGCGTGCGATCACCACGGCCTCGTCGACGACGATGCGGCCCCCCTCCCGCGTCCTCACACTCTTGCTACACCGCCGAAGGCCGATCGGTTCCCATCCGTGCCACGTCTGTTTCGCGCCAGTTCCGGACCGGGCGCCGACACCTGAGAGAATGGTGGGCATGGCCTCTGATCGTCCCCGCGTGCTCTCCGGAATCCAGCCCACGGCAGGCTCGTTCCACCTCGGCAACTACCTCGGCGCCGTGCGCCAGTGGGTGGCCCTGCAGGAGTCCCACGACGCGTTCTACATGGTCGTCGACCTGCACGCGATCACCGTTCCGCAGGAGCCGGCGGACCTGCGCGCCAACACCCGGCTCGCCACCGCCCAGCTGCTGGCCGCGGGCCTCGACCCGGAGCGGTGCACGCTCTTCGTCCAGAGCCACGTCCCCGAGCACGCCCAGCTGGCCTGGATCATGAACTGCCTCACCGGTTTCGGCGAGGCGTCCCGCATGACCCAGTTCAAGGACAAGTCCGCCCGGCAGGGTTCCGACCGCGCCTCCGTCGGCCTCTTCACGTACCCGATCCTCCAGGTCGCGGACATCCTGCTGTACCAGGCCAACGAGGTCCCGGTGGGTGAGGACCAGCGTCAGCACATCGAGCTGACCCGCGATCTCGCCGAGCGTTTCAACGGCCGCTTCGGCGAGACCTTCACGGTCCCGAAGCCGTACATCCTCAAGGAGACGGCGAAGATCTTCGATCTTCAGGACCCGTCGATCAAGATGAGCAAGTCGGCCTCCACGCCCAAGGGCCTCATCAACCTCCTCGACGACCCCAAGGCGACCGCCAAGAAGGTCAAGAGCGCGGTCACCGACACGGACACCGTCATCAGGTACGACACCGAGCTGAAGCCGGGTGTCAGCAATCTGCTGACCATCTACTCGACCCTCACCTCGACCGGTGTCACGGAACTCGAGGAGAAGTACGCGGGCAAGGGCTACGGTGCGCTGAAGACGGACCTCGCCGAGGTCATGGTCGATTTCGTGACGCCGTTCCGGGAGCGCACCCAGCAGTATCTGGACGACCCGGAGACGCTCGACTCGATCCTGGCCAAGGGGGCCGAGAAGGCCCGCGCGGTCGCCGGGGAGACGCTCGCGCAGGCGTACGAGCGGGTGGGTTTCCTGCCCGCCAAGCACTGAGAGCGCCCGCGCGACACCGTTCGACAGTCCGTACGAGACGAGAGCAACACCGGTACGACGGCCGGTATCGGGCCCTATCGCCGTACAGTCGACAGGACCCGATACCGGTAGTCGTTCCTGCGTGCGGGAACACCGGACATCGACACAACGACAGGAGACGACGTGGGGACCGTAACGATCGGAGTGTCGATCGCGGTCCCGGAGCCTCACGGCAGCCTGCTCCAGGAGCGGCGCGCGGGCTTCGGCGACCCCGCGGCTTGTGGCATTCCCACACACGTCACCCTGCTGCCTCCGACGGAGGTGGACGCCTCGGCGCTGCCGGCGGTCGAGACGCACCTCCTGGAGGTCGCGGCCGCCGGGCGCCCCTTCCCGATGCGACTGCGCGGCACGGGCACCTTCCGGCCGCTGTCGCCCGTCGTCTACGTCCGGGTGGTGGAGGGCGCCGAGGCCTGCACCTGGCTGCAGAAGCAGGTCAGGGACGCCTCGGGGCCGGTGGCCCGCGAACTCCACTTCCCGTACCACCCGCACGTCACCGTGGCGCACGCCATCGACGACGCGGCCATGGACCGGGCCTACGAGGAGCTCGCCGGGTACGAGGCCCAGTGGCCGTGCACCGGCTTCGCCCTCTACGAGCAGGGCACCGACAGCGTCTGGCGCAAGCTGCGCGAGTACGCGTTCGGCGGTGCTGTCGTCCCGCCGCAGGCCTGCGCGCCCGCGGACCAGGACACCACGCTGACGGCCTAGGGCGCGGTCAGATCGGCAGCCGCCGGAACACCGCTCGCGGCAGGTGCCGCAGCGCCGACATCACCGGACGCAGCGCCCCCGGCACCCACACCGTCTCCGAGCGCCGGCGCAGCCCCACCTCGATGGCCGTCGCGACCGCCTCCGGAGTGGTCGACAGGGGGACGTCGTCGAGGCCGGCCGTCATCTTCGTGCGGACGAAGCCGGGGCGTACGACCATCACGTGTACGCCGGTGCCGTAGAGCGCGTCGCCCAGGCCCTGGGTGAAGGCGTCCAGGCCCGCCTTGCTGGACCCGTAGATGAAGTTGGAGCGGCGGGCCCGCTCGCCCGCGACCGAGGAGAGCACCACCAGCGAGCCGTGCCCCTGCGTCTGGAGGGAGCGGGCGCACACCAGTGCGGCGGACACCGCGCCCGTGTAGTTGGTCTGCGCGATCCGTGCCGCGGCCAGCGGCTCCCGCTCGTCGCGCGCCTGGTCGCCGAGGACCCCGAAGGCGAGCAGCACCATGTCGAGGTCGCCCTCGGCGAAGACCTTGCCGAGCACCGCCTCGTGGGACTCGCAGTCGAGTGCGTCGAAGGCGACGGTACGGACGTCGGCGCCGAGTCCGCGCAGGTGCTCGGCGTCCTGTTCCAGGGCCGCCGAGGGCCGTCCCGCGAGCCACACCGTGTGGGTGCGGCGCGCGATCAGACGGCGTGCGGTGGCGAGCGCGATCTCGGACGTGCCGCCGAGGATCAGCAGGGACTGGGGGGCACCGAAGGCGTCCTTCATGTCAGCTCCTAGTGGGTGGGGCGTGGGGCGACGTGCCGTTGCTCAGAGTCCGAGCCGGCGGGACAGGTCCGAGGTGAACACGCCGCCGGGGTCCAACTCCGCGCGCAGCCGCCGGAACTCGGCCAGCCGCGGGTACATCAGGCCGAGCAGTTCGGGCCGCAGCCGTGCGTCCTTGGCGAGGTAGACGCGCCCGTCCGCCCCGGCCACCTCCTCGTCCAGTTCGTCGAGAAAGGTGCCGAGGCCGGGCAGGTCCGCCGGGATGTCCAGGGCGAGGGTCCAGCCGGGCATCGGGAAGGACAGCCAGCCGGGGTCGGCCGTTCCGAAGCGTTTGAGGACGGCGAGGAAGGAGGGACAGCCGCGCTCCGAGACGCGCCGCACGATCCGGCGCAGGGTCTCCTCCCGGCCGTGTCCGACGACGAACTGGTACTGAACGAAACCGGCGCGCCCGTAGATCCGGTTCCAGTGCGGCACCCCGTCGAGCGGGTGGAAGAAGGCCGGGATCGTCTGCAGTTCACCGGTGCGCGCGCGGGGCGCCCTGCGGTACCAGAGCTCGTTGAAGAGGCCGACCGTGGTCCGGCCGAGCAGTGCCCGCGGCACCAAGGCGGGCGCGGCCGGAATCCGTCCGGGGCGGAAGGCGAGGGGCTGTCGGCGCGCGCGGGCGGGCAGGGTGTCGAGGGGTGCGTGCTCGCCCCGCGTCAGCACCGCGCGTCCCGTCGACCGGCCGCGCGCGAGCAGGTCGATCCAGGCGACCGAGTAGCGGTAGCGGTGGTCGGCGGCGGTGAGGCGGGCCATCAGGTCGTCCAGGTCCGTCGCGCGTTCGGTGTCGACGGACATCAGCGAGGTCTCCACGGGCAGGAGCCGGACGGTCGCCGACAGGATCACGCCGGTCAGGCCCATCCCGCCGGTGGTGGCGTCGAAGAGGGCGCTGCCGCGTTCCACGGTGCGGATCCCGCCGTCCGCCGTCAGCAGCTCGAAGGAGAGCACATGGCGGGAGAACGAGCCCGCGCCGTGGTGGTTCTTGCCGTGGATGTCCGCGCCGATAGCCCCGCCGACCGTCACATAGCGGGTGCCGGGCGTGACCGGTACGAACCAGCCGAGCGGGAGCAGGACCTCCATCAGCCGGTGCAGGCTCACCCCGGCGTCGCACAGCACGGTGCCGCAGACGGCGTCGACTGTGTGGACGCGGTCCAGGCCCGTCATGTCGAGCACGGCCCCGCCCGCGTTCTGTGCGGCATCGCCGTACGCCCGGCCGAGCCCCCGCGCGATGCCGCCGCGCGCCCCGCACATCCGGACCGCGGCCGCCGCCTCCGCGTGGCTGCGCGGGCGCGCGAGCCGCGCGGCGGTGGGGGCGGTGCGGCCCCAGCCCGTCACGGTGACGGTCTCGGCCGTGACGGGGACGGATACGCGCCGGGGGGCGGGAGGGGGAGGGGGGCCGGTGTCGGAGCCGGCGTCGGAGGCGGTGTCGGCAGGCATGACCGTGACCGTATCGCCGAAAAAGGGGCATAACACCCCGCTCTCACGGGTGCCAACCGCTCCTCACCGAAATGGGTGATTAATGAGATGTCATCACAGATTGCCGTAATTCTGTGGTCACTCTCTAGAAGAGTGGGATCACATGGACGACCTGGACGACATGGACCGCCGGCTGCTGTCGGCATTCCAGGCGTGCGGCACGGATCCACGGGTGGCGGCGGTCGCGCGCGCCCTGTCCTGGAGCGGGGAGCACGCGGCGCTGTGGCTGGCGGCCGGGCTCACGGGTGCGGCCGTCGACCGGGGGCGACGCGGCGCGTGGATGCGCGGCACCGCGCTCACCGGTACCGCCCACCTCGCCAGCATGGCCCTGAAGCGGATCGTGCGCCGTCCGCGCCCCGCGCATCCGGCACCCCTGGTCCGTACGGCCGGGCGTCACTCGTTCCCCAGCTCGCACGCGACCTCGGCGACGGCCGCCGCGGTCGTCTTCGGAGGGCTCGGTGCCCGGGTGGTGGTGCCGCTCGCCGCCGCCATGTGCGTCTCGCGGCTGGTGGTCGGCGTCCACTACCCCTCCGACGTCGTCGCGGGCGTGGTCCTCGGAGCCCTGACGGCCTGGCTGGGGGTCCAGGGGACGGAGACCGGCCATGGCTGAGCGCACGGTGCTCCTGGAGCACCGCGGCACCCCGCCCGTGCCCGCCCGCACCCGCAGCCTCGCGCTCGGCCTGCTGAAGACCGCCCGGCCTCGGCAGTGGGTGAAGAATCTGCTGGTGGCGGCGGCTCCGGCGGCCGCGGGCCAGCTCTTCTCCTGGTACGCGCTGACCCGACTCGCCCTCGTCCTCGTCCTGTTCACGGCCTGCGCCGCCGCCGTGTACCTGATCAACGACGCCCGGGACGCCGTCGCCGACCGCGCCCACCCGGTCAAACGCCACCGCCCGGTCGCCGCGGGCCAGGTCCCGGTACGGGTCGCCTACACGGCCGGCGGCGTCCTCGCCGTCCTCGCTCCCGCCCTCGCCGCCTGGCTGTCCTCCCCGGTCACCGCGGCACTGCTGACCGCCTACCTCGGCATGCAACTCGCCTACTGCGTCAGCCTCAAGCACGTCCTGGTCGTGGACCTCGTCGTCGTGACGACCGGATTCCTGATGCGGGCGATGATCGGGGGCCTCGCCCTCGGCATCCCGCTCTCGCGCTGGTTCCTGATCACCACGGGCTTCGGCGCGCTGTTCATGGTGTCGGCGAAACGGTACTCCGAGGCCGTCCAGATGGCCGGGAAGGCGGGGGTCACCCGCGCGCTGCTCACCGAGTACACCACCGGCTACCTGCGCTTCGTCTGGCAGCTCGCGGCCGGGGTCTCCGTCCTCGGCTACTGCCTGTGGGCCCTGGAGGACAGCGGCGTGCCCAGCACCGGTGTGCTGCCCTGGCGCCAGCTGTCGATGGTCGCCTTCATCCTGGCCGTCCTGCGGTACGCGGTCTTCGCCGACCGGGGCACCGCCGGTGAACCTGAGGACGTCGTCCTGCGGGACCGGCCGCTCGCCCTGATCGCCCTGGTGTGGCTCACGATGTACGCCCTCGCGATCGTGGACTGGTGAGTCCCGCCCAGCGCACCGCGGCACCCCGGCCGCTCAGCCGGGAACTTCGGGAACTTCTCGGCTTCGCCGACCTCGGCCTGCTCGCCGTCGGGTTCACCTCGGGGTGCGCCGACACCGTCTCCGGCACGGGACCGGCATGGCGTTCGCCACCGTCCCGCGATTTCGGGGTACCCGGACATTGGTTTTCCGAGGCGAGGGCAGATTCGGATCATGGACTGGCTGAGAAAGCTCCCGGGCGTGGGCCCTTTGGTCACCCGTCTGATGGCGACGCACGCATGGCGGTCGTACGAGCGGCTGGACCGGGTGAAGTGGACGCGGCTCGCCGCCGCGATGACCTTCGTCAGTTTCGTGGCGCTCTTCCCGCTGCTGACCGTCGCCGCCGCGGTCGGCGCCGCCACGCTCAGCGTCCGTCAGCAGAAGCAGCTCCAGGACAAGATCGCCGAGCAGGTGCCGGGGATCTCCGACCAACTGGACATCAACACGCTGGTGCAGAACGCGGGCACGATCGGTGTCATCGCGGGCGCCGTTCTCCTGCTGACCGGCATCGGCTGGGTGGGTCAGATGCGGGACTGTCTGCGCGCGGTCTGGGAGCTTCCGGACAGTGAGGAGAACCCGCTGCTGCGCAAGCTCGTGGACGGTGGCGTCCTCGTGGGGCTCGGCGGCGCGGTGCTCGTCACCATCGGCGCCTCCGCCGCCGCCTCCACGACGGTCGGCTGGACCGCCCGGCTGTTCGGCGTCGACCAGAACGGCTGGGGCGGGGGGCTGTTGCACGCCGCGGCGTTCGCGGTCGCCGTGCTCGCCGACTTCCTGCTGCTCCTGTACCTGCTGACCCTGCTGCCGGGCGTCCAGCCGTCGCGCCGCCGGCTCGTCGTCGCCGCCCTCATCGGCGCCGCGGGCTTCGAACTGCTCAAGCTGCTGCTCAGCAGTTATATGAGGGGCATCGCGTCGAAGAGCATGTACGGCGCGTTCGGGGTGCCCGTCGCGCTGCTCCTGTGGATCAACTTCACCGCGAAACTGCTGCTGTTCTGCGCGTCCTGGACGGCGACGGAGCACGAGGAACCGGAACCCGAGGACCCGGAGCGCGAGGACCCGGAGCCCGGGGACCCGGCGCCCGGGGCCGACGCGCCGGGCGGCCCCGGGTCCGGTGAGATCAGCGGCGCCGGCGCATCAGGTCCGGCAGCGGCCAGCGGCGGTTGACCAGGAAGGCACTGCCGGCCAGCAGCAGGAGGAGACCGCCGGCGACGGCCAGCGCGATCCCGGCCCCGCTCGAACCGTCCTTGGCCCCCGCGGAGGCGGCCACCGGAGCCGTCGACCCCTTGCCCGTGCCGGACGCGGCGGACGCGGTGGCGGAGGGGCCGCCCGACGGGTCCGAGCCGGCCTGCGTACTGGTGTCCGAGCTCCTCGGCGGTACCAGCTCACCCACCGGCGTGATCTTGTCCGCCGCCTTGAAGCCCCAGTCGAGCAGCTGCGCGGCCTCCCTGTAGACCTCGTTGTGCTCGTGCTTCTCCGGGTTCATCACGGTGACCAGCAGCACTTTGCCGTTCCGCTCGGCGACACCGGTGAAGGTCGCCCCCGCGTTGGTGGTGTTGCCGTTCTTCACGCCGGCGATGCCCTGGTACGTGGAGATGTCGCTGTCGCCGGTCAGCAGCCGGTTGGTGTTCTGGATCTCGAAGGACTCACGGCTCATCTTGCCCTTCTTGTCCTTCTTCGTCTCACCGGGGAACTTCGCCCGCACCGTCGAGCAGTACTCCCGGAAGTCCTTCTTCTGCAGCCCGGAGCGGGCGAACAGCGTCAGGTCGTACGCCGAGGACACCTGGCCCTTCTCGTCGTAGCCGTCGGGGGTGACCACATGCGTGTCCAGGGCCTGCAGATCGTCGGCGTGCGTCTGCATCGCCTTGACCGTCGGCGCGACGCCGCCGTTCATCGCGGACAGCACGTGCACGGCGTCGTTGCCCGAGCGCAGGAACACCCCGAGCCACAGGTCGTGCACCGTGTAGGTCTCGTTCTCCTTTATCCCCACCAGGCTGGAGCCCGCGCCGAGGTCCGCGAGGTCGGTGACGGCGACCTTGTGCCGCTCGGTCCGGGGGAACTTCGGCAGCAGCGTGTCGGCGAAGAGCATCTTGAGGGTGCTCGCCGGGGGCAGCCGCCAGTGCGCGTTGTGCGCGGCCAGTACCTCCCCTGACTCGGCGTCGGAGACGATCCAGGAGCGCGCGGTGACGTCCTTCGGCAGTACGGGGGCGCCGCTGCCCAGGTCTGCCTGGGTCCCGGGCAGACCGAGCCGTGCGCCGCCCACCGTCGACATGTCCGCCGGGGGAGTGGCGCTCGGCGTCGGTGACGGTGACGGCTTGCCGGCGGCCATGACCGGAGCGGCTGTCAGCGAAAGGGACAACAGGGTGGCGGATGTGACCAACAACGATCGCTTGATGGTCTTCTTGATGGCGGGCACGGTCGAGAAAGTACATGGCTCCGGCGGTGAAGTCCTCTCACCCTGCCCACCCCGGCGACGGGTGACGGCCGATGGCGGCGATACTGGACCCATGAAGCTCAGCCGCCCCGTCTCCTGGTTCCTGCTCGCCTTCGGGGTGTGGAGCTGGGTCATCTGGATCACTTTCGTCAAGAACCTGTGGAAGGACGGCAGCGGGCTCGCGTTCGACGACGCGGGGGATCCGACGGCGTACTTCTGGGTCCATCTGACGCTCGCCGTAGTCTCCTTTGTCCTGGGGACGGTCGTCGGGGCCATCGGGTTCCGTGGCCTGCGCGCCTTGCGACAGACCTCATAGCGACGGGAGACCCGGGGTCGTGGTCATCGTCTTCCTGCTGGTGGGCCTGGCGGCCCTGACCGCGTTCGCGGGCCTGCACCGGTACCTCTGGCGCCGTCTGGTGCGCGAGACGACGAACGGTCCGGGGCTCGCGCGCCGCGCGGGCACCGTGGTCTTCGTCGCCGGCCCCGTGCTCATGGTCGGCGCGGTCGCCGCGGAACGCGGGGGCGCCCCCTTCTGGCTCCAGCGGACGCTGGCCTGGCCCGGCTTCCTGTGGATGGCGCTGGCCCTCTACCTGCTGCTCGCGGTCGTGGCGGGAGAGGCCGTACGGCCCCTGGTGACGCGGCTCGCGCGGCGGCGGACCGCCGACGGGCCGGAGCCGTCGCCCGTCGCTGTGGGGGCCGCGACGGGACCCGCAGCGCCTCTCCGCCCGGCCACGGAGCCGGTCGTCCCGGCCGCTGCGGGCGAGACCGGCGCCGCCGCGCCGGCCGCCGCGCCCGGACAGCCCGACGCCCCGTCTCGGCGGCTCTTCGTGTCCCGGGCCGTCGGCGGGACCGCCGCCGCCGTCGCCGTGGGAACCGTCGGATACGGCACCTACGGCGTCCTGCGCGGGCCCCGCGTGAAGCGGGTGACCGTACCGCTGGCCAGACTGCCCCGGTCCGCACACGGCTTCCGGATCGCCGTCGTCAGTGACATCCACCTCGGGCCGGTCCTCGGCCGGGACTTCTGCCGGCGCGTCGTCGACACGATCAACTCGACGCAGCCCGACCTGATCGCCGTGGTGGGGGACCTGGTCGACGGCAGCGTGAAGAACCTGGGACCGGCCGCCGCGCCGCTCGCCGGGCTGCGGGCACGGCACGGCTCGTACTTCGTCACCGGCAACCACGAGTACTACTCGGGCGCCGCGCAGTGGGTCGCGGAAGTACGCGAACTGGGGCTGCGTCCGCTGGAGAACGCGCGGACGGAACTGGCCGGATTCGACCTCGCCGGGGTCAACGACGTGGCGGGTGAGAGCGAGGGACAGGGCCCCGACTTCGGCAGGGCACTGGACGGCAGGGACACCGCGCGGGCCGTGGTGCTGCTCGCGCACCAGCCGGTGCAGATCCACGACGCCGTACGCCACGGTGTCGACCTCCAGCTCTCCGGGCACACCCACGGGGGCCAGCTCTGGCCCGGGAACTACGTCGCCGAACTCGCCAACCCCACCGTCGCGGGCCTCGAGCGGTACGGCGACACGCAGTTGTACGTCTCCCGGGGCGCGGGAGCCTGGGGGCCGCCGACCCGGGTGGGCGCGCCGTCGGACATCACCATCGTGGAGCTGGCCTCCCGGCAGGCCTGAGCGACGGCGTTCCGGCCCCGGGTGACTCAGGGGGCCGGGTGACTCACGGTGCCGGCGTCGAGCCGTACGCCGTCATGAAGCGGTCGCGGAAGGAGCTCATCTTCCAGACCGGGGCGTTGTGCTCGGGCTGCAGACCGTCCGTCCACCCCCAGTCGGCGATCTTGTCCAGGACCTTCGGGTCCTTGGCGACGATCGAGACCGGGACGTCACGGCTGGCGTGGTTGCCGCTGACCCGGGCGATGGGCTGGTGGTCGCCGAGGAAGATCAGCACGGTGTTCTCGTTGCCGTACTCGACCAGGTAGTCGATCAGGCTCGACACCGAGTACTGGATGGACTTGCCGTACTCCTGCTTCGACTTGGTGGAGTCGGTGATGATGTCGGCGGGCTTCTTGCCGGCCTTCTCGATCGAGTCGTAGATCGAGCCGTCGCCGACCTGGTCCTGCGGGACCAGCTTGGGGATCGGCGCCCAGGGCTGGTGGCTGGAGGTCAGGATGATCTCCGACATCAGCGGCTTGTCGTGCTTCTTGCCGTGCACCAGGCGTTCGAACGCGGTCAGGGCGTACTGGTCGGGCATCGTCGACCAGCTGAACTTCGGGCCCTTGTACTCGAGTTTGTGGGAGTCGTAGACCTTGTCGAGGCCGTAGAACTTGGACTCGGGCCAGGCCTTCTGGACGCCCGGCATGACGCCCACCGTGTCCCAGCCGCCCGACTTCTTGAACGCCTTGGTGAGGGTCAGGTGGTCGCCGGCGGTGACCGTGCGGTACCGCTGCTGGTTGCTGATCCACAGGCCGGACAGGAACGTGGAGTGGCCGAGCCAGCTGCTTCCGCCGTACGTCGCGGAGGTCAGCCAGCCGCTCTTCGCCGCGAACCCGGCCTTGACGAGCTTCTGGTTCTCGGCCGTGAGGGTCGCGTCCACCCCCGGCGCCATGACCGGGTCCTCGATCGCGCTGCGGCCGTAGCTCTCGATGAAGGTGATCATCATGTCCTTGCCGCGCAGGTCCGTCAGGAGCTGGTCCGGCGGGGTGTTGCCGAAGGCGTCCTTCTTGGCGAACTTGGCGAACGCCGCCTCGTCCCGCAGGGTCGCCTGCACCCGCTCGGTGCGGTCCGCCACGGACTTGGCCGTGCGGTCGGAGGCGACGGGCACGCCGGTGACCTGCACGCCGAGCGCCGCGCAGGCGATCCAGACGGTGCCGAGCACCAGGGTCGAGCGGGTGGCGGTCGCGGTGTGCCGGGACATCAGGCCGGCGAGCCGGACGACCGCGAGCGACATGACGGCGAGCAGGACGATCACGAACAGCACGAGGGCCACGACGATACCGAGCGTGGCCTGCTTGCCCAGCGTGTCCTGGAGATAGGCACGCGCGTCGGCGAACAGCGACCAGTCGAGGACGAGGTTGAACCCCCGCCCCAGGTACTCGTTGAAGCCGATGTCGAGGAGGTTCAGGATGGTCAGCACGCCCAGGAGCAGGCCGCCGGCCGCCGCCACGACCACCCGGGGCCTGCGGGGCAGGACGATCAGCACGGCCGCGCCGAAGACGGCTTCCACCGGGATGCGCACGAACTCGCCGGGCCGGAAACCGGCGCTGCTGTTCGGCATGAGCAGCGCGAACAGCACGAGCACGGCGGCGAGCCCGGTGGTGGTCCAGGTCAGGGCCCGCGCGGCGACGGGGTGCTTCGCCCGCCACCCCCGCCACCGCCCTTTGACCGGCGCCGGGCCGGCGGCCACGTCGTCTCCGGGCACGGCGGGTCCTGCGGGCTCCGCGGCCCCGGTGGTTTCCGTGGGTTGGGCGGGCACAGCGGGTTCGGCGGCCGCGGCGGGCTCTGTGGCCCCGGTGGTTTCCGTGGGTTCGGCGGGCTTCGCGGCCCCGTTGGATTCCGCGGGTTCGGTGGCTTTCGCGGCCCCGGTGGTTTCCGTGGGTTGGGCGGGTTCGGCGGCTGTGGTGGGCTCTGTGGCCCCGGTGGTTTCCGTGGGTTCGGCGGGCTTCGCGGCCCCGTTGGATTCCGCGGGTTCGGTGGCTTTCGCGGCCCTGGTGGATTCCGCGGGTTCGGCGGCCGCGGCGGGCTCCTGGGAGTCGGGTGCGGCGGTCTCGGCGACATCGGAGGAGTCGGTGGGTTCGTCCGCCTCGGTGGGCGCGGCGAGCCCGGGGGAGCCGGTGGACGCGGTGCCCTTCGCGGGCTCGGGAGACTCCTCGGTGGGCTCGGTGGGCTCGGTGGGCTCGGTGGGCTCGGTGGGTTCGGCGGCCCCCGGGCGGGCGGCGGATCCGGTGGCCGTGGAGGAGTCGCCGGGCACGTCGGCTTCGGTGGGTCCGGCGGCCTCGGCGGGGCCGCCGGTCGTCGCGCGGGCGGCGGTCTCCGGGGTCTGCGGCTCGGCGGGCGCGTCCGGCGTCCGGGCTTCCCGCGGGCGCGCCTCGTCGGACGTCTCGTCCGTGTCCGGCAGCTGTCGAGAGCTCGTGTTGAACGACACCCGAAGGTCCTTCCGTGCGAAGCCCGGTGATGGCGCGGCGGACCAGGCCCTACAGGCCGGGCCACCTGCTTCTCTGTACGGCACCACGGCGGACCGTGTTCAATGCCCCAGGTCTGCTTATGTTCAAGGGCACCACCGCATATGTTCAAGCAGGTCAGCGCGCGGGCAGTGTCACGGTCACCGCGAGCCCCTCGCCCGGCGCCGTCCGCACCGCCACATCACCCCCGTGAGCCGTCACCACCCCCTGCACGATCGCCATCCCCAGTCCGCTGCCCACACCGCCGCCCGCCCGGAAGAACCGGTCGAAGATGCGGGCCGCGTCGTCCTCGGCGAGCCCCGGACCCTGGTCCGCGACACACAGCCGTACGACCCCGTCGGCGCGCTCCAGACCGAGCCGCACCGGCACCTCGGCGGGCGTGTGGGTACGGACGTTGGCCACCAGGTTGCCCAGCACCTGCCGCAGCCCCGACTCGTCGGCGCGCACCAGCAGGGTGCCGTCCGCGCCCACCGTCACCGGCCGCCCCGGCTGCTGGGCGCGCAGATCCTCGGCGGCGTCCCGTACGAGCCGGCTCAGGTCGACGTTCCTGAACCGCAGCTCGGGCCGCTGGTCGAGGCGGGCCAGGGTGAGCAGCTCGTCCACCAGCCGCCCCATCCGGTCGGCCTCGGCGTTCATCCGGTCCCAGGCCCGGCGCCGCTCGGCCGGCTCGCTCAGCATCCCCTTGTCGTACAGCTGGAGGTAGCCGCGGATCGCGGACAGCGGGGTGCGCAGCTCGTGCGAGGCGTCCCCGACGAACCGCCGCAGCTGGGCGGCGCTGCGCTCACGCGTCCGGTAGGCGGCCTCCACCTGCTGGAGCATGGAGTTGAGGGCGAGCCGCAGCTGTTCGACCTCCTGGGTCGGATGATGGCTGGAGGGCACGCGCCGCGTCAGGTCACCTTCGGCGATCGCCGACGAGGTCTCCACCATGTCCTCCAGCGGCCGCAGCCGACGGCTCACGCTGAGCATGGTCAGCACCGCGAGCAGCGTCAGCAGCATGGTCCCCACGGCGAGATCGAGCCGCAGGGCCTTGGCTATGCCCTTCTGCAGCGCGTCGGTGGAGGTGGCGAGCAGCACGTAGGTGCCGTCGGCCAGCCGGGCCCCGGTCGCCCGGTAGGCGGCGCCGTGCACGGTGATGTCGTGCAGCGCGCTGTCGCGGACGAGGGCGCGCGGGTCGTCCACCGCGGCGACCAGCGCGCGCTGGGTGCCGGTCGGCTTGAACCCGCCGATGCTCAGCGGCCGCCCCCGGCCGTCCACCGCCGCGAAGATCGAGTCCGGCTGCGGGGAGCCGTCCGCGCGCGGGGTCAGGTGGTTGCGGACGAAGGACAGCGCGGTCAGCGAGTCGATCTGGTGCAGCGTGAGCTGTGAACCGGTAAGCGAGTCCCGCGTCTTGACCAGTTCCGTGTCGACCTGGTCGATCAGGTAGTGCCGCATGCCCATCAGGCTGACGGCGGTCGACACGATGATGCCCAGGGCGAGCAGCGCCACGTTGGCGAGCGTCAGCTTGCCGCGCAGTGAGTGGATCCCGTGGTGGCGGCGGGGACGCCGGATGCCCACCCGGGCCGCGAGGATGCGATCCGGGACCTTCATGCGAGCCCGTACCCGACACCCCGCCGGGTCTGGATGACCGGCGGTCCGAGGGGTTCGAGCTTGCGCCGCAGATAGCTGATGTAGGTCTCCACGACGGTCGACTCGGCCGAGTGCTCGTACTGCCACACATGCCGCAGGAGTTGCTCCTTGGGCACGATCCGGCCACCGTTGCGCACCAGGAAGCGCAGCAGCGCGTACTCGGTCGGGGTGAGTTCCACGGTCCGGTCGCCGCGGTGCACGGAGTACGTCGTCTCGTCCAGTTCCAGTTCGCCGTAGCGCAGCGGCGGGCGCTGCGGCAGGACGTCGGCGGGGCGGGTGCGGCGCAGGACGGCGGTGATACGGGCGACGACCTCGTCGATGTTGAACGGCTTGGTGATGTAGTCGTCGCCGAAGCCGAGCGCGCCCACGATCTCCGCGGGCGCGTCCCGGGCGGTGAGGAAGACGACCGCCAGATCGGGCTGCCGTATCCGCAGTTCACGGCCGAGGGCCCGGCCGTCGCCGTCCGGCAGCATCACGTCGAGCAGGGCCGCGTCGGGCCGGGTGCGCTCGGCGAGGGTGAGCGCCCGGCGGACGGTGCCCGCGGTCATGACCTCGAAGCGGTGGTAGCGCAGGGCGATGGCGAGGACGTCCGCGATGCTCGGCTCGTCCTCGACGACGAGGACGGTGGCACCCTCATGAGCGGTCATGCCCCCAGTATCCGCACGCGCCGCCCGCCGGCGGGCGGCTCCCGCCTTGGAGTTCCTTGAGAGTCATGGCCGGGTCGTTCATCGTGCGAGCACGCCGGTCGATGGTTCTTCCAGGACCTGGGGGACCGACCGACCGACTAAGGAGCGTTGAGCGTGGCGACATTGGCACGGTGGTGCTATCGGCACCGGCTGGTGGTCCTGTTGTTGTGGGTGGGGGCGCTGCTCGGACTGGGGGCCGCGGCGTCCACCGCGGGCACGGACTACGCGAACGTGTTCTCCCTGCCCGACACGGATTCCAAGCGTGCGTACGACCTGATGGAGAAGGCCTTCCCGGACCGCGCGGGCGACACCGACACGGTGGTGTGGAAGGTCGACGCGGGCACGGTCCGGGACCAGGCCGTACGCGCCCGCATCCAGCCGGTGCTCGAGAAGATCGGCGGGATGAAGGGCGTCGGCGGTGTCACCAGCCCGTACACGGGCGCGCAGGGCGCGGCGCAGATCAGTGAGGACGGGCGGATCGCCTACGCCCAGGTCACCTTCGCCGAGCAGGCCAACGCCGTACCCAAGGAACTGGTGCGGAGCGTCGTGGACACGGCGCAGGGCGCCGAACGCGCCGGTCTGCGCGTGGACCTGGGCGGTCAGGCGATCCAGCGGGTCCAGGAGCCGCCCACCGGGCTCGCCGAGATGGTCGGCATCCTGGCCGCTGCCGTCGTCCTCTTCCTCGCCTTCGGCTCGCTCTTCGCGATGCTGCTCCCGATCGGCATCGCGATCTTCGGCGTGGGCACCGGGCTGTTCTCCACCCAGTTGGTCAGCCATGTCACGGACGTGCCCGACCTGGCCCCGCTGCTCGCCACCCTGATCGGGCTCGGCGTCGGCATCGACTACGCGTTGTTCATCGTCACCCGGCACCGGCGCGGCATCCTGCGTGGCGCGGACCCCGAGGAGTCGGCGGTCACGGCGCTCAACACCTCGGGGCGGGCGGTGCTGTTCGCGGGGGGCACGGTGTGCATCGCGCTCGCCGGGATGCTCGTGACCAACCTGCGCTTCCTGGACGGCGTGGTCATCGGCACCTCGCTGACCGTCGTGTTCAGCGTGCTCGCGGCGGTCACGCTGCTGCCCGCGCTGCTCGGCTTCCTCGGCCCGCGGGTGCTCAGCCGCCGTCAGCGGCGCAAGCTGGCCGCCGAGGGAGGGCGTGAGCCGGAGTCCGCGAGCGGTCCGGCCGCGCGCTGGTCGGCGGGTGTGCAGAAGCGTCCGCGCACGATCGCCGCGATCGCCGTGGTCGTCATGGCGGTGCTCGCGCTGCCCGTGCTGTCGCTGCGGCTCGGTGCCACCGACCAGGGCAACGACGACGCGACCACGACGACGAGGAAGGCGTACGACCTGCTCGCGGAGGGCTTCGGGCCCGGCTTCAACGGTCCGCTCCAGGTGGTCTCGTCCGGCGGTGACACGGACGCGCTCGTGCGGAACATCCGCGCGACCGACGGTGTCGCCCGGGTCGCCGCGCTGCCGCCCGCCGGGGGCGTCACGGTCATCCAGGTCGTGCCGACCACCTCGCCGCAGTCCGAGAAGACGGACCGGCTCATCGACGCCCTGCGGGACAAGGCGATCCCGGACGCGGGCGCCCAGGCCCACGTGGGCGGTGTGACGGCGATCTCCAAGGACTTCTCCACGGTGACGGGGGACCGTCTCCCGCTCTTCGTCGCGACCATCATCGGCCTGGGCTTCCTGCTTCTGATGGTGGCCTTCCGCTCCCTGGTGGTGCCGCTGACGGCCGCCGTGATGAACCTGATCGCGGCCGCCGCGTCCTTCGGCGTCCTCGTCGCGGTCTTCCAGTGGGGCTGGGGCCTGGACCTGCTGGGCCTCGGCAAACAGGGGCCGATCAACGCCTTCCTGCCCGTCATCATGCTGTCGCTGCTCTTCGGCCTGTCGATGGACTACCAGGTGTTCCTGGTGAGCCGGATGCACGAGGAGTGGGTGCACACCAGGGACAACGCGCGGGCGGTGCGGGTCGGTCTCGCGGAGACCAGCCGGGTCATCAACTCCGCGGCCCTGATCATGGTCTGCGTCTTCCTGGCCTTCGTCCTGAGCGGCGACTCGGGGGCGGCGATGGCGGGCGTCGGCCTCGCGGCGGCGGTCGCGCTCGACGCGTTCATCCTCCGTACGGCGCTGGTGCCGGCCGCGATGCATCTGCTCGGCAACTCCAACTGGTGGCTGCCGGCCGGGCTCGACAAGCGGCTGCCGCACCTGGCGGTGGAACCGGCGGAGGAGACGGAGCCGGTGCCGGTGCCCGCGCAGGGTGGAGGAGCGACGGCCGTCCACGGCTTCGTCCGCGACGCGGCGGGCGAACCCCTCGACGGGGCGGTCGTCACGCTGCTCTCCAAGGGCGGGCGCCAACTGGACCGGGTGACGTCACTGGCCGACGGCTCGTACATCGTCTCGGTGCCGGCCCCGGGGACGTACCTCCTGGCGGCCACGGCACCCTCGTACACGGCCCGTGCCGGTCATGTACTCGTGGGCGGCGAACCGCTGGTGCACGACGTGGAGTTGACCGAGGACGAGGTGGACGCGGTCAACTAGCCGTGGGCCGGACGGCCTTCAGGATCTCGTCGGCGTCCGGGGTGACCTTGGCGCCGATCGAATCGGGCGGCACGGCGAGCTCTCCGGGGGCGTGGACGCGATGACCCGCGTACTCGTCCCCGGAGGAATCGGTTTCACCCGACGGTGATCACTCGGTCCGCCCCTTGACCGCCGGATCGGGCAGCAGCCTCGTCATCCCCGGCAGGAAGTCCGTGAACAGCTCGTGCACCTCGTGGACGAGCGGTCGCAGCACCCGGAAGCGGGCCAGTGAGACACCCCGGGTGGTCAGCCGGGCGCCGCGTTCGGCGAGCCGGTAGCTGCGCTCGCGTCCCTCCGTGCGGTCGAAGACCCAGTACAGGACGAGCCCCATCTGCGACAGCCACATCAGCTCGGGCAGGACGTCCCGCAGCTCGTCGGGGACCTTCGCCTTCGACCCCGCGAGCACCTTCCGGTGCAGGGCGATGGACTCCTCGCGCGGTCCGGCCGACTCGGGCGAGAAGGGGCTGAGCGGGCTGTCCGGATCGGCGGCGTTCTTGAAGAACTGCGCCGCGAACTCGTGGTAGGGCTCCGCCACGTCCAGCCATGCCTTCAGCACGCCCGCGATCCGCGCCTCCAGATCCTTCTCGCCTTCCAGGACCGGCCGGACCGCCACCCGGTGCTCGGCGGCGATCCGGTCGTAGAAGCCCTGGATCAGGTGCTCCTTGCCGGCGAAGTAGTAGTAGGCGTTGCCGACCGAGACCCCCGCCTCCTTGGCGATGGCCCGCATGGTCGTCTTGTCGTACCCCCGCTCCTGGAACAGCCGGAGAGCCGTCTCCAGGATCAGGGCGCGGGTCTGCTCACTCTTCGCGGGGCCTTTGTCCGGGCTCTTGTCCGGGCTCTTGTCCGGACTGGGGTCCGGGCCCTCGGGGCCCTTGCCGGATCCGGGGTCGTCTGTCGGTGCTGGCACGGTCATGAGCCTAACGAGTCGAACAGGTGCCGCCGTCACAGCCGGGAGGGTTGTAGAGCCATCCGATGGTCGGTTCGTACACCCATCCGTCGTCCCGCCGGTAGGCCTGCCCGCCCCATCCCCCGGCGCGGCGGTGGCCCGCGCGCCACTTGGCGGCGGCGAGCAGCGCGCCCCTCGCGAGCAGGGCACCGGCCGGGGTGCTCAGCCGGTGCGCGAGCGACCGGTACTCGCGCAGCGCCCACAGGCACACGACCCAGGCGGCGGCCCCCCGGTAGACCTGACCGGCGTCGCCCACGACGGTGATCTCGTCGAGGGTGGCCCGGTGGTCGAGCGCGGGGAACAGCCCCCGGGCCTCGTCGGAGGCGGCCGGCGTCAGCCGCAGCGGCACCAGTTGGGGCTGCTTCGCCAGCCAGTCGCGCAGGAAGGCGCACAGCGAGCACTGCGCGTCGTAGAGAACCGTGAGCCCGCGGACCGGGACGCGCGTGGCGTCCCGGTCCCGGGTGCCCGAGGAGGCGGTCACCGGGGTCACACCCCGGCCGCGGGCGCGACCCAGTCCGTCGGTCCGACGGGCGGCAACTGCTCCCGCTCCATCACGCCCCGCCGCCGGATCCTGTTGAGCACGTACACGTTGCCGAGATGCATGACACCGAGTACGAGCAGGACGACGCCGAGCTTGGTCGACAGGGCCTCGAAGACCCCGCGGGCGTTCTCGATGTCGTCGTCCCCGTTCAGGTAGAGCGCGACGAAGCCCAGGTTGACCAGGTAGAAGCCCACCACCAACAGGTGGTTGACGGCGTCGGCGAGCTTCTCGTTCCCGTGCAGCACGTCGGCGAGGAAGATCCGCCCGTTGTGGCTCAGTGTGCGCGCCACCCAGACCGTCAGCGCGATGCTGACCAGTAGATAGATGACGTACGCGACGACCGTGAGGTCCATGTCCCCACCCCTTCTTGAACGCGTTCAAAACGCTGTCGAGTAGGAATGTAGACCTGCTTTTGAACATGTTCAAGCCAGGAGTGGGGATGTGCCGGGCGTCACGTCCGCCGATGTCTCCGCGCCTGTTCCGCCACGTGGTCCGAGCGGCGACCCTCAGAGGTGGCGGGCGAGTTCGGGCCGCTTGGTGTAGTCCGTGAAGCCGATGACGTTGCCCCAGGGATCGGCGATCTCGACGGTCCTGCCGGTGGCGACCGGGAACACGGGAGCGAGCGGCCGGATGCCGGCCGCGGTCAGCGCGTCGGCCGTGGCCCGCGCGTCCCGGACCTCCAGCCACACCCGTGCCGGGGCCCATACCGGCGGCCGCGGACCGAGTTCCTCCTCCAGGCGCAGCAGCAGCCCCGGAGTCTCCTTGCCCACCTTCAGCAGGGCGATGCCGGCCTCGTCGAGCCGGAACGCCACCGGGAACCCGGCCCGTTCGTAGAAGCTCACCGCCGCGCCGAGGTCACCCACCGGCAGCAGTACGTTGTCGAGTCCGAGCAGCTCATGTGACACGTCATCTGACATGCCGTCAGATTAGGTGTTCGCCCGCCTTCGTCCGCGGGGGCTGACCGTGGGGGTCACTCGTTGGGCCGAGACCCGGTCCCCGCGCCGGCGGTGCCCCGCACCGTCCGCGGCGCCGGAAAACGGTGACGGGACGAGGTCGTCGCCCGCGTGTGGACAAACCCACTTCTCCGTCCGCGGTTTCCTGCTGCAAGATGGCGTGACTCATTTCCGACTTTCGTATGTGAGTCCACCGTCCCCACGCACGCGCCTACCAGGAGCCAGCACCTTGACCGATCAGCCGCAGCAGCCGCAGCAGCCCCCGAACCAGCCGCCCGGCTACGGCTATCCGCACGCCGGCGCGACTCCGCCCGGCGGCCCCGGCCCGTACGGCCCCGGGCAGCAGGGCCCCTACCAGCAGCCGGGGCCGTACGGGTACGCGCAGCCCGGTGGTTACCCGATGGGCGCCGTTCCGCCCGGCACGTACACCGGTGACCCGAACGCCCCCTACGGCTACGACCCCTACGGCCGCCCGTACTCCGAGAAGTCGAAGATCGTCGCCGGTGTCCTCCAGCTGACCCTGGGCAGCCTCGGCATCGGGCGGTTCTACATGGGCAATGTCGGCATCGGCATCGCCCAGCTCCTCACCTGCGGGGGCTTCGGCATATGGGCCCTGATCGACGGGATCATGCTGCTCACCGGCAGCGGCGCCACGGACTCCGAGGGCCGGGTCCTGCGTGGCTGACTCCGTCGCGGCGCGCGGGGTCGCGCTGCGGCACCCGGCGGCGGCACCCCTCGCGGTGCTCGCCGCCGGGGTGGCCGGGGCGGGCTATCTGTACGTCACCGATCCGCACGAGCCCGGCCATGTCCTGCCCGGGTGCCCGTTCCGTCTGGTCACCGGGCAGCTCTGCCCGGCCTGCGGCGGCACCCGCATGGTGTACGACCTGATGCACGGTCACTTCGCCGAGGCCTGGCTGGACAACAGGGCGTTGTTGCTCGCCTCGCCGTTCGCCCTCGCGCTGCTCGCGCGCTGGGCCGGAGAGGGGCTGCGCGGACGCCGCTGGAGGCCCGAACTGAGACCGCGCACGCAGGCGTTGATCCTCCTCGTGGCGGTGGCGTGGACGGTGGCCCGCAACCTCGTCTAGGGCGTGGGCGCGGCGGCCGTTCGCTCAAAGGGCCGCGGGTGGCCGGAATATGATCACGGGATGGGAACGATTGATCGATTTCTCTCCCCTTGGGGTCATTGATTTTCGTACGCTCCCACGGCACAGGGGGGATGGCGTGCACGTGATCCATGGGCGATCTCTGTCATGAGGTCCCTCCTGGACTCCGGCCGGAGCGCTTTGCTCCGGTTGTATTTCAGCCATCCAGGAGCAGCTTTCATGACCGTCCCCACCCCTGACGCCCCCTACGGCTACGACCCGCAGGGCCGTCCCTACTCCGACAAGTCCAAGATCGTCGCGGGCGTCCTCCAGTTGTTCCTGGGCGGATTCGGCGCCGGCCGCTTCTACGTCGGTTCCACCGGCGTGGCCCTCGGCCAGCTCTTCACCTGTGGCGGCCTCGGCATCTGGGCCCTGATCGACGCGATCCTGTTCTTCACGAGCAACGACCGCACCGACAAGCAGGGCCGCGTACTGCGCGGCTGACGACGGCAGTCGTGACGAAGGGCCCCGCTCCGGGACGGAGCGGGGCCCTTCGGGCAGCGGCGGCGGATCAGAAGCGACGCGTGATCAGCGCGCGCTTGACCTCCTGGATCGCCTTCGTGACCTCGATACCGCGAGGGCAGGCGTCCGTGCAGTTGAACGTGGTGCGGCAACGCCACACGCCGTCCTTGTCGTTGAGGATCTCCAGGCGCTGCTCGCCCGCTTCGTCACGGCTGTCGAAGATGAAGCGGTGCGCGTTCACGATCGCGGCCGGGCCGAAGTACTGGCCGTCGTTCCAGAACACCGGGCAGGACGACGTGCACGCCGCGCAGAGGATGCACTTGGTGGTGTCGTCGAAGCGCTCGCGGTCCTCGGCGCTCTGCAGACGCTCACGCGTCGGCTCGTTGGTGTCCTTCGTGATGAGGAAGGGCATCACGTCGCGGTACGCCTGGAAGAACGGGTCCATGTCGACCACGAGGTCCTTCAGGACCGTCAGGCCCTTGATGGCCTCGACCGTGATCGGCTTGTCGGGGTTGATGTCCTTGATCAGCGTCTTGCAGGCCAGGCGGTTCTTGCCGTTGATCCGCATGGCGTCCGAGCCGCAGATGCCGTGGGCGCAGGAACGGCGGAAGGTGAGCGTGCCGTCCTGGTCCCACTTGATCTTGTGCAGCGCGTCGAGGACACGCTCCTTCGGGTCGATCTCCAGCTGGAAGTCTTCCCAGACCGCGTCCGCCGAGACCTCGGGGTTGAAGCGGCGGATGCGGAACGTGGCGGTGATGTACGGCGAGTCGGCGAAGCCCGCCTCGGGCTGGCCGGCGCTGTCCGCCTTGTCGAGAGTCGGGGTAGCCATCAGTACTTACGCTCCATCGGCTGGTAGCGGGTCTGGACGACCGGCTTGTAGTCGAGACGGATGGACTCGGTGCCGTCGTCGCCGACCTCGCGGTACGCCATGGTGTGGCGCATGAAGTTCACGTCGTCACGGTTCGGGTAGTCCTCGCGGTAGTGACCGCCGCGGGACTCCTTGCGGGCGAGCGCGGAGACGGCCATGACCTCGGCCAGGTCGAGCAGGTTGCCCAGCTCGATGGCCTCGAGGAGGTCCGTGTTGAACCGCTTGCCCTTGTCCTGGATCGAGACGTTCTTGTAGCGCTCGCGCAGCTCCGCGATCTTCTCGACCGCCGTCTTGATCGTCTGCTCGGTGCGGAACACCATCACGTTGGCGTCCATGCACTCCTGCAGCTCGAGGCGGAGGGTCGCGACCCGCTCGGTGCCGGTGGAGTCACGCAGCCGCTCGACCTGGGTGACGACCTGCGAGGCCGGGTTCTCCGGCAGCTCGACGTAGTCGGCCTTCGCCGAGTACTCGGCCGCGGCGATGCCCGCGCGGCGCCCGAACACGTTGATGTCCAGGAGCGAGTTCGTGCCCAGACGGTTGGCGCCGTGCACGGACACGCAGGCGACCTCACCGGCCGCGTACAGGCCCGGGACGACCGTGGTGTTGTCGCTCAGCACCTCACCCTGGACGTTCGTCGGGATGCCGCCCATCGCGTAGTGCGCGGTGGGCTGGATCGGGATCGGGTCCGTGTAGGGCTCGATGCCGAGGTACGTACGGGCGAACTCGGTGATGTCAGGGAGCTTCGCGTCGAGCTGCTCCGGCGGGAGGTGCGTGAGGTCGAGGTAGACGTGGTCGCCCTCGGGACCGCAGCCGCGGCCCTCACGGATCTCCGTGTAGATGGAGCGGGAGACGACGTCACGGGACGCGAGGTCCTTCATGACCGGCGCGTACTTCTCCATGAAGCGCTCGCCGTCCTTGTTGCGGAGGATGCCGCCCTCACCGCGGGCGCCCTCCGTCAGCAGGATGCCCATGCGCCAGATGCCGGTCGGGTGGAACTGGAAGAACTCCATGTCCTCCAGCGGCAGTCCGCGACGGTAGACCGCGGCCTGGCCGTCACCGGTCAGCGTGTGCGCGTTGGACGTCACCTTGAAGAACTTGCCGGTGCCGCCGGACGCGTAGATCACGGACTTCGCCTGGAAGACGTGGATCTCGCCGGTCGCCAGCTCGTACGCGACCACGCCGGCCGAGCGCTTCACGCCGTCGACCTCGGTGATCAGCTGGTCGAGCACGTAGAACTCGTTGAAGAACTCCACGCCCTCCTTGACGCAGTTCTGGTACAGCGTCTGGAGGATCATGTGGCCGGTGCGGTCCGCGGCGTAGCAGGACCGGCGGACCGGGGCCTCGCCGTGGTTGCGGGAGTGACCGCCGAAACGACGCTGGTCGATCCGGCCCTCGGGCGTCCGGTTGAACGGCAGGCCCATCTTCTCGAGGTCGAGGACCGAGTCGATGGCCTCCTTCGCCAGGATCTCGGCGGCGTCCTGGTCGACCAGGTAGTCACCGCCCTTGACGGTGTCGAAGGTGTGCCACTCCCAGTTGTCCTCCTCCACGTTGGCCAGCGCGGCGGCCATGCCGCCCTGCGCCGCGCCCGTGTGGGAGCGGGTGGGGTAGAGCTTCGTCAGCACGGCGGTGCGGCTGCGCTTCGTCGCCTCGATGGCGGCGCGCATGCCGGCGCCGCCGGCGCCGACGATGACGGTGTCGTACTTGTGGATCTGCATGAGTCGGTTACCTCAGCCCCGTGCCTAGCGGATGTTCGGGTCGAAGGTGAAGATCACCAGCGTGCCCAGCAGGATGGTGAACACCGTCGCGGTGTAGAGCAGGCCCTTGAGCCACAGGCGGGTGTTCGCGCGCTCGGCGTAGTCGTTGATGACCGTGCGCAGGCCGTTGGCGCCGTGCAGCATGGCGAGCCACAGCATCGCGAGGTCCCAGGCCTGCCACCACGGGGAAGCCCAGCGGCCCGCGACGAACGCGAAGCCGATCTTGGAGACTCCGCCGTCGAGGACGAGCTGGATGAGCAGGTGGCCGAGGACCAGGACGACGAGGACGATGCCGGACAGGCGCATGAAGAGCCAGCCGTACATCTCGAAATTGCCGCGCGTCGACTTCGGGGTCTTCTTGGTGCGCTTGCGGGGCGCCTCGATGAGCGGCGCCGGGTTGTCGACGCCGTACGCCGAGTACGCGCCCGCGCCCTCGACGGGGCCGATGCCGGAAGCGGCAGTCTCTGTGGTGGACATCTGCGTCAGCTCCCGAAGACTTCGCGGAATGCGTGCCCGAGGACGGGGTACAGCGTCCCGGCCATCAGCACGACCCAGATACCGACGACGGACCAGAGCATCTGCTTCTGGTAGCGCGGGCCCTTCGACCAGAAGTCGACGGCGATGACACGCAGGCCGTTGAGCGCGTGGAAGAGGATGGCGGCGACGAGGCCGTACTCCAACAGCGCGACGATCGGCGTCTTGTACGTGGACACGACCCTGTCGTAGTCCTCGGGGGAGACACGGACGAGAGCGGTGTCCAGCACGTGTACGAACAGGAAGAAGAAGATGAGGACGCCGGTGACTCGATGAGCCACCCAGGACCACATTCCTTCCCGGCCGCGGTACAGCGTTCCAGCCGGCACGGAAGAACCCTCCGGGAGCGGGGATTGGGGCCTGCCGGCTTCTGTGTCGGTCGGCCCGGCCGGGTACGGTCCACCGGCCCCGGCCATCGTAGCGACGACTTGTCGGAACGTTTACAGCGGCCCTATCTATGTGATCAAACTGGCAGACAATCAGGCACGGACGGGCTACTGCGGACGCGGATCGAGGGCCGGGGCGCGGCCGGCGTGCCCCGAGGTCCTCGGGGTGGCGCCGCTGGGGCGTGCCAGGCGTCGCGAGGCGGGCGGGACTTTCGCAACACGTCCTAGGCGGGGCGCTCGAGTACGGGCGGCGCGCTGAAGTGCGGCACCAGGCGGGCCAGGCGGCCTCGGGCGAGGCGGCGCAGCTCGTCCGCCGTCGTGACCCGCTCCTCCTCCCGATCGTTCGTCAATCGTGACCGGATGGCGCCGAGCACCTGGTCGAGGGCCTCTTCGGGGGCTATGCCGTCCAGACAGATGACGAACACATGCCCGAAGCGGCTTTCGTACGCGGCGTGCGCGGCGCTCAGCGCGGTGTGGGCGGCGGAGTAGCCGCCGTCCGGGAGCGGCGTGAGCGACTCGCCGGCCAGCGCTTCGGCGAGATCGCCGGGCGTGAGGTCGTACGCCGCCTCGTCGGCCGCGGCCAGCAGGGCGTCCAGATCCGGATAGGGCCGGTGGGCGGCCAGCCGGCGGGCCCAGCGAGGATTGCGGCAACAGGTGAGCAGGGCGCGCTCGACCTCGTCGGCGGGCGCGTTGTTGAAGTGATGCAGGCGCGCCGGGGACGGTGGCGCGCTCTTCTGTTCGGGTAGGGCGACCTGGCCGGGGAGGCGTGGGAGACGGTGCGCGGGCAGCAGCGTGGGTCCTCGGCGATGGGATGGCGGCGGGTGCGTGCCGTGGCGCCCTGTGGACGTCACGTGTGGTGCGGCAGGGGATCAAGTGAGAAGTGTGCCGCCACGGTATCGATGATTGACGGGAGCTGTCCGTCCGATGCCTGAATTTCACCCGGAAGGGAGAGTTTCGGAACCTGCGGTGGACGGTTGTGAAGGAGAAGGGGACCGTGGTTCATGCGAGGGGTGTACGACGTGAGGTGTACGGGGTGCGGGATGCGTACGTGAAGGTGCGGGCCTCGACGGTCGGGGTGCGAGGGTGATCGTGAAGGGCGTGGTGCGGTGAGCACGGGCAGGCGGCGACGGGCGCCGGTACGGAGCGGGAGGCGGCCGGCGTTGACAGCCGGTGCGGTGGTCGTGGCGGCGGGCGCCGTGGTGACGGCCGTGACGCTGTGGCCCTCCGACGACGGCCGGACCGGGGCGAGCGTGTCCTCGGCGAGCGGGTCCGCCGACGCGAGCCGGTCCTCCGCGTCCGCCTCGCCCACCCGGATCTACCCCCTCTCCCAGGCCCCCCGCACGATCCCCGCCGTGCGGGAGCACACGGCTGCCCGGGGGCCCGGCTGGCGTCCGGCCGAGGGCGGCCGGGTCGTCGTGGACGACCCGGGCCTCGCCGACGAGGGAAAGCTGATCGCGGGGGAGTTGAAGCTGTCCTACGCGGGGCGCACGGAGGCCCGTGACGGTGACGTCGAACTCGGCCTGAACCACACGGCCGCCGACCCGGAGTCGTACACCCTGACGGTGAAGAACCGCCGGGTCACCATCTCCGCGCCCGGCCAGGCGGGTGTCTTCTACGGCACGCGCACCCTCAAGCAGGAGGTGCACGGCGGCGGCACCGCGCCGGAGGGCGTCGTACGCGACCGGCCCGCGAAACCGCGCCGCGGGTTCATGCTCGACATCGCCCGCAAGCACTTCACGGCGGCCTGGATCGAGGACCGCGTCCGCGAACTGGGCGATCTGAAGTTCAACGAGCTGGGCCTGCACTTCTCCGACGACCAGGGCTTCCGCATCCAGTCGGACACCCACCCGGAGATCGTGTCCAGGCAGCATCTGTCCAAGACCGAGGTCAAGGACATCATCGACCTCGCGGAGAGCCGGCACATCCACGTCGTGCCCGAGATCGACTCGCCGGGCCACCTCGGCGCGGTGATCGCCGCCCACCCCGACCTCCAGCTCCAAAACGCCTCCGGGGTCCCCACCCGGGGTGCCGTCGACATCTCCAAGCCCGCGTCGGCGGCCATCGTCGACGACCTGCTCAACGAGTACGCGGGCCTCTTCCCCGGTCCGTACTGGCACCTCGGCGGCGACGAGTACCAGGCGCTGACCGTGGCGAACCCGGCGGCCTCCTATCCGCAGCTGGCCGCCGCGGCCAGGAAGCGCTTCGGGGCCGGCGGGAGCGTCGCCGACCTGGCGACCGGCTGGCTCAACGACCGCGCCGCGGTGGTGCGCGGACACGACAGGACCGCGCGGGCCTGGAACGACGGGTTCTTCCGCGGGGGCGGCGTCCAGGCCGCCAAGGGCATCGAGGTCGCGTACTGGACCGGCAAGGAGTTCGGCGCCCGGCCGCCGGCCGAGTACCTGAGCGCCGGCCGCGAACTCATCAACTACAACGACGAGTTCCTCTACTACGTCCTCGGCGAACCGCAGACCTTCGTCTATCCGACCGGGCGGCGGATCTACGAGCAGTGGACCCCGCTCGTGCTGCGCGGCACCACACCGGTCCCGTCGCGGTACGACGGCCGGATCCTCGGCGGGAGCTTCGCCGTCTGGTGCGACCTCTCGGCCGCGCAGACCCAGGACCAGGTGGCGGCGGGCATCAGGATGCCGTTGCGCGCGACCGTCCAGAAGCTGTGGGACCCGCGCCGGCCGGCGCTCTCCTGGACCGGTTTCAAGAGCCTCGCGGACCGACTGGGCTGAACGGCCCCGCCGGGTCGGCCGGACCGACTGGGCTGAACGGGCCCCGCCGGGTCGGCCGGACCGACTGGGCTGAACGGGCCCCGCCGGGTCGGCCAGACCGACTGGGCTGAACCGGACCCGCCGGACCCGCCGGACCCGCCGGACCCGCCGGACCCGCCGGGCCGGCCAGCCCGGCCGGTCGGTGGCCGCCGCGAGGACCGGGGCGCAATCGGTTGGACGCCGGGGCCGGAGGAACGTATCTTCCGATGGTTCGTGTGCCGGGTGTGCCCCTGGGGAGGGAGCACACCCGGCTTCTTGTGCCGGTACCGCCTCGCGTACGTGCCGGAGATCCGGGGGGACCGATGTCCAGTACACCCATGTCCGACGCGCCCATGTCCGGTGCGCACACGCCCTTCCCCCCGCCCCTGCCGACGGGCATCCCCGTGCTGCCGCACGGTCCCGCCTGGCTGAGGTCGCCGGTCGGTCTGGGAAGGGCCACCGCCGCGCTCCTCGGCCTGGTCGTCGCGACCGACCTCCTCGCGATCTGGGCGGACCGCACGATGTACGGCGTGGCGTCCGCGCTGGTGGACGGCCGGACCGGGGAGGGCATCCGGCGGAGGGCGGACCACGCGGACTCGCTGTACTCCGCGGCCGGGTACGCGCAGACGGGCGCCCTGCTCGCGACCGTCGTCGTCTTCCTCGTCTGGTTCCACCGGGCGCGGGTCAACGCCGAGGTGTTCGACCCCTTCGGACACAGCAAGGCCCGCGGCTGGGCGGTCGGGGGCTGGTTCGTGCCGGTGCTGAACCTGTGGCGCCCGCGCCGGATCATGGTGGACATCTGGGACGCGAGCATCCCGCGGGGCTCCCGGAGCTCGCACGGCCTGGTCAACCTCTGGTGGGCGCTGTGGCTGACCGCGCTGCTCGCCGACCGGGCCTCCACGGCGGAGCACCGCGACGCCCGTACCGCGCTGGAGATGCGGCACGCGGCCGGTCAGGCGACGTTCGCGGACGCCGCCGACGTCGCCGCCGCCCTGCTGGCGATCCTCGTCGTCCTGCGGCTGACCCGGATGCAGCACGAGAAGGCGCTGCGCGGACCGGCCGCCGCAGCCGTCTGACAGCCACCGGCCGGGACACCGTTGTTGGCCGAAAATCTGTAGTTCCGCCTCCTGGACCGGCTCGGCGTGGTACCCCTGTGACACTCCCGCTGCTGAGCACGCAGTAAGGGAAAGTGCGGGCTCCGTATGGGGGAGCGCCCTGTCGAGGGGAGGCGTGATGAGTCTGATGGACCTGATCGCTCAGGCCGACGAGCGTGGTCTGGCGGCCAGCGGGCTGGCTTGTTTGGATCGGTGTGTGCCTCTGCTGGGAGGCGACGACGAGGTCCTGAGACCGCTGTGGTCGAGCCTCGCGGACGGTGGCGCCTGGGGTGAGTACCTCGATCGGGCACGGACCGAGCTGGAGGTGATCGATCCCGGGCGGGCCGGTGACGCTGACGGCGACGGCGACGCCGATGGTGAGGACGAGGCCGCCGTCCTGGTCCGCCGTATGCTCGCCGCCGCCCCGGACGACCCCTTCGCGCCCGACCTGCGGGAGTGGGCCGACGCGTGCTCGGTGGCGGCCCTGCGGATCCACCGGCTGCTCGACGCGGCCGCCGGCGACACGGACACGTGCCCGGTCTCCGCGCACCGTGAGGGCCGCACGGAGGGCATCTCCCCCCTCGTCGCGGCCGAACTGCGCCGTCAGGTCACCGTCCTGGAGCTGCTGGCGGGCCGGGGCGCGGGCGGACTGCGCCCCGCGCTCGAGGTGTCCACGGAAGGGCGGCGCGTGCTGCGTGCGGTGGTGTCACGACGCGCCCGCGGACGCTCGTGACGCGCAGCCCCGGGGCCGCGGCCCGGGACGCTCGACGGGAGCCCCTGGGTCGGCCGTAAACCTGATTCCTGCGGGGTTCCTGTGACTGTCCTGCGCGGGCGGATGGGGGTCCTGGGCCGGTGTCGCGGATGTGCCCGGAACGCGTGACGAAACCCGTCCTCGAAGCGCTTTCCCGAGTGTGAACGCACAGCGAACAACCAGGCCCCAGGCCGCGAGGAAGCCCGTGCGCTGGGCGGCGGACGCCGTCGCCACGATGCGCGAGGGTGCCCGGCTGCGCCTCGACTACTCGGCCCAGAGTGTGTGGCGCGTCGACCGGCTGATCGACGAGATACGCCGTGAACGGGCGCCGTATGCCGCCGTGGAGAGCGTGCTGCGCGGCTTCGGCGCGTACGCCGGTGAGGTCGTCGCCCGGTACACCGGCGCGGAGTGGTGGGAGACCGGCGGCGAGCACTGGCTGCGGACCCCCGACGGGCGGTTGTGGGACCCGATCGACGAGGCCCGCCGCTGCTACGGGGGCGACGGCTCGCTGCGACTGCTGTGCCGGGAGGCCACCGGGGACAGGGCGCGGCGCTGACGGGCTCGTACGGGCCGGACCGGCGGGATCACCACCTCTCAAGGTACGCGACCGTTCCCAAAAGGCGGCTCCCGGAGGGACCATGAGGACAACCGCCGGACCCGGGAGGCCTCGTGGCCGCGAACCGCCGCTGGTGGGCGCTGGTTGTCATCGCCCTCGCCCAGCTCATGGTCATCCTCGACATGACCATCGTGAACATCGCCCTGCCGTCCGCCCAGACCGCCCTGCACATGTCGGACGGGAACCGGCAGTGGGTCATCACCGCCTACACCCTGGCCTTCGGGGGCCTGTTGCTGCTCGGCGGCCGGATCGCCGACCTCGCCGGGCGCAGACTCGCCTTCATGACCGGCCTGTTGGGCTTCGCCGCCGCGTCCGCGCTGGGCGGCGCCGCGGCCGACTCGGGGATGCTGTTCGGGGCGCGCGCCCTCCAGGGTGTGTTCGCGGCGCTGCTCGCGCCCGCCGCCCTGTCGCTGCTCACCACGACGTTCACCGATCCCGGGGAACGCGGCAAGGCATTCGGGGTGTTCGGCGCGATCGTCGGCGCGGGCGCGGCGATCGGACTGCTCGCGGGCGGCCTCCTCACCCAGTACCTCGACTGGCGCTGGTGCCTGTACGTCAACGTCCCCATCGCCCTCGTCGCGTTCGCGGGCGCCTGGGTGCTGCTCGACGGCGGCGGCCGCTACGAGGACGCGCACCTCGACGTGCCGGGGGCGCTGCTCGGCTCCGCCGGCATGCTCTCGCTGGTGTACGGCTTCTCGGAGGCGGAGTCGCGGAGCTGGGGCGACGCACTGGTCCTCGGACTGCTGGCCGCCGGTGTCGTACTGCTCGGCCTGTTCGGGCTGTGGCAGACCCGGGCCCGGGTGCCGCTGCTGCCGATGTCGGTGGTGAGGGACCGGCAGCGGGTCGGGGCGTTCCTCACCATCCTGATGGTCACCATCGGGATGTTCGGGGTCTTCCTCTTCCTGACGTACTACTTCCAGCGCGTCCTCGGGTACTCGCCGCTGAGGACCGGGCTCGCCTATCTCCCCATCACGGTCGGCATGATCACCGGCTCCACGCAGGTCGCGGCCCGGCTGCTGAACCGGGTCCCGCCGCGCACCCTGATCGTCCCGGGACTGCTGCTCGCCGCGGGCGCGTTGGCGGTCATCGCCCAGGTCGGCGTGGCACCCGCGTACGCCTCGCACGTCCTGCCCGGCATGCTGATGCTCGGCCTCGGCATGGGCACGGCGATGATGACCTGCGTCTCGCTGGCCACGTCGAGCGTCGCGCCCCGGGACGCGGGCGCGGCTTCCGCGACCTTCAACACGGCCCAGCAGGTGGGCGGTTCCATCGGGACGGCGCTGCTCAACACGATCGCCGCGAGTGTCACGACCCGCTACGCGACCGCGCACGCCGGGCCCGGCGCCGACCGCCACGCCCTCGCCTCACGGGCCGCCGTGCACGGCTTCAACGTCGCCACCTGGTGGGCGATGGGCGCGCTGCTGCTGGCCGCGCTGATCGCCTGGGTCGTGGTGAACGCCGACCGGATGCCGGCGTCACACGGACAACCGGCCCCGGTGCCCGAACCGGTGGACACCGTCGGCTGACGGACGCCCGTACGCGAGCCGCACCACCGGCCGCGCGGACAGGGCGGGCCGGCGTCGGACCCGAGGCGGGGCGGAGGGCCTGACGGCCTGTGACATTTCCGTGGGGGGCGACGCTGATGACCACGGGGACGTCGACACGGCCGGCCGTGTCGCACGGTGCGCATTCAGGCGAACTCGGTACGAACGAGGACAGTGTTGGGCCAGGGAGGGGAACCCCGCCGCGTACAGGTGTACGACGGTGAGCTCGGTGCGGCCGTGGCGCGGGCGCAGGAGGGGGACGAGGTCGCCTTCGCGGTCGCCTACCGGATGGTGCAGCCGGGGCTGCTCGGCTATCTGCGCGGGATCGTCGGGGACGACGCCGAGGACGTGGCGTCCGACGCGTGGCTGGAGATCGCCCGTGACCTCGGACGGTTCCGGGGGGACGGCGCCGGGTTCCGAGGCTGGACCGCGACCATCGCCCGGCACCGCGCGCTCGACCATCTGCGGCGCCAGAAAGTACGCCCCAGGGCCACCCCGCTCGAGAACGAGGCCCTGGAACTGCCCGGCCACCACAGCACCCACGACCAGGCGCTGGAGACCCTCGGCACCGAGCGTGCCCTGGAACTGGTCGCGCGGCTGCCCCGAGACCAGGCCGAGGCCGTACTGCTGCGCGTGGTCGTCGGCCTGGACGGGCCCGCCGCCGCACGCGTCCTCGGCAAGCGCCCGGGGGCGGTGCGCACCGCGGCCCATCGCGGCCTGAGGCGACTGGCCCAGCAGATCGGCGCCGACGGGACGGACAACGCCACGGACGACGCCACGGACGGGGGCGCGGACGACGGCGCGACGGGTGATGTGACGCCCCGAGGCCGCCGGACGCCGGGGGATTCGGGATGAACGCCAGGAGCGGTCGGTGAGAGGCGGGCGGGTACATGGGTGAACGGCGCGCGGACACCGATCGCTTCCCCGGCCTCGCCTTCGGCCTCTCCCTCGACATGCTGCTCGCCGCCGTGCGGACCGCTCCCGTCGATCCCGATGCGGAGGGGCGGG
Organism: Streptomyces sp. NPDC057950; assembly: GCF_042887295.1. Classification (NCBI taxonomy): domain Bacteria; kingdom Bacillati; phylum Actinomycetota; class Actinomycetes; order Kitasatosporales; family Streptomycetaceae; genus Streptomyces; species Streptomyces sp. NPDC057950. The sequence goes on from NZ_JBHVPP010000018.1 coordinate 170,021, forward strand.
CCGTCGCCGCGTACCGGGCCGCGCGGGAGAGGGGGGCGCACGGCGCGCGGACCCGGCGCCGGGACGACTGGACGGACGACCGGACCGGCCGGGACCCGGACACCGAGGCGGAGCCGGAGGAGCCGGAGGAGTCAGGGAAGAAGGAGTAGGAGCGAGGGAGCGGCTCTGGCCTGGTCCGCGGCGTTGCCGGGCGCGTTCCGCGAGAGGCGGTGTCGGCGGCTCGAGGACGCCCGTCCGGAGAGCCGATGGCAACGGCCGGGGCCGCCACCCCCCACAGGAGAGGCCCCGGCCGTCGCGCGGCACGGGCCGCGCGGCGGCCCGTACTCTCTACAGCGCCGCGACTGCGTTTTGTGTCACACCTCGCTCCGTCACGACATAGTTGCAAGTTGTACGGACGTGGACGGGGAGCTGTTTCAGGCCGTAACGTGCCATTCGCGCCGGTGCGCGGAGGAGCAGGCAACCACAACGGCGAGAGCCCGGTCCGCGAGAGCGGCGCCGGTTCAGGCGCAAAGAGGGGCGCGCGGGTGCTGGGGGACGACGCGGAGCTGACCACCGCGGTGCTTGCGGCGCAGGACGGGGACGAGACCGCGTTCCGGACTGTGTACCGCGCGGTGCACCCACGGCTGCTCGGATACGTACGGACGCTGGTCGGTGACCCGGACGCGGAGGACGTCACCTCCGAGGCATGGCTGCAGATCGCCCGTGACCTGGAGAGGTTCAGCGGTGACGCCGACCGCTTCCGCGGATGGGCCGCCCGGATCGCCCGTAACCGCGCCCTCGACCACGTACGCATGCGCGGGCGCCGCCCCGCGATCGGCGGCGACGAGACCGAACTGACCGGCAAGGCCGCCGAGTCGGACACCGCGGGCGAGGCCATCGAGGCGCTGGCCACCGACAGCACCCTCTCGCTGATAGCCCAGCTCCCGCAGGACCAGGCGGAGGCCGTGGTACTGCGGGTCGTCGTCGGCCTCGACGCCAAGTCCGCGGCCGAGACCCTCGGCAAGCGGCCCGGAGCCGTCCGCACCGCGGCGCACCGGGGTCTGAAGCGGCTCGCGGAGCTGATCGGCGGCGATCCGGAATCCCCGGTCGCGCTCGGCGCGGTCCCCCCACCACGAGAGTCGCGCACACGCGCGGTGACGTCCGCCGGTGTGACGCATACGCGTTCGCGGACGCAGAAGGACATGTGATGGCCGACGAGGACTACAGGTGGCTGGACCGCGAGGCCGCGGAGCGTCTGCTGCGCGGCGAGCTGCTGGAGACCGTCGACGCCGGCACCAAGGAACGCGTGGAGCGGCTCACCGAGGTGCTCGCCTCGCTGGTCGCAAAGCCCGCTCCGGACGGGGCCGAACTGCCCGGCGAGGCCGCCGCGTTGGCCGCGTTCCGGGCCGCCCGCGCCGGCCGCGACGGAGTCCCGGCGCAGCTCGCCGCGGGCCGGGACCCGCGGGCGGCCGCGCACTCCGCCGACGCCGGTCTGATCCGTCTGGGCGGCCCGGGTCCGGGCGGTCACCGGGCCCGGTGGGGTCGGCCGGTGCGCTTCGGGCTGGCCGCCGTGCTGGCCGTCGGCATGATCGGCGGGGTCGCCGTCGCCGCCGGAACCGGAGTGCTGCCGACTCCGTTCAGTGACGACAGGCCGCATCCGGCCGCCACGGTTTCCGCGGCCCAGACACCGCAGCACCCGATGGTCTCGCCGTCGCCGGGGGAGTCGCAGGCGGACGGCTCCGAAACACCGCTGCCCGGTGCCACGGTGAGCGGGCCGGCCGGTTCCGGCTCCTCGGACGACGTGCTGGCCGGCGGCTCCGAGAGCGGACAGTCCCACTCGTCCGGGCCGGGCCGGCCGGGCCGCTCCCAAGAGTGGTGGAGCAGGACGCGCTCGTCGTGCCGGGATGTCCTGGGCGGCAAGAACCTGGAGGCCGGCCGCAGACGCGTCCTGACGGACGCGGCGGGCGGCGGTGGCCGGGTGAAGACGTTCTGCAAGCGTGTCCTGGGCTGGACGGGAGCCGGTTCCGGCGAGGGCCGGGACGACCGGGGCGGTCAGGGTGACGGGCAGGGCGGCTCCGGTCCCGGGCACGATTCCGGGCACGGTTCGGGCGGCGGCAAGGGGGGCGACGACGGCGGCCACATGGTCCCGGGCGACAACGGACACCATCACAGCGGGGTCTTCCCCCCGGCCTCGCCGTCTGCCCTGGCACCGCAGCCGCCGCTCGAGTCGGCGCTGTCCTCGGCCTTTCGGGACGCCGCGCGGACGGACGCCGCGTTGCCGCGTCGCTCGGCGGTCTGAGCAGCTTCCCGGCCATCGGTTCCCGGCCATACTCCGGGTGCCGCCGTCGGTCACGGGGCCCGCGAGGCCCCTTCGCTCACACGCTCTGGGCTGCGGTTTCGTGTTTCGTTGAACTTTTTCCCGCGCTGGTGTGACGTTTTCGGCCGCGTCGACGCAGTACTGGGTGAGCCGACTGGTCATCGGCCGTCGCACCGAGCCGGGGTTCCCCCCGTACCCAGGCTCGGTGCACACCGGCGCGGGCGGGACACGTTCCCCCGGTCCCGCCCGCGCCCCGCACACACTGAGCGCCCCGCACCCGCCGTCACCAGTACACGACGACCTTGTCCCCCGTGCGGACCTGCGCGAACAGCGCCGCGATCTTCCCCTCTTCCCGTACGTTGACGCAGCCGTGCGAGGCGCCCGCGTAGCCGCGGGCCGCGAAGTCGGCGGAGTAGTGGACCGCCTGGCCGCCGCTGAAGAACATCGCGTACGGCATGGACGTGTGGTAGATCGTCGACACGTGGTAGCGGGACTTGAAGTTCACGCTGAACACGCCCTCGCGGGTCGGGGTGTACTGCGCGCCGAACCGCACGTCCATCACCGAGACGGTCCTTCCGTCGACCATCCAGCGCAGGGTGCGGCTCGTCTTGCTGACGCACAGCACCCGGCCGGTCATGCAGCGCGGGTCGGGCGGCGCCGCGGGCCGGCCCCCGAACGCGTACAGCTCCCACCGGGCCGGCTCGTGCGTCATCGACAGCAGCCGCTGCCAGGTCACGGCGTCCAGCTCGCCGGTGCGCGCGAGCCCCCGCTTGCCCTGGAAGCCGCGTACGGCGGTGACCGTCGCGAAGTCGTACGTCCCCGTCGGGCCCTCGAAGAGCCAGGCGAGCTGGCGCAGCCGGGCCTGGACCTCGCGGACGTCCCGGCCACGGTCGCCGCGGGACCACAGCACCTTGGGGGACGGTGTCATGGAAGCGGTCGGGCCGGGCTCCCGGGACGCGGCACCCGGCACGGCGCTCCCCGCGCTCGGCTTGGCGTCGTCCGACGCGGCCGCCGAGCCGTTCGTCGTGCCGGTCGTCGCCCTCGCCGGCGCCCGCGTCCCGTGCGCGTCGACGGCCTGAGCCCGGCAGCCGCTCACCGCGATGAGCGCCAGCAGAGCGGCCAGTGATCTTCCCCTGCCCGTGGTGCGCATTCGAACCCCCGTCGTCTCACCCGTCCACCGCACGCCGATGTGCCAGGTATACCCCTGGGAGACACCCTGAGGATGTTCCCCGCGCGTGACCGGTCGTGAACCGCGCGGCATGGTGGAGAGCGGAGGTGTGCGCCAAGAGAGGGGAACGGATACGCGCACCGGTCTGTGAGCAAGGTCCCAGCCAGGGTCCCTCCACCGGGCGCACGGCCACCGCTACAGTCCGTCGCGAGGGTCGGACCTACCAGTGAGTAACCCAGCGGGAGGCACAGCGATGTCGCGCGAGTCGGAGTCCGGACTGCCCATCGAAGCGGTCTACGGACCGGAGGTCCTGAAGGACTGGGACCCGGCGGAGAAGCTGGGCGATCCCGGCGCCTACCCCTTCACCCGGGGGGTGTACCCGTCGATGTACACCGGCCGTCCCTGGACGATGCGCCAGTACGCCGGCTTCGGCACGGCGGTGGAGTCGAACGCGCGGTACAAGCAGCTGATCGCGAACGGCACGATGGGCCTCTCGGTCGCCTTCGACCTGCCCACCCAGATGGGCCACGACTCGGACGCCGCCATCGCGCACGGCGAGGTCGGCAAGGTCGGCGTCGCGATCGACTCGGTGGAGGACATGCGGATCCTGTTCGACGGCATCCCGCTGGACCAGGTCTCCACCTCGATGACGATCAACGCCCCCGCGGCGCTGCTGCTGCTCATGTACCAGCTGGTCGGCGAGGAACAGGGGGTCCCGGCCTCCCGGTTGACCGGCACGATCCAGAACGACGTGCTGAAGGAGTACATCGCGCGCGGCACGTACATCTTCCCGCCCAAGCCCTCGCTTCGTCTGATCGCGGACATCTTCAAGTACTGCCGGACCGAGATCCCGAAGTGGAACACCATCTCGATCTCCGGCTACCACATGGCCGAGGCGGGCGCGTCCCCCGCACAGGAGATCGCGTTCACCCTCGCGGACGGCATCGAGTACGTCCGCACGGCGGTGGCGGCGGGCATGGACGTCGACGACTTCGCTCCCCGCCTGTCCTTCTTCTTCGTCGCCCGTACGACGATCCTGGAGGAGGTCGCCAAATTCCGTGCCGCGCGCCGCATCTGGGCCCGCGTGATGCGCGAGGAGTTCGGCGCGAGGAACCCCAAGTCACTGATGCTGCGCTTCCACACGCAGACCGCGGGCGTGCAGCTGACGGCCCAGCAGCCGGAGGTGAACCTGGTGCGCGTAGCCGTCCAGGGGCTGGGCGCGGTCCTCGGCGGCACCCAGTCGCTGCACACCAACTCCTTCGACGAGGCGATCGCGCTGCCCACCGACAAGTCGGCGCGTCTGGCCCTGCGGACCCAGCAGGTGCTGGCCTACGAGACGGACGTCACGGCGACCGTCGACCCCTTCGCGGGCTCGTACGTCATCGAGAGGATGACCGACGACGTCGAGACGGCCGCCGTCGACCTCATGACGAGGGTCGAGGAGATGGGCGGCGCGGTCAGCGCCATCGAGCACGGCTTCCAGAAGGGCGAGATCGAGCGCAGCGCGTACCGCATCGCGCAGGAGACCGACTCCGGCGAGCGGGTCGTGGTCGGCGTCAACCGCTTCCAGCTCGACGAGGAGGAGCCGTACGAGCCGCTCCGGGTCGACCCGGCCATCGAGGCCCAGCAGGCCGCACGCCTCGCCGGGCTGCGCGCCGAACGCGACGGGGCGGCGGTCGAGGCGGCCCTCGCCGACCTGAAGAAGGCGGCCGAGGGCACGGCCAACGTCCTCTACCCGATGAAGGACGCCCTGCGCGCCCGCGCCACGGTCGGCGAGGTGTGCGACGCGTTGCGCGAGGTGTGGGGGACCTACGTGCCGACGGATGCCTTCTGAGACACCCTCGTGCACGCGACGGTGGCTGAACCGCGAGACGGGCACGCGGGGTGTCGTACCCCCGTGCGACACTCCTCTTCATGCTTGGTGTCATCGACCTCCCCACCTATCTGGCGGGCCTTGTCCTGATCGTTCTGCTCCCCGGACCGAACTCGCTCTACGTGCTGTCCGTCGCCGCCCGGCGGGGCGTGCGCACCGGGTACAAGGCCGCCGCGGGCGTGTGGTGCGGGGACACGGTGCTGATGACGCTGTCGGCGGCCGGTGTCGCCTCGCTGTTGCAGGGCAACGCCGTGCTGTTCGGGATCGTGAAGTACGCCGGGGCCGGGTATCTGACGTGGCTGGCGTTCGGCATGCTCCGGTCCGCGTGGACGATGTGGCGGACGCGGCGGGAGCGGGTCGAGGAGAAGCTCCCCGAGCAGTCGGCGGCCGAGGAACGGCCGTACCGGCGGGCGCTGGTCATCAGCCTGTTCAACCCCAAGGCGATCCTGTTCTTCGTCGCCTTCTTCGTGCAGTTCGTGGACCCGGGATACGCCTATCCGGCCCTGTCCTTCGTGGTCCTCGGCGCCTTCGCCCAGCTCGCGAGCTTCCTGTACCTCACCGCGCTGATCTTCAGCGGGACGAGACTCGCGGAGGCCTTCCGGCGCCGCAGGCGGCTGTCCGCGGGCGCCACGACCGCCGCGGGCGCCCTCTTCCTCGGCTTCGCGGTCAAGCTCACGCTCGCCAGCGCCTGAGGGCCGTGCCGTGATGCCCGGCGGGCGTGCGGGTCGGGCGCCCCGGCCGGTGCCTCCGCCCCGGCCGGGCCGGGTCCGACCTTCACCCCGACCCGACCGGACTCGACCCGCCCCGACCGAACGGGGCGGAACCGGGAGCGGCACCAGCACCGGTGGGAGGGGTCCGGCGGGGACCGTCCCCGCCCGCCGGAAGGGTCCCTACGCCCGCGGTTTCGCCAGCGCCGCGCGCAGCTTCGGTGTGAGCCGGTTCTCCACGTAGCGGTTGAGGAGCCAGGCCAGCAGCAGCATCGTCGCGACGGTCAGCGGCAGGGCGCCGTACGACGGGATGTGCAGGGTGCGGTGGTAGGCCTTGATGACGACCCAGCCCAGGTGCTCGTGGACCAGGTAGAAGGGGTACGTCAGGGCGCCCGCGACCGTGAGCCAGCGCCAGTTCGCCCAGTTCAGGTAGCCCAGGGCGATCGCGCCGACGGCGACGTAGCCGAGGGTGACGACCAGGATGATGCCGTACGAGCTGCGGTAGGAGAAGAACTCCGGGTTCGGCGCGTGCCACAGGCGGTCCACCGCGTAGTGCTGGCCGATCAGCCAGCTCACGCCCACGATGCCCCAGGCGTACGCGTCACGCCGGTTGCGGTGCAGGAGGTAGAGGCCGACTCCGCCGATGAAGTACGGGGCGTACTCCGGCATCAGGACGGCGTTCAGGAGCGGTTCGTTCGCCGTCTGGGCGATCGCCGCCGCCAGCGTCCAGCCCGCGCAGAAGAGGATGACGCGCTGACGGTTGGCGCCCGGCAGGACGATGCAGAGCGCGAAGAGCGCGTAGAACCGGACCTCCGCCCACAGCGTCCAGCAGACTCCCAGCACCCGGTCCACACCCAGCGGCTGCTGGAGCATCGTCAGGTTCAGCAGGGCATCGCTCGGCCCGACGGTCTTGTACGCGACCACCGGCAGCGCGAACACGGCCGTCACGATGATCACCGCTGCCCAGTAGGCGGGCAGCAGCCGTGACGCGCGGGACGCGAAGAACGACCGGAGCGGCCGGCCCCAGCCGCTCATGCAGATCACGAAGCCGCTGATCACGAAGAAGATCTGGACGCCGAGGCAGCCGTACGCGAAGTACGAGTGCAGGCTGGGGAACTGGTGTCTGGGGGAAGTGCCCCAGGCCTGTGTGACCTCGCCGTCACGGCCCCCGTAGTGGTACGCCGCCACCATCAGCGCGGCGATCAGCCGCAGTCCGTCCAGGGCGCGCAGACGGGACTCCCGGGGCTTCGCGCGCGACGGCGGGCGGGTGTCGGGCGCCGGAAGGACGGCGCGGATCGCCGGACCCTCGGACGTCACGCGCGTGTCCTGGGGGGTGTTGGTCACGGAATTCCTCTTCGCGGGCGTTTCATGCTGACGGGTTACACGCAGCACGCTAGTCCGATTCGAGGAAGCATCCGATTGTCCAAGTGACGATTCCCCCTACGGACGCCATGAGTTCACTCGCCCGTCGCTTCCGGTTCCCCATTTCCCCGGCCGCCCCCAATTCCCGATAAAGGGCCGGCCCGGCGAAGGGGGACAGGGTGGAACCGGTCGACGACGGCCGGATCACCTCGCCGACGGGAGAATGCGAAACGGGCGTGGGGGCCGGTTTGTCGTGAACCGGCCCCCACGCCCGCGGGGATTTCTGGGTGGGACGCTCAGCGTCCTACGGCCCGGCGCAGGCTGCGTGCCCGGCGCGCGACACGGCGGACCGTGGCGTTGCGCGGCAGGAAGGCCAGCTGGGCCGGGACCGCGCCGGGCAGCGCCAGCGAGGTGAGGCGCTTGCGCTTGAAGTACCGCCAGGTGTGGGTGTTCAGGTGCTGCGTCAGGTAGCGCTCTGCGGCCGGGCGCAGGTCCGGCAGGATCTTCGGCTGCATCGCGTAGCCCACGGCCCGTACGAGCCCGCTCAGCGCCTCCGTGGTCATGCCCACGCGCTGGGCGGCGACCGCCGCCTTGTCGGTCAGCTCCGGCAGCAGGGCGTCCACGATCGTGACCGGGACGCGGTTGCTGTTCTCGTACGGCACCAGACGGTCCAGCAGCGTGTCGGTGCCGATGCGGGCGACGGGCAGGCCGTAGAGCGCGGACGCGGTGAGCAGCGCGGTGGAGAAGCAGCCGACGACGAGCGCCGGACGCATGCGCTGGTACAAGACCTCGGCGAGGACGGGGGTGTCGAGCACCGTCAGTTCGACGTCGAGCTTCCCCGCCTCCTTCTCCAGGACGCGCGACCAGCGGGCCGGCGCCGTGGGGTGGGGCTTGAACACGACCCGGGTGTGGCCGAGCGCGACGGCGCCCCTGAGCATCCGTACGTGCAGGTCCTCCTCCTGTTCGGCGGTGAGGATGCCGAGGGCGGAGAGGTACTGGCCGAGCAGCAGCGCGGGCTCGTCGATCGACGGCAGTTCGTCGCCGGTGTCGACGAGTTCGGCGAGCACCTTCGAGAACGCGTCCGTCGGCACGATCTCCGGCTCGACGCCGAACTCGGTCAGCAGCAGCGGCGTCAGACCGGGAACCAGGTCCAGGTGGAGCAGGCGGGTCACCCGGGTGCCGACCAGCGGGTCGATCTTGTTGCGGGTGGGGCCGTAGCTCATCAGGCCGTCCGCGTACACGGTGACGGGCGCGCCGGTGAAGATCTGGGCGAGGCCGAGAGCGGGGTTGACCTGGATCGACTCGACGGCCAGCTCGATGTCGTCGTCGCCGAGGTTCCAGGCCAGCCGCAGATGCCGCTCCCACAGGGGCGTGTCGTCGAGGCGCGGGGCCCAGCCGCCGGGGTGGAACGGCGTGATCGTCTCGTTCCACGACAGCACGTCGTCGAAGCGGCCGCGCAGCCGGCCGAAGCCGGGCATCTCGTCCACTGCGGGTGTCGTCTCGGGCGTCGCCGCGTTGTTGGAGACGAGCAGGATGCGCCGGTCGGCGGGGCCGAAGCAGTCGGCGTCCAGGGCCGCGGCGAGCGTCGCGGTCCCGTACAGCGTGGACGCCATGAAGATCTGGGTCGTCACGCTGCCACCCCTGCGCCCGCGGTGGGACGGCGGCGCAGCCGGCGCAGCCGGGTGGCCCGCTGGACGTCCATCGAATCGAGTGCCTCGTCGAGCACGTCCTGAGGCATGCGCTGCAGTGCCGCCGCACTCATCGACTTCAGTTTCCGCGCCACGGGCGGCTCGAACCTTTCCATGGATCCCAGGTGGTGGGAAATAATCGCGCAGTACGTGCGCACGGCTTTGGGCAGCAGTCTCGACGCGTCGGGGTCCTCGGCGGTCTCCGCCACGACCTGGTCGAAGGCGCGGATGAAGTCCAGCTGGCGCACGTCCCCGATCTGGGTGAGGGAGGAGGCGACACCACGTCGGTAGAACACGCCGAGCAGGCTCACCGCGGCGAAGGACTCCGCCTCGCGGTGCAGTTTCCAGATCCACGGACGGTCCTCGGCCGTGCGCAGTCCGTGGGTGAAGTGCAGCAGTCCGCGGTCGGCCAGGCGGCGGTGGTAGATGCCCGCCCAGGCGTACGCGTAGTCGACGGAGGTGGACCGGTCGGAGGGCAGTATGGCGTCCCGGGGGTTCATCACGACGCCCCGGCGGCCGTGCGGGACCCGGTGGATGGTGCGGGCCCGCGCGGTGCACTGGACATGGTCCGTACGGACGAAATCGCAGCCCAGGTCTTCGATGGCGGTGACGAGTTGCTCGTAGTAGCCGGGGGCGAGCCAGTCGTCCCCGTCGAGGAACGTGAGGTATTCGCCGCGCGCCGCGTCGATGCCCGTGTTGCGCGCGGTCGCCAGCCCTCCGTTCTTCTCATGTCTGACATGCACCGCGCCGGGGAGCTCGCGCTCCGCGCGCGCGAGAATCTCCGGTGTCTCGTCGCTCGAACAGTCGTCGACGAGAATGAATTCGAAGTCCTCGCGCACGTTCGCACGCAGGCTCTTCAGGGTGTCGGGTGCGTATTGCTGCACGTTGTAGAACGGCACGATGACGGAGAGCTTGACCACCCACGTGACGTTAGGGGGCGGTCCGGCATTCGTCTTGGCCGTTGGTGAGATGTCAGGTGAACGACGCGTGGCGAAGCCGTGAACCAGGCTGATTTCTCGATGGTTCGCGGCTTGATTCGCCATTCGTCGATGTGCTGTTAACCGTTTGTTGCATTCAGGTTGGGCCGTTACTCGGAATGGCTTCCTAGCGTCTTGGACGTGCCAGCAAGTACCAGGAAGTCCCTGCGGGTCGCCGTTCTCGCGGATTCCGACACACGGTGGAAGTGGGGTTCGCTCACCGCGAACCGCATATCGCCGACTGAAACGTCCAATACGGACATTCAGGATTCGGACCTCCGCCTCGACGGCTATCTCCTGCGTGGCCGTGCCACCCCCACCGCCCGCCAGCTCGAAGAGGTCGGCGTCCGCGCGGATTCCCTCCGTGAGGTGACCGCCGTCGAATTCCTGCGCGCCATGGAGCGGGAGCGCTACGACGTCCTGGTCCTCGCCCTCGTCGGGGGTGCCGTCCAGGCGGTCCTGCACGGTCTGGCCCACCTGTGGGACGGGCGCGAGGAGCGGCCCGTGGTCGTCACCGGCTACGTCGGTGTCGTCTACGAGAAGCTCGCCGACGGCCTGCTGCTGCGGCACGGCGCGGACCTGGTCCTCGCCAACTCCCGCCAGGACGCGGACCGCTTCCGGGACGTGTACGAGGGAGTGGGCGCCGACGCCTCGTCCGTGACGGAGGTGGCGCTGCCCTTCCTCGGCGGGGCCGCCTACCGCAAGAACGACCCGTACACGGTCGTCTTCGCCGCCCAGCCCTCCGTACCGGAGAGCCGCAAGGACCGTACGTACCTGCTGGACCGGCTGATCGCCCACGCCCGCCTGCACCCCGACCGCGAGGTGCTGCTGAAGCTGCGCTCCAAGCCGGGCGAGCACACCACGCACATCGAGGAGCTGCCCTACCAGAAGCTGGCGCAGAAGACCGATCTGCCCGCCAACTTCCGGCTGGTGTACGGACACATGGGCGAGGTGCTCGACCGCACCGACCTGCTGGTGACCGTCAGCTCCACGGCGGCCCTGGAGTCCCTGCACCGCCGTATCCCCACCGTCGTCCTCAGCGACCTCGGGGTGCGCGAGTCGCTCGGCAACCACCACTTCGTGGGCTCCGGCTGCCTCGCCTCCTGGGACCAGCTCGACGCCGGACACCAGCCGGCGCCCGATCCGGCGTGGGTGGCCCGGCAGGGCGTGGCCGCCGGGGACCCCTCCGCCGGGGGAGGTTCGTACGAGACGGCCTTCGACGAGGCGCGCACCCGCATCGCCGAACTGCTCGCGGGCCCCGGGCTGCCGCCTCTGGCCCCTTACTACACACCGGTCACCGCACCCGGCTACCTCCCCGGGATCCTCGCCCGCCACCACCTGGCCCCGGACGGCAGCCCGCTGCCCGGCGCCCCCACGGCCGACAAGGAGCCCAGCCCCGTACGGCAGATCGTGCGCCGGGCCGCCCGCGGTGCCTACCGCCACGGAGTGCAGCGCGTGGCTCCGGTGATCCGGCGGATGGGAGAGCTGTGACCGCCGCCGATCCCTCCAGCCTTCCTCGTCAAGGAGAACAGCGCATGACCAACTCGGAAGCGGGCCGGCCGACGCCGGTGCGCCGCGTGCTCGCGGTGATCCCCGCGCGCGGCGGCTCCAAGGGCGTCCCCGCGAAGAACCTCCTCCCGGTCGGCGGCATACCGCTGGTGGCCCGCGCGGTGCGCGAGTGCCGCGCCGCCCGCCTGGTGACGGACGTCGTCGTCTCCACCGACGACCAGGCCATCGCGGCCGCCGCCCGCCAGGCCGGCGCCGAGGTCGTACTGCGTCCCGCCGCCATCGCCGGTGACACCGCCACCTCCGAGGCCGCCGTCCTGCACGCCATGGACGCGCACGAGGCGCTGCACGGCTCCCCGGTCGACGTGGTGCTGCTCGTCCAGTGCACCAGCCCGTTCATCATCCGCGAGGACGTGGACGGCGTCGTCGACGCGATCCTCGCGAACGACGCGGACACGGCGCTGACCGTGGCCCCCTTCCACGGCTTCGTCTGGCGTGACGGGGACGACGAGCCCGCCGTCCCGGTGGCGGCCGACGCCGGGCGTGCCGCGGTCGCGGGCGGCACCGACACCCTGGTCACGGACACCGGCACCAGTGGCGGCTACGGCGTCAACCACGACAAGTCCTTCCGCCCGCGCCGGCAGGACCGCCCCCAGGACCTCCTGGAGACCGGTGCCGTCTACGCCATGGAGGCGGCCGGCTTCCGCGTCGCGAAGCACCGTTTCTTCGGCCGCACCGAACTCGTGCGCACCGACCCGGCCCGCGTCCTGGAGATCGACGACCCGCACGACCTCGCCCGCGCCAGGGCCCTCGCGCCGCTCTTCGACGCGAACCGTCCCGGCGCCCTCCCGACCGCCGCCGACATCGACGCGGTCGTCCTCGACTTCGACGGCACCCAGACCGACGACAGGGTGCTGATCGACTCCGACGGACGGGAGTTCGTCTCCGTGCACCGCGGGGACGGACTCGGTATCGCCGCCCTCCGCAACAGCGGACTGACGATGCTGATCCTGTCCACGGAACAGAACCCGGTCGTCGCCGCACGGGCCCGGAAGCTCAAGATCCCGGTCCTGCACGGCATCGACCGGAAAGACCTCGCACTGAAGCAGTGGTGCGAGGAGCAGGGCATCGCGCCTGAGCGCGTGCTCTACGTCGGCAACGACGTCAACGACCTCCCGTGCTTCGCCCTCGTGGGCTGGCCCGTGGCGGTCGCGAGCGCCCATGACGTCGTGCGCGGCGCCGCACGCGCGGTCACCACCGTCCCCGGTGGCGACGGCGCGATCCGAGAGATCGCCAGCTGGATCCTCGGCCCTTCTCTCGACTCCCTCGACAAGTAAGGAACGTTTCACCATGAGCAACTCCCGTCTGCGCACCTTCGGTTCGAAGACGGCCGGCCCCGGCCAGCCCGTCTACGTCGTCGGCGAGATCGGCATCAACCACAACGGCGAGCTCGAGAACGCCTTCAAGCTGATCGACGCCGCCGCCGAGGCCGGCTGCGACGCCGTCAAGTTCCAGAAGCGCACCCCGGAGATCTGCACCCCGCGCGACCAGTGGGACATCGAGCGCGACACCCCCTGGGGCCGTATGACCTACATCGACTACCGCCACCGCGTGGAGTTCGGTGAGGACGAGTACCGCCAGATCGACGAGTACGCCAAGAGCAAGAACATCGACTGGTTCGCCTCCCCGTGGGACACCGAGGCCGTCGCCTTCCTGGAGAAGTTCGACGTCCCGGCCCACAAGGTCGCCTCCGCCTCGCTGACCGACGACGAGCTGCTGCGCGCCCTGCGCGCCACGGGCCGCACGGTCATCCTCTCCACCGGCATGTCGACGCCGAAGCAGATCCGCCACGCGGTCGAGGTCCTCGGCAGCGACAACATCCTGATGTGCCACGCCACGTCGACCTACCCGGCGCAGGCCGAGGAGCTCAACCTCCGCGTCATCAACACCCTCCAGGCCGAGTACCCGAACGTTCCGATCGGCTACTCCGGTCACGAGACGGGCCTGCAGACCACGCTCGCCGCGGTCGCCCTCGGCGCCGCCTTCGTCGAGCGTCACATCACCCTGGACCGCGCGATGTGGGGCTCCGACCAGGCCGCCTCCGTCGAGCCGCAGGGCCTCACCCGCCTCGTCCGCGACATCCGCACCATCGAGGCCTCCCTCGGTGACGGTGTCAAGAAGGTCTACGAGTCCGAGCTCGGCCCGATGAAGAAGCTGCGCCGCGTCACCGGCGTCGTCGCCGAGTCGGAGATCGCCGCCGCCGCGGGCGAGCCGGTCTCGGTCTGAACGCCCTGATTTCCTTACGACGGGACGGTCGTACGCCGATGAGCCCCCGCGCCGGTACCCCCGGCCCCCACACGCTGGCCTTCGTCGAGAGCCCGGTACAGCTCCTGAACGTGCTGGAGTGGGCGCATGTCCACGCCCCGCACGCGACGGAGGCCGGCGACCGGGCACCCGGCGCGGGAACGGACCGTCCGTCCGTCCGTCCCGCCGGCGCGGGGCTCACCCTCGTCGTCCTCTCTCCCAACGACCCGATGACCCGTGGGCAGTTGCGTCGCATGGCCGAACTGGCCCGTGACGAGGGTCATCAGGTCCGCTGGGAGGAGGCGCGCGGTGGCACCACGGCCCCCTTCCACACGATCGGCGGCCTGGCCCCGCTGCTGCGCAGAGCCCACCGCATCGTCATGGGAGACCCGTTCTCCCGTTACGTGCAGCTCCTGCTGACGATCACGAAGGCACGCGACCTGGTGGTCGTGGACGACGGCACGGCGACGATGGAGTTCGTCGCCCAGCTGGCCCGCGGCGAACGCCTGGTGCGCTGGCACCGGCGCGGAGGCCGTCCCGGCGCCCGCGACGTGCTGTTCGCCCCGATCTCGTCGTCGGCCCGCCGCCGGCTCACCCCGAGCGAGGGGCGGCGGGTGGAGGTCTTCTCCTCCATGCCGATCGACTCGGCGCCGGACGGCGTCACCATCACCGCCAACGACTTCTCCTGGACCCGCGCCCGCTTCGGGCCGCCCCGGATCACCAAGGGCGCGGACCTGGTCGGCACCTCCCTGGTCGAGACGGGCGTGGTGGACCCCGACCGCTATCTGGAGGCGGTCCGCTCCCTCGCCAAGACCCACGGTGCCACCCGCTACTTCGCCCACCGCCGCGAGAGCACCGACAAGCTCCACCGGCTGGCCGTCGAGACGGGGCTGGAGATCGTCCGCCCCGACCTCCCCCTCGAACTCATCGCCCGCCGCGGCCCCATCGGCCGCACGATCCTGAGTTTCCCCTCGACCGTCGTGCACACGCTGCCGCTGGCGCTGGTGGGGACCGACGTCCGGGTCGCCGTCTGCGACATCGACCCGGCCTGGCTGACGGAGACGGCTTCCCCGCGCGCCCAGGGGTTCCTGTCGGGCGTCACGGGCACGGCCCGGGACGTGCACCGGCTGTCCTCCGTCGCGACGGCGTAGGGAACCGGCGGCACGCGCCCGCCCGCGACACCCGGCGGAGAACGACGACCGTTCACCGTCCCCCGTTCACCGACGCCCGGCCCCTCCCCGCGCAGACGCGCCAGATTTTCGCCCCGCCCGAACTCCGGGCGGGGCGTTCGGCGTTGGGGGCACGGCCGACGGGACGAGGAGCACTTTCAGCCACAACCCCGGCGATACCGGGACGGTGAATCCCACAAGCCCCGCATTCGGGACGGCGCGTACCGCCTCACAGGTTTTCCCGAACTTCTCCACACCTACTGCACCGAACAGACACGGGTTGTTCGCGATTCGTCCATTGATCGCGCGTTGGGCCGACACGATCCGGCCATTGAATCTCCCCGCACGGCACCAATCGGTCGCCGCCTGCCTGTTCCGTTGACGTAGTGGGGGGACCACACGTGGCGTCCACACATGTGGAGTCCGACAGACCGGATTCCGACAGACCCGCGCCCAGGCGGCCGGCCGCCGCCCGTGGGCTCGGGGACCGGATCTTCCGGTATCAGCTGACGGCCAGCGGTGTCGTCGTCCTCGCCATCATGGCGGGAGTCGGCCTCTTCCTGCTGCTGAGGGCCGGTCAGGCGCTCAAGGCCACCGGCTTCTCCTTCCTCACCACCGCCGCATGGCAGCCGGACGTCCACCACTTCGGCATCGCGGCCGTGCTCACCGGCACCCTGCTGATCGCCGGCGTCGCGGTGACGCTCTCCGTGCCGCTGGCCGTGGGAACCGCGCTCTTCATCTCCGACGTGGCCCCGCGCAAGCTGCGCCGCACGCTGGTGACGATGGTCGACCTGATGGCGGCCGTACCGTCGGTGGTCTACGGACTGTGGGGCCTGTTCTTCCTCCAGCAGCACGTGATCGGGCTCTCGCGCTGGCTGTCGAGCTGGCTCGGCTGGATCCCGCTGTTCACGGTGGACGGCGCCCAGCCGGGCGAACCGCTCGCGTCGGACAGCGTCTACACCGCCTCCACCTTCGTCGCCGGGATCGTCGTCGCCCTGATGGTCGCGCCGATCCAGTGCTCGGTGATGCGCGAGGTCTTCGCGCAGGCCCCGGCGGGCGAGCGCGAGGGCGCCTACGCGCTCGGCGCCACCCGCTGGGGAATGATCCGCGCGGTCGTCCTGCCCTACGGCAAGGCCGGCATCATCGGCGGCACCATGCTGGGCCTCGGCCGGGCGCTCGGGGAGACGATCGCCGTCTACCTGATCATCTCGCCGGTCTTCACCATCCAGCCGCACATCCTGCAGACCGGCTCGAACTCGGTCTCCTCGCTGATCGCCCTGCACTACGGCGACGCCTCCACCTTCGGCATGTCGGCGCTCATGGCAGCGGGCCTGGCGCTGTTCCTGCTCACCCTGGCGGTCAACTTCACCGCCTCCTCGGTCGTGGCCCGCTCCCGGTCCGGCGCACAGAGCGAGGCATGAGATGACCGTCGTCGAACAGACCCCCGTCCCGGCCGCCGCCCTGTCGGCCGCGCCATCGGTCCCCGCCCCGTCGGCGCCCGCGCCGGAGCCCGTACAGCCCCCCGACCGGCCGCGCCGTATCGGCGGCGTCAGCCGTCCGGGCGTGCTGTCGCTCACCGGCGCCGCCGCCTCCGCGCTGTGCGCGACCATCCTGCTGTACGGCGAACTCGCGCCGTTCTCCGGCGCGTTGGGCTTCACCCTCACCGCCTACCTGCTCTTCCTCTCGATCTACGCGGTGTTGACAGGATTCGAGGAGGACCGGCAGGCCGTACGCGACCGGGTCATGACCGTCGTGCTGTGGACCGCGGCCACGCTGCTGTTCTCGGCGCTCGTCCTCGTCGTCGGCTTCACCGCCTGGCGCGGCCGGGAGGCGCTGCCGCACGGCAACTTCTTCACCCAGGACATGCAGGCGGCGGGCCCGCTCGACCCGCTGACGGACGGCGGCATCGCCCACGCGATGGTCGGCACCATCATCATGACCGCCATCGCGCTCGCGATCACGATCCCGCTCGGCCTGGCCTGCGCGGTCTACCTGAACCAGATCCCGGGCCGCTTCTCCCGCTTCGTGCGCACCATCGTCGAGGCGATGACCGCGCTGCCCTCGATCGTCGCCGGCCTGATGGTCTACGCCGTCTGGATCCTCGGTCTCGGCATGCAGAAGTCGGGCCTCGCGGCGGGCTTCGCGATCAGCGTGATGATGCTGCCGATCGTGATCCGCGCCGCGGACGTGGTGCTCCGGCTGGTTCCGGGGACGCTGACCGAGGCGGCCGAGGCGCTCGGCGCACCGCGATGGCGCACCGTCTGGCACGTCGTCCTGCCCACCGCCCGGTCCGGGCTCGCCACGGCCGTCATCCTCGGCACCGCGCGCGGCATCGGGGAGACCTCCCCCGTCCTGCTGACCGCCGGCTTCACGGCGGCGCTCAACACCGACCCCACCAGCGGGCCGATGGTGTCCCTGCCGCTGGCCGTCTTCAACTTCGTCAAGTCGCCCCAGCCGACCATGATCGCCCGCGGCTTCGGCGCGGCGGCCGTCCTCATGGCCCTGGTCCTGGTGCTGTTCGTGATCGCCCGCGTGATCGGCGGCCGCGGGCCCGGTCACCAGACCAAGCGGCAGGCCCGCCGCACCGCCCGTGCCTCACGGCAGGACCTGGCGCGCTTCGACGAACTGCGCGCCCCCGGCCTCTCCCTGTTCGAGGCCGGACCCCCCGCCGAAGCGTCCGCCCCAGCCGACCCCACCGCCTCCGGAGAGAACGACTGATGCGCAGCCACCTCATTACCGCCTGCCGGCGCCTGCGCGCGCTGGGGACCCTGGGCGCCCTGTTCGCCGTGATCGCCGGACTGCTGGCCGGGCCCGCGGCCGCGCCGGCGGCTGCCGAGAGCTACACCCCGGTCGCCGGAGCCGGCTCCACCTGGGCCGAGAACGCCATCGACCAGTGGCGCAAGGCCGTCAACCAGTACGGCATGCGGATCAGCTTCGCCGGCACCGGTTCCTCCGACGGCCGCCGCCAGTTCCTCAGCAACACGGTCGACTTCGCGGTCTCCGACATTCCCTTCCAGACCCACCCGACCGACGGCTCGGCCGCCGAACGCCCCTCGGCCGGCAGCTACGCCTACATGCCGATCGTGGCCGGCGGCACCGCGTTCATGTACCACCTCACCGTCAACGGCAAGCGGGTCACCAACCTCCGCCTCTCCGGGGACGTCGTCACCAAGATCTTCACCGGCGTCGTCAAGACCTGGGACGACCCGCTGGTCAAGGCCGACAACCCGGGGCTCCAGCTGCCGCACCGCCCCGTCGTGCCCGTCGTCCGCTCCGACGGCTCTGGCTCCACCGCCCAGTTCACGATGTGGATGGCCAACCAGCACAAGTCGCTGTGGCAGGCGTACTGCGGCAAGGTCGGCCGCTCCGGGGCCTGCGGGCAGACCTCGTACTACCCGACCGTGCCCGGCATGATCGCCCAGAGCGGCGACCCGGGCGTGGCGGGTTACGTCGCCCAGAACTACGGCGAGGGCGCCATCGGCTACGTCAACTACTCGTACGCCATCAACGAGGGCTATCCGGTCGCCAAGGTCCTCAACCACGCGGGCTACTACACCGAGCCGACCCCGAAGAACGTCGCCGTCTCGCTCCTCAAGGCGAGGATCAACACGAACAAGCACTCCGCCGACTACCTCACCCAGCAGCTCGACGGCGTCTACAACGACAGCGACAAGCGCAACTACCCGCTCTCCAGCTACTCGTACATGATCCTTCCGCTGCGGGTGCAGGGCATCTTCACCGAGGCCAAGGGCAAGACGCTCGGCGCGTTCTCCTACTACTTCATGTGCCAGGGCCAGCAGCAGATGCCCAAGCTCGGCTACTCGCCGCTGCCCATCAACCTGGTGCAGGCGGGCTTCGACCAGATCCGCCGGATCCCCGGTGTGCAGACCAAGAACATCAACATCAAGGGCTGCAACAACCCGACCTTCTCCTCCGACGGCCACAACAAGCTCGCCGAGACCGCCCCCTACCCCGCCGCCTGCGACAAGAAGGGCGCCCCGGCCTGCAACACCGGCAGCGGCGGCGCCAAGTCGGGCGGCGGCTCGGGTGGTTCGGGATCGACGGGCGGCACCTCCGGCGGCACCTCCGGCGGTTCCGCGAACGGCGGCACGAGCGGCGGGAGTTCCGGCGGTGACGGCGGCACGGGCGGCACCGGAGGCACCGGCGGCTCGGGCGGCTCGACGGGCGGCAGCGCCCAGCCCGTCGTCGACCCCGACACCGGGCAGACCCTGGCGCCCGGCACCGGCGGCGGATCGGGCACCGGCGGCGGCACCGCCGTGGACGGCACCATCGCCCTCGCCCAGCCGATCGCCGTGGCCGGACACAGCGGCTGGACCGGCACCCAGACCCTGATGCTCCTCGCCGCGGCCCTGGTGCTCGGACTGCTGCTCCTGCCGTCCCTCGTCTCCCGGGCGATGGCCGGGCGCGGCGCGAGCGGCGGAAGCGGCCGGAAGGGCGACACGGAGAACCTCACGGACGGGGGCGCGCGATGAAGCGCATACGCAACCTGCTGGTGCGGCTCGTCGCCGGCACCGCGGTGGGCGCCCTGGCCGGCCTCGCGGTCGCCCAGGCCGCACCGCCCGCCACCGCCGCGAGCCCGGCCGCCTCCGCCGTCACCGTCGCCGGCCGCGGCGAGTTCAAGGACATGAGGTTCACGGTCAGCCAGACCAAGCACCTCACCAGCCAGGCGATCACCGTCTCCTGGTCCGGCGGCGCCCCGACCGCCCTGGCGGGCACGCTGTTCAACACCGACTTCGTACAGATCATGCAGTGCTGGGGCGACGACGACGGCAGCGTGCCGGGCAACCCCGGCCCGTCGCGCACCCAGTGCCAGTACGGCGCCTCCCCGACCACCGACCGGGGCAACTGGCCGGGCAACGAGTACGACGACACCCGCAAGATCTTCTACAGCGCCGACCCCACCAACTACGGTCAGGACGACCGCTACGGCGCCGGCGGCGTCTCCGGACAGGGTGAGGTGCCCTTCAAGTCCGTCGACGGCACGCTGATCACCTCCGGCACCCAGAACAACGCCCTGTACAGCCGCAACACCACCAACGAGGTCGACTTCGCCCGCACCGGCGCCGACGGCAAGGGCCAGGAGTTCTTCGAGGTGCAGACCGCCAACGAGGCCCCGCACCTGGGCTGCGGCGTCCCGGTCGAGTCGGGCGGCCGCACGACCCCGCGCTCCTGCTGGCTGGTCATCGTCCCGCAGGGCCACCTCGACCTCGACGGCAAGCCGTACGCCGACACCAGCCAGGTCAACGCCGGCTCCCCGGTCTCCTCCACCAACTGGAAGAACCGCGTCGCCGTCAAGCTCGACTTCAACTCGGTCGGCACCAACTGCGCCCTCGGCTCCGACGAACGCGCCACCACCGGCAGCGAACTCGCCGCCGACGCCATGAACAGCTGGCAGGCGGCCCTCTGCCCGACCGGCAAGGTGTTCGGCTACACCGAGCTCGGCGAGCCCGACACCCGCGCCCGCCTCACCGGCGACGGCTCCTCCGGGCTCGCCTTCACCACCCGCGCCCTCGGCACGGACCCCGGCACGACCGCCCCGGCGGACAGCACCGTCTACGCGCCCACCGCGCTCTCGGGCACCGTCATCGGCTTCACCATCGAACGCAGACCCAAGGCCGGAGCCTCCGAGGAGACCCGCCGACTCGCCGGAACCAAGGTCGACTCCATCGACCTCACACCCCGACTGGTCGCCAAACTGCTCACCGAGTCCTACCGCAACTCCCCCTGGGGAGCGGTCCTCGGCTCCACCGTCGCCCAGGGCTACGGCTGGGCGAAGAACAACCCGGCCGGCCTGGCGAGCGACCCCGAGTTCCTCGCGCTCAACCCCGAGTTCGCGGAACTGTCCGTCCCCGAGACCCCGGCCACCGACACCGACCTGCTCACCTCGCTCGGCCGCACCGACTCGGCCCGCGCGGTCTGGCAGTGGATCAACTCGGACAAGGAGGCCCGCGGCTTCCTCGCCGGGGTGTCCGACGACTGGGGCATGCGCGTCAACCCGTACTTCAGTACCAACGCGGACCTGAACCCGACCGATCTCGCCTTCGACCCGGCGGCCACGGACACGTACCCCAAGAGCGACCCCTGGTGCACGGTTCCGCCGAACTCCGGCGCCACCAAGGACAACCAGCAGTGCATGATCGACTTCCACCCGTACGTGACGGACATGCACTCCGGCGCCCTGCACACCCGACGCGCCGACAGCCTGTGGAAGGCGACCTGGGACCCGCTGTCCAGCCCGCCCGCGTACAAGAGCCCCGGCCCGCAGACAGTGGGCTCCCGGTTCGTGATCACCGTCACGGACGCGGCCTCCGCCACCCGCTACGGCCTGCAGACCGCACGGCTGCGCAACACGGCCGGCACGTTCGTCGCGCCCACGACCGCGTCCCTCACCGCCGCCGCGGCCTCCGCGTCCGGCGCCCACGCGGCCGAGATCACCCCCGCCAAGGCCACCGCGAAGGGCGCGTACCCGCTCGCCCAACTCGTGTACGCGGCGGCACGCCCGGCCAAGCTCGACGCGGCGGCCCGCAAGGACTACGCGGCACTGCTGACGTACGCGGCCGGCACCGGGCAGGTCCCCGGCGCGGACCCGGGCCTGCTCCCGGCCGGCTACGCCCCGCTGTCGAAGGCGCTGCGCGCGAAGACGGCCCACGCCGCCGACGCCCTCGTCCACTACACCGGGCCGTCCGCCACCGACGGCGGGTCCTCCGGGACCTCCGGCGGTCCGGGCGGCGGCACCGGCGGCACCGGGGGCACGGACGACTCCGGTGGCACCGCGTCCGGGGGCGGCACCGGCACCACGCCCGACTCCGGCGGTACGGCGTCGGGTGGCGGGAGCGCGAGCCCCACGCCCAGCGGCGCGCCCTCGTACGACGGTGGCAAGGCCGTCGAGACCACGGCTCAGGGCACCACACCGGCCGACCCCGCGAACTCGCTCCGCTACGCCGTCCCGGTCGGCGCCGCACTCGGTGCCGTGGCCGGTATCGGCGCGCCCTTCGCGGGTGGCGGCAGGCTGCGCTTCCCGCTGCGCGTGCCGCTCCCCGGCGGCCGCACCCTGACGATCCCCGCCCTGGCCCTCCCGGAACGGCTGCGCGCGCTGCTGCCCCCGAGACGGGGCTGAGCCCCGTGCCCCGTCCAGCCGGAGCGGCCGCTCCCGACCAGGAAAGCCGGGTCCCCCGGGCAGGGGCTCACGGACGAGGAGCGGGGTCCACCGGGCCGGGGAGTCCGGCCGACCGGGCCGCGGCTCCTGGAAGACGGGGCCGGGCCGTCGCGGGCCCCCGCACGCGGAGGCCGGGCCCGCCGGGCTGAGGCTCCCCGAGGAGCGGGTCCGACCCGGCGGGCCCGCGCCTCACGACGACGGAGCCAGGTCCGCCCGGACCGGGGCTCCCCACAGACGGCCGTCCGCCCCGAAAGGCAGTCGGGGCGGACGGCCTGACCCCCCACCCTGCCAGATCCACCCACGCAGAACCGCCGTACAACCGACGCACAACCACAGGAGAACCTCGATGCGCACAACGCGCCTCACCGCGGCCATGGTCGCCGCAGCCGTGGTGTCCGGCACGCTGGCTCTCGCGAGCCCGGCGTCCGCCGACCCCACCCCCGCCGGGACCTTCCGCCAGCTTGTCGGCGTGGGTTCCGACACCACCCAGGACGTCCTCAACGCCCTCGCCGGTGACACCGTCAACGGCAAGAGCTACGCCGACACCGCCGTGAAGGCGGGCAACGCGGGCATCGCCTCGTACGACGCGTTCGCCCCCGACGCCGCCACCTCCACCATCCAGACCCGCCCCGGCGGACCGGCCTTCCAGCGCCCCAACGGGTCCGGCCCGGGGCGGACCGCCCTCAGCATGTCGCTGACGGGTGACAAGTTCCCCAGCTCGACCGGTGTCGCCATCAAGGGCCAGGTCGACTTCGCGCGCTCGTCCGGCGCCCCGAGCACCTCCGGCACCACCCTCACCTACATCCCGTTCGCCCGGGACGCGGTGGGCGTCGCCGTGCGCGGCTCGGCCCTCGACACCCTGACGGTCGACCAGCTGCACGACATCTACACCTCCGGCGACACCCGCCTGAAGGTGCTGAACGGCCAGACCCTGCACGCGGTCCTCCCGCAGGCCGGCTCCGGCACCCGCAAGTTCTTCCTCTCGGCCATCGGCCTCACCGAGACCACGGTCTCCTCTGAGATCCCGACCGTCCAGGAGAACCAGGCCAACGCCGCGCTCACCCAGGACGGCGCGCTCGTCCCGTTCTCCGTGGGCAGCTGGATCGCCCAGAACAACGGCATCGCCCCCGACTACAGCAAGGCCGCGGTCGCCGCCGGCGCGCACCTGGCTGGCGTCCAGCTGCCCGGTGACACCGGTGTCACCAGCCCGGTCACGACGGTGAACGGCAAGCTCACCCCGGTCGCCGGCTACTTCGAGAACGTGACCTTCGGCCGCGACGTCTACAACGTCGTCCCGAGCCGCGCGATCGACCCCGCCGGCGTCTTCTTCGACAAGGCGCTGTACGACATCTTCGTCACCAGCGGCACCCACGAGGCGGCCCTCGCCAGCGACACGGCCGAGAAGGTCATCGCCGACTTCGGCTTCCTGAACGAGTCGTACAACGGCTCGGTCAACCCGGCCAGGCACGCCAAGCTCGGCGGCCTGGAGGTGTCGGGCGTCGACGTCAACACGCCCGCCAAGCCCGCGCTGAAGGCCACCACCGGCGACGCGAGCCTCAAGCTGACCTGGACCGCGCCCGTCCCCGCGCCCGCGCTGCCCGTCACCGACTACCGGGTCACGCTGACCGGTTCGGACGGCGCCGTCGTGGCCGTCAAGGACGTCCCGGCCACCACCACGTCGTACAGCTTCAGCGGCCTGGCCCTCGGCACCTACACGGCCTCGGTCTCCGCCGCCAACCTCAACGGCGCGGGTTCCGCCGCCACTTGGACCGGCGCCGTCAAGTACACGAGCTCCGTGAAGGCCACCGCCGCGACGACCGCGTACGGCAAGACCCCCAAGGTCGCCGTCACCGTCACCGGTTCGCACGGCGTCGTCCCGACCGGCAAGGTCACCGTCAAGGACGGCACCACCACGCTCGGCACCGGCAACCTGGACGGCTCCGGCAAGGTCTCCATCGGCCTGTCCAACCACCTCAAGGTGGCCGCGCACAACCTGTCGGTGTCCTACGGCGGCGGCACCAAGCTCAACACGTCCTCCACGACCGCCAAGCTGACGATCACCAAGGCCACCCCCTCCGTGGGCACCACCGCGCCCGCCTCGGTCAGCCACAACAGCCGCGCCAAGGTCGGCGTGAAGGTCACCACGACCGGCACCACCCCCACCGGCACGGTCCGCGTCTACGAGGGCTCGCACGTGATCGCCACCGGCACGCTGAGCGGCGGCAAGTTCACCCTCACGCTGCCGAAGCTGAGCCGCGGCAAGCACACCCTGCACGTGTGGTACGTCGGTTCCTCGACGGTGAACTCGAAGAACGGCGCGAACTTCACCATCAAGTCCACCTGACGCACGACCCGTCGGGGAGACCGCGACCACGGTCTCCCCGACGGCCCCACCGACGAAGCCATGGAAGGAGACGCGCCGCCGTGACGGTCGCCGTACAGACCACGCTCACCACCCCCGCGCCGCGGCTGGGCGTTCGAGGCGTCACCGCCGTCCGGCACCTCGCCCGGGGCGGCCTGCTGACCCTGGCCGCCCTGCTGCTCGGCCTCACCGCGCAGCTGCTGCTCGTCAGCGGCATCCAGGAACGGGCCGCGCAGCACACCTCGTACGACGCGCTGCGCACCGAACTCGCCCTCGGCACCGCCCCGGTGGCCCAGACCGACCAGCAGGGCGACCTGCTCGCGCCCGGCACCCCGGTCGCGCTCATCGACATCCCCGCCGCCCACATCCACCAGGTCGTCCTCGAGGGCACCGACTCCGGCGTCCTCACCGACGGGCCCGGACACCGCCGGGACACCCCGCTGCCCGGGCAGTCCGGCACCAGCGTGCTGATGGGCCGCGCGGCCGCCTACGGGGGGCCCTTCGGCAGCCTCGACGGGCTCGCCGCGGGCGACACGTTCACCGTGACCACCGGCCAGGGCAAGGCGAAGTACCAGGTCCTGGGCGTACGACGGGCCGGCGACCCGGCTCCCGCCCCCGTGGCCTCCGGCAAGGGCCGCCTGGTCCTCGTCACGGCCACCGGCCCGCACTTCATGCCCGGCGGGGTGCTGCGCGTCGACGCCGACCTGATCTCCACGCCAGCGCAGACCCCGGCGGCCGTCATCCGCTCCGGCACGCTCCCGGAGTCCGAACAGCCCCTCGCACACCCGTCCGGCGTGCCGTGGCCGCTGGTCATGTGGCTCCAGGCGCTGGTGGCCGTCGCCGTCGCCGCGGTGTGGACCTGGCACCGCTGGGGCCGGCACCAGACGTGGATCGTGTTCGCACCGGTCGTCGCGGTCCTGGGTCTCCAGGTCGCCGTGCGCACCACCGAACTGCTCCCGAACCTGACGTGACCCCACTGCCCGCCGGTCACCCCGACCGCTCGCCCGCCCGCCCGACCCATCGACCCGACCCCGCCATGAGGTGCCCGACGTGACCGATGCGATTGCCGCGCGTGACAGCGCCGCACCCGAGACCATCCCGCCCCGGACCACCGTGGCCGACACCGTGCTGCTGCCGCCGATCCCGGCCACTGCGCTGCCGGCCGCGGCGCTCCCGGCCACTGCGCTCCCGGCCGCCCCGATCCCGGCGTCCGGACCGGGAGCCCCCGCGCCCGCGACGCTCGAAGCACGGTCGGTGTCGGCCTGGTTCGGCAGTCACCAGGTACTGCAACGGGTCTCCCTCACCATGCCCGCCGGGCAGGTCACCGCCCTGATCGGCCCCTCCGGCTGTGGCAAGTCGACCTTCCTGCGCACGCTCAACCGGATGCACGAGCTGATCCCCTCGGCCGCGATGGGCGGCGAGGTGCTCTTCGACGGCGAGGACATCTACGCCCCCGAGCGCCGCCTGACCGACGCCCGCCGCAGGATCGGCATGGTCTTCCAGAAGCCCAACCCGTTCCCCGCCATGTCGATCTACGACAACGTGGTGGCGGGCCTGCGTCTGACGGGCACCCGCGTCGGCCGTCGCGAGAAGGACGAGCTGGTCGAGGAGAGCCTGACCAGGGCGGGCCTGTGGAAGGAGGTACGGGACCGGCTCCGGCAGCCCGGCGGCGCGCTCTCCGGCGGCCAGCAGCAGCGGCTGTGCATCGCCCGCGCCCTGGCCGT
Organism: Streptomyces sp. NPDC057950; assembly: GCF_042887295.1. Lineage (NCBI taxonomy): Bacteria > Bacillati > Actinomycetota > Actinomycetes > Kitasatosporales > Streptomycetaceae > Streptomyces > Streptomyces sp. NPDC057950. Next base: position 196,334 of record NZ_JBHVPP010000018.1, read on the forward strand.
ACGCCCTCAGGTGCTGCTGATGGACGAACCGTGCTCGGCGCTCGACCCCACGTCCACCCGCCGGGTCGAGGAGACCATCCACGAACTCGCGGGCCAGGTGACCGTCGTGATCGTCACCCACAACATGCAGCAGGCGGCCCGCGTCTCCCAGCAGTGCGCGTTCTTCCTCGCCGAGCAGGGCACCCCCGGCGGCATCGTCGAACACGGCGACACCGAACACATCTTCGGCACCCCTGAGGACCAGCGCACGGCGGACTACGTGGCGGGGCGCTTCGGCTGACATCCCCGGCCGTGGAGGCGGGACGTGGGCAGTGGGGCCGCCCGGCGCGTCCCGCTCGCGGCGTCCCGCTCGCGGCGCCCCGCGCACCGCCGCCGGCCGGCCCTCGCGCCCGGGTGGACGGGGAGTGGTGTCCGGGCGTCCAAACGCATGATCTTGCCCAGGTCTGTGGGACCGTAGAGGTATGGGAATGGGCTCGGACACCCCGAGCGTTCCCCTATGGGAGTCCGCGGGCAGCCCCGGCGGACCGGATCGAGAGAGGGTCGGCGGCCCGTATCAAGGGTTCGCGCCGCCCCGTGGTCACGGACCGTCACCGCAGTCGGTCACCGGCGCGGACGCGGCGGCAGTCGTCCAGCACACGGCGGTCGTCGTTCGGCCGGGATGCGGCCCGGCCGGGGCGCGCATACCGTCTGGCTCAAGATCCCGTCGTCCGGAAAGACGGGCGAGCGTACCCATCCCACCTGAAACCTATGCGTCGCGCGGCTAAGTGTTTTCCCCTAACGGGCTGAACTTTTGTTGATCGTGGGTCAGTTGGCCGCCCCGTCGCCCTACCCTTCAGAGGGTGAACCAATTGATGTCCCGAGAGTACGAGGCCGATGTCCCCGGGGGAGCGGCGCTCCCCGGCACCCTGCCCGACGCCCTGCGTGCCGAGCTGATCGCGTTCCGACGTGACATGCACATGCATCCGGAGCTCGGCAACCACGAGTTCCGTACCACCGCGGCGCTCAAGGCACGCCTGGAGCGGGCGGGACTCGAGCCCCGCGTGCTCGACATCGGAACCGGGCTCATCTGTGACATCGGGATCGAGGGCGCGGGGGAGGGTGAGAGGGGCGAGGAACGGGACCGCGTACGGGCCGGCGCACAGGACGGCGCGGTCGACGGCGGACGCGGCATGCTCGCCCTGCGCGCCGACATCGACGCGCTGCCCATCCCGGACACGAAGAGTGACTGCGCGTACCGCTCGACCGTGCCCGACCGCGCGCACGCCTGCGGCCACGACGTGCACACGACCGTCGTCCTCGGCGCCGGGCTCGTCCTCGCCGAGCTGCATCGCCAGGGGCTGCTGCCGCACCCCGTACGACTGATCTTCCAGCCCGCCGAGGAGGTCCTGCCCGGGGGCGCGCCCGACGCCATCGAGTCCGGAGTGCTGGAAGGCGTGGGGCGGATCATCGGCGTGCACTGCGACCCGAAGGTCGACGCCGGGCGGATCGGGCTGCGCCACGGTCCCATCACCTCCGCCTGCGACCGGCTGGAGGTCTCCCTCGACGGTGCCGGCGGCCACACCGCGCGCCCCCACCTCACCACCGACCTCGTCACCGCCGCCGCGCGCGTCGTCACCGACGTGCCGTCCCTCGTCGCCCGGCGCGTGGACGCCCGCAGCGGGCTCGCGGTGACCTGGGGGCGGATCGAGTCCGGGCACGCCTGCAACGTCATCCCGCAGCACGCCGAACTCTCCGGAACCGTACGGTGCCTCGACCTGGAGGCATGGCGGCAGGCGCCCGACCTGGTGCACGAGGCCATCGACGAGATCGCGAACCTGTACCGCGCCAAGTCCGAGATCAATTACATCCAGGGGGTCCCGCCGGTCGTCAACGACCCGGCGGTCACGGAGCTCCTCCACGACGCCATGACCTCGCGGCGCGGCCCGTACTCCGTCGAGGACACCGAGCAGAGCCTCGGCGGCGAGGACTTCTCCTGGTACCTGGAACACGTGCCCGGTGCCATGGCCCGCCTCGGAGTCCGTACACCGGGCGAGCGCACCACCCGTGACCTGCACCGCGGTGACTTCGACGCGGACGAGTCGGCCATCACGGTGGGAGTCGAGCTCTTCACCGCGGCGGCCCTGTTGGACGCGATCCGCTAGGGCGTGTTGCGAAAGTCCCGCCTGCCTCGCGGCGCCCGGCACGTTCCCGCACTGCCTCGAGGGCGTGGGAGGTGCCCCCACCCGCCGCACCGGGCGAAAACCCGGGTACGTCCCGTACGCGGGCTTCCGCCCGCCACGCCGAGAGCACGCACCGGACGCCGCGCGGTCCGCCCTCCGGGCGGACGACGGGACTTTCGCAACACGCCCTGGAACCCGTGGCGGCTGTGGGTCCCCGGGTCCCGTCCGGCACGATCCGCCGGACAGGACCGGGCCCCGGACGCGGTCCCACGAGCGCGAGACGCGCACTCGGAGATGGCTCATAAACGACGTAGGGGTACCCGGCCGGCGGTCCGTCCGGTGCCCCGATCGGTGCCCCTTCGTCCACTTGCGTCACCCCGGCGTAACCGGTGGCGCGCAAACGTAACCCGGTGGCGGCACGGTTCGGTAACGGCCAGGAGAAACCCCGTTCCCCTGCCCTTCTACGCGCGTTACTGTGCGCCGAAACCGCTGCGGTGCGGCGTGTTGGGGAAGCGGACCGGCGACGGCCGTGGGGATGAAGGGTGCTTGCTGTGCGTCTGATGTCTCGGAGGACCAGGTTCTCCCAAGCGGCGGTGGCTGTCTCGGTCATAGCCCTCGCGGCCGTGGGTTGCGGTAAGTCCAGCACCGACTCGTCCGGTGGCGGTTCGGACAAGAGCTCGTCGGGTTACTCGGGCAAGGGCATAGGCCTCGCCTACGACATCGGCGGCAAGGGCGACCAGTCGTTCAACGACGCCGCGTTCGCCGGTTTCCAGAAGGCCGAGACCGAGTTCAAGATCGGCGGCCGGGACATCGAGCCGCAGGACGGCGAGTCCGACGCGGACAAGGTGCAGCGTCTGGAGCAGCTGGCCAAGTCCGGGTACAACCCGGTGATCGGTGTCGGCTTCGTCTACGCTCCGGCGATCAAGGAAGTCGCGGCCAAGTACCCGAAGATCACCTTCGGCATCATCGACGACGAGCAGGACAAGGCGGCCAACGTCGCCGACCTGGTCTTCCACGAGGAGCAGGCTTCCTACCTCGCGGGTGTCGCGGCGGCGAAGGCCACGAAGAAGAACCACATCGGCTTCATCGGCGGCGTCGACATCCCGCTGATCCACAAGTTCGAGGCGGGCTTCGACCAGGGCGCCAAGTCGGTCAACCCGAAGATCAAGATCGAGTCGCAGTACCTGACGCAGACCCCGCAGGAGGGTGGCTTCGCCAGCCCCGACAAGGGCAAGGACGCGGCGGCCGGCCAGATCGAGAAGGGCGCCGACGTGCTCTACCACGCGGCCGGCCTGTCCGGTCAGGGCGTGATCTCCCAGGCCGCCGCCAAGAAGGTGTGGGCCATCGGCGTCGACTCCGACCAGTACGCGCAGAGCTCCCTGGCCAAGTACAAGGACTGGATCCTCGGCTCGGCCCTGAAGAACGTCGGCGGCGCCGTGTACGACCTGGCCAAGTCCGTCGTCGACGGCAAGCCGCTGAGCGGCGTCGTCCGCGGTGACCTGAAGTCGGGCGGCGTGGGCTTCGCCGACACCAACCCGAAGTACAAGGCCATGCCGGACGTCGTCGCGGCCGTCGACAAGGCCAAGCAGGACATCATCGCCGGCACGGTCACCGTCAAGACGACCCCGTGAGGCGTGTCCGTGGTCGCTGACCACGGAAGGGGAGCCCCCGGCCCGTACATCGGGCCGGGGGCTCCCCTGTGCGTGCGCGGTCGTCCCCCCGTCGTCCGCGAGCGCGGGGCGCGGCTCGGGCGAACCGGTGACTAAGGGCCGTCCCGTACTCCCCGGCGGGCGCACGACGACAGCTACGGCACCTCGCCGCGTTGTCGGATCGCCCGAATACGCCCAGTATGAGGACGACCCTCCGCCTTGCGATGCACCGCATCTGACGCCGCGCGCTGATCCACCGGGGATTACGTGACAGCCCTTAGACCGGTTCCTCCGTCTCGACGGTGACCCGGTACACCTCGACCCCGGACGACCTCGTGTCGGTGGTGCAGACGGCCTTCGACGTCTCGCCGTGGCGGGTGCTCACCCACTTGCCGTACACGTTGGCCTTGTCGCCGCGGGGCCCGATGCAGACCACCTTCACGCGGTGCTCACTGAGGCGGGTGTTCCCCCCGGTGCACTTGGCGTAACCGGTCGAGCGGTCCGCGGAGATCCGCGTACTGCAGGTCGACGCGGCCATGGCGGGCGTCGCGACACCGATCACGGTGCCCGACAGCACGACACCGACACCTATCGCGGTGGCGGTGAACTTGTTGAGTTTCACGATCCCCCTTGGATCAGAAGCGATTGCGGCGGGCTGGTCCGGCCCGCCGCCGCAGGCTGGTCAGGCCTGCGGAGATGCGCATCTCGACCAGGGATTCTTCCGGTGGTTACCTGTCGAAAAGATCCGACCTGGGAAGGATCTTGGGATGTGTGCCGGTCTGGTACATGACACCGGAGGGGCGGCTGCCGGGCCCGGTGGGCGGGCGGGTTTGCCGAGCGGACGCGTCCTCTGTGTTCGGCGGCCGTTCGCCGAGGGTTCAAAACGGTCGGATAACACTCTGGCAAGGTGGGTTCTCTGCTATGTCTACGCGCGTTACGCTGCGGCGGAATCAGCGCCTGGTCTGGGCGCCTGCACAAAAGGAGTCACGTTCATGCGCCGGGTGTCCCGAATCGCGGTTGCGGGCGTTGCAACCGCATCCCTCGCCGTTGCTCTCTCCGCCTGTGGCGGCTCGTCCACCGATGCCTCCAGTGGCGGCTCGGCCAAGGGTAAGGGCATCGGTCTCGCGTACGACATCGGCGGCAAGGGCGACCAGTCCTTCAACGACGCCGCGTTCGCCGGTTTCCAGAAGGCCGAGAAGGACCTCAAGATCGGCGGCCGGGACATCGAGCCGCAGGACGGCGAGTCCGACGCGGACAAGGTGCAGCGTCTGGAGCAGCTGGCCAAGTCCGGTTACAACCCGGTGATCGGTGTCGGCTTCGTCTACGCCCCGGCGATCAAGGAAGTCGCGGCCAAGTACCCGAAGATCACCTTCGGCATCATCGACGACGAGCAGGACAAGGCCGCGAACGTCGCCGACATGGTCTTCCACGAGGAGCAGGCCTCCTACCTCGCGGGCGTGACCGCCGCGAAGACCACCAAGAAGAACCACATCGGCTTCATCGGCGGCGTCGACATCCCGCTGATCCACAAGTTCCAGGCCGGTTACGTCCAGGGTGCCAAGTCGGTCAACCCGAACATCAAGATCGAGTCGCAGTACCTGACGCAGACCCCGCAGGAGGGTGGCTTCGCCAGCCCCGACAAGGGCAAGGACGCCGCCGAGGGTCAGATCGACGCGGGCGCCGACGTGCTCTACGCCGCCGCCGGTCTGTCGGGCCAGGGCGTCATCCAGTCCGCCGCCTCGCACAAGGTGTGGGCCATCGGCGTCGACTCCGACCAGTACAAGCAGGACGCGCTGGCCAAGTACAAGGACTACATCCTGACCTCGGCCACCAAGGACGTCGCGGGGGCGGTCTACAACCTCGCGAAGTCGGTGCAGGACGGCAAGCCCGAGACCGGCGTCGTCCGCGCCAGCCTCGCCACGGGCGGTGTCGGCCTCGCCGACTCGAACCCGGCGTTCAAGAACAACGCCGACCTGCAGGCCGCGCTGAAGAAGGCCGAGGCCGGCATCAAGGACGGCTCGATCACGGTCAAGACCTCCTGATCCGGATCCCGGTCCCCGCCAGGTCACGACGTCATCACCAGACGTCGAAACCATGGCCATGGCGACGCTGAAATGGCAGCGTTACGGCCACGGAACGGGGTGCGGGGAGGATGACTCCTCGCGCCCCGTTCGCGCGGCAAAATGCTCGGACTGCATCGGAACTGATCGAAAGTGATCATCTTCGGTCCGTCCGGGCACTATTTAAAGCAGGGGCGCTACGCGCGTAGATGGCCCCTTTTCCAAGGAGAGTGCGCCATCGACGCGTCCAGCAGCCCTCCCCTCACCGCGCAGTCGACAGCGGTCGAGCTGGCGGGGATCACCAAGCGGTTCCCGGGTGTGGTGGCCAACCACGACATCCATCTGCGTGTCCGCAAAGGGACGGTCCACGCCCTCGTCGGCGAGAACGGTGCCGGCAAGTCGACGCTGATGAAGATCCTCTACGGCATGCAGAAGCCGGACGAGGGGACGATCGCCGTCGACGGTGAGCAGGTCAGCTTCTCGTCGCCCGCCGACGCCATCACGCGCGGCATCGGCATGGTCCACCAGCACTTCATGCTCGCCGACAACCTCACCGTCCTGGAGAACGTCGTCCTGGGCAGCGAGAAGCTGTACGGCATCGGCGGCGGGGCCCGTAAGAAGATCAAGGAGATCTCGGACCGGTACGGGCTGAACGTCCGCCCGGACGTGCTCGTGGAGAGCCTCGGCGTCGCCGAGCGCCAGCGCGTCGAGATCCTCAAGGTCCTCTTCCGCGGCGCCCGCACCCTGATCCTGGACGAGCCCACCGCCGTCCTGGTGCCGCAGGAGGTCGACGCGCTCTTCGACAACCTGCGCGAGCTCAAGGCCGAGGGCCTGGCCGTCATCTTCATCTCGCACAAGCTGGGCGAGGTCCTGTCGGTCGCCGACGAGATCACCGTCATCCGGCGCGGTACGACGGTCGGTACCGCCGTTCCGGCCGAGACCACCCCCCGCCAGCTCGCCGAGATGATGGTCGGCAGTGAGCTGCCGACCCCGGAGACCGCCGAGTCGACCGTCACGGACAAGCCGGTGATCGAGGTCGAGGGCCTCACCGCCTACGCGGAGGGCGGCGCCTCCCTCGGCGAGCTCGCCGAGCCGACGGGCGCCGGCCTGGTCACGGAAGCCAAGGCCGAGACCGCCGCCGCGGTGCGACGCGTTCTCGACGACGTCACCTTCACCATCCACGCGGGCGAGGTCATGGGCATCGCCGGTGTCGAGGGCAACGGCCAGACCGAGCTCATCGACGCGCTGATCGGCCTCAAGCACGCCGACGCGGGCTCCGTCTCCTTCCTCGGCGAGCAGATCACCGGCTGGCCCACCCGCAAGCGCCGCGAGCAGGGCATCGGCTACATCCCCGAGGACCGCCACCGCCACGGCCTGCTGCTGGAGTCCCCGCTCTGGGAGAACCGCATCCTCGGCCATGTCACCGAGCGCCCCAACGCCAAGGGCTTCTGGCTCGACATCAAGGGCGCCCAGGAGGACACCCGGCGGATCGTCGAGGAGTACGACGTCCGCACCCCCGGCATCGACGTCACCGCCGCCTCCCTCTCCGGCGGCAACCAGCAGAAGCTGATCGTCGGCCGCGAGATGAGCCACAAGCCGCGCTTCCTGATCGCCGCCCACCCCACCCGCGGTGTGGACGTCGGCGCGCAGGCCGCGATCTGGGACCAGATCCGCGAGGCCCGCCGCGAAGGGCTGGCCGTACTGCTGATCTCGGCCGACCTGGACGAGCTGATCGGCCTGTCCGACACCCTCAGGGTGATCTACAACGGCAGGCTCGTGGCGGACGCCGACCCGGCGACCGTCACCCCGGAGGAACTCGGCTCGGCCATGACCGGCGCCGCCTCCGGACACCTGGAGCACGTAGCGGAAAGCGCCGCCCCGGAGGACGAGGCCCGATGAAGAAGTTCGACAAGGAGCGCGTGCTCCTCGCGGTGGCCGGCCCGGTCATCGCGCTCGTCACGGCGATCGCACTGACCTCGGTCGTGCTGCTCGCCTCGGGCAAGAGCGCGTTCGAGCCGTACTCCCTGATGCTTCAGCAGGCGACGTACTCCGACACGCAGGTACTGATCGTCAACCAGGCGTCGCTGTACTACATCGCGGCACTCGGCGTGGCCATCGGCTTCCGCATGAACCTGTTCAACATCGGTGTCGACGGCCAGTACCGCCTCGGCGCGATGATGACCGCGGTGGTCGGCGCACACCTCGCGCTGCCGTCCTTCCTGCAGATCCCCGTGCTGATGATCGTCGCCATGTGCACCGGCGCCTTCTGGGCCGGCATCGCGGGCCTGCTGAAGGTCACCCGCGGAGTGAGCGAGGTCGTCGCGACGATCATGCTCAACGCGATCGCCACCAGCCTCATCGGCTACCTCACCGCGGAGAACATCTGGGGTGTGCAGGTCGGCAACAACAACACGACCGGCATCATGAAGAAGTCCGGCTGGTTCCCCGGCATCAACCTGGGCTCGGACGTCGGCGAGATCTACGGCATGGTCTTCCTCGCGGTCCTCCTGGGCGTCCTGTACTGGCTCGTCCTCAACCGCACCCGCTTCGGCTTCGACCTGCGCGCCACCGGCGCCTCCGAGGAGGCCGCCGCCGCCTCCGGCGTCGACGCCAAGCGGATGGTGCTCACCGCGATGCTGATCTCCGGCGCGGTCGCCGGTCTCTCCGGGCTGCCGCTTCTCCTCGGCGACGCGCACACCTACAGCCTGAGCTTCCCCGCGGGCCTCGGCTTCACCGCCATCGGCATCGCGCTGCTCGGCCGCAACAACCCGGGCGGCATCGCCCTCGCCGCACTCCTGTGGGCCTTCCTCGACAAGGCGTCCCCGGCTCTCGACTACGCGACCCCGGTGGCGTACGAGAAGGAGATCGCCACGATCATGCAGGGCCTGATTGTCTTCGCGGTCGTCATCTCGTACGAGGCCGTACGTGTCTGGGGCCTGCGCCGCCAGCAGAAGCGGGTCGGTGAGGAACTGGCCGCCGCGGCCGCCGCCAACAACAACTCCCCGAAGGAGGTGGCTGCCCGATGAGCACCGCGACCGTCGCCAAGCCGCAGGCGCAGCAGCCCGGCAAGGGCAGCCGCCGAATGTCCCTACCGGTACTCCTGCTGGTCATCGCGGGTGTACTGATCCTGACCTCGATCGTCCGCCTGATCACCGGCGCCGAGGGCATCACCTCCACCGGACAGATGTCCACGGCGCTGCGCCTCGCGGTGCCGATCGGCCTCGCGGGTCTCGGCGGTCTGTGGGCCGAGCGTGCGGGCGTCGTCAACATCGGCCTCGAGGGCATGATGATCCTCGGCACCTGGTTCGGCGCCTGGGCGGGCTACCAGTGGGGCCCGTGGACCGGTGTCGCCTTCGGCATCATCGGCGGCTGCCTCGGCGGCATCCTGCACGCCATCGCCACCGTGACCTTCAACGTCAACCACATCGTCTCCGGTGTGGCCATCAACATCCTGGCGCTCGGCACCACCCGCTACCTCTCCAAGTTCACCTTCGAGGACGCGCCGCAGGGCTCCTCCAAGCAGTCCCCGCCGATCGACTCGCTCGGCACCTTCGACATCCCAGGGCTGTCGAGCTGGCTGTCCACCATCAACGGGAAGCACTGGTTCCTGGTCTCGGACATCGCGGGCCTGCTCGGCGGACTGGTCACCGACCTGTCGCCGCTCACCCTCGTCGCGGTGGCCCTCGTCCCGGCGACCTGGTGGGTGCTGTGGCGCACGGCCTTCGGCCTGCGCCTGCGCTCCTGCGGTGAGAACCCGGTGGCCGCCGAGTCCCTCGGTGTCAACGTCTACAAGTACAAGTACATCGCCGTGATCATCTCGGGTGGCTTCGCCGGCCTCGGCGGGGCGTTCCTGTCCATCGTGGCGTCCAACGTCTACCTCGACGGCCAGACCGCCGGGCGCGGCTACATCGGTCTCGCCGCGATGATCTTCGGCAACTGGATGCCGGGCGGCCTCGCCCTCGGCGCGGGCCTGTTCGGCTACACCGACAGCCTCAACCTGCGCGGCGGCGGCACCAACGTGCACGCGCTGATCCTGCTCCTCGCGATCCTGCTGGTGTTCGCCGTGGCCTACCTGGCCTGGAAGAAGCGGGTCGTGCCCGCGGTCGTCACCGCCCTGGTCTCGGCGCTGATGTTCGTCTGGTACCTCGCCACCGACGAGGTCCCGCAGCAGTTCGTGAGCGCCACTCCGTACGTCGTGACCCTGCTCGTGCTCTCGCTGTCCGCCCAGCATCTGCGGATGCCGAAGGCGGACGGTCTGCCCTACCGGAGAGGACAGGGCAAGTGACCTCCCCGGAGGCCGGATCCGCGGCGCCCGGATCTCGGGGAGCCGGATCCGCGGACGCCGACTGGGAGGCCCTGCGGGAGCTCGCGCGGGACGCCATGTCCCGTGCCTACGCCCCCTATTCGGGGTTCCCGGTGGGTGTCGCGGCGCTCGTCGACGACGGCCGGACCGTCACCGGCTGCAACGTCGAGAACGCCTCGTACGGGCTCGGGCTGTGCGCCGAGTGCGGTCTCGTCTCCCAGCTGCAGAACAGCGGCGGCGGCCGGCTGACGCACTTCACCTGCGTCGACGGGCGGGGCGAGATCCTCGTGCCGTGCGGACGCTGCCGTCAGCTGCTGTACGAGTTCGGCGGCCCCGACCTGCTCGTGGAGACGCCGGCCGGGATCCTGCCGCTCTCCGAGATGCTGCCGCAGGCCTTCGGGCCGGAGAATCTCACCAAGTAACACCTCCGCGGCCCCTCCCGACGACCGGACGACCGGGTCGGGAGGGGCCGCGGATGTTCGGAAGCCTTCGGAAGGAAAGTCATGGCCATGGACGCCGTCTCCGTCATCCGCACCAAGCGGGACCGCGGTGAGCTCAGCGACCCACAGATCGACTGGGTCATCGACGCGTACACCCGCGGCGAGGTCGCCGACTACCAGATGGCCGCCCTCAACATGGCGATCCTGCTCAACGGCATGAACCGTCGCGAGATCGCCCGCTGGACCGCCGCGATGATCGCGTCGGGCGAGCGCATGGAGTTCTCCTCGCTGTCCCGTCCGACCGCCGACAAGCACTCCACGGGTGGCGTCGGTGACAAGATCACGCTTCCGCTGGCTCCGCTGGTCGCGGCCTGCGGTGCCGCGGTGCCGCAGCTGTCCGGGCGCGGCCTCGGTCACACCGGCGGCACGCTCGACAAGCTGGAGTCGATCCCCGGCTGGCGGGCCCTGCTCTCCAACGACGAGATGCTGCACGTCCTCGACACCACGGGCGCGGTCATCTGCGCGGCGGGCGACGGTCTGGCCCCCGCGGACAAGAAGCTCTACGCCCTCCGCGACGTCACGGGCACCGTGGAGGCGATCCCGCTGATCGCGTCCTCGATCATGTCGAAGAAGATCGCCGAGGGCACGGGCTCGCTGGTGCTCGACGTGAAGGTGGGCACCGGCGCCTTCATGAAGACCATCGAGGACGCCCGGGAACTGGCCTCCACGATGGTCGGCCTGGGCACCGACCACGGGGTGCGCACGGTCGCGCTGCTGACCGACATGTCGACCCCGCTGGGCCTGACGGCAGGCAACGCGCTCGAGGTGCGGGAGTCCGTCGAGGTGCTGGCAGGCGGCGGCCCCTCGGACGTCGTCGAACTCACCCTCGCCCTGGCTCGCGAGATGCTGGACGCCGCGGGTGTGAAGGACGCCGACCCGGCGAAGGCCCTCGCCGACGGTTCCGCGATGGACGTCTGGCGCCGCATGATCGCCGCGCAGGGCGGTGACCCGGACGCCGAACTCCCCACCTCGCGCGAGCAGCACGTGGTGACGGCGGCGTCCTCGGGCGTGCTGACCCGCCTCGACGCGTACGACATCGGCATCGCCGCCTGGCGGCTGGGCGCCGGGCGTGCCCGCAAGGAGGACCCGGTGCAGGCGGCCGCCGGCGTCGAGCTGCACGCCAAGCCCGGTGACACCGTCACGGCGGGCCAGCCCCTGCTGACCCTCCACACCGACACGCCCGAGCGCTTCGCGTACGCGCTGGAGTCGGTCGAGGGTTCGTACGACATCGCTGCCGCGGGCACGGAGTTCAAGCCGAACCCGATCGTGCTGGACCGGATCGCCTGACGTTCCGTCGCGACACGTCCCGGGAGGGGCCGGCGCCAGGTGCGCCGGCCCCTCCTTGCGTGCAGCCTGACCGAGTTCGGTGCGGACTTCTTTCTGGTGCGGGTCGGGTGCGGGTCGGGTGCGGTGCGGGCGGTGCGGGCGGTGCGGGCGGGCGGCGCGGGTGCGGTGGCTTGGGTGCGGTGGCTTGGGTGCCGGTGGTGATGGGGCGGGGCCGTGCCGGTACGTCGAGCCCGTCGCCGTTGGATCAGGCGTGGGACTGGTGGGGAGCTGTTGTTCGATCCGGGCGTAAGCGACGGGCTGCGACGTACCGGCACGGCCCCTCGCGTGCGTCGCCGGGTGCGGTGGCTTGGGTGCGGGTGGTGGTGGGGCGGGGCTGTGCCGGTACGTCGAGCCCGTCGCCGTTGGATCAGGCGTGGGACTGGTGGGGAGCCGTTGCTCGATCCGGGCGTAAGCGACGGGCTGCGACGTACCGGCACGGCCCTTCGCGTGCGTCGCCGGGTGCGGGGGCTTGGGGGCGGGTGGTGGTGGCACGGCCCCTCGCGTGCGTTGCCGGGTGTGGTCGGGGTGGTGGTGGCACGGCCTCTCGCGTGCGTTGCCGGGTGTGGTCGGGGTGGTGGTGGCACGGCCCCTCGCGTGCGTTGCCGGGTGCGGGGGCGTGGTGGGTCGGGGCCCGGTCGGTGATGGGCTGCGACGTACCGGCGCCGCGCCTCGGTTGCGTCGCCGGGGGCGGGGGTCAGCCGAGCGTGGCGGCGATCACCACCAGGGCCGGGACGGACAGGATCGTCGACAGCAGGATCGACTCGCGGGCGAGTGTCTCGCCGACGCGGTAGCGCGAGGCGTAGGTGAAGAGGTTCTGGGCGGCCGGCAGCGCCGAGGTGACCACGACGTCGAGCAGGGGCGCGCCGTGCAGCCCGAACACGCCGGCCGCAAGCGCCCAGGCCACCGCGGGCTGGCCGACCGCCTTCAGCGCGACGGACAGCAGCACCGGGTGCCGGTCCGCGCCACGGCCGGGCAGCGTGCTGCCGCACAGCGAGATGCCGAACGCCAGCAGTACCGCGGGCACCGACATGTTCCCGATCAGGGTGAGCGGGTCCATGACCGGCCCCGGCACCCTCAGACCGCTCGCCGACACGGCGACCCCGGCGAGCGAGCCGACGGCGATGGGATTGCGCAGGGGGGTGACGAGCCGCAGCCACACCGAACCCTTCTCGCCCGGCCCCGAAAGGTCCAGGACGGTCAGGGCGACCGGCGTGACCACGATCTGCTGGAACAGCAGCACCGGCGCGACCAGCGAGGCGTCACCGAGCACGTACACCGCGATCGGGATGCCGAGGTTGCCCGAGTTGACGTAGCTGGAGCACAGCGCGCCGATCGTCGTCCGGCCCACACCCCAGCCGCGTACGGCGCCCACCACGACGAAGGCGCCGGCCGCCGCGGCGGTGCTCATGGCGGTGACCAGCAGTCGGCTGGAGAAGATCACCGACAAGTCGGCGCGGGCGAGCGTGGTGAACAGCAGCGCGGGTGAGGCCACATGGAAGGCGAGCTTGGTCAGCACCTCCCGGCCGTTCTCCCCGAGGTAGCCCCGGCGGCCGATCAGCCAGCCGACGCCGATGACGACGGCGATCACCGCGAACCCGGTCAACACCCCCTGCACGGCACCTCCTTGTGGGACGGGAGGCGGCCTGGAGGACGGTCGGGCACGGGTTCGTGGGGCATACACCCAACCCTCCGGGGAAGGCCGGGCGCGGGTCAATGTGATCCTTACGGCACGCGGGCGGGAGTGGGCGGCCGTGAGACCCCGATGAGTTCGGGCCCTCCGGCCGGTCTACCGACCGTGGACGCCATGACACCCGCCGTACTCGTGCTGCCCGCGCCCGTCACCCGCGACGAGGTGCCGCGGCTCTGTGACGCCGTGCGCGCGCGGCTGGCGGCGACGGGCGGCGGAGTGGTCGTCTGTGACGTCGCCGGGCTCGGGCCGCCCGGACTCGCCACCGTCGACGCCCTGGCCAGGATGGAGCTCGCCGCCCGCCGGGCCGGCGGACGCATACGCCTGCGCGATCCGGACCCGCCGCTGCGCGCCCTCCTCGATCTAGTGGGCCTCCGCTTCGAGCTGGAGGGGCAGACCGAAGAGCGGGAACCAGCGCTCGGTGTCGAGGAAGCAGTGGAACCCGGTGATCCGGCCGTCTGAGATCTCCAGGGCCTGGATCGCCCAGGCGCCGAAGCCGCCCTTCTCCGGGTCCGGCTTGTAGTGCGCGAAGCCCGGCAGGCCGTTCACCGAGACCGGGAGCAGGCGCGAACCCGCACAGGAGGCGCCGAGCGTCGTCATGAAGCCCGTGATGTCGCCGGGGCCGCGCAGCCACAGGTCGAACGGCGGCATCGTCATGATCGCGTCCTCGTGGAGCAGCGCGGTCAGCGCCGTCATGTCATAGCCCTCGAACGCGGCGACATAGCGCTCCAGGAGCTTCTGCTGCTCCTCGTCGAGGGGGTCGGAGACGGCGCCCGGGGTGCTCTCCCGCTCCGCGAGGGTGGCGCGGGCCCGCTGCAGCGCGCTGTTGACCGAGGCGACCGTGGTGCCCAGCAGCTCGGCGACCTCGCCGGCCTTCCACGCGAGGACCTCGCGCAGGATGAGCACGGCCCGCTGCTTGGGCGGCAACTGCTGGAGGGCGGCCATGAACGCGAGCCGCACCGACTCCTTGGCCACCGCCGCCTCGGCCGGGTCGTTGATGGTGGGCAGCACACGGGCGTCGGGCACCGGCTCCAGCCAGGTGTTGTCCGGGCGCGGGGTGAGCGCCGCCCGGGCGAGCGGGGACGGGCCGGAGAGATCCATGGGCCGGGCCCTTCTGTTGCCGGCGTTCAGCATGTCCAGGCACACGTTCGTGGCGATCCGGTACAGCCAGGAGCGTATCGACGAGCGGCCCTCGAACTTGTCGTAGCTCCGCCAGGCGCGGACCATCGTGTCCTGCACCGCGTCCTCCGCCTCGAAGGAGGAGCCGAGCATCCGGTAGCAGTATCCGGTCAGCTCGACCCGGTGCTTCTCCAGCCGGACGTCCAGGTCTGTCGTCGTCGCCGTGCCCTCGCTCATGGCCAACCCACCCCTGTGGCTGTTCCCGTCGCGCCGCCGCTTCGCTGCGCCGGCACCTCGGAAGCTACCGCAGCCCACTGACAATGGTCCGCGAAGTGGGAAAAGGAGCAGGCCGGACCGGCTGCCCCGGGACCTGAACGGACGCCCACACCCTTCGCCCGCGCGTTCGACGATGCCGTGCCGGACGTCCTCCGGCGAGCCCGCTCAGTGGGCCAGGACCGGCTTGTGGGCCGCCCGGACCCGCGCCGCGTGCGAGCCGAAGAGGGTGATCGACACGACGCCGAGCACCGCGAGCAGCCCGAGCACCACCGTGCCGGCCCAGCCCCCCGCGTGGAAGGCGACGGCGCCGAGGGTGCTGCCGGCGCTGGAGCCGATGTAGTAGGCGGACTGGTAGAGGGCGGACGCCTGGGCGCGCCCCTCCTTGGCGGTGTGGCTCACCGACGAGGACGCCACCGCGTGGCCCGCGAAGAAGCCCGCGGTGATCAGGACCAGGCCGAGCAGGACCAGCGGGAGGGAGTCGGCCAGCGAGAGGAGGAGCCCGGCGGTGGTCGTACCGCCCGCCAGGTAGAGGGAGCCGCGCCGGCCCAGGCGGTCGACCAGCCGGCCCGCCGTCGACGCCGACACCGTACCGACCAGGTAGACCAGGAAGATGGAGCCGATGACGCCCTGGGGGAGCGAGAACGGGGCGTCGGTCAGGCGGTAGCCGATCACCGTGTAGACCCCGCCGAAGACCATCATGAACAGCGCGCCGATCGCGTACAGCCGGCACAGCAGTGGGTTGGCGAGGTGGTCGCGGACCGTGCGGACCAGCGCCCGCGGCCGCGGCGAGCCCGGTGTGAAGTGCCGGGGCGCGGGCAGCAGCAGCCGGAACGCCACCGCGCACGCCACCGCGATCACGCCGATGGTGGCGACGGCGATCCGCCAGCCCCATTCCTGCGCGACCCAGCCGGTGATGACCCGGCCGCTCATCCCGCCGACACTGTTGCCCGCCACGAAGAGGCCGATCGCCGTGATCAGGGCCTTGGGACGGACCTCCTCCGCCAGGTACGCCGTCGCCGACGCGGGCAGCCCCGCCAGCGCCGCGCCCTGCACCGCGCGCAGCGCCACCAGCGCGCCGATCGAGGGCGCGAAGGGCACGAGCAGCCCGACCGCCACCGCGACCACCAGCGACGCCGTCATCAACGTACGCCGTCCGTAGCGCTCCGAGAGCGCGCTCATCGGGAGGACGAAGAGCGCGAGGCCGCCCGTCGCCGCCGACACCGTCCAGCTGGCCTGGCTCGCGGTCACGCCGAGGTCCGTGGAGATGAGCGGGAGGAGGGCCTGCGTGGAGTAGAGGAGCGCGAAGGTCGCGACACCGGCGAGGAAGAGGGCGAAGCTCATCCGGCGGTAGCCGGGCCCGCCCGGGGCCAGACGGGAGTCGGCGGACGCGGGGACGGCGGCTGCGGCGGCGTCCACGGTGGTGGACGCCCCGGTACTGGCGGGAGGCATGCTTCGAACGTAAGGTCCCGGCATTCATCCGTCCAATGCATGGAATCGCCATAATCGTTCCCATGGAGCATCAGCAGAGGTCACAGGGCCACTTGTCACCGTCCAGTGACACAGAAGACATCGTCGCGGTCCTCGTCCCGCGGCTCGCGCACTTCGCCGGGGTCGCCCGCACCGAGCATGTGACGAGGGCCGCGCAGGAGATGCGGGTCCCGCAGTCGACCCTCTCGCGGGCCATGGTCCGGCTCGAACAGGACCTGGGCGTCGACCTGTTCGCGCGCCGCGGCCGTACGGTCGCCCTCACCCCCGCCGGCCGTACGTTCCTCTCGTCCGTCGAACGGGCCCTGGCCGAGATCGGGCGCGCCGCCGACGAGGTGCGCGCGGACGCCGACCCGGCCACCGGCAAGGTCGCCTTCGGCTTCCTTCACACGATGGGGTCGGAGACCGTCCCCGGGCTCATCCGGGCCTTCCGCGCCGACCACCCGCGAGTGCGCTTCAGCCTCGTCCAGAACTACGGCGAGGCGATGCTGGAGCGACTGCGCTCGGGCGAGCTGGACCTGTGCCTCACCTCGCCCGTGCCCGACGCGCCCGACCTGGTCGGCCGCCTCCTCGACGAGCAGAAGCTTCTGCTCGTCGTCCCCGCCGACCACCGGCTCGCCGGCCGCCGGCGCGTCCGGCTGGCCGAGGCCGCCGACGAGACCTTCGTGACCCTCGAACCCGGCTACGGCATGCGGCGCATCGCCGACGACCTCTGCCAGGAGGCGGGATTCAGGCCGCGGATCGCCTTCGAGGGCGAGGAGACCGAGACGCTCCGCGGTCTCGTCGCCGCCGGTCTCGGTGTCGCCCTGCTGCCGCCACCGGCCGTGCCCCGGCCCGGAGTCGTCGAACTGACGGTCACCGCTCCGCGCGCGGTCCGCGAGATCGGGGTGGCGTGGCTGGACGGCCACCCCGACACCCCGCCCGTGGCGGCCTTCAAGAAGTTCCTGCTGTCACGACGGGGCCGCCTGCTCCCGGACCAGGGGTACGGGGAGCACCGGGAGCGAACCTCCGGGGCGCGGGACAGCCGTCAGTGACGCAGCGCCTTCCCGAAGCCGGAGGCGAGCGGCATCCGCAGGCCCAGCGGCGGTGGCGCCGCGAGCGCGTCCTCCAGCGGACGTGACAGCCCGCGTCCGAACAGCGCCCCCATCACGAAGTCCTCGGCCAGCGCGTGGACTTCGGTCCGGTGCTGGTGCAGTCCGTGCCCGTCGGAGTGGACCTCGAAGCGGCAGACGTCCCGGTTGGACTTCTTGGCGCGGGCCGCGAGCCGGAAGGACAGCTCCGGGTCGGTGCGCTCGTCGTTGGTGCCGTGCACGATCAGCACGCGCCGCCCGGTGAGCTGCTTCACCGGTTCGGGTGGCGCCGCCACGTCCTCCTCGGGCAGCCAGGGTGCCAGCGCCAGCACGGAGTTGACGGCGGTGTGACCGGCCGCGCGCAGCGCCGCCCGGCCTCCCATGTCGACCCCGGCGAGGCAGACGGGAACGTCGCCGTAACGTCGTACGACCTCGTCGGCCGCCCAGGACGCGTCGCCCGCGAGATGCGCCTCGCTGCCGTTCCAGCCGCGGAAGCGATAGTGCACGACATGGGCGGCCAGCCCCTCCGTCTGTCCCGCGCGTGCGAGGCGGCGGCCCAACGCGCGTACGGAGGCGGTCGCCCACATGGGGGAAGGTCTGCGGCCGGAGGTCTCGTCGCCGCCCGGGAGCAGCAGGACCACTCCGCTGACCGCTGTCGGCTCCGGGCCCAGTGCCCTCCCCAGCCGGGCGCTGCGTACCGGCGTCGCTTGCTGTGCCATGACAGAACAGTGTCAGAAGTGACGGTGTACGCCACCCGTCCGCCGGGTCACCGTTACATATCGACGGATCGGGACGACGGAACATCTACGCGCGTAGGGGCTACAGTGCGCGAATGACGAGCCAGATCCGGAACACCCCGAGCTCGGAACAGATCCGCCGGGCGCCCAAGGTCCTGCTGCACGATCACCTCGACGGGGGCCTGCGCCCCGGGACGATCGTCGAACTCGCCCGGGAGACCGGCTATTCCGGGCTCCCCGAGACCGACCCCGGCAAACTCGGCATCTGGTTCAGGGAGGCAGCCGACTCCGGCTCCCTGGAGCGGTACCTGGAGACCTTCGCGCACACCTGCGCCGTCATGCAGACCCGTGAGGCGCTGGTGCGGGTCGCGGCCGAGTGTGCCGAGGACCTCGCCGAGGACGGGGTCGTCTACGCCGAGGTGCGTTACGCCCCCGAGCAGCATCTGGAGGGCGGGCTCACCCTCGAAGAGGTCGTGGAGGCGGTCAACGAGGGCTTCCGGGAGGGCGAGCGCCTGGCGCGGGAGAACGGCCACCGCATCCGGGTGGGCGCGCTGCTCACCGCGATGCGGCACGCGGCCCGTTCCCTGGAGATCGCCGAACTCGCCAACCGCTACCGGGACTCGGGGGTCGTCGGCTTCGACATCGCGGGGGCCGAGGCCGGCTTCCCGCCCACCCGGCACCTCGACGCGTTCGAGTACCTCAAGCGCGAGAACAACCACTTCACCATCCACGCGGGCGAGGCCTTCGGGCTGCCGTCCATCTGGCAGGCGCTCCAGTGGTGCGGCGCGGACCGGCTCGGCCACGGCGTCCGGATCATCGACGACATCGAGGTCGCGGAGGACGGCACGGTGACGCTCGGGCGCCTCGCGTCGTACGTCCGTGACAAGCGCGTCCCGTTGGAGCTGTGCCCCAGCTCCAACCTCCAGACCGGGGCCGCCGACTCCTACGCCGAGCACCCGATCGGGTTGTTGCGGCGGTTGCACTTCCGGGCCACGGTGAACACGGACAACCGGCTCATGTCCGGGACGAGCATGAGCCGGGAATTCGAGCACCTTGTCGACGCGTTCGGTTATTCACTCGACGATCTCCAGTGGTTCTCGGTCAATGCTATGAAGTCAGCATTCATTCCTTTCGATGAACGACTCGCGATGATCAATGACGTGATCAAGCCGGGGTATGCCGAGCTGAAGTCCGAATGGCTGTTCCAGCAGACCGCTTCCACCAGGGGTTCCTTGGAGAACCAAGCCTGATCGGAGTGGCGGGGGACGGGCGGGTCTTCACGTGTTCTCCATGACTCGACCGGTTTTCGATGTTTGCGGTGTGCCGCTTTGCGTGTTTACGGTTTTGGACCGCTCACATCCCCGTCACACGGATCCAAGGACGCATTCCATATGAAGCAGTCTGCTGCCAAGACCCTCGGTGTCGCCGCTCTCGGTGCCGCTTTCGCCGCCGTCGGCGCCGGCGCCGCGAACGCGGCACCGGCCGTGCCCGACGCCTCCTCGGCGCTGGACACCGTCACCCAGGCGCTGCCCGCGCAGAGTGTGGCCAATGTGCTGCCGGGCGCGGGTCAGGCGCTTGCCCAGGGTCAGAGCGCGCTCGGTGCGGGTGTGACGGCCGCCCAGCCCGCCGCCTCGAGGGTGCTCGCGAACGGCCCCACCGCGCCGGTGGCCGGCCTGCTCGGCGGTCTGCCGCTGCAGGGCCTGCCGACGCACGGCCTGCCGGTGAACGGACTGCCGCTCGGCTGACCCACGTCGTCCGGGCTCCGGCCCGCACACGCGACGACGGTCTCGCCGACGCGTGACTACCAGGCGGTGCGGACCTTGTCCTCGGACGGGAACAGGATCCACAGCGCTATGTAGAGCAGGAACTGCGGGCCGGGCAGCAGACAGGACAGTACGAAGATCACCCGCATCGTCGTCGCGGAGGTGCCGAAGCGCCGTGCCAGCGCTGCGCACACTCCGCCGATCATGCGGCCGTTGGTGGGGCGGGCAAGGGCGCTCATGAGGACTCCTTCGTGAACCGTGCCTGACTGTGTGCCGGATGCCCGGCCTCGATGTCTTCAACGCTACGGTGACGAAGGGGACGAAGCGTCGCTCTACGGTGCGATGCCGACCCTGGGAATCGTCGGGGTCCGACCCTGAGCCGTGTCCTCCCGGGGAAGGGCCGAACGGCGCCTGGTCTCGGCCCGGCGGCGGAGACCCGCCCTGGCGGCGGGCACGACCGCGACATGGGCCAGGGCCACGCCGACGGTGTTGAGCAGCAGCGAGTCGACGTCCACGACCTGCCCGGGAACACCGGTCTGCAGCAGTTCGATGCCCAGTGAGAGCAGGGCGCCGGCGGCGACCGTGCGGACCAGGGACCCGAGGGGGGAGGAGGCCGGTCTGCCGCCCGCCAACGGGAGCAGAACACCGAGCGGGGCGAGCAGCCCCAGTCCCTCGCCGATGCGGCGCGCGGCCTGCGCGGCGCCCAGGGCCAGGTCCGCCCGGATACCGGCGAACGGGCGCAGGTTCGCGGGGCTCACCCAGGGGACGTCCAGCGGACGCAGCGTGACCCAGGCGACGAGCGCGAGATGCGCGACGAGGAGGAGAGCTCCTGCCGCACGGACGCGGATCACGGCGCTGCCGCCGTCTTCGCCTTGACGTTGCACGCCTCCCAAGACGCGGCGACCGGCCGGATCGGTTCCGGCCGGGCGGCGGGCTTGGCGCACAGGGGTGAGGCGTGCGCCACACCGACGGGTCCCCGGGCCGGTCTCCCGGCTCTCCGCGGCGGTCGGGGACACATCCCCGGCCCGGTCTCCCGGCTCTCCGCGGCGGCCGGGGACACATCCCCGGCCCGTCGGTCAGGCGCCGTCGACCGCCGTGGAGGGCGGGGCCTTCGTGCCGGGGGCGGAGCGGACGTCCGAGGTGCACTGGTAACGGCGCGGCGCGGTCGCGTCGGGGCCGCCGAGGACCACCGAACCGTCGTCCTCCGCCGCGGCGGAGTCGGAGAAGGTGCAGACGAGCTGGGCCAGGGCCGCCGGGGTCAGCTCCCGGGGCGGGGTGCTCAGCCGCAGCGTGTCCTCCGGCTCCCCGGCGCCCCGGAGGCGGGGTCCGCTCACGGTCATACCGCCACGCACGTCGGTCGTGTACCCCGCCTGCTGCTCCGGAGTGGAGGGGGAACCGGCGAGCTCGTCGAGGAGCCCCTGCGCCACCAGGACGCGCCGCGCGCTCTCCGTCGCGCCGTCGGGCACCCGCACGGAACGGTCGACCGTCACCAGTTGCCCCGAGCACAGCAGGAACACCTGCACCGGGATGCCGCGGGAGGCCTGGGTGGAGACGTCCGGGCCGGACAGGGTGCACGGGACCCGGGAGGGCGCCGGGCCGAAGTCCGTGGGGACCTGGGTGGAACGGATGCCGCAGCCCGCGAGCAGCAGTGCGAGGAGCGGGAGGGCCGGCCACCACAGCGCGCCTCGACGTCGTACGGTCGTCATCCGGCGCTGCCCTTCGTGGCGTTCCGGTTCCGCTCGCGCTCGTCGTCGGCGAGCAGTTCGGAGGCGTCCTGCGGGAGCCGGAGCGTGAAGACCGCTCCTCCCGCGGGCGCGTTCGCGGCGGTGATCTCGCCGCCGTGGATGTGCGCGTTCTCCAGGGCGATCGACAGCCCCAGGCCGCTGCCCTCGGAACGCGGGCGCGACGCGCTGGCCTTGTAGAAGCGGTCGAAGACGTGCGGCAGGACGTCCTCGGGGATGCCCGGACCGTGGTCCTGGACCTCGATCAGCAGGTCGTCGGCCTCCTCGCGGACCGAGACACGCACCGGACTGCCGCCGTGCTTGAGCGCGTTGCCGATCAGGTTGGCCAGGATCACGTCCAGGCGGCGCGGGTCGAGACGCGCCATGATGCCGCGCTCCGCGTCCAGGTCCACCGCGTCCAGCCAGGCACGGGCGTCGATGCAGGCGGTGATCTGGTCGGCGATGTCCACGTCGTCGAGGACGAGCCGGGCGGTGCCCGCGTCGAAGCGGGTGACTTCCATGAGGTTCTCGACCAGGTCGTTCAGACGGCGTGTCTCACTGACGACCAGACGCACGGCGGGCTCGATCATCGGATCGACGCTGCCGGTCTCCGCGTCCAGTTCCTCCTCCAGGATCTCCGTCACCGCGGTGATCGCCGTCAGGGGCGTACGGAGTTCGTGGGACATGTCCGCCACGAAACGGCGGGACGCCTCGTCGCGGGCGCTCATGTCCTCGACGCGCTTCTCCAGTGCCTCCGCCGTGTGGTTGAACGTCCGCGACAGATCCGCGAGTTCGTCCGTCCCCGACACGCGCAGCCGGGTGTCGAGCTTGCCCTCGCCGAGGCGGCGGGCGGCGATACCGAGCCGGTGCACGGGCTTGAGGACCGTCGTCGCGGCGGCCTGCGCGAGCAGCGCCGAGCCGATCAGCGCGAGGCCGGTGGCGATACCGAGCGACCAGGCCAGCGAGTTGAGGTCCTTGGCCTCCGGTTCCAGCGACTTGAGCATGTAACCGGTCGTGGTTCCGCCGATCACCTTCGCGCCGCCCACCAGATACGGCTTGTCGTGGTCGGTGACGCGCTGCCAGTACAGGTGGTAGGCCGACTTGTTGTTCGAGGAGAGCGACTGTTCCTTGTTCACCGCCTTCTGGAGGGACGCGGGCACGTCCTCCAGCGTGAAGGTGTCCAGCTCCGAATTGCCCACCACGGTCCCGCCGCTGCTGTCCCGGGCCACCAGCAGCACGCTGAAGCGCTGGCTGCTGTTCGCCATCTGCCCCGCGGCGCGCTGCAGTTCGTCCTGGGCCGGACGTACCGGCAGCAGGCTCGCGTGGTTGCGCATCTCCTGCTGGAAGTCCCGCAGCACCGCGTCCTGAGTGCGCGTCAGCACGGCCTCGCGGTTGAGCCAGTACGCGATGCCGGACGCCGACACGGCGGCGGTGAGCGCCACGAGTCCGAAGACCACGACCAACCGCAGCCGCAGACTGGTGAAGCGCAGACCCGCCAGTATCGTCCTGCGCGCCGCGGCCCAGCCGCGGAGCTTGTCCTGCGGTGGGGTCACTGAGGACTGTCCAGCCGGTAGCCGACCCCGCGGACCGTACGGATGAGCGTGGGGGAGGACGGGACGTTCTCGACCTTCGCGCGCAGCCGCTGCACGCACGCGTCCACCAGACGCGAGTCGCCCAGGTAGTCGTGCTCCCAGACCAGCCGCAGCAACTGCTGGCGGGACAGCGCCTGTCCGGGACGGCGGCTCAGCTCCAGGAGCAGCCGCAGCTCGGTGGGCGTCAGCTGCAGGTCCTCGCCGTTCTTGGTGACCGTCATCGCCGCCCGGTCGATGACGAGGGAGCCGAACGTCGCCGAGTCGGTGGCCTCGCGCTCGCCACGCCGCAGCACGGCCCTGATACGGGCGTCGAGCACCCGCCCCTGCACCGGCTTGACGACATAGTCGTCGGCGCCGGACTCCAGCCCGACCACCACGTCGATGTCGTCGCTGCGCGCGGTCAGCAGAATGATGGGCAACTGGTCCGTGCGCCGGATGCGCCGGCACACCTCGAACCCGTCGATGCCGGGCAGCATCACATCCAGCACGATCAGGTCCGGCCGCTGCTCGCGCAGCAGCTTCAGACCGTCCTCGCCGGTGGCAGCGGTGGCCACACGGTGACCCTGGCGCGTCAAAGAGAGCTCCAGGGCCGTACGGATGGCGTCGTCGTCCTCGATCAGCAACAGGGAAGGCACGGACGTCATTCTGGCCCATGGTGAGGGGGTCTTTCGACAGTTGGAGCGCTCCCACCCATCTCTCGCACAGAAGGGGCGCATCGGAGGGCGTCCGGGAAGCCTTGCCGCTCTTCTCCGTGATCGCGTGATGACGCGCCCACGGAGGGCCCCTGTGACAGGTCTGTGACAGTCGGCGGACACGGCCATGAAGTGGCCCGGGCAAGCTTTTCGACACAAGCAAGGAAGCACGGAGCGAGCACGGGGCCGAAGCACGACAGGCGCCGGGCGCGTACGGAAGAAACCGGGACTCCACGACGGGGGGCGCGAGATGGACACGCTGCACAGCACCAGTACGAGCGCAGTTGTCACGCGGCTCCACGACGTCACCCGGAGCACGGAGAAGTCCGGTGCCGTGAGCCCGCGGGGGTGCGCTCGCGGCACCGGGCGTCAGCACACCGCGTACATGACGGTGGTTGACGGGTTCACGGGGGAGAACGCCGTGGCGGCCACCGCCGCGGCAACGGCCGGCGGAGCTCACGGGGGAGCCGCGTACGGGGAGGCCACGGGGGAGCGTCGCTCGCTGTCGGAGGCGGAGTTCACCGCCTACGTCCAGGAGCGCCGCGCCTCCCTGTACGCAACCGCCTACCACCTGACGGGGGATCGGTTCGAGGCCGAGGACCTGCTGCAGAGCGCACTGTTCTCGACGTACCGGGCCTGGGAGCGGATCAGTGACAAGGCCGCGGTGGGGGGCTACCTCCGTCGCACCATGACCAATCTGCACATCAGCGCGTGGCGCCGCCGCAAGCTGAACGAATACCCGACCGAGGAACTGCCGGAGACCGCCGGTGACACGGACGCGATGCGCGGCACCGAGCTGCGCGCCGTGCTGTGGCAGGCGCTCGCCCGGCTGCCCGAACTCCAGCGCACCATGCTGGTCCTTCGTTACTACGAGGGCCGCACGGACCCGGAGATCGCGCAGATCCTCGACATCAGTGTCGGCACGGTGAAGTCGAGCATCTGGCGGTCGCTGCGCCGGATGCGCGAGGACGAGGTCCTCAGCTTCGGCCGTGACGAGGAGGAGTCCTTCGGGGAGCTCGTCGCCTGAAGGTCAGCGGGGGGAAGCGGTTCGCGCGGGGAACGGTTCCGGGGGGAGCCGACGGGGGCCCGCGGAGAACCACGGGGGAAGCGGAAAAGGTCCGGGCGGACGGGGGGTCCGCCTGGACCTCTTTTCGTGTGCGGGCCCGGCGTGTCGCCGAGGCCCGCGGCTACGCCGCCGCCGTACGGCTGTGCGTGGCGCCGGCCGCCGTGGCCAGCCGGCCCAGGGCCTCGTCCTTGTCGCACGGGTGTGCGCCCAGCGCGGTCTGACGCGCCACGATCGAGCGTTCGGCGCGCATCAGGCGCCAGCCGCGACGGAGCAGGAACGGGACCGACTTGCGGCCCTCCTTGAGATCCCGCACGAAGCGCCGGCGGAACGTCGTCACCGGACCGCGGGACAGGCACAGCGCGTCGCCCAGCAGACCCAGTTCACGGCAGTGCTCGACGATCTCGGCGGCGAAGATGCCCTCCGCGATGAACAGCGGCGTCCGTTCGATGCGCAGCGCCTCCGCGCCGGTACGGGCGCTCAGCGAGATGTCGTACACGGGAACGGTCGTACGTCCGGTACGGCACAGTTCCTCGATCGCGGCGACCGCCTTCTCCGCGTCCCAGGACCGCGGGTGGTCCCAGTCGATGTCCGAACTCCCGTCCACCAGCGGCAGTGTCGGGTCGTCGCCCTCCTTGTAGAAGTCGTCCAGGCGCAGCACGGGCAGGCCGGAGCGGGCGGCGACGAGGGACTTGCCCGAGCCGGAGGGGCCACAGAGCAGCGCCACACGGGTCGGTATCGGGGGAGGAGGACTCACGACACACCAGTCTGACGCATCGCGCACGCGGTGCCGACCCTGCGGGTCGTCGTTGGAGCGCACATCACACCTCAACTACCCTTCGCATCGAACCGATTACTTTGCGCTGCAGAAGGTGGCACCCGTCATGGCACGACACGCATCAGGCAAGAACCCCACCGCGCGGCGCGCGCTGGTCGCCCTGGCGACCGCGGGTGCGGCACTCGGGGCGGGCGCGGCCACGGCCGCCGCGGACACGGCCCCGGCCGTCGACGCGATGCGCTCCCGGTCCGCGTCGGCGGGCAATCTCGACGCGCAGGCGGGCGCGCAGGCGCTGAGCGGCACGCTCGGCTACATCACGGGTCCGCTCGCGGATCTCAAGCCCAACCCGCTCGCGGGCACGGGCGTCGACCCGCTCGACAACGGGATCGGCGCCCAGCTGGCCGACTTCAAGCCGCTGACCTCGCAGGCCCTGACGCGGCCGCTGGCGCAGGCGCCGTCGCTGGGCAGCGTCCCGGTGGTGGGCCAGGCGCTGGGAGTGGTGGGGAGCGCGTGAACTTCCCCGCGCCCCTCGGGGGCGCGGGGAACCATCTCAGTACGATGAGCCCGAGGCGCCCAGCGAACCGGTCGGGTGCCAGACGGTCTTCGTCTCCAGGAAGGCCGTGAGGCGCTCGATGCCGGGGGTCACCGCGTAGTCCACAGGCTGTGGACGCAGAACCCGCTTCAGGTTGTCGGCCGCGGCGATCTCCAGCTCCTTCGCCAGCACGTCGTCCGCGCCCGCGAGGTCGATCGCGTTGACGTCCTGGTGCGCTGCGAGGGGGGCGGCGATCTCCGCCGTCCTGCCGGAGAGGACGTTGACGACACCGCCCGGGAGGTCGGAGGTCGCCAGCACCTCGCCGAGCGAGAGAGCAGGCAGCGGGGACTTCTCGCTCGCGATCACCACGGCCGTGTTACCGGTGGCGATCACCGGGGCGATCACCGAGACCAGGCCCAGGAACGAGGACTCCTGGGGCGCGAGGACGGTGACGACGCCGGTCGGCTCCGGGGTCGACAGATTGAAGAACGGGCCCGCGACCGGGTTGGCCCCGCCCACGACCTGGGCGATCTTGTCGGTCCAGCCCGCGTACCAGACCCAGCGGTCGATCGCCGCGTCGATCTGGGCGGCCGCCTTCGACTTCGACAGGCCCTCCGCGTCCGCGACCTCGCGCGCGAACTGGTCGCGGCGGCCCTCCAGCATCTCGGCGACGCGGTAGAGGATCTGGCCGCGGTTGTACGCGGTCGCGCCGGACCAGCCGCCGAACGCCTTGCGCGCGGCGACCACCGCGTCACGGGCGTCCTTGCGGCTCGACTGCGGGGCGTTCGCCAGCCACTTGCCCTTCGAGTCCGTCACCTCGTACACCCGGCCGCTCTCGGAACGCGGGAACTTCCCGCCCACGTACAGCTTGTAGGTCTTGAAGACACTCAGACGCTGCTCTTCGGACTTGTCAGACATCGAGGTACGCCTCCAGGCCGTGGCGACCGCCCTCGCGGCCGAAGCCCGACTCCTTGTACCCGCCGAACGGCGAGGTCGGGTCGAACTTGTTGAACGTGTTGGACCAGATGACGCCCGCGCGCAGCTTGCCGGCGACGGCCAGGATCCGGGAACCCTTCTCCGTCCAGATGCCCGCCGAGAGGCCGTACTGGGAGTTGTTGGCCTTGGCGACGGCCTCGTCCGGGGTGCGGAAGGTGAGGACGGAGAGCACCGGGCCGAAGATCTCGTCGCGGGCGATGGTGTGCGCCTGGGTGACGTTGGTGAACAGCGTCGGGGCGAACCAGTACCCGGAGGAGGGCAGTTCGCAGGCCGGGGACCAGCGCTCGGCACCCTCGGCCGCACCCTGCTCGACGAGCGAGGTGATACGGGCCAGCTGCTCGGCGGAGTTGATCGCGCCGATGTCGGTGTTCTTGTCGAGCGGGTCGCCCAGCCGCAGGGTGGAGAGCCTGCGCTTCAGCGAGTCCAGCAGCTCGTCCTGGATCGACTCCTGGACGAGGAGCCGGCTGCCCGCGCAGCAGACCTGGCCCTGGTTGAAGAAGATCCCGGTGACGATCCCCTCCACCGCCTGGTCGATGGGGGCGTCGTCGAAGACGATGTTCGCGCCCTTGCCGCCCAGTTCGAGCGTGACCTTCTTGTCGGTGCCGGCCACCTGGCGGGCGATCGCCTTGCCGACGGCCGTGGAGCCGGTGAAGGCGACCTTGTTCACGTCCGGGTGCTCGACGAGGGCCGCGCCCGCGTCGCCGTACCCGGGAAGGATGTTGACGACGCCCTTGGGCAGGCCCGCCTGGCGGCAGATGTCCGCGAAGAACAGCGCCGACAGGGGAGTGGTCTCGGCGGGCTTGAGGACGACCGTGTTGCCGGTCGCCAGCGCCGGTGCGATCTTCCACGCCAGCATCAGCAGCGGGAAGTTCCAGGGGATGACCTGGCCGGCCACGCCCAGCGGACGCGGGCCCGCGCCGAAACCGGCGTGGTCGAGCTTGTCGGCCCAGCCCGCGTAGTAGAAGAAGTGCGCGGCGACCAGGGGGAGGTCCGCGTCGCGGGTCTCCTTGATGGGCTTGCCGTTGTCCAGCGTCTCCAGGACGGCGAGCTCGCGGGAGCGCTCCTGGATGATGCGGGCGATGCGGAAGAGGTACTTGGCGCGCTCGGAACCGGGCAGCGCCGACCACTTCTCGAAGGCCCTGCGGGCCGCCTTCACGGCGCGGTCGACGTCCTCGGCGCCCGCACGGGCGACCTCGGAGAGGACCTCCTCCGTGCTGGGGCTGACGGTCTTGAAGACCTTGCCGTCCGCCGCCTCGGTGAACTCGCCGTCGATGAACAGGCCGTACGAGGGGGCGATGTCGACGACCGAGCGCGACTCGGGCGCCGGTGCGTACTCGAATGCAGATGCCATGGTGATCAGTCCACCGTCACGTAGTCGGGGCCGGAGTAGCGGCCGGTGGCCAGCTTCTGACGCTGCATCAGCAGGTCGTTCAGGAGCGAGGACGCGCCGAAGCGGAACCAGTGGTTGTCCAGCCAGTCCTCGCCCGCGGTCTCGTTCACCAGGACCAGGAACTTGACGGCGTCCTTGGTGGTGCGGATACCGCCGGCCGGCTTCACGCCGACCTGGATACCGGTCTGCGCGCGGAAGTCGCGGACCGCCTCCAGCATGAGCAGCGTGTTCGACGGCGTCGCGTTGACGGCCACCTTGCCGGTGGAGGTCTTGATGAAGTCCGCGCCGGCCAGCATGCCGAGCCAGGAGGCCCGTCGGATGTTGTCGTACGTCGACAGCTCGCCGGTCTCGAAGATGACCTTCAGACGGGCGGCGCCCGAGGCCTCCTTCACCGCGACGATCTCGTCGTACACCTTCAGGTAGTGGCCCGCGAGGAACGCCCCGCGGTCGATGACCATGTCGATCTCGTCGGCGCCCGCGGCGACGGCGTCCCGCACGTCGGCCAGCTTCACGCCGAGCGCGGCGCGGCCCGCCGGGAAGGCGGTGGCGACGGAGGCGACCTTCACGCCGGAGCCGGCCACGGCCTCCTTGGCGGTGGCCACCATGTCGGGATAGACGCAGACCGCGGCCGTGGCGGGCGCCGTGCGGTCGGTCGGGTCCGGGTGGACCGCCTTGACGCCGAGCGCCCGGACCTTGCCCGGGGTGTCCGCGCCTTCCAGCGTCGTCAGGTCGACCATCGAGATGGCGAGGTCGATCGCGTACGCCTTCGCGGTCGTCTTGATGGAACGGGTGCCGAGCGAGGCGGCGCGCGCCTCCAGGCCGACCGCGTCGACGCCGGGCAACCCGTGCAGGAAGCGGCGCAGGGTGCTGTCGGACGCGGTCACGTCGCCGAGTGCGTGGGTGGGGGCACCACCCTGCTCGAGCGATGTCGAGTGCTTGGGGGAGGGTGCAGTGGTGGGCATGGTCACCACCCGAGCATATCTACGCGCGTAGCGGCTGTACAGCCCCGGGGGCGGGTGCGGAAGGGACCGGTGGAACAGGCGAGGCGCCGGGGGCGGGGGAGGCCGTCGCGAGCCGTCGGGCAGAATCGAGGGCATGACGACGCCCGATCACCAGCCACCTCCGCCGGACGCCCCGCGCCCCGAGTCGAGGGACCGGATCTACCGGTCACCCGCCGGCCTCGCGGGCGGCGTGCTGCTGCTCGCCATCATCGGCTGGCTCGGCATCGACGCGCTGGTCTCGGCACACGGGCGTACACCGTGGCTGACGCTCGCCGCGATGATCCTGCTGGTTCCGCTGGTGAGCGCCTTCACGCTGCGCCCGGCCGTCTACGCGAACGAGGACCGGCTGCGCGTCCGCAACCCGTTCCGCGTGATCGTGCTGCCCTGGAGCGCGATCGCCTCGCTGCGCTCCGGCTACTCCAACGAGGTCGTCACCACGGACGGCACCAAGTACCAGCTGTGGGCGATCCCCGTCTCGCTGCGCTCCCGCAAGCGCGTGGCCAGGCGGCAGGCCCGGGGGGCCGCGGCCGGTGCGCGCGGGCGCGTGGCCCCGGCCGCGCCCGCGCGCGCCCAGGCCGACCAGGCCATGGACGACCTGCGCGAGCTCGCCGCGGCGCACCCGGCCGCGGAAGGGGCGCAGGGCGCGGTCAGCGTGCGCTGGGCGTACGAGGTCATGGGCCCCGCCCTCGCGGGCGCCGTGGTGCTGGCGATCCTGCTCGCGGTGGGGTGACGACGCCACCGCGGTGCGGCGGGTGAACCGGCGGGCCGTTCGCGGAGGTGGCG
Organism: Streptomyces sp. NPDC057950; assembly: GCF_042887295.1. Classification (NCBI taxonomy): domain Bacteria; kingdom Bacillati; phylum Actinomycetota; class Actinomycetes; order Kitasatosporales; family Streptomycetaceae; genus Streptomyces; species Streptomyces sp. NPDC057950. Next base: position 227,016 of record NZ_JBHVPP010000018.1, read on the forward strand.
AGGGGTGGTGTCCGTTCGCCGGACGGGCGGGACGCGGTGTCCGTTCGCCCGGGTGGTGGACGGCCGACGTGCGCTCCGCGGGAGCGGGTGGAGGGCTGTGCCTGTGCCGGTGACGCCGGGACGGGTGGAGGGCCGTGCCTGTGCCGGTGACGCCCTGGGACTCGGCGGTGCGCTACCGGTAACCGTTCCTCGGTCGGGTGGCGGCGCACGGGAGCGCTGCGTCAAGTGCCGGGCGGAAATCACCCGTAAGGGCGGTGGAGGGGTGGTGCGGGGTCCTCGGCGGGCCCCGCCCGGTCCCGGCTCCGTGGGCCCGCCCCGGCCTGATCCGTGGGCCCACCGGGTCCCGCCCGGTGGGCCCACGGGGCGGGCGTCAGATGCCGGCCGCCGCCGACAGGTCGCGCTTGATGGCCGTGAGCAGCTCGGCGGCCTTGGCGTGGGCCGCGGCGAGTCCGGCGTGCGAGCCGACCGGGACCACGACCTCCAGGTAGCACTTCAGCTTCGGCTCCGTGCCGCTGGGGCGGACGATGACGCGGGCGCCGTCCAGCGTGTAGCGCAGACCGTCCGTGGGCGGGAGCGTGTCCGTGCCCAGGGTGAGGTCCTCGGCCCGGGTGATGGGCAGGCCCGCCAGTCGGGTCGGCGGCTGTTCGCGCAGGCTGCGCATGGCGTTCGCGATCACCGAGAGGTCCTCGACACGGACGGAGAGCTGGTCCGTGGCGTGCAGGCCGTGCTCCACGGCGATGTCGTCGAGCAGGTCCAGCAGGGTGCGGCCGTCCTCCTTGAGCCGGGAGGCGAGCTCCGTGATCAGGAGGGCGGCGGTGATGCCGTCCTTGTCGCGCACCCCCTCGGGGTCGACGCAGTAGCCGAGCGCCTCCTCGTAGCCGTAGCGCAGGTCCTCGACGCGGGCGATCCACTTGAAGCCGGTCAGGGTCTCCTCGTACGCCAGACCCGCCTTCTCGGCGATCCGGCCGAGCAGGGAGGAGGAGACGATCGACTCGGCGAAGGTGCCGCGGACTCCGCGGTCGACGAGGTGCCGGGCGAGCAGCGCGCCGACCTCGTCGCCGCGCAGCATCCGCCAGCCCGCGCCGCCGCGGCCCTTCACGGCCACCGCGCAGCGGTCCGCGTCGGGGTCGTTGGCGATGATCAGGTCGGGGTCCGTCTCACGGGCCTTCGCGAAGGCGAGGTCCATCGCGCCGGGCTCTTCCGGGTTCGGGAAGGCGACGGTGGGGAAGTCCGGGTCCGGCTCGGCCTGTTCGGCGACCAGCACGGGGGCGGGGAAGCCGGCGCGGGCGAACGCGGCGAGCAGGACGTCCTTGCCGACGCCGTGCATCGCCGTGTAGACGGTGCGGGCGGTGCGCGGGGAGCCCTGGGCGAGTACGGCGTCCGTACGGGCCAGGTAGGCGTTCAGGACGCCCTCGTCGAGGGTCTCCCAGCCGCTGTCCGGGCGCGGGACGGTGTCCAGGCCGGTGACGGCGTCGATCTCGGCCGCGATCCCGGCGTCCGCCGGGGGGACGATCTGGGAGCCGTCGCCGAGGTACACCTTGTAGCCGTTGTCGCGGGGCGGGTTGTGGCTGGCGGTGACCTCGACGCCCGCCACGGCGCCGAGGTGCCGTACGGCGTAGGCCAGGACGGGTGTGGGGAGGGGGCGGGGGAGCACGGCGGCCCGCAGGCCCGCGCCCGTCATGACCGCGGCGGTGTCGCGGGCGAAGTCGGCGGACTTGTGGCGGGCGTCGTAGCCGATGACGACGAGACCGCCGGCCTCGCCCTCGGCCTTGAGGTACGCGGCCAGACCGGCGGCGGCGCGGATGACCACCGCGCGGTTCATGCGCATCGGGCCCGCGCCGAGTTCGCCCCGCAGGCCCGCGGTGCCGAACTGGAGGGTGCCGCTGAAGCGTGCGGTGAGCTCGGCGACGTCCCGGGCTTCGATGAGCTTGGCGAGTTCCTCACGGGTCTCCGCGTCGGGGTCCTCGGCCAGCCACGCCTCGGCCCGTGCGATGAGTTCGTCCTGCACGTCGGGTGTACCTCTCTGTCTGTGGTGCCTTGCTGTATACCCGGCCGCGGAGGGCTTACCGCGCCCCGGGCCGGGTCACCCGGGGGCGCGGGGAACCACGCGACCCGCCCCCACCCACCCTGGGCCGTACGGCGGCACCGGGGGACCGGAGCGCGCGATCCCTACAGCCGGTCCAGGACCTGGGTGAGCAGCGCTCCCATGCGGGTCGCGGAGTCACGGCCCGCCTGGAGGACCTCCTCGTGGTTCAGCGGCTCGCCCGTCATGCCGGCGGCGAGGTTGGTGACGAGGGAGATGCCCAGCACCTCCGCCCCGGCCTCGCGCGCGGCGATGGCCTCGAGCACCGTCGACATGCCGACGAGGTCCGCCCCGATGGCGCGGGCCATCCGGATCTCGGCGGGCGTCTCGTAGTGCGGCCCGGTGAACTGCGCGTAGACGCCCTCCTCCAGGCTGGGGTCCACCTCCTTGCAGAGGGCGCGCAGACGCGGGGAGTAGAGGTCGGTGAGGTCGACGAAGTTCGCCCCGACGATGGGGGAGGTCGCCGTCAGGTTGATGTGGTCGCTGATCAGCACCGGCTGACCGGGACGCATGTCCGCGCGCAGGCCACCGCAGCCGTTGGTGAGCACGAGGGTCTTGCAGCCGGCGGCGACGGCCGTACGGACACCGTGGGCGACGGCGGCGACCCCGCGGCCCTCGTAGTAATGGGTGCGGCCCAGGAAGACCAGGGCCCGCTTGTCGCCGATCAGGTACGAGCGGACCTTGCCGCCGTGGCCCTCGACCGCGGGCGGGGGGAACCCGGGCAGCTCGGTGACCTGGAACTCGGCCTCGGGGGTGCCGAGGGCGTCCGCGGCCGGAGCCCAGCCGGAGCCCATCACGAGCGCGACGTCGTGGGTCTCGGCGCCCGTGAGCTCCCGCAGGCGGGTGGCGGCGGCGTCGGCAGCGGCGTAAGGGTCGCCCTGGATGTCGTCCGGAAGAAGAGATGCGTTCACGCGCATGAGGGTAGCCGGTCCGGGCCTACGCGCGTAGATGACAGAGCTCACGGTCCTGCGATCGTTGTCTTGTCGTTTCCAACGAAGAGCCGCGTGCGTCAGCAGGGGCGCTTGCGCAGCTCCATCACGTAGTCGTGGGGCGCTCCGGCCGACTCCGCCGCGTCGGCGATCTCACCGAGGTAGCGCGCGGAGGGGAGGCCGCCCTCGTACCCGTTCAGTACGTACACCCACGCGGGTTCCTCGCCGTCCAGCGTGTGCACCCGTACCCGCATCCGGCGGTAGATGTCGAGGCCCACGCCCTCCCAGCGGTCCATGGAGTCCTCGTCCAGGGGGGCGATGTCGTACAGCGCCACGAAGACCTGCGAACGGGGCGCCTCGACGACGGTGACGAGCGCACCCTCCCACCCCATGTGCTCGCCCCCGAAGGTCAGCCGCCAGCCGTTCAGCCAGCCGGTGGCGCGCAGCGGCGAGTGCGGGGCGCGGCGCGTCATGAGCCGCGGGTCGAGATTGCCGGCGTACGCGGCGTAGAGCGACATGTGGTCGAGGGTACGGCAGTGGACACGTGCGTCTCCCGCGTAACAGAAGCAGCTCGAATGCGCGGTCGGCGGCCCCCGGGGCGCCAGCACCTTGAAGCGTGCGGGACAATGGAGTACGTGACTCGGATCGTGATCATCGGTGGCGGACCCGGCGGATACGAGGCGGCCCTGGTGGCCGCCCAGCTCGGCGCGGAGGTGACCGTCGTCGACTGCGACGGTCTGGGCGGGGCGTCGGTGCTCACCGACTGCGTGCCGTCGAAGACCCTCATCGCGACGGCCGAGGTGATGACGACCTTCGATTCGTCGTACGAGGAACTCGGCATCATCGTCGCCGACGACACCCCGCCGTCGGAGCGGTCCGCTCGGGTGGTCGGGGTCGACCTCGGCAAGGTCAACCGCCGGGTGAAGCGGCTGGCGCTGGCCCAGTCGCACGACATCACCGCCTCCGTCACCCGGGCAGGCGCGCGGGTGCTGCGCGGCCGCGGCCGGCTGGAGGGCATGCAGTCCCTGGACGGCTCGCGCAAGGTCGTCGTGCGCGCCGCGGACGGCACCGAGGAGACACTCGTCGCCGACGCCGTCCTCATCGCCACCGGCGGGCACCCCCGTGAGCTGCCCGACGCGCAGCCGGACGGTGAGCGGATCCTGAACTGGACGCAGGTGTACGACCTGGACGAGCTGCCCGAGGAGCTCATCGTGGTCGGGTCCGGTGTCACCGGCGCCGAGTTCGCCGGCGCCTACCAGGCGCTCGGCTCGCGGGTCACCCTCGTCTCCAGCCGTGACCGCGTGCTGCCGGGCGAGGACCCGGACGCGGCGGCGGTGCTGGAGGACGTCTTCCGGCGCCGTGGCATGAACGTCATGGCCCGTTCGCGCGCCGAGTCCGCCAAGCGGGTCGGCGACCGGGTCGAGGTCACCCTCTCCGACGGCCGCGTCATCAGCGGCTCGCACTGTCTGATGGCCGTCGGCGCCATTCCGAACAGCAGCGGGATGGGTCTGGAGGAGGCCGGGGTCAAGGTCAGGGACTCCGGGCACATCTGGACCGACAAGGTGTCGAGGACCACGGCTCCGGGCGTGTACGCGGCCGGTGACGTGACGGGCGTCTTCGCCCTCGCCTCGGTGGCGGCGATGCAGGGACGTATCGCCATGTACCACTTCCTGGGCGACGCGGTCACTCCGCTGAACCTCAAGACGGTGTCCTCCAACGTCTTCACCGACCCCGAGATCGCCACCGTGGGCTACTCGCAGGCCGACGTCGACGCGGGCAAGATCGACGCCCGGGTCGTCAAGCTGCCCCTGCTGCGCAACCCGCGCGCCAAGATGCAGGGCATCCGGGACGGCTTCGTGAAGATCTTCTGCCGTCCGGGCACCGGGATCGTGGTCGGCGGTGTGGTCGTCGCCCCGCGCGCCTCGGAACTGATCCACCCCATCTCGATCGCGGTCGACAACAATCTGACGGTCGAACAGATCGCGAACGCGTTCACCGTGTATCCCTCCCTTTCGGGCTCGATCGCCGAGGTGGCCCGGCAGTTGCACACCCGTAAGCTGACCGACGAGGGCTGACGGGCGAAAGCGATTTCCCGCTGGTCACGGGGAGTTGCCGCCCATTCCCGCGGCATAGGCGGCGCGAGTAGACGCGTATACCACTTCGTACCCCGTCATGCGAACAACTTCTGTTATTCGGCGCAAACTGCTGAAAGCAGACGGTCGTTGGGGTTACTGTCAGTTTCGTGTTCGCTGCAGAACGTCGCCAATTGATCCTCGAAATGGTGCGAGCGAACGGGGCCGTGTCGCTCCGTGAGCTCGCCCGCGTCGTCCAGACCTCCGAAGTGACCGTACGGCGGGACGTGCGCGCACTGGAGGCAGAAGGACTCCTCGACCGCCGGCATGGCGGTGCGGTATTGCCGGGCGGGTTCACGCGGGAGTCCGGCTTTCCGCAGAAATCGCATCTCGCGACCGCCGAGAAGACGGCCATCGCCGATCTCGCCGCGGGTCTCGTCGAAGAGGGCGAGGCCATTGTGGTGGGCGCGGGTACCACCACGCAGGAGCTGGCTCGCCGGCTCGCGCGGGTCCCCGGGCTGACCGTCGTCACCAATTCCCTGCTGGTGGCCCAGGCGCTGGCTCACGCCAACCGTGTCGAGGTCGTCATGACGGGTGGCACCTTGCGCGGCTCCAACTACGCGCTGGTGGGCAGCGGTGCCGAGCAGTCCCTCCAGGGGCTGCGGGTCTCCCGGGCCTTCCTGTCGGGCAGTGGGCTCACCGCCGAGCGCGGCCTGTCCACCTCCAACATGCTGTCGGCGTCCGTCGACCGCGCGCTGGTGCAGGCCGCCGCGGAGGTCGTGGTCCTCGCCGACCACACCAAGCTCGGCACCGACACCATGTTCCAGACGGTGCCGACCGATCTGATCACCCGTCTGGTGACCGACGAGCCGCCCGCGCACGACGATCGCGCGGTCACCGAACTGCAGGCGCTGGCGGATCAGGGCGTGCAGATCGCGGTGGCGGGACAGTCGGGCGGTGGTACGGGAGGCGATACGGCCCCGGCGGGGCGTCAGCCGCGCCGGGACGTGCCGCTCCCCGGTCCGCGGCGCGGTCAGGTCCCGGGCGCCGGACCTCAGTTGCGCAGCGCGACCTCGCTGGGGGAGCAGTCCCCCGGAGAGCGGGCGCGGGTGGCGGATTTACGCCGCCGCTGACCGAGGCGCCGACCGACGGACGGCCCGAGGCACAGGCCGACTTACGGGCTGACGTAGGGGCCGAGGTGCCTTCCGACGCGCGGGCCGAGCCCGCCGTCCGGCATCGAGCGAGGCACCGACCACCTCGGCCGTGACCGTTCGTGACGGCCTGTGGTGACCTATGACGGTACGCGGCGGCCCAGTTGGCCGAAGGCGACCGCTTGCGTCCTTCCGACCGCCGGTGAGGCCGACCGCCGGTGAGGCCGGTCGCCGGTTCCTGGCGGCCCGTCGCGGCCCCCACCCAACGGATCGTGCCGGCCCGTGCTGGAGCCGTACTCCGGATGCCCGTCCGGCCGTCCCCGTGTGAGCCCGCCGGGTCACGTCCGCCGGAAGCCGTACACCCCCACCGGAAGCGCGGTACGCCCGCGCCGGTGCTCACTTTTCACCCGAACGGGCGACCTCCTCCGCCGCGACCCCATTCACCCGCGCGATACCCGATCCGCGCGGAGCGGACCGGTCCGGTCCGCTCCGGTAGGGGACCACGGCGTGCACCTGGACCTGCACCTGGGCCTGGACCTGGGCTTGGACCTGCACGTGGACCTGGACCTGAACACGGCGAAGCGCCCGGCGGACCGACCGTTCCGGTCCACCGGGCGCTTCGGATGTCGTGCGGACCGGGACCGGTCCGCACGACGGTGTCTCAGTCCTTGATCTCGCAGATCGCGGCGCCCGACGTGATGGACGCGCCGACCTCCGCGCTCAGGCCCTTGACGGTGCCGGAGCGGTGGGCGTTGAGGGGCTGTTCCATCTTCATGGCCTCCAGGACCACGATGA
>NZ_JBHVPP010000019.1:0-212847 GCF_042887295.1 Streptomyces sp. NPDC057950
GCGACTCGGGGGGCGGGGGTGGGGTGCGCCCCTGGTCTCTTCTTGGGCCGGGGTGGCCGGGTGGGGGGGCGGGTGGGGGCCCCGCTCCGGGCGCCCCCGCCCCCAACACCCGGGGGCTGCCCCTCGCGGGCTCAGGGCCGGGGGACGCGCACCGAGGTGTCGACGCCCGCCCACGAACACCGGACGCCGGCGCTCCGTACGGAACTCCCGCCGTCCGCGGCGCACACGCCGTCCACGGCCACCAGGGGCCTGTCCGACGCCCAGCGCCGCCCGGAACGCGTCAGCGCTTCGCGACGAACACGTGGGACGCGACGTCCGACTCCAGCTCCGCCGCCTCACCACCGCTGCCGACGAGCACGCCGCCCGCCGACTCCGTCACGCTCACCACGGAGCCGGGCTGCACACCGGCCCGGCGCAGGGTGTACATCAGCTGCGCGTCCGTCTGGATGGGCTCGCCGATCCGGCGTACGACGACGGTCTTGCCGTCCAGGCCCGGGTCGAGCTCGGCCAGCGAGACCATGCCCTCGTCCAGGAAAGGATCGGCGCCGTCCTTCTCGCCGAGCTCCTCCAGACCGGGGATCGGGTTCCCGTACGGAGACTCGGTCGGGTGGCGCAGCAGCTCCAGGACACGCCGCTCGACGGCCTCGCTCATCACGTGCTCCCAGCGGCAGGCCTCGGCGTGCACCTGCTCCCACTCCAGGCCGATCACGTCGACGAGCAGGCACTCGGCCAGACGGTGCTTGCGCATCACCCGGGTGGCCAGGCGGCGGCCCTCGTCGGTGAGCTCCAGGTGCCGGTCGCTGGCGACCGCGACCAGACCGTCGCGCTCCATGCGCGCCACCGTCTGGCTGACCGTCGGGCCGCTCTGGTCGAGCCGCTCGGCGATCCGGGCGCGCATGGGGACCACGCCTTCCTCCTCCAGCTCGAGGATGGTGCGGAGATACATCTCCGTGGTGTCGATCAGTCCGGACATACGTGCCCCTCGATTAGCTCTGCCGGAGGCTCGGTGGCTCACCGGCTTGTGCGCTGGCCCTGAACTCAATTCTGACGCATACCACTGACAACCGTGCCTCGCCGGGGAAACCGCACAATGACGACTGTCTCCCCTTCCTCCCCTTCCTCCGCTTCCTCCGCTTCCTCCCGCGGCGATGCGGGTTCCTCCGCGGCGATGCGGGCCGAGGCCCGGCCGGATCGGACACGACCGGCGTCCGGGCGGCCGTCCGGGGCCCGGCGCCGTCCCCAGGTGTGCGGCGCCGCCGCGGGCGGCCGGTGCCCGCGGCCGGGCGGCTCGGCCTTCGGGCCGCGCGTCGGCGGCCCTGTGCCCAGTGTCGCCCCCGCGGGCCGTATTGACACGGCAGTGGTCCAGACCGCAACGTGATCCGCGACACGACGGGAGCAAGGCTGTGCCGGGCCGCCGGTTCAACCGCTCGCCGGCCCTGTGCGGACGCGACTTCTAAGGGGCTTCGCCGATGAGCGACAGCAAGCTGGCCGGGCAGTTCTTCGACGCCGCGATCCGCCTGCTGCAGCGGGTGCGGGACGAGTGCGCCGAGGACGTCGAGGCGGCCGGCGCCCTCATCGCCGACACCGTCACGGAAGGCGGCCGCCTGTTCGCCTTCGGCGCCGGGCACTCCTCGCTCGCCGCGCAGGACGTCGTCTACCGCGCGGGCGGTCTCGCCCTGATGAACCTGCTCACGGTGCCGGGCGTGGTCGGCGTCGACGTCATGCCGGCGACGCTGGGCTCCGCCCTGGAACGGGTCGACGGCCTCGCGAGCGCGGTCCTCGACTGCAGCCCGCTCCGCGCCGGCGACCTGCTCGTGATCATCTCCCTGTCGGGCCGCAACGCGCTCCCCGTCGAGATGGCCATGAACGCCCGCGCGCTGGGCGTGAAGGTCATCGGGGTCACCTCGGTCGCCTACGCCTCGGAGACGACGTCCCGGCACGTCTCGGGGACGTATCTGAAGGACCACTGCGACGTCGTCCTCGACTCGAAGATCGCGGTCGGGGACGCGGAACTGACCCTGGACGCCATCGAGGCGCCCTTCGCCCCCGCCTCCACGGTCGTCACGTCGGCCCTGCTCCAGGCCGTCATGGCCACGGCCGCGGGCGCGCTGGCCGGCCGCGGTCTCGAGCCGCCGCTGCTGCGCTCGGGCAACGTGGACGGCGGCCACGAGTGGAACGGCCGTGTGATGACGGAGTACGGGGACCGGATCTTCTACCGGCGCTGAACCCGCCGGCCCGGCGCTGAACCCTCCGGCCCGGCACCGGTGCCGGGCCGACCCACCGGCCCGGGACTCACCGCCGTGACCATCGCGCCCCGAGCGGTCCCGGAGCCCCCCGCGGTCCCGGAGGTCCGGGAGGTCCGGGAGGTCCGGGAGGTCCGGGAGGTCCGGGAGGTCCGGGAGGTCCGGGAGCACACCCCCGAGGACGTCGCGCCGCGCCTACGGCCGCTCCACCAGACCCTGCAGGTCCAGCGCCATGGCGATCCGCACCGCCACGTCCTCCGCGTACGTGGCGTCCGTGCGCTCGAACTGGCTGCGCCCCGCCCCGCGCAGAAACGTCACGACGCCCAGCGTCCGCCCCCGGCTGCGCAGCACCGCGCACAGGGCGTGCACCGAGTCCGCCGGCCACTGGCGGGCCGCCGCCCACTCCCGCGTCCGTTCGGGCGTGCTCTCGCCGGAGCCGGCCCGCACCGAGCCGGACCGCTCCACGCACTGCAGCGCGGGGTGCCCCTCGGCGTAGCGCACGGGCAGCCCGGCCTGTCCGGTGAGCAGACTCGGACCCGGCGCCCCGGCCGGCGTGGCGGTGACCCGTACGAGCCGCACGGGCCCTTCGCCGTCGGCCACCGGGCCGCCCGCCACACGGTCGATCAGCGCGTGGTCGGCGAATCCGGCGAGCGAGAAGTCCAGGTGGACGGTGGCCGCCTCGCCCGGGTCCTCGCACTCGGCCGCGGCCCGCGCCGCCCGGTGCAGCTGATTGGCCCGGAACCGCAGCAGCGCCGCCTCCTGCTCGGTCTGCCTGGCCTCCGTCACGTCCTGGAAGAGCCACCCGACACCGAGCGGGACCGGTTCCTCCGTGAGCGGCGAGGCGAGCCGCACGAAGCCGCTGCGCCAGCACCGCCTCTTCTCGCCGTCCGTCGAGCGCACGCTCACCCACATCTCGGCGGGCGCGGGCGGCGCGCCCTCGGCGAGCACATGGGTGAGCGCGCTCTCCAGCTCCTCGACACCCTGCGACAGCAGCTCTCCCAGGGGCCGCCCGAGCACCGCCGTGCGACCCGTCCCGAGGGCTCGGGCCGCGTGGGCGTTGACCACGGCGGGCCGCAGGTCCGCGTCGACCAGCACCACGCCCCAGCTGGCGTCCTCGAACAGCGCCTCGCTCAGGGCGATGGACCGTTCGAGGTCGATCTGCGCGTGCACCTCGCTGAAGGCGCAGTACACCCCCGCGGGCTTGCCGTCGGGCCCGCGCACGGCGGCGGACTGGGTCCGGACGAGCACCCGGCCGCCGTCCTTGGTCAGCAGCGCGAACTCGTTCACCTGCCGGCCCGGGGCCTCCATGGCGGACATCAGCCGCCCCTCGACCGACTCGGCGTCCGCGGTCCGTACCGCCCACCCGGCGAATCCTCGCCGCCCCACGGCCTCGGCCGCGGTCCAGCCGAGGATCCGCTCCGCCTCCCGGTTCCAATGGGTGACGACCCCGTCGGCGTCGAACGCGCACAGGGCCGCGTCCATCCCGTCCAGCAGCGCGGCAAGCAGATCCGAACCATCCGGCTCGGGCTCGTCCGGCCCCAGCTCATCGGTGGTCCCACTACGCCGGGAAGCACTCACCTGGACCCCCTGCAGGCTGCGTCCGCACGTACGGCGAGACAGTTCACTCACTGGCATTCATTCAACTCGAACGTGACCCAGCCCACACCTGATTCCCCGAAGATTGGACGAAAACGTTGCGCGCCGGGAATTCCGCCCCACCTGCCCCAGGAACAGCGGGCCGGTCGAAAAAACAGTTGAGCGGTTCGGGATCCGTTCCTAAGGTGTGGTGCACACGAGAGAGGAGGTGGTTCGGCAGATGTATGCAAACCGGACGCGTGAGGTGGCTGCGGGCTAGCGGCCCGTCACCCCATTCAGTGCGGTGCCGGACCCGCGCGTGAGACAGCGCGCAGCCGGCCCGATCTCCAGCAGTCACCCGACCCGCGAGTTCGCCGGTACGTCCGGCCGGCTCCTCCGCCGCGAGGCGGAGGGACCCGAACTCGCGGGTCGCCTGCGTTGTGCGGGACATGTGAGGTGGGACACATACGTTTGTGGGGCTCCGCAGTACTCTTACGCCATGCTTCCGATGCTCGTTCGACGCCGGCACGTGGACTACGTGCGTGTCACGAGCATGGGCTGTCGGCCCAGCGCCTGACCTCGCCCTCACTTTCTCTCCCCCGGCACCCGTGGCCCCCGCCCCACCCCCGGCGGCCCTCACGGGCACCCCGTACACCCCGCGGACGCACCCCATGACGACGTACCCGTCCTCCTCGCCGTACCAGCAGCTCCCGATCATCGACCTCTCGGCGGCCGACCGCGGCCCCCAGGCCCGCGCCCTGCTGCACGCGCAGCTGCACAGCGCCGCCCACGACGTGGGCTTCTTCCAGCTCGTCGGACACGGGGTGAGCGCGTCCGAGACCAGCGCCCTGCTCGACGCCATGCACCGCTTCTTCGCTCTGCCCGAGGCCGACCGGGTCGCCCTCGACAACGTCGGCTCGCCGCACTTCCGCGGTTACACGCGCACCGGCGACGAGCGGACGGGCGGCAGCCAGGACTGGCGGGACCAGCTGGACATAGGCGCCGAGCGGCCCGCGCGGACACCCGGCGCGGGTGAGCCCGCCTACTGGTGGCTGCAGGGCCCGAACCAGTGGCCGGCCGCGCTGCCGGAGCTGCGCACCGCCGCCCTGACCTGGATCGACCGCCTCGGCTCGGTCGCCGCACGGCTGCTGCGCGAGCTGCTCACCGCCATCGGGGCGCCCGCCGACTTCTACGAGCCGGTCTTCGGGGAGCGGGCCCATCCGCATCTGAAGCTCGTGCGGTATCCGGGGAGCGCGGGGGACGGCGCCGGTCAGGGCGTGGGCGCGCACAAGGACTACGGATTCCTGACCCTGCTGCTCCAGGACGCCGTGGGCGGGCTCCAGGTGCAGCGGGCGGACGGGCTCTTCCACGACGTGCCGCCGATGCCGGGAGCGTTCGTGGTCAACCTGGGCGAGCTGCTTGAGGTCGCCACCAACGGCTACCTGCTCGCCACGAACCACCGGGTCGTCAGTCCGCCCGGGGCCACCGAGCGGTTCTCCGTGCCCTTCTTCTACAACCCGCGCCTCGACGCCCGTGTCGAGCCGCTGGTCTTCCCGCACGCCTCCGCCGCGCCCGGGATCACCGACGACCCGACGAACCCGCTCTTCGCCGAGTACGGGTTCAACGAGCTGAAGGGCAAGCTGCGGGCCCATCCGCTGGTCGCCGCCCGTCATCACGCGGACCTGCTCACGCCCGCGTGACGACCGGCGCGCCCCGAGTCGGGCCCCGGAAGCGGGCTCAGTGCGCGATGCGCTCGTAACCCTTGATCTCCTGGGGGCCGCGCGGGCCGGGGCCCACATAGTGCGCGGACGGCCGTACGAGCCGTCCCGTGCGCTTCTGCTCCAGGATGTGCGCCGACCAGCCGGCCGTGCGGGCGCAGGTGAACATCGAGGTGAACATGTGCGCCGGGACCTCGGCGAAGTCGAGGACGATGGCGGCCCAGAACTCGACGTTCGTCGCCAGGACCCGGTCCGGACGGCGGGCGTGCAGCTCCGCCAGGGCGGCCTTCTCCAGCGCCTCGGCCACCTCGAAACGAGGGGCGCCCAGGTCGCGGGCGGTGCGGCGCAGGACCCGCGCGCGGGGGTCCTCGGCGCGGTAGACGCGGTGTCCGAAGCCCATCAGGCGTTCGCCCTGGTCGAGCGCCTGCCGGACGTACGCCTCGGCGTCCCCGGTGCGCTCGATCTCCTCGATCATGCCGAGGACGCGGGAGGGGGCACCGCCGTGCAGCGGGCCCGACATCGCGCCCACGGCTCCGGAGAGCGCCGCCGCCACGTCCGCGCCCGTCGACGCGATGACGCGGGCGGTGAAGGTGGAGGCGTTCATGCCGTGTTCGGCGGCGGACGTCCAGTAGGCGTCCACGGCGGCCACGTGCTTGGGGTCCGGCTCGCCGCGCCAGCGGATCATGAAGCGTTCGGCGATCGAGTGCGCCTTGTCGATCTCGCTCTGCGGGACCATGGGGCGGCCCTGCCCGCGGGCGGACTGGGCGACGTACGAGAGGGCCATGACAGCGGCGCGGGCGAGGTCCTCGCGGGCCTGCGACTCGTCGATGTCGAGGAGGGGCTTGAGGCCCCAGACGGGCGCGAGCATGGCGAGCGCGGACTGGACGTCGACGCGGATGTCACCCGAGTGGACGGGGATCGGGAACGGCTCGGCCGGCGGCAGGCCGGGGTTGAACGCGCCGTCGACGAGGAGTCCCCAGACGTTTCCGAAGGAGACGTGACCGACCAGATCCTCGATGTCGACGCCCCGGTACCGGAGTGCGCCGCCCTCCTTGTCCGGTTCGGCGATCTCCGTCTCGAACGCGACGACTCCTTCGAGTCCGGGTACGAAGTCGGACATCAGGCGGCTCCTCATGATGTGTGCGACAGGGGGTCTGCGGGCGGGTGGTGCGATGGACCGTGCCGTGGGAAACCGTGCGCCGGTGACGGGTGGTCGACGTCCGGTTCCACGGTCGGCTCGTGGACTCGTGGTCCGGTACGTATCCCGGTGATGCCCCGTGCGGCCGGCGGTCACCCCACCGGAGCGGCAGCAGCACGATATCCCCGAGTGTCACCTTTGGGGAGAGCACGCGGCACTCAGTGCCACGCAGTGATGAACCCCACTCCCGCCGAGTGGGGGTCGAAGTACGGCAAGATGACCGCGTGAACGACCGTTACCCGGATGAATCCGCCGAGCCCCTCGTCCAGCGCGCGGCCGAGGCCGCCGCCGAAGAACAGGCCGGGGAAGGAGCCGCGCCGGAACTCGGCACCGACCCCGCCGCGATGCGCGCCCACTACCGCGCCGAGGGACTCGTGGAGTCCGATCTCGCCCCGCGCCCCATGGACCAGTTCGCCCACTGGTTCAGACAGGCCGCGCAGGCCGCCGTGCGGGGTGTCGTGTACGAGCCGAACGCGATGGTCGTGTGCACGGCCGACGCCGACGGGCGGCCCAGTTCCCGCACGGTGCTGCTCAAGCAGTACGACGAGCAGGGCTTCGTCTTCTACACCAACTACGACTCCCGCAAGGCCCGGGAACTGGCCGCCAACCCGTACGTGTCGCTGCTCTTCCCCTGGCATCCGATGGCCCGTCAGGTCATCGTCACCGGGACGGCCCGCCGCACCGGCCGCGACGAGACGGCCGCGTACTTCCGTACCCGCCCGCACGGCTCCCAGCTCGGCGCCTGGGCCAGCGCCCAGTCCTCGGTCGTCCCCTCCCGCACCGCACTCGACTCCGCCTACGCGGAGCTGAGCGCCCGCTACCCCGAGGGGGAGCAGGTCCCGGTCCCCCCGAACTGGGGCGGCTTCCGCGTCGCCCCGCGGACGGTCGAGTTCTGGCAGGGCCGCGAGAACCGCCTCCACGACCGGATGCGGTACACGGCGCAGCCGGACGGCGGCTGGCAGGTGGAGCGGCTCAGCCCCTGACGGCGGCCCCGCTCAGTCCAGCACCCCGTTCAGGATCTCGCCCCACTGGGTGACCACCCGCTCCCGGCGGGCCGCGTCGTCCGTGAGGAGGTTGGCGAGACCCAGGCCGCGGGACATGTCGAGGAAACCCTGGACGGTCTCCCGTACGCCCGTGCGGGACTCGTCCGCGGCCAGCAGGTCCACGGCGATCCGGTGGGTCTCGCGGCCGACGCGGGCCTCCAGTTCGGTGACCCTGAGGCGGAGCTGCTCCTCGTTGGAGGCGGCGACCCACAGGTGCAGCGCGGCGCGGAAGAGCGGGCCGGTGAAGAGGTCGACGAGGGCCGTGACGACGGCGCGCCGGTCGGCGGCACCCTCCGGGAAGAGGGCGCGCAGGGCCGTGGAGCGCTCCTCGGCGACGTACTCCACCGCCGCCGTGAACAGGTCCTCGCGGGTCGGGAAGTGGTGCTGGGCGGCGCCCCGGGAGACACCGGCGCGTTCCGCGACGACGGCGACCGTGGAGCCCGCCCAGCCGTGCTCGGCGAGGCAGGCCACGGCGGCCGCAAGCAGCCGTTGCCGGGTGGCCCGGCTGCGGTCCTGCTTCGGGACATGCGGAGGGCGGGAGCCGCGCGAGCCCTGGGCCGCGGCACGGCCGGTGCGGTTCGCGTCCCCCGCGTCCCCCGTACGTTCCGTGGGCTCCGGATCCGCCGGATCCGCCGCTTGCGTCGCGTCGTCGGAGGCTTCCGCCGTGTTCACACCACCCATGCGGGATCCCGTCGTTCGAGGAAGGCCGTCATCCCCTCGCGGGCCTGTACGGAGGAGAACAGCTCGGCCGAGAGCGCCGTCAGGGCGACGGCGTCCCGGTCGAAGGCCTCCAGCACCTTAGCCGTGAGCAGCCGTTTCGTCTCGGCGAGGCCCTGCGGGGAGGACCGGCGCAGGCCGTCCAGGACGGGGGCGAGGATCACCTCGACGTCTGCGCCCGTCGCGGTCAGCAGTCCCGTCCGTACGGCCTCGGCCGCGTCGAAGCGTTCGCCGGTGAGGTAGTAGCGGGCGAGGGCTCGGGGGTCCGTGCGGGACAGCAGGGGCAGGGAGATGACGGCGGGCGCGACGCCGATGCGGACCTCCGTGAAGGCGAACGTGGCCTCGGCGGAGGAGACGGCGATGTCGCAGGCGCCCAGCAGACCGAGACCGCCCGCCCGGACGTGCCCGGTCACCCGGGCCACCACCGGCTTGGGCAGCTCGACGATCTGCCGCAGCAGACCGACGAGCGCGTCCGGGTGCGGCGGGTCACGCAGGTCGGCGCCCGCGCAGAACGTGTTGCCGGTGTGGGTGAGGACGACCGCGCGGACGTCGTCGTCCTCACCGCAGCGCGTGAGCTCCTGGGCCAGTTCGCCCACGAGCGCGGACGACAGGGCGTTGCGGTTGGCGGGCGAGTCGAGGGTGAGGGTGGCGACGGCGCGGTCCTGGTCCGCGCGCACGACGGTCATGACCGGTCCCGCAGTTCCCGCCGCAGGATCTTCCCGGAGGCCGCCCGCGGCACCACGTCCACGAAGGTGACACCCCTGACCCGTTTGTACGGGGCGACGCGTTCGGCGACGTACATCATGACGTCGCCCTCGGACAGCTCGGTGGCGGACCGCTGACGCACCACGTGGGCGTGCGGGACCTCGTTGTTGTCCTCGTTGTAGACCCCGACGACGGCGGCGTCCGCGATGCCCGGGTGGGTGAGCAGGAGTGCCTCCAGTTCGGCCGGCGCGACCTGGAAGCCCTTGTACTTGATGAGTTCCTTGACCCGGTCGACGACGAACAGC
This sequence comes from Streptomyces sp. NPDC057950, assembly GCF_042887295.1. Lineage (NCBI taxonomy): Bacteria > Bacillati > Actinomycetota > Actinomycetes > Kitasatosporales > Streptomycetaceae > Streptomyces > Streptomyces sp. NPDC057950. Next base: position 9,505 of record NZ_JBHVPP010000019.1, read on the forward strand.
CAGCCCTCCGCGTCCGCGTACCCGACGTCCCCGGTGTGCAGCCAGCCGTCCGGGTCGATCATCTCGGCGGTGGCGTCGGGACGCCCCAGATAGCCCTTCATCACCTGGGGGCCGCGGATGACGATCTCCCCGGCCTCGCCGACGCCCAGTTCCTCGTCGGGGTCGTCGAGGGAGACGATCCGCATCTCGGTGCCCGCGACGAGCCTGCCCACCGTTCCCGGGGGCGCGTCTGCGGCGTCCAGCGGGACCAGGTGGGTGCAGGGGGAGAGTTCCGTCATGCCGTAGCCCTGACCGATGGGCGGGAGGCCGAGCCGCTCGGCGCAGGCCGCGGCGAGCTGGGCGTCCAGGGGCGCGGCGGAGGAGATGACGTACTTCAGGGACGACAGGTCGTAGCCCGCGACGGCCGGGTGCTTGGCGAGCGCGAGCACGATCGGCGGGGCCACGAACAGGCCCGTGATGCGGTGCCGTTCGATGGCCGTGAGGAACGTGTCGAGGTCGAAGCGGGGCAGCACGACGACGGTGGCGCCCTGCCGCAGGGGCGCGTTCATCAGGGCCGTCAGCCCGTAGATGTGGAAGAAGGGCAGCACCGCGAGGATGCGCTCCCCCTCGTCCATCGGCACCGAGCGCGCCAGCTGCGCCAGGTTGGTGGCGATGGACCGGTGGGTGAGCATCACGCCCTTGGGTATGCCGGTGGTGCCGGAGGAGTACGGGAGGGCCGCGACGTCCGTCACGGGGTCGAAGTCGATCCGCGGCTCGGGGGCGGCCGAGCCGAGCAGGTCGATCAGCGACCGGTGCCCCGGCGCGCTGTCGCAGACGAATATCTCCCGTACCCCGCCCGCGAGTCGCGCGGCCTGCCGGGCCGTCTCCAGCAGGGGTGAGACGGTCACGATCCAGCTCGTGGCGCTGTCCCGCAGCTGCTTGGCGAACTCCTCGGCCGTGGCCAGCGGGTGCACGGTCGTGACCGAGGCCCCCGCGCGGGTGGCGCCGTAGAACACCGTCGGGAACGCGATGGTGTTCGGGCTGTGCAGGGCGAGCACGTCGCCCTTGCGGAGGCCCGCGTCGGCGAACGCGGCGGCCAGCCGGCGGTGGAACCGGTCGAGTTGGCCGTAGCTGAGCGTGGTGCCGTCGACGCCGTCGACCAGCGCGGGCGTGTCTCCGCGCTCGGCGGCCCGGCCGAGGACGGCCTCGTGGATGGGTTCCTCGACGGCCGGGACATCGGCGTACACACTGCGGAACACGGGTCCTCCTGGAGCGGCTCGCTGGTAGGACTGGCCGGTGGGTCCTTCGGTGGGAGGACCCACCGGAGCACTCGGGCGGTGCGGGCGGCCGGTGGGCCTCTCCGGTGGGAGGACCGGCCGGTGGTCTTCTTCGGTGCGGTCCCTCGGCGCGCCCCTCAGTACGACTTGGGCAGTCCCAGGGTCTGGTGGGAGACGTAGTTGAGGATCATCTCCCTGCTCACCGGGGCGATACGGGCCACCCGTGAGGCCGTGATCAGCGAGGCGAGGCCGAACTCGCGGGTGAGTCCGTTGCCGCCGAGGGTGTGCACGGCCTGGTCGACCGCCTTCACACAGGCCTCGCCGGCGGCGTACTTGGCCATGTTGGCGGCCTCCCCGGCGGCGACGTCGTCCCCGGAGTCGTACAGGTGGGCCGCCTTCTGCATCATCAGACGGGCGAGTTCGAGCTCTATGTGGGCCTGGGCGAGCGGGTGGGCGACGGCCTGGTGGGCGCCGATGGGGGCCTTCCAGACGGTGCGCTCGCGGGCGTACTCGACGGCCCGGGAGAGCGCGAAGCGGCCCATGCCGATCGCGAACGCGGCCGTCATCACCCGCTCCGGGTTGAGCCCGGCGAAGAGCTGGAGCAGACCCGCGTCCTCGTCGCCGACGAGCGCCTCGGCGGGCAGCCGCACGTCGTCGAGGGTCAGCTCGAACTGCTTCTCCGCGCTCTGGAGTTCCATGTCGATCTGCCGTCGGCCGAAGCCCTCCGCGTCACGCGGGACGATGAACAGACAGGGCTTGAGGCTGCCGGTGCGGGCGTCCTCCGTACGGCCGACGATCAGGGTGGCGTCGGCGATGTCGACGCCGGAGATGAACACCTTGCGGCCGCTCAGCAGCCAGTCCGCGCCGTCCCGGCGGGCCGTGGTGGTGATCCGGTGCGAGTTGGAGCCGGCGTCGGGTTCGGTGATGCCGAAGGCCATGGTGCGGGTGCCGTCGGCGAGGCCGGGCAGCCAGGCGCGCTTCTGCTCCTCGGTGCCGAAGCGGGCGATGACGGTCCCGCAGATCGCGGGGGACACGACCATCATCAGCAGCGGACAGCCGGCGGCGCCCAGTTCCTCCAGGACGAGGGAGAGTTCGGCTATGCCGCCGCCTCCGCCGCCGTACGCCTCCGGCAGGTTCACGCCCAGGTAGCCGAGCTTGCCCGCCTCGGCCCACAGTTCGGTGGGGTGGCGGTCCTCGCGAATGGCGCCGGTCAGGTAGTCGCGGCCGTAACGCCTGCCGAGGGCGGCGACGGCGGCACGGAGGGCTTGGTGCTCTTCGGTCTCTGCTACGGGGCTCATCGGGCCTCCTGAGTACGGAAGGTGCGGGTCTTTCGTGGCGGAGCGCGCGGTCACCCGCGGCCCTTATCCGGGCACGTCGTCGTCCACGACCGCCAGCAGCGCCCCCATCTCCACCTGCTGGCCGGGGATCACGCGCAGGGCGGTGAGGGTGCCGTCGGCCGGGGCGGAGATCCTGTGCTCCATCTTCATCGCCTCCAGCCACAGCAGGGGCTGGCCGGCTTCCACCCGGACTCCTACGGCGAGGCCCTCGGCCACCCGGACCACCGTGCCGGGCATCGGCGCGAGCAGCGAGCCGGGGGCGTGGTCGGCGGTGGGTTCGGGGAAGCGGGGCAGCGCGGTGAGGGCCGTGGAGTTCACGTACACCTGGTCGCCGTGGCGTGCGACCCGGAACCGCTTCCGCACACCGTCCGCCTCGAGGACGACGAGACCGGCGGCGGCGCTCACGACGCGCACCCCCTCGGCGGTCAGCCCCTCCCGGGTGTGCCGGTAGCGGACCTCGTGTTCCTGTCCCGCCATGAGGTAACGCCTGATCTGCGGCTGGGAGGGCAGATTGCGCCAGCCGCCGAACCGGGAACGGCCGGGCGCGTCGGCGAGGGCGGCGGCCAGCGGCGCGTACGGGTCGGCGGCGGGCGGCGTGAGAGCGGCGAGGTGACGGTCGTAGAACCCGGTGTCCATGCGGCCCTCGGCGAACTCCGGGTGCCGCAAGGACCGTACGAGCAGATCCCTGTTGGTGACCGGGCCGTGGACGTCCGCCCGCTCCAGAGCACCCGACAGGGTGCGCAGGGCCTGCGCGCGCGTCGGGGCGTGGGCGACGGCCTTGGCGAGCATCGGGTCGTAGTGCACACCGATCCGGTCGCCGTCGCCGTAGCCGGTGTCCAGGCGTACCCCGTCCGGGACGGCGAGGCGGTACAGGGTGCCGGTCTGCGGGGCCCAGGCGGCCGCCGGGTCCTCCGCGTACAGACGGGCCTCGACCGCGTGCCCGCGCGCGGGGGGCGGGGCGTCGTCGAGCGCGGCGCCCTCGGCGACCTGGATCTGCAGCGCGACCAGGTCGATCCCGAACACCGCCTCGGTGACGGGGTGTTCGACCTGGAGGCGGGTGTTCATCTCCAGGAAGTGGGCGGTGCCGTCCGCGATCAGGAACTCGACGGTCCCGGCGCCCACGTAGTCGACGGCGCGGGCGGCGCGTACGGACAGGTCGTACAGCGTGTCGGTGAGCGGCTGTCCGAGCCCGGGGGCCGGGGCCTCCTCGATCACCTTCTGATGGCGCCGCTGGAGCGAGCAGTCGCGCGTGCCGAGCGCCCAGACCGTGCCGTGCGTGTCGGCGAGGATCTGGACCTCGACGTGCCGGCCGCCCTCCACGTACGGCTCGACGAAGACCTCGCCGTCGCCGAAGGCGCTGAGTGCCTCGGCCCGCGCCGCCTCCAGTTCCGTTTCCAGGGCGGCCAGTTCGCGCACGATCCGCATACCGCGCCCGCCGCCGCCCGCGGCCGCCTTGACCAGCACCGGAAGGTCGTCCGCGGTGACCTCCACCAGTGGGGCGAGACCCATCAGCTTCTTGGCGCGGGTCTTGGACGCCATCGCCTCGATCGCCTCGGGCGGCGGCCCGATCCAGACCAGGCCGGCGTCGAGGACGGCCCGCGCGAAGTCCGCGTTCTCGGAGAGGAAGCCGTATCCGGGGTGCACGGCGTCCGCTCCGGCGTCGAGGGCCGCTTTCACGACCAGGTCGCCGCGGAGGTACGTCTGCGCGGGTGTCGCGCCCGGCAGCCGCACCGCCGCGTCGGCCTCCCGTACGTGCAGGGCGTTCTCGTCGGCGTCCGAGTGCACGGCGACGGTCCGGATCCCGGCCTCCCGGCAGGTGCGGAAGACTCGGCAGGCGATCTCGCCCCGGTTGGCCACAAGGATGGAACTGATCATGGGGAGGGACCTCACATCCGGAAGACGCCGAAGCCGCCGCGCGCGCCCTCGTAGGGCGCGGTGTGGATCGCGGACAGGCACAGGCCGAGGACGGTGCGGGTGTCACGGGGGTCGATCACCCCGTCGTCGTACAGCCGCCCGGACAGGAACATCGGGAGGGACTCCGACTCGATCTGCTGCTCCACCATGGCGCGCAGGGCGGCGTCGGCCTCGTCGTCGTACGGACGGCCCTTGGCCGCCGCCGACTGCCGAGCGACGATGGACAGGACGCCGGCGAGCTGCTGGGGGCCCATGACGGCGGACTTGGCACTGGGCCAGGAGAACAGGAAGCGCGGGTCGTAGGCGCGTCCGCACATGCCGTAGTGGCCGGCTCCGTAGGAGGCGCCCATCAGGACGGACAGGTGCGGGACACGACTGTTGCTCACCGCGTTGATCATCATCGCGCCGTGCTTGATGATGCCGCCCTGCTCGTACTCCCTGCCGACCATGTAGCCGGTGGTGTTGTGCAGGAAGAGGAGCGGGATGTCGCGCTGGTTGGCGAGCTGGATGAACTGGGCGGCCTTCTGCGACTCGGCGCTGAACAGCACGCCCTGGGCGTTGGCCAGCACCCCGACCGGATAGCCGTGCAGCGACGCCCAGCCCGTCGTGAGGCTGGTCCCGTAGAGGGGCTTGAACTCGTCGAAGTCCGAGCCGTCGACGATCCGGGCGATGACCTCGCGCGGGTCGAAGGGGTGCCTGAGGTCGCCGGGAACGATCCCCAGCAGCTCCTCCTCGTCGTACTTGGGCGGGGCCGCGGGTCCCGGGTCCGGGTACGCCTTGCGGTGGTTGAGCCGGGCGACGACGCGCCGGGCCTGCCTGAGGGCGTCCCGCTCGTCGACGGCGAAGTAGTCCGCGAGACCCGACACCCGCGCGTGCATCTCGGCGCCGCCCAGGGACTCGTCGTCGCTCTCCTCGCCGGTGGCCATCTTCACCAGCGGCGGACCGCCCAGGAAGACCTTCGCCCGCTCCTTCACCATGATCACGTGGTCGGACATGCCGGGGACGTACGCGCCGCCGGCGGTGGAGTTCCCGAAGACGACGGCCACGGTCGGGATGCCCGCCGCCGACAGCCGGGTCAGGTCGCGGAAGATCGCGCCCCCGGGGATGAAGATCTCCTTCTGGGACGGCAGGTCGGCGCCGCCCGACTCGACGAGGCTGATGCAGGGCAGCCGGTTGGCGAGGGCGATGTCGTTGGCCCGCAGCGCCTTCTTCAGGCTCCACGGGTTGCTGGCACCGCCGCGCACCGTCGGGTCGTTGGCGGTGATCAGGCACTCCACGCCCTCGACGACCCCGATGCCGGTGACGAGCGAGGCTCCCACCGTGTACGCGGGGGCGTCGCTCCCCCAGGCCGCCAGCGGCGACAGCTCCAGGAAGGGTGTGTCGGGGTCGAGCAGCAGCTCGATGCGCTCGCGGGCGAGCAGTTTGCCGCGCTCCCGGTGCCGGGCGACGTACTTCTCACCGCCGCCCGCGAGCGCCTTGGCGTGCTCGGCGTCCAGCGCGGCGAGCTTGGCGAGCATGACGTCGCGGTGGGCGGTGTGTTCGGGGCTGTGGGCGTCCAGGGCGGACGCGAGGACGGTCACAGGAGTGCCTCCGGTATGTCCAGGTGGCGGGAGCGGAGCCATTCGCCCAGGCCCTTGGCCTGGGGGTCGAAGCGGTGCTGGGCGGCGACCCCCTCGCCGAGGATTCCTCCGACGACGAAGTTGAGGGCGCGGAGGTTGGGCAGCACATGGCGGACGACGTCGAGACGGCCGCTCTCGGGGATCAGGCTCCGGAACCGGTCGACGGTCAGCTCGTGGGCGAGCCAGCGCCACGCGGCGTCCGAGCGGACCCAGACACCGACGTTGGCGTCGCCGCCCTTGTCGCCGCTGCGGGCACCGGCCACCAGACCGAGGGGGGCGCGGCGCGTCGGTCCGGCGGGCGGCGGCTCGGGCAGTGCGGGCCGCGGCGCCGGTTCCAGGGCCAGGGTGTCGCGGGCCGGGTCCACCGGCATCCGGCGCCCGTCCGGGAGGACCGCGACCTGCTCCACGGCGTCCTGGGGGACGCGGGAGTCCTCGAACACCCCGTACGGCGAGCCCTTTCCGGGCGGCGCCAGGACGTGGAAGCCCGGGTAGCTCGCCAGGGCCAGTTCGACGGCCGCCCCGCCCAGCGTGCGGCCGACCGCGTCCTGGTCGGGGTCCCGTACGACGAGACGGAGCAGGGCGCTCGCGGTCTCCTCGGTGGGAGCGTCGGGCCGGTCCGTGCGGGCCAGCTCCCAACGGATCTCCCCCGGGCGGGACTTGGCGGCGTCGAACGCGGTCTCCATCTGGTCCCGTACGAGCGCGGCCTTCGCCTCGATGTCCAGCCCGGTCAGGACGAAGACGACCTCGTTGCGGAAGCCGCCGAGACGGTTGAGGCCGACCTTGAGGGTGGGCGGCGGCGCCTCGCCCCGCACGCCCGAGATCCGGACCCGGTCGGGACCCTCCTGGGTGAGCGTCACCGAGTCGAGGCGGGCGGTGACGTCGGGGCCCGCGTAGCGGGCGCCGGACGTCTCGTACAGGAGCTGCGCGGTGACCGTGCCGACGTCCACGACGCCGCCCGTGCCGTCGTGCTTGGTGATGACGCTCGTGCCGTCCTCGTGGAGTTCGGCGAGCGGGAAGCCGGGACGGCGCAGCCGCTCCGCCGGATGGTCGCCGAAGAAGGCGTAGTTGCCGCCGGTCGCCTGTGTGCCGCACTCCAGGACGTGCCCGGCGACGACGGCGCCCGCGAGGCGGTCGTACGCGTCCGGGGCCCAGCCGAAGTGGGCGACGGCAGGACCGGTGACCAGTGCGGCGTCCGTGACCCGGCCGGTCACGACGATGTCCGCGCCCTCGCGCAGACAGGCGGCGATCCCGGCACCCCCGAGGTAGGCGTGCGCGGCGATCGTGCCGGGGTGGGCGCGGGTGAGGTCGTCCCCCTCGACATGGGCGACGCGTACGGGGATGCCCAGCCGTCCGGCCAGCTCCCGCACGGCGCCGGCGAGTCCGGCGGGGTTGAGGCCGCCCGCGTTCGCCACGACACGGACACCCCGCTCGTGCGCGAGGCCGAGGCACTCCTCCAACTGCCGCAGGAAGGTGCGCGCATAGCCGCCCGCCGGGTTCTTCAGACGGTCGCGGCCGAGGATGAGCATCGTCAGTTCGGCGAGGTAGTCGCCGGTGAGGACGTCCAGGGGACCGCCGGTGAGCATCTCGCGCATCGCGTCGAAACGGTCGCCGTAGAAGCCGGAGGCGTTGCCTATGCGCAGGGGACGCGGGGAGGGGAGGGAGCCGCTCACCGGCCCGGCTCCGCGGTCCGCGCCTCCTTCGGCCGCCGCCCGTCCCCCGGCGGCCCCGCGAAGGCCTGGGCGATGTCCAGCCAGCGGTCGGCGTCGGGGCCCTGTGCCCGTACGGCGAGGTCGGCGCGGTGGGCGCGCTGGGTGACCAGGAGACAGAAGTCGAGGGCGGGACCGGTGACCCGCTGGGGAGCGTCCTCGGGTCCGTACGTCCACAGCTCGCCGGTGGCGCTCACGAGTTCGACGCGGAACTCCCCGTCCGGCGGGGTGAGCCCGCGTACCCCGAAGGCGAAGTCCCGTGCCCGGACACCGATCCGCACCACGTGCCGGAGCCGGTCCGTGGGGGTGCGCGTCACCCCCAGCGCGTCCGCCACGTCCTGGCCGTGGGCCCAGGTCTCCATCAGCCGGCCGGTGGCCACGGAGGCGACCGACATGGGCGGGCCGTACCAGGGGAAGCGGGTTCCGGCGGGGGCCGCGCGCAGGGAGTCCTCCAGCGCCCCGCGTCCCGAACGCCAGCCGGCGAGCAGCGCGGCGGGCGGCCGGGCCGCGCCCTCCTCGGCGCCCTCGTCCACGAATCCGCCGGGTGAGGCGATCGCCTTCTCGACCTCCTTCGCGAAGGCATCGGCGTCGGTCACGGCGAGCAGCGCGGAGCGGTCCGTCCAGGCCAGGTGAGCGATCTGATGGGCGACGGTCCAGCCCGGGGCCGGGGTGGCGAGCCGCCAGCCCTCCTCACCCAACCCGCCTACCAGCAGGTCGAGTTCCTCGCTCTCCCGATGCAGATCGTCGAGCACGGACGACAGGTCGGACACGATGGCGCTCCCTCGGGGCACGACGGTGTGCGGGGTCTTGCGCGGTGCGTCCTGGAGCATGGCAGCGGGCGGAGAAACAAGCAAGCGTGCTTGCATTGATTCGAGGGCGGGACGTCCAGGGCGGGTGCGGACGCGCTCCTGCCTCCAGTCCCCTCGCCAGGGGCGCCGCGCCCCCTGGACCCCCGCATCGCCCGAAGGCCTCGCCCTCGAACGCCGGACGGGCTGGATATGCGGGCCCGCGCTGGATGGTTCCGGACGGGGGCATGTCTTTCAGCCCGTCCGGCGCTTGAGGACGAGGCACTCAAGGCCGGAGCGGGGGTCCGGGGGCGGCAGCCCCCGGAGAGGGGGCGCGCCGGAGTGCGAGCGGCCAACAGCCACGCCCAGCTCCGTTCCTGGTCACCCCGCGGACGCGGCTACGCGGAGCTCGCCCGTCCCCGCCCCACCTGGGTCCGTACCGCGCCCATGCTCGCCGCGATGACGAGGGCGATCGCGAGGGCCTCGGTGGCGGAGAGCGCCTGATGCAGGACGAGGAAGCCGGCGGTCGCGGCGACGGCCGGTTCCAGGCTCATCAGGATGGCGAAGGTGGAGGCGGGAAGGCGGCGCAGAGCGAGGAGTTCGAGGGTGTAGGGGAGGACGGAGGACAGGACGGCGACCGCGGCCCCGAGCGCCACGGTCGTCGGGTCGAGCAGCCGCGTCCCGGACTCGGCGATCCCCAGCGGCAGGAACGCCACCGCCGCGACCACCATGGCGAGCGCCAGCCCGTCGGCTTGCGGGAAGCGCCGGCCCGTACGGGCGCTGAAGACGATGTACGCCGCCCACATCGCGCCGGCCGACAGCGCGAAGGCGACGCCCGCCGCGTCGAGGCTGCCGAAGCCCCCGCCGCCGAGCAGGAAGACCCCGCCGAGGGCGAGGCCGGCCCAGAGCAGGTTCAGGGCGCGGCGGGAGGCGACCACCGAGAGCACCAGCGGGCCCAGCACCTCGAGCGTGACGGCGGGGCCCAGCGGGATGCGGGCGACCGACTGGTAGAAGAGGCCGTTCATCGCGGCCATGGTCAGCCCGAAGAGGAGGACCGTGGTCCAGTCGGCCCGGGAGTGTCCGCGCACCTTCGGCCGGCAGATCACCATCAGCACGATCGCGGCCACCAGCAGCCGCAGGGTCACCACTCCGAGCGCCCCGGTGCGCGGCATCAGGGTCACCGCCAGCGCGCCGCCGAACTGCACGGAGATGCCTCCGGCGAGGACCAGGCCGACGGGCCCGAGGCCGCCGCGCCGGGCCGGGGAACCGCCGCCCGTACCGGGCAGGGGTGCCATCACCGGGGCGACCGGGGTCGCGGACGCCGGGGAGGACGGGACGGCGCTGGGGGTGTTCACGGTGCCTTCCAGGGGCTCGACTCGAGGTGCGTGCAGCACGCTGCACTTTCCGGTCCAGAGTAATGGACTCGGTCAGGCGCGTGAACCCTGGACGACCCTGTCTCGTTGCTCACAGCGGCCCTCCCGGTCCGCGTGGGCGCACAGGTCTCAGCGGCGGGCCATGTACAGGTCGAGGGCCCGGTGGAGCACACGGTTGAGGGGGAAGTCCCACTCGCCGAGGTACTCGACGGCCTCGCCGCCCGCGCCAGCCTTGAAGCGGAGCAGGCCGAGGAGGTGGTTGGACTCCTCGAGGGTGTCCGTGATGCCGCGGAAGTCGTACACGGCGGCGCCCAGTTCGTGGGCGTCGGTCATCATGCGCCACTGGATGGCGTTGTTGGGCTGGACCTCGCGCCTGCGGCTGGTGGAGGCGCCGTAGGAGTACCAGACGTGGGTGCCGACCGTCAGCATCGTGGCCGCGGCGAGAACCTCGCCGTCGTGGTGCGCGAGGTAGAGCCGCATACGGTCCGGGTCCTCGGCGGTCAGGGCGGTCCACATGCGCTGGAAGTAGGGCAGCGGGCGGGGGATGAAGCGGTCGCGCCCGGCGGTCTCCGCGTAGAGCTCGTAGAACGCGGGCAGGTCGTCGTGACCGCCGCGCACGACCTTCACGCCGGCCTTCTCGGCCTTCTTGATGTTGCGCCGCCACTGCTGGTTGAAACCACGCTGGATCTCCTCCAGCGGCCTGCCGCCGAAGGGGACCTGGAAGACGTAGCGCGGCTGCCCGGCCGCGAACCCGTCCTCGGCGCCCGCCTCGGCCTGCCGCCACCCGCGGTTGCGCAGCCGCTCGGCAACACCAGCGGCGGCCGGGTCGTACGTCGTCGCCTCCGTGTCCCCGAGCCGGCGCGCGGCCGGGTCGGCGATCGCCGCCTTGACGGCGTCGGCGCTCCACCGGCGTACGACGACGGGCGGCCCCATCTTCACCGAGAAGGCGCCCCGCCCCTTCAGATACGCGAGCATCGGGTCGAGCCAGCGCTCCACGAGATCGGCCGCGTACCAGTCGACGACCGGCCCCTCCGGGAGATAGGCGAGGTACCGCCGCACCTTCGGCAGCGGCCGCAGCAGCACAAGACCGGCCCCGACGAGCCGGTCCTCCCCGTCGAACCACCCGAGGCTCTCCGCCCGCCAGTCCGGCTTCACCTCACCCCAGGACGGCACCTGCATATGGCTGACCGAGGCCCGTGTCGCGACGAACGCCAGATGCTCTTCACGGGTGATGGCCTGCAGGCGGAGCCTCATGCGCGGCACTCCTCGGTGAGGGGGATGGCTGGGAACGGCAGGGTGGTCAGCACATGTCGCCATTCTCGTGCCCACGCCCGTGGCCCGCCCGTCGGCCGGGGTCGTCGAGTGCCTCCGCCAGCACCTCCGCCAGGTGCCTCCCGCCGCGGCCCGTCAGCTGCTCCAGCTGCGTACGGCAGGAATAGCCGTCCGCGAGGAGCACCGCGTCGTCGCCGGCCGCCGCCACCGCCGGGAGGAGCCGTTCCTCCGCGCACGCCACCGACACGTCGTAGTGGCCCTTCCCGAAGCCGAAGTCGCCCGCGAGGCCGCAGCAGCCGCCCGCGAGCGAGCCGGTCAGACCCGCCGCCGCGCGCAGTCGGCGGTCGGCCGCGTCGCCGAGGACGGCGTGCTGGTGACAGTGGGTCTGGCCGACGACGGGGCGGTCCAGCGACGGCGGCGACCAGTGGGGCGCCAGCCGTTCCAGCGCCTCGGCGAACGTCAGCACCGCCGAGGCCAGGCGCGCCGCGCGCGGGTCGTCGTGGAGGAGCTCCGGGAGGTCCGTGCGCAGCGCGGCGGCACAACTCGGTTCCAGGACGACGACGGACGGGGGCCGCGGGTGGACGTCCGGATCCAGGAAGGCACCCATCAGGTCGAGCGTGCGGCGCATCACCGCGCGGGCGAGGTCGAGCTGGCCCGTGGAGACGTACGTCAGCCCGCAGCAGACCCGCCCCGCGCGGCCCACCGCCCACGGGGCCGGCCCGTCCGGCGTGCGGCCCGCGCTCGGCACCCCGGCCGTCGCCCCCGTCGCTCCCGTCGCCCTCTTCTTGGCGCCCTTCACCTTCTTGTTCTTGTTCCCGCCGCTCCTTCCCGGGCCCGCCAGCTTCCTCATCGCCACCGTCGGCGTAAGCATCACGTCCACGCCGGCCGCCTCCAGCACCCGCACGGCCGCCCGGCCCACCGAGGGCGAGAGGTGCTCCGTGAAGGTGTCCGGCCACAGGAGGGCCACCTCCGCCGGGGCGTCGGCGCCGTTCCCGTCGACGCCGTTCCCGTCCGCGCCGTCGGTGCCGTACCCGTCGGTCCCGTTCCCGGCGGCCCCCGGCACCCCCTCGCGCATCATCCGCCGCACCCGCTCCTTGAAACGCCGCTGCCACCACCGGCTGAACGTCTCGGGCGCCAGCCGCGGGATCTGCCGCTCCGGTGCGATCCCGGCCAGCCGCTTGGCCACCGCGGCCGGCGGGCGCAGCGAGGACAGCGCGTTGAGCGGCCCGGCGGTCCTGGTCCGGGCGACCAGCGCGAGCCACTCGGGCAGCCGCCCGAGGGCGTAGTGCGCGGCGGGGCGGCGCCGGCCCGCGTAGTGGTGGTGCAGGAACTCCGCCTTGTACGTGGCCATGTCGACGCCGACCGGGCAGTCGGAGCGGCACCCCTTGCAGGACAGGCACAGGTCGAGCGCGTCACGGACCTCCGTCGACCGCCAGCCGTCGGTGACCACCTCGCCCGCGAGCATCTCGTGCAGCAGCCGCGCGCGTCCCCGGGTGGAATGCTCCTCCTCGCCCGTCACCCGGAACGACGGGCACATGACACCCGCGTCGGCGGGCGTCGTCGTGCGGCACTTGGCGACCCCCACGCATCGGCGCACGGCCGCGGAGAAGTCCCCGCCGTCCGCCGGATATCCGAACGTCACGTCCACCGGCTCAGGCGGCAGCACGGCGAACCGCAGGTTCTCGTCCAGCCGGTGCGGGCGCACCAGCATTCCGGGGTTGAGCAGGCCGTCCGGGTCCCAGAGGTCCTTCGCCCGCTCGAAGAGGCCGACCAGTTCGGGACCGTACATGAGGGGCAGCAGCTCGGCCCTGGCCTGCCCGTCGCCGTGCTCGCCGGACAGTGAGCCCCCGTGCGAGACCACCAGTTCCGCCAGTTCCCGCGAGAAGCCGCGGAAGCGCGCGATCCCCTCGCTCGTCAGCAGGTCGAAGTCGATACGGACGTGGATGCAGCCGTCCCCGAAGTGCCCGTACGGCGTCCCGCGCAGCCCGTGGGCCGCCAACAGGCCCCGGAAGTCCCGCAGATACGCGCCGAGCCGGGCCGGCGGCACCGCGCAGTCCTCCCAGCCGGGCCACGCCTCTCCCCCGTCGCCCGGCATCCGGGTCGCCGTGCCGCTCGCGTCCTCGCGCAGCCGCCACAGGGCACGCTGCCCGGCCGGGTCGGTGACCACGGCGGCGTCGAGGACGTCGGCGGCGCGCAGGACCGCCTCGGCACGCGCGCGGGCCTCCCCCGCGTCGGCGCCGCCCGTCTCGACGAACAGCCAGGCTCCGCCCCGCGGCAGCCCCGCGCCGGGCGGTACGAGGTCCGCGGCCATCCCCTCCACCGTGAGCGGCCCGAGCGGCAGCAGGCCGGCGGCCGCCTCCGCCGCCGCGCCCTCGTCGGCGTACCCGAGCACGGCCAGCGCCGTCGCCCGCGGTGCCTCGACCAGTCCCACGACCGCTTCGGTCAGGATGCCCAGCGTGCCCTCGGATCCGCAGAAGGAGCGGGCGACGTCCGCGCCCCTCTCGGGGAGCAGGGCGTCCAGCGCGTAGCCGGAGATACGGCGCGGCAGATCAGGGAAGCCGGTGCGCAGGCGCGCCAACTCGCCCTCCACCAGGGCGCGGAGGCCGGGCGGGGCGCCCTGCCAGTCCCGGCCGAGCCTGCGGGCCTGGGCCCGGCCGGTGAGCACGGACAGCTCGCGCACGTTGTCCGCGGTCGTGCCCCACGCCACGGAGTGCGACCCGCACGCGTTGTTCCCGATCATTCCGCCGAGGGTGCAGCGACCGTGGGTGGAGGGGTCGGGGCCGAAGCGCAGGCCGTGCGGGGCGGCGGCCTCCTGGAGGCGGTCCAGGACGACGCCGGGCTGTACGACGGCGGTGCGCGCCCCGGGGTCAAGCGCAACGATCCGGTTCATGTGCCGGGTGAAGTCGAGGACGACGCCGGTGCCGGTCGCCTGGCCGGCGATCGAGGTGCCGCCGCCGCGCGCGACGACCGGCACCGCGAACGCGCGGCACACGGACAGCACGGCCGCCACGTCGTCGCTGTCGCGCGGGGCCACCACACCGATGGGAACGCGCCGGTAGTTGGACGCGTCCATGCTGGTCAGCGCGCGTGCGGTGGCGTCGAAGGAGACCTCGCCGCGCACCTCCGCGGCGAACCGTTCGCGCAGTGCGTCCCGCAGTTCCCGAAACTCCGCCGGTCCCCGATCGCCAAGATCCGTCATGCCTCCAGGATGGCCCCGGACGGCGGCTCCGGGCGGTATCCGGGGCGTCCGAATCGCGGTCCGATGACGGGACCGGATGCTGAACCTTCCCAATGCGATCACGAACTCTCATATAGTGACGGCGAATTGAGTATCAGGTGTCGCCTCTCGCCCAGGAAACGACCGAGGACACGGACCGAGGACAGGACTCATGACCGCGCCCAGCCCCTCCGGCGAACGACCCACCCTTCGCGCCACAGCGCCCGCACCCCTGCTCACCGCCGCCCTCGCGGCGCTCGCGGTGGTCGGCGCGGTGGCGACCGCGCCGAACTCCGCCCGGGTGCCTGTCGCCTGGGTCACCGGGACGGCCGCCGTGCTGCTCTGCGCGGCCGTCGCGATCGCCACCCGCGCCGTACGGACCGCGCAACTGGCACGCCGCCGCCTCGACACCGTGAGCCAGGACGTCGGGCGGCTCCTGCAGGAACGGGCCCGCCAGGCCGAGGAGTTCCACCAGGAACGGACCCGGTTCGCGGAGGAGTCCGCCCGTGACCGGACCCGGACCGCCGACGCCGAGGCCCGCGAACGCGCGCGCCTCACCGCCGACTTCGAGGCCGAACGGCAGCGGCTCGGCGCCGACATCGCCGAGGAGCAGCGGAGGTCCGCCGAACTCGCCGCGCAGAAGACGCACCTGGCCCAGCAGGTCCGGCAGGCCACGAGCGACCGCGCCGCCGCGATCTCGGCGACCGCCAACGCGGCCGGCCGCATGCAGGCCCTCTCCACGGCCATGCTCGCCGACCTGCGCGCCATGGAGGAGAAGCACTCCGACGAGGAGGTCCTCGCCGACCTCCTGCACCTCGACCACCGCACCGCGCAGGCCGGCCGTCTCGCCGACTCCGTCGCCGTCCTCGCGGGCGCCCGCTCCGGCCGCCGCTGGGCACGGCCCATCGTCATGGAGTCGATCCTGCGCGGCGCCATGGGGCGCATCGGCGGCTACCAGCGGGTGCGCCTGCACTCCTCCAGCGACGCCGCCGTCGCCGGACACGCCGCCGAGGGCGTGATGCACGCGCTCGCCGAACTCCTCGACAACGCTGCCAACTTCTCGCCGCCGACCGCCGAGGTCCATGTGTACGTCGAGGAGGTCCCGGCCGGTGTCATCGTCTCCGTCGAGGACAGCGGCCTCGTCATGGGCGACGTCCAGCTGCGCCGCGCCGAGCGCGCCGTCTCCGGTGACGGCGCCGAACTGGGCGGCCTCACCGGCACCCGGCTCGGCCTCGCGGTGGTCGGCCGGCTCGCCCGCAAGCACGGCCTGAAGGTCTCCTTCCGGCCTTCCGCCCGCGGCGGCACCGGCGTCCTGGTGCTCATCCCCCAGGACCTGCTGTCCCTGCCGTCCGCGCCGACGGCTCCCCAGGCCGCGCCCGCCGAGACACCGGCCCCCGCCGGACCCCCCGCCCCCGTACCCGCCGAGGACCGCACCGCCGCGGCCGGGGACCACTCCGCGGCCGAACCGGCGCGCCCGGTGTCGTACGCCGCCGCCCGGTCCACCGAGGACCTCGACCCGGACCCGGTCCCCACCCACGACTCCCCCCGGCACGAGGACGCCGATCCCGCCGCCGGCAGCCTGCCCAAGCGCCGCCGCGGCCGCACCCTCGCGCACGCCGAGCGCAGCCGCGCCCGCCTCGCGGACCAGGCCCCCGAACCCGAACCCCGCGTCACCGACTCCAAGGTCACCGCCGCCCGGTTCAGCAGTTTCCGCCAGGCCGTCCGCGGCACGGCACCGGACCAGGCCGCGGTGCAGGGGACCGTGCCCGAAGACTCCGTACGCGCCCCGGCGTACACCCCCGAGAACGCCGTACGCGACGAAGCAGCCGTACGGGACACCCACCCCCCGCACCCGGAAGGCGACACCACTTCATGACCGGCACCACCACCGCCGACGAGAAGCTCTCCTGGCTCATCGAGGGCCTCCTCGAGCGCACCCCTGGCGCCCGGCACGCCCTCGTGCTCTCCCGCGACGGCCTGAAGCTGTGCCGCACCCCGGAGCTCACCGTCGACCGGGCCGACCAGCTCGCCGCGATCGCCGCGGGCATCCAGTCGCTGTCCCACGGCGCGTCCGTGGAGTTCGGCGACGGCAGCGGCGGCGTGCGGTCGGCGATGACCGAGTTCTACGGCGGGGTCCTGTTCATCGTGGAGGCCGGTGACGGCGCCCACCTCGCCGTGGTCACCGCCGAGGACGCGGACGCCGGCCTGGTCGGGCACAACATGAGCGAGCTGGTGGAGCAACTCGGCGAACACCTGAGCGCGCAGCCCCGGACGTCATGAGCCGTCCGGGCAGGGACGACGCGCCCGACCGGCTGTACACCCTCACCGGGGGACGCAGCCGTTCCGGGCCGGACACCCCGTTCGACCTCGTGACGCTCGTGGTCGCCGAGTGCGACCCGGTCCTGGGCATGCAGTCGGAGCACGCCGCGATCCTGCGGCTGTGCGAGCGGCCGACGGCGGTCGTGGAGATCGCCGCCGTGCTGAAGCTGCCGGTGTCCATCACCCGGGTCCTGCTCTCCGATCTGCTCGCCGCGGGCCGGGTCAGCGCCCGCCACCCGCAGAAGGCAGCACTACCCGATCCCGACATCCTGGAGCAGGTGCTCGTTGGACTACGCAACCTCTGACGCGAGGACCCCGCTGGGCGCCACCGCCGACAACGGTCTGAAGATCGTGGTCGTCGGCGGTTTCGGCGTCGGCAAGACGACCCTGGTCCGCTCCGTGAGCGAGATCCGTCCCCTCAACACCGAGGAGACGATGACCCGGGCCGGTGAGGCGATCGACGACATCAGCGAGGTCCGCGGCAAGTCCGCGACCACCGTCGCCTTCGACTTCGGCCGCATCACTCTCGACGCCCGCAACGTGCTGTACCTGTTCGGCGCGCCCGGCCAGGAACGCTTCTGGTTCCTGTGGGACCGCCTCTTCTCCGGCACCCTCGGCGCGGTCGTCCTCGTCGACACCCGCCGCATCGACGACTCCTGGTACGCGATCGACCGCCTGGAGCACCACGGCACGCCGTTCATCGTCGCCTGCAACGACTTCGGCGGCCCGGGACACACCCCCGCCGAGATCCGCGAGGCCCTCGACCTCGACCCGCACGTCCCGCTCATCGACTGCGACGCCCGCTCGCGGGAGTCCAGCAAGCGGGTGCTGATCACCCTGGTCGAACACCTGAAGACCGTGTACGCCGCCGCGGCCCAGACCACCGCCCCGGCCACCCCGGCCACCGAAGAAGTCTCCAAGTCCCCGGAGTTGGCCCTGTGACCTCCGCCCCCGTGCCCCTCAGCGGGCCCCGGTTCCAGACCGAACCGGCCGAGCTGTACCGGGAGATGCGGCGCGACCACGGTTCGGTGGCGTCCGTCGTGCTGGACGGCGACATACCGGCGTGGCTGGTGCTCGGCTACCGCGAACTCCACCAGGTCACCGGCGACCCCGTGCTGTTCAGCCGGGACTCCGACCTGTGGAACCAGTGGGACCGCATCCCCGACGACTGGCCGCTGCTGCCGATGATCGGCCGCAAGCAGCCCTCCATCCTCTACACGGTCGGCGAACGCCACCGTGAGCGCGCCGCGATGATCAGCGAGGCGCTGGAGGCCGTCGACCCCTTCGAACTGCGCACCCACGCCGAGCGGTTCGCCGACGGACTCATCGACGCGGCCTGCGCCAAGGGCGAGATCGACCTCGTCGGGGACTACGCGGCACTGCTGCCCGTACGGGTCCTCGCGACGCTCTACGGCTTCTCCGAGGAACAGGGCCCCGGCCTGGTCACCGCCCTCAACGACATGATCAACGGGCGGGAGGGGGCACTCGCGGGACAGCAGCACCTCGCCGGTTCCATGGCGCGGCTGCTGGCCGACCGCAAGGCCGACCCCGCGAGCGACGTCGTCTCCCGGATGCTCGCCGACACCTCCGGCTTCACCGACGAGGAGATCATCCAGGACCTGATGGTCATGATGGCCGCGGGCCACCAGCCCACCGCGGACTGGATCGGCAACTCGCTGCGTCTGATGCTCACGGACGACCGCTTCGCCGCCTCCCTCTTCGGCGGCCGCAACAGCGTCGCGGAGGCCATGAACGAGGTCCTCTGGGAGGACACCCCCACCCAGAACGTCGCCGGCCGCTGGGCCTCCCGCGACACCCAGCTCGGCGGCCACCGCGTCCGCGCCGGCGACCTGCTGCTGCTCGGCCTCCAGGGCGCCAACTCCGACCCGCAGGTCCGCACCGACGGCTCCGCCCTCACCGGCGGCAACAACGCCCACTTCTCCTTCGGCCACGGCGAGCACCGCTGCCCGTTCCCGGCCCAGGAGGTCGCCGAGGTCATCGCGCGCACGGGCATCGAGGTCGTACTGGACCGGCTGCCCGACATCGACCTGACGGTACCCGCCGACTCCCTCACCCGCCGGCCCTCACCCTGGCTGCGCGGCCTCACCGAACTCCCGGTGCGCTTCACCCCCGTACCCGCACTGTGAGACTCCACCGCGCCCGGCCGGCCCGCGTGTCCGGCCGGGGTCCGCGGGGGCCTCGGCGGCATGCGCCGTCGCCACGGCCCCCGCGACGACGCGGCAACCCCACCCCGGCTCCTGGAGGCATCCCCGCATGACCGCACGTATCGCCCTCGACCCGTTCGTGTCCGACCTCGACGGCGAGAGCGCCCGGCTGCGCGAAGCCGGTCCGCTGGCCGCCGTGGAACTGCCCGGCGGCGTACCCGTCTGGGCGGTCACCCGCCACGCGGAGGCCCGCGCGCTGCTCACGGACCCCCGGCTGGTGAAGGACATCAACGTGTGGGGCGCCTGGCAGCGCGGCGAGATAGCCCCCGACTGGCCGCTGATCGGCCTCGCCAACCCCGGCCGCTCCATGCTGACGGTCGACGGCGCGGACCACCGCAGGATGCGCACACTGGTGGCCCAGGCGCTGACGCCCCGCCGGGTGGAGCAGATGCGGGAGCGGATCACCAAGCTGACGCAGGGGCTGCTCGACCAGCTCCCCGCGGACGCCGGCGTCGTCGATCTGAAGGCCGACTTCGCCTATCCGCTGCCCATGTACGTCGTCGCCGACCTCATGGGCATCGAGGAGTCCCGGCTGCCCCGTCTCAAGGAACTGTTCGAGAAGTTCTTCTCGACGCAGACCCCGCCGGCCGAGGTCCTCGCCACCCTCACCGAGCTGGCCGGGATCATGGCCGACACCGTCGCGGCCAAACGCGCCGAACCCGGCGACGACCTGACCAGCGCCCTGATCCTCGCCTCCGAGAACGGCGACCACCTCACCGACGAGGAGATCGTCTCCACCCTCCAGCTGATGGTGGCGGCGGGACACGAGACCACGATCTCCCTCATCGTCAACGCGGTGGTCAACCTGTCCGCCCATCCGGAGCAGCGCGCGCTCGTCCTTTCCGGTGAGGCGGACTGGTCGGCGGTGGTGGAGGAGACGCTGCGCCATTCCACCCCCACCTCGCACGTCCTGATCCGCTTCGCGACGGAGGACGTGCCGGTCGGCGACAAGGTCATCCCCGCGGGTGACGCGCTGATCGTGTCGTACGGCGCGATCGGGCGGGACGAGAACGCCCACGGCCCGACGGCCGGGGACTTCGACATCTCCCGCACCACGGAGAACCGCCACATCTCGTTCGGCCACGGTCCGCACGTCTGCCCGGGTGCGGCCCTGTCCCGGCTGGAGGCGGGCGTCGCGCTGCCGGCGCTGTACGAACGCTTCCCCGCCCTCGACCTGGCGGTCCCCGTCACGGAGTTGCGCAACAAGCCCGTGGTGACCCAGAACGACCTGTTCGAACTGCCGGTCCGGCTGGCCCCGTAGCTCTCCCGCGGCCCTCCTCGTGGCTCTCCACGGGGGCGGGCTCGGCGCCGTGATCCCCCAGCAGCCACGGGCCGGCCGGGTCGTCTCATCGAACGGACACGCTTCCGTCCGGTTTCACCGAAGAGATACCCTCCGGCTCGTGGCTGACATCCAGATCCCCGCTGACATCAAGCCCGCCGACGGACGCTTCGGCGCCGGCCCCTCCAAGGTGCGGACGGAGGCACTGGACGCGCTGGCGGCGACCGGCAGTTCTCTGCTCGGTACGTCCCACCGCCAGGCGCCGGTCAAGAACCTGGTCGGGAGGGTCCGGGAGGGTGTGCGCGAACTGTTCTCGCTGCCCGACGGGTACGAGGTCGTCCTCGGCAACGGCGGCTCCACCGCGTTCTGGGACGTGGCGACCCACGGCCTGATCGAGAACAAGTCGCAGCACCTCAACTTCGGTGAGTTCAGCTCCAAGTTCGCCAAGGCCGCCAAGCTCGCCCCGTGGCTCGCCGAACCCACCGTGATCGTGTCCGACCCGGGCACCCACCCCGAGCCCTCGGCCGAGGCCGGCGTGGACGTGTACGCCTTCACCCACAACGAGACCTCCACCGGTGTCGCCGCCCCCGTCAGGCGGGTCGCGGGCGCCGACGAGGGCTCCCTCGTCCTCGTGGACGCCACCTCCGGCGCCGGCGGCCTGCCGGTCGACATCGCCGAGACGGACGTCTACTACTTCGCCCCGCAGAAGTCCTTCGCCTCCGACGGCGGCCTGTGGATCGGGGTCTTCTCCCCCGCCGCCATCGAGCGCGCCGAGCGCGTCCACGCGTCGGGCCGCCATGTGCCGGAGTTCTTCTCGCTCCCCACGGCGATCGACAACTCCCGCAAGAACCAGACGTACAACACCCCGGCCCTCGCCACCCTCTTCCTGCTCAACGAGCAGCTGGAGTGGATCAACGGCCAGGGCGGCCTGGCCTGGTCCACGGCCCGCACCAAGGACTCCTCGACCCGGCTGTACACCTGGGCCGAGGACTCCAAGTACGCCACCCCGTTCGTCACCGACGCGGCCAAGCGCTCGCAGGTCATCGGCACGATCGACTTCGACGACGAGATCGACGCCGCCGCCGTCGCCAAGGTCCTGCGCGCCAACGGCATCGTCGACACCGAGCCCTACCGCAAGCTCGGCCGCAACCAGCTGCGCGTCGCGATGTTCCCGGCCATCGACCCGGCGGACGTCGAGGCGCTGACGAAGTGCGTCGACCACGTCATCGAGAAGCTCTGACCTCGGTCGTACACGGAAGGGGCGCCCGGCACTCGCCGGGCGCCCCTTCCTCCATGTCGTCTCCCGACGCCGTGCGGGTCACCACCGGCGCTCCCCCGGACCTGAGGCCCGCACGGCTCCCGGCTCCCGGCTCGCTCCCTAGGACCTGCGCCGCAGCCGCCTCACCCCGAGGACCACCACCAGCACGGCACCCACCGCCAGCGCCCCCTTGGCGCCGGAACCCAGGCCACCGCCCCCGTCACCGCCCGCCGACGACGACGAACCACCGCTCTTCGAAGGGGACTTGGAGTCGGAGCCGCCCCCGGGAACCGAACCGGGCTGCACCGGGCTGTCCTTGCCCTCGCTCCCGTACATCAGCTCGGACCCGTCGGGCGTGTACGTGACGGACTCGCCCTGTCCCTGCAGCGGAACGTTCAGCCGCCCCTGCCGCTTGGGCCTCCCGTCGTTCCAGGTGTACACGATCCCGCCGAAGTACCCGCGCAGCGCCAGCTGTTCGCCGTTCGGCGAGAAGGCGCCGTCGGTGACCCAGAGGTCGATGGTGGCGACCCTGCGGAACACGTTCGTGCCGGAGGGGGAGAGCTGTGCGGGGCCCTCGTACAGGTGGCCGCCGTCCTCGTTCTTGTCGGCGATGTAGACCCGCCCGGTCTTCGGATGCACCATCAGCGCCTCCGCGTTGCGGGGCCCGTCCGCGTACTTCACGACGTACTGGGTGGCCCGGATCGTCTGGTCCTTGAGGACCTTCGGCTCGGGCAGCTTGTAGATCCAGACGTGGTTCCAGGTGCCGCCGAGGTTGTCACCGATGTCACCGACGTAGAGATCGCCGTCCGGGCCCAGCGAGATGGCCTCGACGTCGCGAGGGGCGCCGACCCCGCTCATCGTGACGGTGGCGACCGTCTCGCCGGTCCTGCTGTCGACGGCGTAGAGGTACGGGCCGTCGTCGCTGTCGTTGTGCGTCCAGTAGATACCCGGATGCAGGTGCGAGGCGGCGAGTCCGCTGGACTCGGTGATCCGGGGGTCCTTGATCGTGAATCCGCCGTCCCCGCCGTCGGCGACGGCGGGCGCCGACAGCGCGACGACGAGAGCGGCTCCGGCGGCCACCCGGGCGGCGGCTGCGGCAAGGTACGAGGGCGATCGGCGCATGGCCCAAGCCTGCCATCTCGAACGGACTTTCAGTTCGATCTGCGCCACCGGCCGGCCCCGCACCGCGTCCGCGGGGCGTGTCCAGCCTCACACCCCCGGCGGTCATGCCCCCCGGACCGATCGTCCATGATGAGCGGATGCTCAGGTTCATGCCCGTCGGCGACTCCCAGACGATCGGGAGCGCGGGGGAACACACGTGGCGTTACCGGATGTGGCAGCACCTGCGCGCGACGTACGGGGGCCCGTTCCGGATCGTCGGCCCGCGCGAGACGCTGTACGACAAGGCGACCGAGTCCCCCGACTCGTACGAGTACGCGGAGCCGGACTTCCCGCAGGCCCATCTCGCCGGCTGGGGCGAGGGCTGGATCCACATGGTCCCGCTGATCCGGGACGCGGTCCGCGCGCACCGCGCCGACGTGCTCCTGGTCTCCCTCGGCCTGATCGACCTGGGCTTCTACACGAACGCGGAGCAGACGGCCGGGAACGTCCGCGCCTTCGTCGCCGAGGCCCGCGCCGCGAACCCGCGGATCCGGATGGCCGTCCTGCCGGTGATACCGAACGTCCGCGCGCAGTCCGACGCGCCCTTCGCCGCCGCGCTGGCCTCCTTCAACGACTTCCTCGCGAAGGCGGTCGCCGACCTCGACGAGCCCCGCTCCCCCCTGCTGCTCGTCTCCCCGCCCCCCGGGTACGACATCCACCTCGACACCTACGACGGCACCCACCCGAACGAGAGCGGCGAACACCGGATCACGGAGGCCTTCGCGGAGGCCATGTACCAGGCGTGGGACCTCGGGGAACCGTACGCGGCCGAGAGAGCCTGACCGAATCCCGGCGCACCCGGATCACCGTACCCACGTCGAACCGCTGGGCCGCGCTGGGCCGCATGAGCCGCGCTCGACCGGGTCGCGGCCGGGAGAAGTGCCACGATGACCGTCCTCGAGGACAGGACCGGTGCCGCGGCCCCAGGTGCTGTCCCCGCGTGCGTCCCACTCTTGCCTAGAGCGCACTCCACGCCGTTGGGTGGGGAGTCATGAAGTACACGCAGCTCGGACGCACGGGACTCAAGGTCAGCCGGCTCGTCCTCGGCACCATGAACTTCGGTCCGCAGACCGACGAGGCCGACAGTCACGCGATCATGGACGCGGCACTGGCCTCAGGGATCAACTACTTCGACACGGCGAACGTGTACGGCTGGGGCGAGAACAAGGGCCGTACCGAGGAGATCATCGGGAACTGGTTCGCCCAGGGCGGCGAGCGGCGCGACAAGGTCGTGCTCGCCACCAAGGTGTACGGCAACATGGCCGCCGAAGGCGACGCCTGGCCCAACCACGACAAGCTGTCCGCGGTCAACATCCGGCGGGCGGTCGACGCCAGCCTCAAGCGGCTCCGGACCGACTACATCGACGTCTACCAGTTCCACCACGTCGACCGCAGCACCCCCTTCGAGGAGATCTGGCAGGCGATCGACGTCCTGGTCCAGCAGGGCAAGATCCTCTACGTCGGCTCCAGCAACTTCCCCGGCTACAAGATCGCCCAGGCCAACGAGATCGCCGCCCGCCGCGGCGGCACCATCGGCCTCGTCAGCGAGCAGTGCCTCTACAACCTGGCCGAGCGACGCGCCGAGATGGAGGTCATCCCGGCCGCTCAGGAGTACGGGCTCGGGGTCATCCCCTGGTCCCCGCTGCACGGCGGACTGCTCGGCGGGGTCATCCGGAAGGAGGCGGAGGGCGGCCGCAGGGCGGGCGGCCGGGCCGCCGAGTCGCTGGCCAACACCGCCATCCGCGCGCAGATCCAGTCGTACGAGGACCTGCTCGACAAGCACGGGATCGAACCCGGCGAGGCGGCACTGGCCTGGCTGCTGACCCGCCCCGGCGTCACCGGCCCCATCGTCGGCCCGCGCACCGCGCAGCAGCTCGACTCCGCCCTGCGCGCCGTCGAACTGGAGCTGTCGCAGGAGCTCCTCTCCGCGCTGGACGAGATCTTCCCGGGCCCGGGTCCCTCCCCGGAGGCCTTCGCCTGGTAGCACGCCCGCGCAGGGCGTCGTCAGGGGTGCGGGAACCACGCGGCCGGTCCCACGCGGACAGGGCCCGCGGTTCCCGCGCCGTCCGGCGGGGCCGGGCCGTCCGCGACGCTCCCGGAGGCTCGCGGCTCTTCCCGCGGCTCCCCGGCTCGCCCGGCGCCTCCGCGGCGCGGGGCGCGCCGAGCGCGGGCGACCGCCGCTACTTGACCGCCGCCGCCAGCGCCACCACGACGAACATCAGCACGAGCACACCGGCCATGATTTGGTTTCGGGTCTTGGGATTCACGCCATTGAGGTTAACCGGCGGCCCCCGGCCCTCTTCAGCCGCCCGCCCCGGCCAGAGCCCAGCGCGCCACCGTCTCGTAGCGCGGCTGCTCCCCCGGGACCCCCGACCTCGGCAGATTGCTGCGTACGAGACACAGCTCGCCCGCCGTCCAGGGGCGCCCGGCGAAGTCGTCCAGGGCGGTGACGTACGCCGTGAAATCCGCGGCCTGCCTGCTGCGGGCCACCGTCAGATGCGGGCGGTAGCGGCGGTGCTCCCCCATCGGGACGCCCGCTCTGCGCGCCGCCGCCTCCGCGCGGTCGGCGAGCAGACGCAGGGTGGTGACGTCTCCCGACACCCCCGCCCACAGGGCCCGGCCGCCGAAGTGGCCGCCGCCCCGGAGGGCGAGCGGGACGGGGGGCGTACGCCGGGCGGCCCGGGACAGCCGGTCCGCGAGGGGACCGGTGAGCTCCTCCTCGACCTCGCCGTAGAAGGCGAGTGTGAAGTGCCACCCCGGGCGGCCCGTCCACCTCAGGTCGTCCGCGCCCGGCAGCCGGTGCAACCCGTCCACCGCCGCGCCGAGTTCACGTACCGCTTCCTCGGGTGGCAGCACGGCCGCGAAGAGTCTCATGACGCCACTCTCCCAGGGTCGGGGGCATGGTTGCCGCTCAGGTCGCGGCCGCCGCCCGTTCCCTGGGGACGAAGCGCACCCGCGGACGGCCGCGGTGCCAGCCGACCCACAGGCGCAGGCCGCCCACGCGGGCCAGGACCAGGCCGACGGCCGTCGCGGCGGCGGCCGAGACCAGACCGCCGAGAGCGAAGCCGACGCGCGGACCGTAGGCGTCGGTGACCCAGCCGACCAGTGGCGCCCCCAGCGGCGTACCGCCCACGAAGACCATCATGAACAGCGCCATGACGCGGCCGCGCATGACGGGGTCGGTGGCCATCTGGACCGTGGTGTTCGCCGTGACGTTGACCGTCAGCCCGAAGACCCCGATCGGGACCATGAGCAGCGAGAACAGCCACAGCGACGGCACCACGGCCGCCACCGCCTCCAGCAGGCCGAAGGCCAGCGCCGCCGCGATCAGTACGCGCAGCCGGGCCGTGCCGCGGCGGGCGGCGAGCAGCGCGCCGGCCACCGAGCCGACCGCCATCAGCGTGTTGAAGAGGCTGTACGCGCCGGCGCCCGCGTCGAAGACGTCGTCCGCGTAGGCGGAGAGCCAGACCGGGAAGTTGAAGCCGAAGGTGCCGATGAAGCCGACGAGCACGATCGGCCAGACCAGGTCGGGGCGGCCGGCGACATAGCGGAGACCTTCGCGGAGCTGGCCCTTGCCGCGGGGCGCCCGCTCGACCATGTGCAGGTCGCGGGCGCGCATCAGCAGCAGACCCGCGATCGGGGCCACGAAGGACATCCCGTTGAACAGGAACGCCCAGCCGGTGCCCACACCGGTGATCAGCACGCCCGCGACGGCGGGGCCGACGAGGCGGGCCGACTGGAAGTTGGCGGAGTTGAGGCTGACCGCGTTCTGCAGCTGGCCGGGACCGACCATCTCGGAGACGAAGGACTGACGGGCCGGGTTGTCGACGACCGTGGCGAGGCCGACGGCGAAGGCCGCCAGGTAGACGTGCCAGACCTGCACGTGACCGGAGAGGGTCAGGAAGGCGAGCGCGAGCCCGGTGAGGCCCATGGCCGTCTGGGTCGCCAGCAGGGTGGGCCGCTTGGGGAGACGGTCGACCAGGACGCCGCCGTACAGCCCGAAGAGCAGCATCGGCAGGAACTGCAGCGCGGTGGTGATACCGACCGCGGCGGAGGAGCCGGTGAGGCTGAGCACCAGCCAGTCCTGGGCGATGCGCTGCATCCAGGTGCCGGTGTTGGAGACGACCTGTCCGAGGAAGAACAGCCGGTAGTTCCGGATCCTCAGGGAGCTGAACATCGAGGACGACGACACCGCCGAGGGCGACGGGCGTACTGAGGGCGCCGAGTGCGGCGGAGGTGCCGAGGGCGCGGCGGCCACCGGGGCCGAAGGGGTCCGGGAAGCGGAGGTGCGGGACGGGCGGGTGGCGCCGTCAGGGGCTGGCGGGGAGTCGTGGGTGGCTGGTGCGGGGGCGGAGTCTGCTCCGGGTCCCGAACTCAAAAGGGCTCGCCTCCTTGGGGGCACGGACGGCGGTGTCCGGGGTGAGGGCGTGCCGGCCGGACGTCGGTCGGCACGCCGGGCGGGGCATCAGATCTGCGCGAGCTTCTCCAGGACGGGAGCGGCCTCGCGGAGCTTCGCCCACTCGTCCTCGTCCAGGGCCTCGACCAGGCCGGCCAGCCACGCGTTCCGCCTGCGGCGGCTCTCTTCGAGCATCGCCTCGGCCTTGTCGGTCTGCGTGACGACCTTCTGTCGCCGGTCCTCGGAGTGAGGCTCGAGCCTGACCAGGCCCTTGGCTTCCAGCAGCGCGACGATGCGGGTCATCGAGGGCGGCTGCACATGCTCCTTGCGGGCGAGTTCACCCGGTGTGGCGGAACCACAGCGGGCCAGGGTGCCGAGCACCGACATCTCGGTGGGGCTCAGCGACTCGTCGACCCGCTGGTGCTTGAGTCGACGTGACAGCCGCATCACTGCGGAGCGCAAGGCGTTCACGGCGGCAGCGTCGTCGCCATGGGTGAGGTCAGGCATGTATTTAGCTTAACTCATTACTCTCGCTAAAGAGCATCGGGGGTGCCCGTGACACGGACCACTGAATCCTTACGTCACTCATACGAGTGAGTCCCGTGCGGAAAGTGACCCGCTCGGCGCCGAAGTCCGGCGACCCTCGACTCCATGGGGACCAGTGTGCTCAGCCTGCGGATAGACGGGGAGCTGCTCGACCGGCTCCGAGACCATGCCGCCAAACGCGGAATGAGCGTCCAGGACTATGTCGTCCGGACGCTCATTCGCGATGACTTCGACGAGCGGTTCCAGACCGCCGTCGACGAGACGGAGAAGTTCTACGGGGTCACGTGAGCCCGGGAGGCCGCGGGAGCCTCTGGAGTCCCGGAAGCCCCCGGCGTCCCCGAAGGACGGGGACGCGTGACCCCACCCGTCAGGTGAGGCCGAGGGCCGGCATCAGGTAGTAGAAACCGAACACGGCGGATACGACATACATCGCGACCGGGATCTCCCGGGCGCGGCCGGCCGCCAGGCGCAGCACCACGAAGGTGATGAAGCCCATGCCGATGCCGTTCGTGATCGAGTAGGTGAACGGCATCATCACCATCGTCACGAAGGCCGGGATCGCGATCGTGTGGTCGGCCCAGTCGATCTCGCGCACGGAGCCGGACAGGATCAGGAAGCCGACCGCGAGCAGCGCGGGGGTGGCGGCCTGGGACGGGACCATCGTGGCGACGGGGGTCAGGAAGAGCGCCACGGCGAAGAGCGCGCCGGTGACGACGTTCGCGAAACCGGTGCGCGCACCCTCGCCGACGCCCGCCGTGGACTCCACGAAGCAGGTGGTGGCCGAGGAGGAGCTGGCGCCGCCCGCGGCGACCGCGATGCCGTCGACGAAGAGGACCTTGTTGATGCCGGGCATGTTGCCCTGCGCGTCGGTCAGCTTCGCCTCGTCACTGACGCCCATGATCGTGCCCATCGCGTCGAAGAAGCACGACAGCAGCACGGTGAAGACGAAGAGGATGCCGGTCAGCACGCCGACCTTGCCGAAGCCGCCGAAGAGGCTCACCTTGCCGACGAGCCCGAAGTCCGGGGGGGCGACCGGGTTGCCCGGCCACTTCGGGGTGGTCAGGCCCCAGGACGGGATCTTGGCGACGGCGTTGACGATCACCGCGAGCACCGTCATGGTGACGATCGAGATGAGGATCGCGCCCGGCACCTTGCGCACGATCAGCGCGAGGGTGAGCAGCGTGCCGAGGACGAAGACCAGTACCGGCCAGCCGTTGAGGTGACCGTCGGAGCCGAGCTGCAGCGGCACGGTGGTCTGGGCGACGTCCGGGATGCGGGAGACGAAGCCGGAGTCGACCAGGCCGATCAGCATGATGAACAGGCCGATACCGATCGAGATGCCCTTGCGCAGCCCCAGCGGCACGGCGTTCATGACGCGCTCGCGCAGCCCGGTGGCGACCAGCAGCATCACGATGAAGCCGGCCAGCACGACCATGCCCATGGCGTCCGGCCAGGACATCCGCGGGGCGAGCTGGAGCGCGACGACGGTGTTCACACCGAGGCCGGCCGCCAGCGCGATCGGCACGTTGCCGATGACACCCATGAGGAGCGTCGTGAAGGCCGCGGTCAGGGCGGTCGCGGTGACCAGCTGACCGTTGTCCAGGTGGTGCCCGTACATGTCCTTCGCGCTGCCCAGGATGATCGGGTTCAGCACGATGATGTAGGCCATCGCGAAGAAGGTGGCGAGACCGCCGCGGATCTCGCGCGGGATGCTCGAGCCGCGCTCGGAGATCTTGAAGTAGCGGTCGAGGGCGCTCCGCGCGGACCGGGACTCCGGCTCCTGCGGGGCGGGGGCCTTGGTGGCGGCCGAGGTGGACATGCGGGTCCTCAAGCGTGCGGGGGGACGGGGAACATGATCGAGTCCGGTCGGCAGTCGATCGCCAACAGGATTTCCCCGGTCCCTGTTGGTGTTTCCTACGAATACAACTGGCCAGACTCGGACTGTTTCAGTATGAACATATGAAACAGAAATGGCTATCTCCGCGCGTAGACCGTTGGTGTGCGCCGGGAACACGGGTGCGAGCGCCGGCCGGTCCGCGGCCTCGTAAGCTGTGCCCATGGCGAAGTGGACCCCCAAGCACGAGGCGCCGGAGCCCCTGGAGGGGCCCGTCGTCGCCACCATCACGGGCGGCACGATCCTCTGGTTCGTCCTCTTCCTGGTGCAGCTGCCGTTCTACGGCTGGTACGACGACCACGGGCACACCTGGTGGGTGTGGACCTGTCTGGCCGGCGCGGGTCTCGGACTCATCGGCATCTGGTACGTCCGCGGGCGCGCCGCCGCGATCAAACGGGCCGCGGCGGCGGACACCGCGCCGTCGTCCGCCACCGCGGAGTAATTCGGCTCCCCCAACCGACCCGCTGCCTCCTGCCTCCTGCCTCCTGCCTCCAACCAGGGCATCACAACCCGCCGCCCCCGGTCCTCCCTTGGTCGGATCTTCGGGGCACTCGGCAGGTGAAGCACCCTTTCCGCACGTACCGTCGAATGCATGACGCACATCGACGCGGGCGCGGAACTGGATCCGGTGCACCCCGTGCCCCTCCCCGCCTCCGGTCGGGCCAAGGGGCTGTCCGCCGCCGAAGTCGCCGAAAGGGTGGCGCGCGGCGAGGTGAACGACGTCCCGGTGCGCAGCAGCCGCTCGCTGGGCGAGATCGTCCGCGCGAACGTCTTCACCCGGTTCAACGCGATCATCGGTGTGCTCTGGCTGATCATGCTGTCCGTGGCTCCGTTCCAGGACAGCCTGTTCGGGTACGTGATCATCGCCAACACCGGGATCGGCATCATCCAGGAGTGGCGGGCCAAGAAGACCCTGGACTCGCTCGCGGTGATCGGCGAGGCGAAGCCGACGGTACGCAGGGACGGGGTCGCCGCCGAGGTCAGCACCTCGCGGATCGTGCTCGGGGACGTGATCGAGATCGGCCCCGGCGACAAGATCGTCGTCGACGGCGCCTGTGTGGAGGCCGACGGCCTGGAGATCGACGAGTCGCTGCTCACGGGCGAGGCAGACCCGGTGGTCAAACGCCGGGGCGACGAGGTGATGTCGGGCAGCTTCGTGGTCGCGGGCGGTGGCGCGTTCACCGCGACGAAGGTGGGCCGGGAGGCGTACGCGGCCCAGCTCGCCGAGGAGGCGTCGCGGTTCACGCTCGTCCACTCCGAGCTGCGCAGCGGTATCTCCACGATCCTCAAGTACGTGACCTGGATGATGGTCCCGACCGCGATCGGTCTGGTCATCAGCCAGCTCGTGGTCAAGCAGCACGGCTTCAAGGACTCCGTCGCGCGGACGGTCGGCGGGATCGTGCCGATGGTCCCCGAGGGTCTCGTCCTCCTCACCTCCGTCGCCTTCGCGATCGGCGTCATCCGGCTTGGCCGGAAACAGTGCCTCGTGCAGGAGCTTCCGGCCATCGAGGGCCTCGCCCGCATCGACACCGTCTGCCTCGACAAGACCGGCACCCTCACCGAGGGCGGTATGGACGTCACCGAGCTGCGGCCGCTGGGCGGTGCCGACGAGTCGTACGTACGCAAGGTCCTCGGGGCGCTCGGCGAGTCCGACCCGCGGCCGAACCCCTCCCTCCAGGCGATCATCGACGCCTACCCGGACAACGAGGACTGGCGCTGCGTCGAGTCGCTGCCCTTCTCGTCGGCCCGCAAGTACAGCGGGGCGACCTTCAATGAAGGCAATGGCGAGTCCGGTACATGGCTGCTCGGCGCCCCCGACGTACTGCTGACCGCCGGCGATCCGGCGCTCGCCGAGACCGATCGGCTGAACGAGGAGGGGCTGCGGGTCCTGCTCCTCGCCCGCGCCACCGGGGACCTCGACGATCCCAACGTGAAGAAGGGCGCCCGGCCGACCGCGCTGGTCGTACTGGAGCAGCGGCTGCGCCCGGACGCGGCGGACATCCTGCGCTACTTCGCCGAGCAGGACGTCCGGGCGAAGGTCCTCTCGGGCGACAACGCGGTCTCGGTCGGCGCGGTGGCCGGGAAACTCGGTCTGAGCGGCGCGGTCGTGGACGCGCGCCGGCTTCCCGACGAGCGGGAGGAGATGGCGAAGTCACTGGACAAGGGCACGGTGTTCGGGCGGGTCACCCCGCGGCAGAAGCGCGACATGGTGGGCGCGCTTCAGTCGCGCGGGCACACGGTGGCGATGACGGGCGACGGTGTGAACGACGTCCTGGCCCTCAAGGACGCCGACATCGGCGTCTCCATGGGGTCGGGTTCGGAGGCGACCCGGGCGGTCGCCCAGATCGTGCTCCTCAACAACAGTTTCTCGACGCTGCCCTCGGTGGTGGCGGAGGGCCGCCGGGTCATCGGCAACATCACCCGGGTCGCGACCCTGTTCCTGGTGAAGACCGTCTATTCGGTGCTGCTGGCGGTGCTGGTGGTGTGCTGGCGGGTCGAATACCCCTTCCTGCCCCGGCATCTGACCCTGCTGTCCACCCTGACGATCGGCATCCCGGCGTTCTTCCTCGCGCTCGCCCCCAACACCGAGCGGGCGAGACCGCACTTCGTACGGCGGGTCATGCGCTACTCGATCCCCGGCGGTGTCATCGCGGCGATCGCCACCTTCGTGACCTATCTGGTGGCCCGTCACCACTACGCCGGGCCCGATCAGTTGAACGCGGAGACCAGCGCCGCGACGCTGACGCTGTTCCTGATCTCCATGTGGGTGCTGGCGATCATCGCCCGCCCGTACACCTGGTGGCGGGTCGCCCTGGTGGCCTCGATGGGCCTGGCGTTCGTCGTCGTACTGGTGGTGCCGTGGCTCCAGCACTTCTTCGCCCTGAAGCTGGTGGGCGTGGAGATGCCGTGGATCGCGGTGGGCATCTCGGTGGTGGCGGCGGCCGTCCTGGAGGTCCTGTGGAGGTGGGTGGACCGGCGCATCCCCGCGTGAACCACGCGGTCCCCGCACCCCTGGCGGGGGCGCGGGGACCACGTGGTGCGGAGTACGGCGGGGCGGTTACTTCACGTCGACGTAGTCGCCCGCGGCCTTGACGGCCGGGGTGGTCGAGGTGCCCGCGAAGCTGTAGCGGTAGTAACCGTCGACGGAGGCCTTGGCGGTCGTCTTCAGATTGCCGTAGCCGTCGGTCTTGACCGTCTTGACGGTGGTGTACGTGGTGCTGTTCTTCTTGCGGAACTGCAGCTGCACGGACTGGCCGGTGTAGCCCGCGTACTTGTTCGTCTCCCAGTTGGCGCGGGACAGCTTGCCCGTGACCGTGAGGGTCTTGCCCTTCTTCACCGGCTCCGGGGAGGCGTTGACCGTCAGCTTCGAGTAACGCTGCACGTTGGGAGAAGTGAAGCCGCCCTGGTCGGCGATACCGACCTTGGTGATGTCGAAGCTGGAGCTCCCCGGGTTCTGGCCGTTGAGCGCGATGGCCAGGCCCGCGGCCTTCCAGGCACCCGCGTCCGAGTTGAGGAGGTAGCCCTCGGCCGGGTAGATGTCGATGTTGCCCTTGCAGGACGCGGTGGTCGCCGAGGTGACGGTGCACTTCGCCGCGTCGTCACCGAAGAGCTCGTTGGCCGGGTCGCCGAAGGTGCCCTTGTAGAGGTAGGGGCCGGTCTGGAAGTCGGCAGCAGTGATCTTGACGTCGGTGCCGTGGGTCAGGGTGTACGTGACCGGGACGGCGACGTGGTTGGTGGTGCCGACCGGGATGGCCTTGCCGCTGTTCACCTTGATGTTGGAGAAGGTGA
Source organism: Streptomyces sp. NPDC057950 (assembly GCF_042887295.1). Lineage (NCBI taxonomy): Bacteria > Bacillati > Actinomycetota > Actinomycetes > Kitasatosporales > Streptomycetaceae > Streptomyces > Streptomyces sp. NPDC057950. The sequence goes on from NZ_JBHVPP010000019.1 coordinate 42,851, forward strand.
CGTCGAGGGCGTACGGCGCGTCGTCGTCGGCGGTGGTGGCGGTGAAGGCGGTCTTGCCGGACGCGGAGTGCGCCGCTTCCAGGACCTTGGCGACGTCCGCACGGTAGGAAGAGGCGGAGTCGGCGGCGTGCGCGGCGGGCACGACGAACGCGGAGAGGGCCAGGGCGCCGGTAGCGGCAGCCACAGTGGCTCGAATGCGCATGCGATCCCCAAGTGGAGAAAGGGGCCCCTACGGTGGTCGTTCCTCACGGCTCGTCGTCACTCGGGGCCCAAGTGATGTGGAGTCTCTTGACTCGGATGATCAGATGAATGACGGAAGCGAATGGTTGTACGGGCGGTGAAATCTTTGTGTACACGTGACCGGGACCGCCGTCCGCGCTGACGCCGGACGCGAAGGCCGGTGCCGCCCTGGCTGGGCGGCACCGGCCCGCGTCGTACCGGTCCGCGTGCTACTTCACGTCGAGGTAGTCACCGGTGGCGCTGACCGCCGGGGTGGTCGTCGTGCCCGCGAAGGAGTAACGGAAGGTGCCGTCGACCGACGCCTTGACCGTCGTCTTCAGCGCACCGCCACTGGTCGACTTGACCGTCTTGACCGTGGTGTAGGCGCTGGCGCCCTTCTTCTTGAACTGCAGCTTCACCGACTGACCGGTGTAACCCAGGTACTTGCCCGAGTTCCAGCTCGCGCGCGTCAGGGCACCGGTGACCGTGATGGTCTTGCCCTTCTTCACCGGCTCCGGGGACGCGTTGACCGTCAGCTTGGAGGCCCGCTGGAGCTTGGTGGTGCCGAGCCCGCCCTGCCACTTGAGGACGCCGCCGGACGTGACCGCGACACCGCCCACGTTCCAGGATCCGGCGTCGGCGTCCGCGATGTCGTAGTCGGCCGCGGGACGGAAGTACATGGTCGCCGTGCAGTTGGCCACGGTCGTCGAAGCGGCCTTGCAGGTGCCCGGTTCGTCACTGCCGAAGGCCGCGGTCTGCTCGGTCAGCGAGGAGCCGCGGTAGAGGATCGGGCCGGTGCCGAGCTTGTCGGGGGCGATGCTGACATTGGCGGGGTGCGTGAGGGTGTAGGTGACCGTGACACCGGTCTTCGCGGTGCCGACGACGATCGCCTTGGCCTTGTTCACCTTCACGTTGGAGAAGGTGACGTTGGGCGCCGCGGCGGCGTGAGCGGCCGGGACGGCGAAGGCGGAAAGGGCCAGGGCGCCGGAGACGGCGGCCACGGTGGCGCGTATGCGCATGTGCGTTCCCCAGAGGGAGAAGTGATGGAGGAGTCTGTTGACTCACGTGTTCAGATCCGTGGCGGGTGGGGCGGGTTGTACGCGGTGACGCAGATTTTGCCCGCACGTGAACGAGGCTTGGGCTCCGCACGCACCCCGACGCCAGGATCCCGCACGACGCGAGGAACGAAGGCACCGGACGCGAAGGCCGGTGCCGCCCTGGTTGGGCGGCACCGGCCCGCGTCGTACCGGTCCGCGTGCTACTTCACGTCGACGTAGTCACCGGTGGCGCTGACCGCCGGGGTGGTCGTCGTGCCCGCGAAGGAGTAACGGAAGGTGCCGTCGACCGACGCCTTGACCGTCGTCTTCAGCGCACCGCCACTGGTCGACTTGACCGTCTTGACCGTGGTGTAGGCGCTGGCGCCCTTCTTCTTGAACTGCAGCTTCACCGACTGACCGGTGTAACCCAGGTACTTGCCCGAGTTCCAGCTCGCGCGCGTCAGGGCACCGGTGACCGTGATGGTCTTGCCCTTCTTCACCGGCTCCGGGGACGCGTTGACCGTCAGCTTGGAGGCCCGCTGGATCCGGAAGCCCTTGACGTTGTCCTTCTGGACGTAGTTTCCGTCGGTGCCCTGGGCGATCGCCCAGACCTTCCAGCCGCCGGCCAGGCTGTCGATGAGGTCGACGTCCGCCTTGACCGTGAAGGCCGACTTGCAGTTCGACGTGGTGGCGTTGACCTTGGTGCAGGTGGCGCGGCCGTCGGACGAGTCGGCCACGGCGCCGCCGTCCAGGTGGTCGAAGTCCGGGCCGTGCCACAGGATCGCCTGTGCCCACTCGACACCGGAGTTGTCCTTCACGGTGAAGGAGACGGTGAGGGTCTTCTTCGTGGTGGTGCCGAGAACGATGTCCTTGCCGCCGTTCACCACGACGTTCGAGATCGCGGTGTCGCCGCGCGATTCGTCGGCGGGAGTCTTCACCGCGTCGGCCACGACGGAGCGGGCGACCGAGGTGGCGCCGGGCCCCTCGGCGGCCTGCGCCGCCGGTACGGCCAGGGCTGAGAGGGCCAGCGCGCCGGTAGCGGCGGCCACGGTGACTCGAATGCGCATGCAGTCCCCAAATGGGAAAGGGGCCCCGACGCCGGTCGTCCGCACGGCTCGTCGTCACTCGGAGCCCAAGTGATGTGGAGTCTCTTGACTCAGGTGATCAGATCCGTGACGGGGGCGAATGGTTGTACGGCGGGTGAGGATTTTGTGCGTACATGACCAAGGCCACCTGGAGCGGCCCCGCCGGGCCGGTACGGACGGTCGCCGCGCGCCGTCCGTACCGGCCGCCCACCTCAGTCGAACCAGCGGTCCCGGGCCAGTTCCTCCGTGCGGGACGGGTCCTCCAGCAGGGCCGCGACCTCGAAGCGGCGCGGCCACTGTCCGGCCGCCCAGGCGAGTCCGGCCGCCACGCCCTCCAGGGTGGACGCGTGCAGCACCCCGTCCCGGGTCCGGCGCCAGTCCAGTTCGGTGCCGTCGACGACGAGTTCCTCGTGTTCGACGTACGAGGAGGGGGCCGAGGGTCCCAGCAGGATCCGTACGGACTCGGGTACGTCGTGTTCGGCGCCCTCCGAGGTCACCTCGCCGGTCACCGACTCGCTGAGGCGCCGTACCTGGAACAGTTCGGCGAGCTCGGCGGCGCGGGACGGGCGGACGGGGAGCAGAGGCATGCCGGTGGTGAAGGGCAGCAGGTCGGGCGAGTCGACGACCACGGCGTCGGCGGCGTCCACGACGGTCACCCGTCCGTCCAGTACGGCGCGCAGCTCGTCCGGCAGGGTCACGCGCTCGGGCTCCAGATCGGCCAGCGCGCCGTACAGGGCGTGCAGTTGGGCGCCGGAGACCTCGCGGTCGGGGTCGGCGAGCCGTTCCAGGAGCTCGGCGGCGCCCCCGGGCTCGTCCAGCAGGGCGGCGACGGAAGTGCGGACCCCCAGCGCCCGCAGCACCTGCTCGTCGTCGAAGCCGGTCGCGTCGGCCTCGTCGTACAGCCCGCGCAGGAGCGGGTCCCCGCCCGCGGCGAGCAATCCGGCCGGGTGACGCCCGTCCAGGACGGGGTGGCCGCGCAGCCACCAGGCGGAGTACGGCCGGACGATCTCGTGGGTGCCGTCCGGGAGCAGAACACGCACCGGCTGGGTCAGCGCGTCGCGCAGCGGCGGCCGGGACAGCAGCGCGAGCGCCTGCGGCCACCGCTCGTCGTCCACCAGGTCCAGGTCCCGTACCGCGACGATCTCGGTGGCGACGGGCGGTACGGGGGTGTCGGGCAGCCGGTCGAGGACGTCCTCGCACCACACGTCGACGGCGTCCAGCAGTCCCGCGTCGTCGGGTTCGGCGAAGTCGGAGTCGCGGGGCTCCAGTTCGTCCGGGTCGAGGACGACGTCGGTGGCCCGCACCAGGGTGAAGTTGGCCAGCACACCACAGGCGGCGAGCGGCTGCTCACCCCATCGGTCGGCCAACTCCGTGTCTACGAAGGCGAGTTCGTCCTCGCGCATGACCTGGGCGAACGGGCTGCCGGGCAGCACCAGTTCACCGGCGGGGGCGAGTTCGCCCTCCTCGTCCGGCAGGGCGAGGGCGCCGAGCCAGGGCTCGTCGCCGGGTTCGAGCGCGGCGTCGCGGACCAGGGCGAGGACCAGCTCCGCCACCTCCTCGGCGTCCGGCGCCTCCTGGTCCCAGCCGGCCCCTTCGTCGTCGAGCGAGGCGGCGACGGCCGCGCGCACCTGCGGGGTGGTGAGGACCGCGCGGGGAGTGGCCGGGAGGGCGCCCAGCTTCTCCAGCAGCGGGTGGGCGGCGTCCGGGTGGGCGACCTTGAGGCCGAGACGGGCGAGGGTGTCGGGGGCGGCGGCCCGCATGTCGTCGGAGCCGGGCAGCAGGATCTGCCGGGGCCCCACCGCCGTCCGGCCGTCGGCGAGCGGCACCGGCAGCCCGGACAGCCGGTCCGGGTCCACCCCGGCCAGGCTCTCGTACAGCCGCCACCACCAGCCCGGGTCCTTCTCCAGCCCGGCCAGCCGGTCCACGGCCTCGGCGAGCGGTACGCGGGCGACGCCCAGCGTCCGGAGCTCCGCCCGGCGCTCCAGGCCGGCGGGCAGCAGGCTGGGCAGCACCTCGGCGAGTACCCGGACGGTCTCGGCGCCGGCGCCCTCGACGACCTCGGCGTCACGGGGCCGCAGGGCGGCCGGGTGTTCCGCGGCGCTGCTCTCGGGCCAGTCGGCTGCGGTGTCCGGGCCGCCGTTCTCCGGCGGCGGGGCGGCCGGCGGCAGGAAGGCGGTGCGCGGCAGCCGGTCGAGGATCGCGCGGCGCAGGACGCCGTCCAGCTCGCCCTTGCCGAGCGGGCCCGGCACCAGGTCGATGATCCCGGCGTCCACCGGGCTCCAGGCGGCGAGCAGCTCCGCGTACGCGTCCGCCGCGCGCTCCACCAGGAAGTCGGTGAGGGGACCCGGGGCGGCGTGCCGCCGGCTGGTGTCCAGCGGCAGGGAGGCGATGAGCAGGGCGGGGACGCCGAGGGGCTCGTCGCTGGGGGTCGGCGCGTGCACGACCGGGCCGGTGCGGGGGCGGCCCGGGGTGCCGTCGGTGTCGACCGGGACGGCCCAGGTCACCGACCAGTGCGGGCGCAGCCGCTCCTCGACCGGGCGGTCGGCCAGCAGGGCCGGGTCCAGGGGGCCGTGGTGGGAGACCGTGCGCCAGCGGGTGGCACCGTCCCGGGAGTCCTCCAGGGTGACGCCGTGCTCCTCGGCCCTGCGGCGCAGGGTGCGCACCTCGCCGCCCGTGCCGCCCTCTCCGATCTCGACGACCACTTCCTCCAGGCCCGGCAGGGCGAGCAGCAGCGCGTCGTCGAGCCCGCGCAGCAGCCGCTCGGCGAGATCCTCGGCGGCGGTGTCCCGCAGCGGGAGGATGACGGCCGTGTCGTACGGGTCCGGGGCGGTGCCCTCGGCCGCGAACGGCAGCCGCAGCAGTGGCACATGGCCGTCGCGGCGGCGGATCTCGTCGCCCAGACCCGGGCTGTGGCGGGCGGTGTCGGCCGCCAGTTCGCGGGCCTCGGCGAGGGACCAGCGGATACCGCCGTGCCGGCCGACCACGGCGGGCTCGTCGGTGACCGCGACGACCGCGGCGAAGCCGACGCCGAAGCGGCCGACGGCGGTGTCGTGCGCGTCGCGCTTGGCGGAGGCGCGGAGGGTGGACAGGGACTCGACGCCGGCCGCGTCGAGGGGGGCGCCGGTGTTGGCCGCGACCAGGACCCCGTCGCGGAGGGTGAGCCGCAGGCGGCCTGGGACGCCGGCCCGGGCGGCCGCGTCGGCGGCGTTCTGGGCGAGTTCGACGAGGAGGCGGTCGCGGTATCCGCCGAGGACCAGGTCCTCCTCGGCGTTGGCGTCCTCGCGGAACCGGGCCGGGCTGGTGGCCCAGGCGTCCAGCACGCCGCGGCGCAGGCGGGCCGTGCCGAACGGGTCCGCGCCCTCGGGTGCCGGTTGCACGAACTTGCTCACGGTTCACTCTCCCTCTGGCTTCGCGCGACCGCGAGCGCTGGGCTCGGCCGCGGCACGAAGGTACCGTGCGGGGCGGTGGGGGTTGAGCGCGACGTTCCTCCCGGGGGCGGGCCGGGGCGTGTGATTCGGCCGCGGGTCGTGGGGGCTGGGCGCGTCCCTTCGCGGGGCGTTCAGGGGGGGCATCCCGGGGCGGTGCCCCGTCCCTCCCGGGGCTGCGGGATGTTTTCGGCCGCGGGCCGTGGGGGCTGGGCGCGTCCCCTCGCGGGACGTTCAGCGGGGGGCATCCCGGGGCGGTGCCCCGTCCCTCCCGGGGCTGCGGGATGTTTTCGGCCGCGGGCCGTGGGGGCTGGGCGCGCAGTTCCTCGCGCCCCTTCGCGTGGCGTCCAGCGCAGGGTCTTCCGCGGTGGTGGCCGGCGTCTCCCCGGGCTGCGGGAGGTTTTCGGCCGCACGCCGTGGGGGCTGGGCGCGCAGTTCCCCGCGCCCCTTCGCGGGGCGTCCAGCACGGGGTCTTCCGCGGTGGTACCCGGCGCCTCCCCGGGCTGCGGCATGTTTTCGACCGCGGGCCGTGGGGGCCGGGTGCGCAGTTCCCCGCGCCCCTTCGCGGGGCGTCCCACGGCGGTGCCGCGCCTCTCGGAGGGCGTTCGTCGGGGTGGGCGGGGGTTTCAGCCCGTCCGGCGTTTGAGGACGAGGCCGTTCAGGCCGAAGCGGGGGTCCGGGGGCGGCAGCCCCCGGAGACGGGACACCGGGGTCACGAGTGGCCCAGTTCGGACGACGGCTCGTCCGGGGTGATCGAGACCGAACCGGAATCCGGCGAGGGCCGGAGCGGGAAGGGATCGACCCGGGTCTCGTCGATCACCGGCGGCGCCGGCCGCGGCGGCGCCGGCATGACCGCGGCCTCGGAGTGCCCCCCGCACCCGTACGAGAGCGCCACGACCCGCCCGTCCGCCGGCGAGAACTCATTCGCACAGACACCGAACGCCTGCCCGAGCGAGCCCCCGATCGGATTCAGGAAGCCGCAGCTGACGCACGACGCGGGCGCCGCCTGCGCCATCGCCGTCTTGGGCCCGTACGACTCCTCCCACCGGTCGGCCGCGACATGCAGCCCGTACCGGGAGAGCACCCGCGCCCGGCGCAGTCCGAGCTCCTCCGCCACCGCCGCGATCGAACCGCGGCGCGGCGCGAACGGAAGGTGCGCGGGCACGCCCGCCGTCACCTCCGCGTCCTCCGCCTCCACCAGCTCGGCCATGTCCTGCGAGACGGCGGAGTTCGGCGCGGGCTCGTCCTCACCGGAGAAACCGGGCTCGAGCCGCAGATCCTCGGCGTCCGTGGGCAGCAGGTCACCGGGGCCCATGTCACCGGGCCGCAGCCGCTCGCTCCACGGCACCCACTCGGGCGCGAGAAGGGCGTCCGAGCCGGGCAGCAGCACCGTCTCGTCCAGGGTGACGATCTTCGCCCGGGAGGCACGGGCGACCGTCACCGCCCAGCGCCAGCCCCGGTAGCCGAACTCCTTGCACTCGAAGTAGTGCGTGACGACACGGTCCCCCTCGGAGACCACCCCCACATGTTCACCGACGACGCCGGGGGCGGCTGCCTCCTCGGCGGCGGTGCGCGCGAGGTCGACGGCCTCGGCGCACAGACGGTCGGGGGTGCGGCTTCGCGTGGTCGCTGCGCTCACAGGTATCGCTTCTCTCCTACGCCGTCTCACGGGTGCGCCCTTCCTCGGCGGCGGTGCGGACGGAGCGGACCGGTGGGCCGCGTCGACGTCCGCGCCCGATCGCGCTCGGGCGCACCTACGTCATCCATTCTGCGGGATGACCGAGAGGCGCGCGGCCGAGAACAACCGCCGCAGGCGCGTTACGCACGCTACCTTCTCCTGAGCCCTGGGCCCACACCGGCGGGGCGCTTCCGCACTCCGAGCCGGTGTTCTTCGTCGCCGCGAGGAGGCGTTTTCCCACCGTCCGCCCCTTCTCGGCCGGACCGGAAGGGGCCCCACCGCGTCGCTCCCGGTCGGCCGAAAAACGCCCACGGCCCCTTCACGGCGGACCGGCGGGGGCCCGCACCGGCGCCACTCGGCCCCTATACGCGTGGTAACCGCACTACCCACGCCCTTCTCGGGGCACTATTGCGGAGTGGCAGCCGCGAGGTCGTCCCAGGGAACCGCCGGAATCGGCGGCGCCAAGGGGAGCATCCGAAGGGGCGGGCCGGGCCGGATGAGCGGGTCCGTCCGCGCGGTCGGCCGTGCCCTGCACTTCCCGTTCACCGGCACGGCCCGCGGAATCCGCAAGGCGACGCACGCCCACGGGGCGGGTGAGTCCGGCCTCGGCAAACTGATCGAACTCCACGCGGTCAACGGCGCCGGCGACGTCATGATCACCATCGCCCTCGCCTCCACCGTCTTCTTCTCCGTGCCCACCGACGAGGCCCGCGGCCGCGTCGCCCTCTACCTCGCCATCACCATGGCGCCCTTCACCCTCCTCGCCCCGGTGATCGGCCCCCTCCTGGACCGCCTGCCGCACGGCCGCCGGGCCGCGATGGCCGGCGCGATGCTCGCCCGCGCGATGCTCGCCCTGCTGCTGTCGGGCGCGGTCGCCAGCGGCAGCCTCGAGCTGTATCCCGCCGCGCTCGGGGTGCTCGTCGCGTCCAAGGCGTACGGGGTGGTGCGCAGCGCCGTCGTACCCCGGCTGCTCCCGCCCGGCTTCTCCCTGGTGAAGGCCAATTCGCGGGTCACCCTGGGCGGACTGCTCGCCACCGGCGTCGCCGCGCCCGTCGGAGCGGGGCTGCAGGCCCTCGGTCCGCGCTATCCCCTCTACGGCGCCTTCGCGATCTTCGTCGCGGGGACGTTCCTGTCGTTCACCCTGCCGCCGAAGGTCGACTCGGCCAAGGGCGAGGACCGGGCGCTGCTGGCCGCGGACGAGGAACACGTGCGCGGGCCGCGACGGGAGAGGACACCGCGACCCGGGCTGCGCACCGTCGGTACGGCGGTCACCCACGCCCTCGCCGCCAACGCCGCCCTGCGCTGCCTCTCCGGCTTCCTGATCTTCTTCCTCGCCTTCCTGCTGCGCGAGCACCCGCTCACCGGCGAGAGCGCGGCCGTCTCGCTCGGGATCGTCGGCGTGTCGGCCGGCGCGGGCAACGCGCTCGGCACCGCGGTCGGCGCCTGGCTGAAATCCCGCGCCCCCGAGATCATCATCGTGACCGTCGTGGCGTGCGTACTGGGCGCCGCGATCACCGCCGCCGTCTTCTTCGGGGCCGTCCTGGTGGCCTGCCTGACGGCGGTCGCCGGGTTCTCGCAGGCGCTCGCCAAACTGTCCCTGGACGCGCTGATCCAGCGGGACGTGCCCGAACTCGTACGGACCTCCGCCTTCGCGCGCTCCGAGACGCTGCTGCAGGTGGCCTGGGTGTTCGGCGGCGCGATCGGCATCGTGCTGCCCCTCAACGGCACGCTGGGCCTCGCCGTGGCCGCCGCGATCGTCGCCGTCGGGTGGCTCACCACCGTCCGGGGGCTGATCGGCGCGGCCCGGCACGGAGGCACGGCGCGGCCACGCGTGGCATGACTGCGGCACGCCGTACCCCACGTGGGGAGAGCGGTGGACGTGCCCGATAGCCTTCGGCCATGACCTCCCTGCCCCGCGGCAGAGCCGCCAATGGACATCACCGTCGCGCCGTTGCCGCTCTCGGCGCCGTTTCCGCCGGACTTCTCGTCCTGTCCGCCTGTGACAAGCCGACGCCGCTGGCCACGATCACGGTCGGCAAGAGCTCGGTGAGCTCCGAGACCGACTGCTACAACGACGGCAAGGCGGTGAGCAGCGCGGACCTGGCCAAGTGCCTCAAGGCCAAGGACATCAAGTCCATCAAGGTCGACCCCGACGACACCGTGCGGTTCGGCGTGGACCCGAAGATCGCGGACAACGGCTGGACGATCCTGATGAACGGTCAGCCGCTGACCGACTCCAGCAAGAAGACCTACCGGACGATTCCGGGAAGCGTGTTCTTCAACGCCCAGTACGGAGCCAGCGGCAACTCCACGCTCGTCTCCATCAAGGAGGGCGACAAGACGGTGACCGGACTGTGGTCGTTCAAGCTCAAGAAGGACGCCTGATCGCTGCCGCAGGGCCGAAGGTGCTGGTGGCCGCCGCGGTTCCGGTCGAACGGGACGCGGTGGCCGGGGCGTTCACGGGCCCGCACCATGAGGTGCGGCTCCCCGGGGTGACCCTGCACCGGCTGCGCCTCGCCTCCGCCGTCCCGCCGCCCGGCGCCGGTCCCGCCGACGGGCCGACCCTCGATCTGCTGGCCGCGGGTGTCGGACCCGCCCTCGCCGCCGCCTCCGTCGCCGCCGCGCTCACCGCGGGCGCCCTCGAAGGCGCCCCCTACGACCTGGTCGTCTCCACCGGGATCGGCGGCGGTTTCCAGCCGGACGCGCCCGTCGGATCGCTCGTCCTCGCCGACGAGATCACCGCCGCGGACCTGGGTGCCGAGACCCCGGACGGGTTCCTCCCGGTGACGGAACTCGGCTTCGGCACCGTCACTCACCGTCCGCCCGAAGCACTCGTACGGGAGCTCGTGGCCGTCACCGGCGCACGCGCCGGGACCGTACTGACCGTGTCCACCGTGACCGGCACCGCCGAACGCGCCGCCGCACTGCGCGCCCGGCACCCCCGCGCCCTCGCCGAGGCCATGGAGGGATTCGGCGTGGGTGAAGCCGCCGCCGCCCACGGCGTGCCCGTACTGGAGCTGCGCGCGGTGTCGAACGCCGTCGGCCCGCGCGACCGCGCCACCTGGCGCATCGGCGAGGCTCTCGCGGCCCTCACCGAGGGTTTCGGGAAGCTCCCGCCCGTCCTGGAGAGTTGGAACCCACATGAGCCCTGAGAAACTGCCCGAGCCGCTGCGGATCGCGTACTCGCCCTGCCCGAACGACACCTTCGTCTTCGACGCCTGGGCCCACGGCCGCGTCCCCGGCGCGCCCGCCCTCGACGTGACGTTCGCGGACATCGACATCACCAACGGCATGGCCGAGCGCGGCGAGTCCGACGTACTGAAGGTGTCGTACGCCGTGCTGCCGTACGTCCTCGACGAGTACGCGCTGCTGCCCTGCGGCGGCGCGCTGGGCCGGGGCTGCGGCCCGCTGGTGCTGACCCGGGAGGCGGGGGCCGACCTGGCGGGCCGTACGGTCGCCGTGCCCAGCGAGACGTCGACGGCGTACCTGCTCTTCCGTCTGTGGGCGGCGGACACGGTACCGGGCGGCGTGGGCGAGATCGTCGTGATGCCGTTCCACGAGATCATGCCCGCCGTGCGGGACGGGAAGGTGGACGCCGGACTCGTCATCCACGAAGCCCGTTTCACGTACCAGAACTACGGGCTGCACAAGCTCGCCGACCTGGGCGAGCACTGGGAGCTGACGACCGGGCTGCCCATCCCGCTCGGCGCGATCATCGCCAGGCGCTCGCTGGGACAGGAGCGCCTGACCGAGCTCGCCACCGCGACCCGCGCCTCCGTCCGTGCCGCCTGGGACGACCCCGAGGCCTCCCGCCCGTACGTCCTCGCGCACGCCCAGGAGATGGACCCCGCAGTCGCCGACCAGCACATCGGCCTGTACGTCAACGAGTTCACCGCCGACCTCGGAGAGGACGGCTACGCGGCGGTCCGCGGCCTGCTCACGCGCGCCGCGGCCGAGGGACTGGTGCCGCCCCTCGGCCCGGACGCGCTGCGATTCCCGTAGCCCGGCGTTCGAGCCGCCGGGAGCCTCCCGTGGCCGGGGGGCTACACGTCGAGTTGGTCGGCGACCGCCCGCAGCAGGCCCGCGATCTTCTTCCCGGAGGTCTTCTCCGGGTAACGGCCCCGCTCCAGCATCGGTGTGATGTTCTCGAGGAGGGTCGTCAGGTCCTGCACGATGGAGGCCAGTTCGTCCGGCTTGCGGCGCTGGGCGGCCGCGACGGAGGGGGTGGGGTCCAGGATGGTCACCGAGAGCGCCTGGTCGCCGCGCTGACCGGCGACGACGCCGAACTCCACACGCTGGCCCGGCTTGAGAGCATCGACTCCGGCGGGCAGGACCGAGGAGTGGACGAAGACGTCGCCGCCGTCGTCGCGGGAGAGAAAGCCGAAGCCCTTCTCACTGTTGAACCACTTGACCTGGCCGGTAGGCACGTCTGTCCTCGTCCTCGTACTCGTCGGGAACCGCTCTGAAAACTGCTCGGGCACTTACGTCGGAAGTTGCTCCGGCAACTTCGGGCAACCATCGGGAAACCGCTCCGGACAGCACTGCGGCGGGCCGTCCGACCCGCCGGTACCAAGGCTAATGGTCCGGGGGCCACTGACAAGACGTCGCCTGACTGTTCCTTCGCGCTGGGAACTACCCTGGTCCGGTGCGTGACAAAACCCAACCGAATTCCGCGGAACCGGGTGACCGGCTGATCCGCGCCGGTGCTCTCGTGTTCTTTGCCGGTGCCGTGGCCACACTCGTCACCGTGACCCCACTGCTTCTCGACACCAAACCCTTTCCGACTTACATGTTCGGCCTGAGCATGCTCATGGGCGTCGGTTTTCTGATCGCCGGAGCCGGGGTGTTCCGGTCGGTCGCGGCCGGCCGCCGCCGGGCCCGCGCGGTTCAGGCGGGCGCGGCCTCGCGGTAGCCGCCCAGCCACGCCGGGAACTGCGTCAGGTCGGTGAGGACGACGTCCGCGCCCGCCGCGCGCAGCTGCGCCGCGTCGCACGGCCCCGTGGCCACGGCGACGGAGTACGCGTCCGCGGTGCGCGCGCCGCGGACGTCGCCGGTGTGGTCACCGACGTACACGCTCGCGCCGTGCTCGCGCAGGGCCTCCGCCTTCCGCTCGGCCCACAGGTTGCCGACGACCGCGTCCGCGCCGATCCCCAGGTGCTTGAGGTGCAGCTTGGCGTTGGGCTCCCACTTCGCCGTGACGACGACGGCACGGCCGCCCGCCGCCCGCACCGCCTCGACGGCCTCATGGGCACCCGGCATGGCGAGCGTGCCGGTGATGGCGTAGGCGGGATACAGCTCGCGGTAGAGGTCGGCGACGGCCGGGACCCGCTCCGCCGGGAACCAGTTGACGAGTTCCTCCTCGAGCGGCGGCCCGAGCCGGGTGACGACGAGGTCGCAGTCGATGTACGTGTCCGTGCGTGCCGAGAGCGCCTGGTAGCAGGCGTGGATGCCGGGGCGGGAGTCGATCAGGGTCATGTCGAGGTCGAAGCCGACGGTCAGCCCGCGCGAGGGCATCGGTGCGATATGCATATGGACCATTGTGCCCAGGGCGGGCACGGGGCGGTCCGGGCCGGGGTCCGGGGTCCGTCAGCGGCGGCGCTGGGAGCGCCACACCAGGTACAGCGCCGAGGCGACCGCCGCGCCGCGCACCACCCACGGCCAGGTGTCCGCGAGCGCCTCGTTCATGTGGCCCTCGGCGATCGGCTCGCCCCAGCGGCCGTCCGTACGGCCCCACAGCCAGACGATGCCCGCCACGGCCACCAGACCCGGCATGCCGAGGACGGCCCACTTCGACTCGTGCGGGCTCAGCCGGCGGGACGCGTACGCGATGAGCCAGCCGAGCCCGAGCGCGAACCAGTTGCCGAGGGCGGCACCCGCGACGAGGAGGACCGCGGCGAGCAGGAGCAGCGGGTTGCTCCACGTACGCGCGCGGGGGAGCCGCACCCGGGGCGTTCGGCCCTCGTCCCCGGTGCCGGGGACGGCCTTCCCGGCTTTGGGCCCGCTCGTCGTCCGCACCGGTTTCGCCCGTCCTCTCCACCGGCGCCACGACGGGGCCGGTTTCGGTGCGGGGGACGCCTCTTCACCGGAATCGGCGTCCGCTTCGACGCCGGCATCGGCTTCGGCATCGGTGCCGGGATCGGCTTTCCGGGGCCTGGGCAGTGGCCGGAGCAGTCCGGGGATCTCCACACCGCCGACGAAACCCGGCACGTCGTCCCCGAGTCCGAGCGGGTCGCCGTCCACCCGCCACCAGTCCGCCGGGGCGGAGGCGTCGCCCGGTTCGTAGGAGCCGGCGTGGTGGGGCGGCGCGAGGTGGTCGCCGGTGGCGGCCTCAAGACCGTCCTCGTCGGAGGTGCGACGCGGCCTCGGGACGCCCCTGCGCAGACCCTTGGGGCGGGCCTGCGGCCCACCGTCGCGCTGGGTGGGCACGGCGGCCGGGGTGTCCGCGCCCGGCTCGGACGCGCCCTGACGGGCCGACGTGACGATCTCGTCCGGTGTGCCCAGGCGGGAGAGGATGCGGCGGACGGCGGCCGGGTTGTCGACGGGCGCCTTCGACCGGCGGCGGTCGATCTCGTTGCGCAGCTCCGAGACGAGTCGCATACGGGTGGCCGAGGGCAGCTGGCGCTGCTGGGCCAGGTCGCCGACGCGGCTCAGATAGTCGAATACGAGCTGGTCGCTCTCAATCCCCACGAAGTCCCCTCCGGGGCGCGTGCGTTGAATACCCCGTGGCCACCGACGGTACCGCGTCGGGCCCCGCTCCCGGGTGCTGCCGCCCCCGGACCCCCCCCCGCATCGGCCTGGACGGCCTCGTCCGCAAGCGCCGGACGGGCCGCGGGTGCGGGCCCGCGCCGAAAGAGTGCTGGAAGGCCGGCGCCCGGGGCCATGTCTTTCAGCCCTTCCGGCGATTGAGGACGAGCCCTTCGGGCGATGCGGGGGTCCAGGGGGCGCAGCCCCTCGGCGGGGTCCGGGGCCGAGCCCAGACGACGGGACGGGTCGGGTAGGGGCGGCGGGGGCGCGGAACCACTACCGTTGAGCGGATGAGGACAGAGGAGCAGCGCGACCCGGACCCCGCCCCGGCGGGCACCCCGCCGCGCTCACTGGCGGAAGCCCTCCGCACGAGGGACGACACCTCCCTGTCGACCCTCCTTCGCATCCGCCCGGATCTCATCACCCCCGTCCCCACCGACCTGACGCAGCTCGCCACCCGCGCCGCCACCCGCGCCTCGGTCGTCCGCGCCCTGGAGCGCCTGGACCGGTTCGCCCTGCAGACGGCGGAGGCCCTGGCGGTGGCGTCGGACCCGGCGACGTACGACGAACTGATGGGCCTGATGGCGGGGGACGACCGCGACCCGGCGGTCACGGCAGCGTTCCCGCACGCGCTCGCCACCCTGCGCGAACAGGCCCTCGTCTGGGGCACCGACGACCGCCTCCGGCTCGTGCGCACGGCACGCGAGCTGCTCGCCCCGGCCGCCCAGCACCCCTCCCCCACCGGCCTCGGCCCGACGGTCGCCGAGGCCACGGCGGGCATGTCCCCGGGCCGTATCCAGGAGATCGTGGCCGCCTGCGGTCTGCCGACCACCCACGACTCCGTCTCCGCGGTGGCCTCGCTGACCGCCCTGTTCACCGACCGCAAGCGGATGCCGGCGCTCCTCGACACCGCGCCCGCCGAGTCGCTGGAGGTGCTGTCACGGCTGGTGTGGGGGCCGCCGTACGGCCAGGTGACGGCCGATCCGGCGCGTCATCTGCGCTGGTTGATCGACCGCGCGCTGCTGCTGCCGACGGCGCCCGGCACGGTCGTGCTGCCCCGTGAAGTGGCCCTGCACCTGCGGGCGGGCCGCGCGCACCGGGAGACGGACCCGGTGGCACCGGCCCTCGAGCAGGCCAGGACGCACCGTCCGCAGATGGTGGACACGACCGCCGCCGGCCAGGCCTACACCGCGCTCGCCACCGTCGAGGAACTGCTCAAGGACTGGCACGAGGGCGGCCCGTCCGTGCTGCGCGCCGGCGGTCTGAGCGTGCGGGACCTGAAGCGGACGGCGGTCGCCCTGGACGTGGCGGAACCGGTGGCCGCGTTCTGGGTCGAGCTGGCCTACGCGGCCGGGCTGCTGGCCACGGACGGCGAGGCCGACGAACGGTACGCGGCGACGCCCGGTTACGACGAGTGGCTCGAGCTGCCCTCCGGTGAACGCTGGGCCCTCCTCGCCTCGGCGTGGCTGGCCGCGACCCGCACGGCGGGCCTGGTCGGCGGGCGGGACGCGAAGGACCGTACGTTGTCGGCGCTGGGGCCGGGTCTGGACCGCTCCGCGGCCCCCGAGGTCCGCCACCGTGTCCTCACCCTCCTCGCCGGTCTGCCGGAGGGCTCCTCCGCCGTCCCGGACTCCGTCATCGCCCGGCTCCACTGGGAGCGTCCCCCGCGCGGCCCCCGGACCGCCGCCGGCGACGACCTGCGGGGCCGGCTGGCCCGCTGGACCCTGTCCGAGGCGGAGCTGCTGGGGGTCACCGGCCGAGGCGCGCTGTCGGCGCAGGGGCGGGCCCTGCTGGGGTTGCCGCCGGCGCCGGCCCACGACACCGCGTCCGGGTCCGGGTCCGGGTCCGTGGGCGCGAGTGCCGGAAGAGGCGCCGGGGCAGGGGCCAGGCTTCCCGTGCACAGGCACCACCGCGCCGCCGCCGAGCCGGCCGCCCCTCTCCCGCGGACCCCGGCCGAACGGGCCGCCGCCTCCGCACAGGCCGCCCGGATCCTCGGGCCGCTGCTCCCCGAGCCCCTGGACCACGTCCTCCTCCAGGCCGACCTGACCGCTGTCGCCCCCGGCCCCCTGGAGCGCCCCCTGGCCGAATCCCTGGGTGTGCTCGCGGACGTCGAGTCGAAGGGCGGGGCGACGGTCTACCGTTTCACCCCGGGATCGGTACGGCGGGCCCTGGACGCGGGCCGTTCGGCCTCCGACCTGCACGCCTTCCTCACGGCGCACTCCCGCACCCCGGTCCCGCAGCCGCTCAGCTATCTGATCGACGACGTGGCCCGCAGGCACGGCCATCTGCGGATCGGGGCGGCGTCGGCGTACGTCCGCTGCGACGACGACGCCCTGCTGAACGAGATCCTCGCCGACAAGCGCTCCCAGGGGCTGCGGCTCAGGCGCCTCGCGCCCACCGTGCTCGCCGCGCAGGCCGACCCGGCCGCCCTCCTGGAGGGTCTGCGCTCCATGGGTTTCGCGCCGGCCGCCGAGTCCGCCGAGGGGGACGTGCTGATCACCCGCGCGCACGCCCACCGCACCCCGCCGCGTTCCGCCCCCGAGCCCGTCCCGGACGGCCCGCCGGTGCCCGACGCCACCCTCCTGGGCGCCGCGATTCGTGCCATCCGCGCGGGTGACCTGGCCTCCACGAGCCCGCGCAAGGGCGCTCGGGCCGATCTGCCGGGCACCGGTGAGCTGCCCCGCACCGGCTCCGCCGAGACCCTCGCCACCATGCAGGCCGCCGTCATGACCGGCGGGACCGTGTGGATCGGCTACGTCAACGCGGAGGGCGCCGCCAGCCAGCGCGTGATCGCCCCGATCCGCGTCGAGGGCGGCTTCGTGACGGCGTACGACCACACGGCCGACGAGGTCCGCACCTATCCGCTGCACCGCGTCACGGGGGTCGCGGAACTGGCGGACGACCAGCGGTGATCACCCGTTCGTAAGGCACACTTGAGGTTTGGCCGCACGGAAGGGATAGGTACGTACGTGAACGGTCCCCTCATCGTCCAGTCCGACAAGACCCTGCTCCTGGAGGTCGACCACGAGCAGGCAGACGCCTGTCGCCGGGTCATCGCGCCGTTCGCGGAGCTGGAGCGGGCGCCCGAGCACATCCACACCTACCGGGTGACGCCGCTCGGGCTGTGGAACGCGCGGGCCGCGGGGCACGACGCCGAACAGGTCGTCGACGCCCTCGTCGAGTTCAGCCGCTACCCGGTGCCGCACGCGCTGCTCGTCGACATCGCCGAGACGATGGACCGCTACGGCCGGCTCACGCTGAGCAAGCACCCGGCGCACGGGCTCGTCCTGACCAGCACCGACCGGCCCGTTCTCGAAGAGGTGCTGCGGTCGAAGCGGATCGCGCCGCTGGTCGGCGCCCGGATCGACCCCGACACCGTGGCCGTGCACCCCTCCGAGCGCGGGCAGATCAAGCAGACGCTGCTGAAGCTGGGCTGGCCGGCCGAGGACCTCGCCGGGTACGTGGACGGCGAGGCGCATCCCATCGAGCTGGCCGAGGACGGGTGGGCGCTGCGGCCGTACCAGAACCAGGCCGTGGAGAACTTCTGGCACGGCGGGTCCGGTGTCGTGGTGCTGCCCTGCGGCGCCGGCAAGACGCTCGTCGGCGCGGGGGCCATGGCACAGGCCAAGGCCACCACCCTCATCCTCGTCACCAACACCGTCTCCGCCCGGCAGTGGAAGCACGAGCTGGTGAAGCGCACCTCGCTGACCGAGGACGAGATCGGCGAGTACAGCGGGACGCGCAAGGAGATCCGCCCGGTCACCATCGCGACGTACCAGGTGCTGACGACGAAGCGGAAGGGCGTCTATCCACACCTCGAACTCTTCGACTCCCGCGACTGGGGTCTGATCGTCTACGACGAGGTGCACCTGCTTCCCGCGCCGGTCTTCAAGTTCACCGCCGATCTGCAGGCGCGGCGCCGGCTGGGTCTGACCGCCACCCTGGTCCGTGAGGACGGGCGCGAGTCGGACGTCTTCTCGCTCATCGGACCCAAGCGGTTCGACGCTCCGTGGAAGGAGATCGAGGCGCAGGGGTACATCGCGCCCGCGGACTGTGTGGAGGTGCGGGTCAATCTGACCGACTCCGAGCGGCTCGCGTACGCCACCGCGGAGGCCGAGGAGAAGTACCGCTTCTGCGCGACGACCGCGACCAAGCGGAAGGTGACGGAGGCGCTGGTACGGAAGTTCGCCGGGCAGCAGATCCTGGTGATCGGCCAGTACATCGACCAGCTCGACGAGCTGGGCGAGCATCTGGACGCGCCGGTCATCAAGGGCGAGACGAGCAACGCGCAGCGCGAGAAACTCTTCGACGCGTTCCGTGAGGGCGAGATCAGCGTGCTCGTGGTGTCGAAGGTCGCCAACTTCTCCATCGACCTGCCGGAGGCGACCGTCGCCATCCAGGTGTCGGGCACCTTCGGCTCGCGCCAGGAGGAGGCCCAGCGGCTGGGACGGGTGTTGCGTCCGAAGGCCGACGGCCACCAGGCCCACTTCTACTCGGTCGTCGCCCGCGACACCATCGACCAGGACTTCGCCGCCCACCGGCAGCGGTTCCTGGCGGAGCAGGGGTACGCCTACCGGATCCTGGACGCGGACGAGCTGCTGGCCGACAGCTGAGCCAGCACCAGCAGCCCCAGCAGCGGGTACGGCGAGGCCAGCGGCTGCTGCCACCAGGGGAGCCGGAGGTCCAGGTCGCCCTGGTGCGGGATCAGCCAGAGGGTGCGGGCCGTGAAGACCGCGGCGACGGCGGCGGCCGGACGCGGACCGTGTCCGGCGTACAGCACGGCGATCAGCGGCACGCACCACACCCAGTGGTGCGACCAGCTGACGGGTGAGACGAGCAGGGCCGTGAACGCGGTGCCGAGCACACCCCAGCGGTCGGGGTGCGGACCGGCGGCCGGGGCGTACCGCCCGGCGCGCGGGACCGCCCGCCCGGCGTACGCGAGGGCGCGGTCCGGGGCGTACGTGGTCTTCGACGCGTAGGTGGTCCGTGACGCGCAGGTGACCTCCGGCACGTGGGCGACCGCTGGTGCATACGTGGTCCTTGGCGCGGGCGTGGTCCTCCCCGGCGCGGGCTTTGTCCCCGGCCCGGGCGTGGTCCCTGGCGCGGGGGTGGTCCTTGGCGCGGGGGTGGTCCTCCCCGGCGCGGGCGTGGTCCTTGGCGCGGGGGTGGTCCTCGGCGCGGGGGTGGTCCCTGGCGCGGGGGTGGTCCTCGGCGCGGGGGTGGTCCCCGGCGCAGGGGTGGTCCCCGGCGCCGGGGTGGTCCTCCCCGGCGCGGGCTTTGTCCCTGGCGCGGGGGTGGTCCCCGGCGCGGACGTGGTCCCCGGCGCGGACGTAGTCCCCGGCGCGGGCGTGGTCCTGGAGGCGTGGGGGGCCTCTGAGTCGTGCGGGGCCGGGGTGGGCATGGAGGCGTGCGGGGTCTTCGCCGGGCACATGGCCTCCGGGTACGGAGCCTCGTCAGGGTGCCGAGCCCGAGCCGCGTACGGGATCTTCCCAACGGGCGGGCTCTCCGCCGCGGGCGGGCTCTCCGCCGCGGGCGGGCTCTCCGCCGCGGGCGGGCTCTCCGCCGCGGGCGGGCTCTTCGCCGCGGCGGCGAAGGCGACGGTGGTGGCGAAGGCGACGGTGGTGGCGACGGCGGCGGTGCGGGTGCAGGACAGCCAGAGGCCCGCACAGCCGACGACGGCGGTCGGCAGGGCCCAGGCCGGGCCCGGGGACGGCTCTCCCAGCGCGCGGGCGATCAGGCCCTGGAGCGACTGGTTGTCGACGATCCACGGCTTGCCGACGCGGCCGGTCTCGTAGAGCCGCCGGGTCCAGAAATCCACGCTCGCCGCGGGCAGCACGAGCGCGCCCAGCAGCACGGTCCCGGCGAAGGTGCCCGCGGCCGTGCCCGCCTCCCGCCGGCGGCCCGTGAACAGCAGGTACGCGATGAACGCGACGGGCGTCAGTTTCACCCCGGCCGCGATCCCGACCGCGACACCCTTGCCGGGGGCGCCGGGCGGCCGGGTCAGGTCCCACAGGACCAGACAGACGAGGGCGAGATTGACCTGGCCGAAAAGAACGCTCTGGAAGACGGGTTCGAGCCACAGGGCGAGCGCGGTGGCGGCACAGACCGCGGGGAGCCGGGCGGCCAGGCCCGCTAGACGGCAGGAGAGCCGTACGAGCACGGCCAGCAGGACCGCGTTCCCGAGGACGAAGGCCACTTTCAGCGCGGGCGGGGCGAGCCAGGCGGCCGGGACGAACAGCAGCGCCGCGAAGGGCGGGTACGTGGCGGGCAGCCGCCACTCGGTGACGGTGAACCCGTAGAGATCCGTGCCGTGCGCGACGGCCGCGCCCTCGGCCCGGTAGACGAGCGCGTCGGCCATGGGAGCGCGCTGGAGGACGCACAGCGCGGCGAAGGCGGCGAGGGAGACGGCGAGCAGGGCGGCCGCGACGGCAGTCGCGAACGGGCGGCCGACGGCGGCTCCGGTGGGTGAGCGAGTGATCACTTTCCGCTGAAGCACGGAGCGACCCTAGTGCCGTGGCACTTCGCTCCGGCGTACGGCTCACCGCGCCGGGCGGGGCGTACGACCGCGGCGGTGGCCGCGGCTCAGTGGTGCCGTACGCCCGCCTCCTCGCCGTACTCGCCGAGGACGACCACGTCGAGGGCCGCGCCCGCGAAGACCTTGACGGCGTGCAGGGCGTCGCCGAGGAGGTGGCGGTGGCGGCCCGCGGAGAAGGCGGTCGCGCCGCGGGTGGCGGGACCGTGCTGGGCTGGACCTGGGGTGAAAGTGGCTGCGCTCATGTATCCATCATGGGAGTCTCCGCCCCTTGTGGCGTCGGTCCATGGACCGAACCTCGGCTCTCCCTCGTACACCCGCGGGCCTCCGTGGGTCCGCCTCACGACGGACGGCGACCCCTAGGGATCCGGGGTCCGCGACCCTGACACCCGCGGACCCGCGCCCCCGCCGACGTGGAACCCGCGCCACCGCGGCGCCACGAAATCCGGTTGGCCCGTGCCCGCCCCCTGACCTAGAATCTCCGCTCTTGCCCGCCTCCCTCGACGGAGTGCCGCCGCCCGGACGGAAACCGGCCGGCCCCAGGAACATCCAGGATCCAGTCACGCCGCAGGTCTCCGGAGGCAGCCCCGTGTCCACCCCGCCCGCCGACCCCCACGCCGACCCCACCGACCGTGGCCCGGACGCCCCGGACGACCCCCTGCTGCGCGAGCGGACCCACCTCGGGGAGTCCCGTGCGGCGCTGCGCGCGATGCGCGAGGACGTGGAGAACCTCGACATCCGCGACGTCACCGCGAACTGGGTCAACGCCGCGGTGCTCCAGCGCCAGATGGACGAGCGGATCAAGGCCCTGGCCGATCTCAGCCACACCCCGCTGTTCTTCGGCCGCCTCGACTATCTCCACGCGCCCGGCGCCGACAAGGCGGAAGGCGCGGACGGCGAGCGCTTCTACATCGGGCGGCGGCATGTGCACGACGCCGAGGGCGACCCCATGGTCATCGACTGGCGTGCCCCGGTGTCGCAGCCGTTCTACCGGGCCTCGAAGAAGGACCCGATGGACGTCGGGCTGCGCCGCCGCTTCGGATACACCGGCGGCGACCTCACGGCGTACGAGGACGAGCACCTCTCCGACCCCTCCGAGACCGCGGCCACCAGCAAGCTGCTCCAGCAGGAGATCGAGCGGCCGCGCGTCGGCCCGATGCGCGACATCGTGGCGACCATCCAGCCCGAGCAGGACGAGATCGTCCGCAGCGGGCTGAGCGGAAGCGTGTGCGTCCAAGGGGGGCCGGGCACCGGGAAGACCGCCGTCGGCCTGCACCGCGTCGCCTACCTCCTCTACGCCCACCGGGAGCGGCTGGCCCGCACCGGCACCCTCGTCATCGGGCCGAACAAGTCGTTCCTGCACTACATCGAGCAGGTGCTGCCCGCCCTGGGCGAGCTGGAGGTCAAGCAGGCCACGGTCGACGACCTCGTCGCCCATGTGGAGGTGCGCGGGGCCGACACGTCCACCGCCGCCGTCATCAAGGGCGACGCGCGGATGGCCGAGGTGCTGCGGCGCGCGGTCCGCGCGCACGTGACCCCGCCGGGCGAGCCGGTCGTCGTGGTGCGCGGCTCCCGGCGCTGGCGGGTACCGGCGTACGAACTGGAGGAGATCGTGAGGGAGTTGCTGGACCGCGACATCCGGTACGGCGCCGCCCGCGAGGCCCTTCCGCAACGGATCGCGCACGCCGTGCTGGTGCAGATGGAGCGGGCCGGGGAGGCACCGGACGACCGGGTGCAGGACGCCGTCGCCCGTGACAGCGCGGTGAAGGCGGCGGTGAAGGCGATCTGGCCGCCCGTCGACCCGGCCCGGCTGGTCCTGCGGCTGCTCGCCGACGCGGACTTCCTCGCCGTGCACGCCGAGGGTGTCCTCGGCGCGGACGAGCAGAAGGAGATCCTCTGGGCGAAGCCGGCCCGGTCGGTGAAGGCCGCCAGGTGGTCCCCCGCGGACACGGTGCTGATCGACGAGGCGACCGACCTCGTCCAGCGCACGCACTCCCTCGGACACGTGGTGCTCGACGAGGCGCAGGACCTCTCCCCGATGCAGTACCGCGCCGTGGGCCGCCGCTGCACGACGGGGTCGGCGACCGTGCTGGGCGACCTCGCGCAGGGCACCACCCCCTGGGCCACCCGGAGCTGGGGCGAGGCGCTCGCCCACCTCGGCAAGGAGGAGGCCGTCGTCGAGGAGCTGACGGCGGGCTTCCGCGTCCCCACCGACGTCATCGCCTACGCCTCCCGGCTGCTGCCGCACATCGCGCCGGGGCTGACCCCGGTGGCGTCGGTCCGCGAGAACCCGGGCTTCTTCGAACTGCGCGCCACCGACACCGATCACGAAGTGGTCGACGCCTGCCAGGAGTTGCTGCGCCAGGAGGGCTCGGTCGGGCTCATCGCCGCCGACGCCCGCGTGCCGGTGCTCGCCGAGGCGCTGGCCGCCGCCGGTCTGACGTATCTCGGTCCGGGCGAGGAGACGACCCCGGACACCCGGCTGACGCTCGTCCCCGCCTCCCTGGCCAAGGGCCTGGAGTACGACTATGTGGTCCTGGACGAGCCGCGGGCCGTGGTCGACGGCGAACCGGACGAGCGGACGGGGCTGCGCCGTCTGTACGTGGCGCTGACCCGCGCGGTCTCGGGGCTGATCGTGACCCACGCAGCACCGCTGCCGCCCCAACTGGGTTAGCCCGCGGGCCTCGCAAACGGGAACGGCGGACTCGGGAACGGCGACGGCGAAGGCGAAGGCGCGGACCCCGGCGCGTCCGACGCCGGCCCGGAGAACCGGCCGCTACGCGTCCAGCGCCGCCCGCCACTGCCGTACCGCGTCCGCCGACACCGGCCCGGCCCAGCCGTCGGGCCGGGCCGCGCCACCGATGTGGAAGGCGTCGACGCCCGCGGCGCGCAGCCGGGGCACATGGTCGAGGCGCAGGCCGCCGCCGACCATCACGCGCGGCTCGTAGCCGGGCTCGCCGCCACGGGCGGTCTCGGCGAGGAGGGTGGGCAGCCCGTCGTCCACGCCGTTCGGTGAACCTGCCGTCAGATAGGCGTCCAGGCCCGGCAGTTCGGCGAGCTGCTTGCGCAGCGAGTCGCGGTCGGCGGCCCGGTCGATGGCGCGGTGGAAGGTCCAGGGACAGCCGTCGAGTTCGCCGACGATCCGCTCCACGGCGGACAGATCGGGCCCGCCGTGCTCGTCGAGGAACCCGAGGACGAACTCGCCGGCCCCCGCGGTCCGCATCTCGCCCGCCGCGCGGACGAGCGCGTCGACGTCCCCGGCCGCGAAGCCGTCGGCCAGCCTGAGCATCACGCGCAGCGAGATGTCCACGGCGGCACGGATCCCGGCAAAGGTCTCCACCGTCGGGGTGAGCCCGTCGGCGGCCATGTCGGTGACCAGCTCCAGCCGGTCCGCGCCTCCGTCCTGGGCGGCGACCGCGTCCTCCACGTCGAGGGCGATCACCTCCAGGACTGCACGCCTGCGCTCACTCATAGGACCTCTTCCCTCGGACGGCTACTACAGGTCTAGTCCAATCCCAAGCGTACGCCGGGAACAGCCACCGCCGCGAGAAGATCCCCCGAGGGCGCCCCGCCCGCACCCTGTGGTCCGCCGCCCCGGCGCGGGAGAATGCGCGCATGCCCGACCTCGACGCGCTGCGCGCCCGCTGGACCCATGCCCTGGAGGGGACCCGCCCGCCCGGCGGACCCGACCCGGCCCCGTACGCGGACAACCTCCTCGCCCGCTGGCGGGAGCCGCAGCGCCGGTACCACTCCGTCGCCCACCTCACCGCGGTCCTCGACCACGTCGATCTGCTGGAGGAGTACGCGGACGATCCGGACCTGGTGCGCCTGGCCGCCTGGTTCCACGACGCCGTCTACCATCCCGACCGCTCCGAGAACGAGGAGCGCTCCGCCCGCCTCGCCGAACGCGCCCTCGCCGAACTGGGCTGCGACGCGTCGCGCACACGGGAGGTCGCCCGCCTCGTCCGCCTCACCGTCACCCACGACCCCGCCCCCGACGACCGCGACGGCGCGGTCCTCTGCGACGCCGACCTCGCCGTCCTGGCCTCGCCGCCGGACGCCTACGCCGCCTACACCGCCGCCGTCCGCGAGGAGTACGCCTTCGTCCCGGACGCGGCCTTCCGCGCGGGCCGGGCGGCGGTGCTGCGCGAACTCCTGGACCTGCCGCGGCTGTTCCGGACGCCGTACGGTCGGCGCGAGTGGGAGGAGCGGGCCCGGCACAACGTCCGGGACGAGCTGGGCCGGCTGGCCCCGACCGCGCCCGGAGCCGGCGCATGACCGGCGCGCGCACCCGTATGCCCCTCGCCGTCCACATCCTGGCCCTCTCCGTCTTCGCCCTCGGAACCAGCGAGTTCATGCTCTCGGGGCTGCTGCCGCCGATAGCCGACGACATGGGCGTCACCATCCCGCGGGCGGGTCTGCTGATATCGGCGTTCGCCGTCGGGATGGTCGTCGGGGCGCCGCTGCTCGCCGTGGCCACCCTGCGGCTGCCCCGCCGCACCACCCTCGTCGCGCTCATCGCCGTCTTCGGTCTCGGGCAGATCGCCGGGGCGCTCGCTCCGACGTACACCGTGCTCTTCGCCTCCCGCGTGGCGAGCGCGCTGGCCTGCGCGGGCTTCTGGGCGGTGGGCGCGGCGGTGGCGATCGCGATGGTCCCGCAGACGGCGCGGGCCCGTGCCCTCTCGGTGATGATCGGCGGGCTCTCCATCGCGAACGTCCTCGGCGTGCCCGCCGGCGCGTTCCTCGGGGAGCACCTGGGATGGCGTTCCGCGTTCTGGGCCGTCGGCGCCGCCTCGGCGATCGCCCTGACCGGCGTCGTCACCCTGATCCCGCGCATCCCGCGGCCGGCCGAGAAACCGCGGCTGCGGCGGGAGGTGCTCATCTACCGCGATCCGCAGGTCTGGCTCGCCGTCACCGTCGTGATGCTCTCCGCGGGCGGAGTCTTCTGCGCGTTCAGCTATCTCGCGCCGCTGCTCACCGACGTCGCCGGGCTCGACGACGGCTGGGTGCCCGGCGTCCTGGCACTGTTCGGGGTCGGCGCGTTCATCGGTACGACGATCGGCGGCCGTATCGCCGACGCGCACCTGTTCGGGGTGCTCCTCACGGGTATCGCCGCCTCCGCCTCCGTCCTGGTCGCGCTCGCCCTGCTCGGGCAGTACGCGATCGCGGCCGTCGTCCTCTCCTTCCTGCTCGGTGTCTCCTGCTTCGGCACCGCCCCGGCGCTCAACGCCCGCCTGTTCAACCTCGCCGGTTCCGCCCCCACCCTGGCCGGCGCCACCGTCACGGCCGC
This sequence comes from Streptomyces sp. NPDC057950, assembly GCF_042887295.1. Classification (NCBI taxonomy): domain Bacteria; kingdom Bacillati; phylum Actinomycetota; class Actinomycetes; order Kitasatosporales; family Streptomycetaceae; genus Streptomyces; species Streptomyces sp. NPDC057950. Next base: position 68,861 of record NZ_JBHVPP010000019.1, read on the forward strand.
CTTCAACCTCGGCAACGCCGGGGGCCCCTGGGTCGGCGGCGCGGTCATCGACGCGGGCCTCGGGTACGCGGGGACTGCCTGGGCGGGCGCAGCGATGACGGTGGCCGGGATGGCCGTGGCGGCGGTCTCGCTGCGCCTGCACCGGCGCGGCGGGCCCTCCCGCCTGGTGGCGGCCGGGAACACGAACAATCCAGTACGCACACAGGCCTGAGCGCACTTATCCTCACCCGCATGCGAGGCATGGGTGGGGACCAGGTGCGGGAAGCCGTCGCCGGGGCCGTGGCACTGCTGCGGACGGTGACCGGACGGGACTGGGACGCGGTCCGGGCGGGCCGTCTGGAGTGGAGCTGCCGCAGGACGGCCGAGCACATCGCGTCCGACCTCATCGCGTACGCGGGCCAGTTGGCGGGCCGCGCGACCGGGGCCTACCTGCCCTTCGAGATCGTCATGGACGACGGCACCGACGCGGCGGGCGTCGTCGACGTGATCGAGGCGACCGGCGCCCTGCTGGCCGCCGCCGTCCGTACGGCACCGCGCGAGCTGCGCGCCTTCCACCCGTACCCGTTCCGCAGCGCCGGCCGCGAGGGCTTCGCCGCGATGGGCGTCACCGAGGTGCTGGTGCACACCCACGACATCGCGCGGGGACTGGGGGTCGCCTACGAGCCCCCGGCCGAACTGTGCGAGGACGTCCTCACCCGGATCTTCCCGCAGGTGCGGCCCGGCCACGCCCCCTGGCCCACCCTGCTGTGGGCGACCGGCCGCGGCGAACTGCCGGACCGCGCCCCGCTCACCGAGTGGCGCTGGAACAACAACCTGGTGATCGAGGCCGAGCGGCTCACCCTTCAGGGCGTCACGCCCGCGGCCGCCGCCGATCTGCTCGCGGGCGGCGCGGGCGGTTTCCGGTGGATCGAGGGCGGCCCCTTCGAGGGCACCCGGGACGCCGCCGGAATGATCGTGAAGGGGTACGAGGCGGGCGTGCACCGCCCGGAGTGGGGCATGTTCGTGCTCGTACGGACCGCGGACGGCCTGGCCGTCGGCGGCATGGGCTTCCACGGAGCACCCGACGAGGAGGGCCGCGCCGAGGTCGGCTACGACCTCGCGGAGAACGCCCGCGGCCACGGCTACGCGACCGAGGCGCTCGGTGCCCTCGCCGCCCGGTACCTCGCCCGCGACGACGCCAAGGTCCTCTTCGCGGTCATAGACCGGGACAACGCCGCCTCCCAACGGGTCGTCGCACGCGCCGGTTTCAGCCGGGTGAGCCAGGACGCCGACCAGTACGCGTACGAACTGACGGGCCCGGACCCGGCCCTGCGGGTCTACGCCCGCGAGGACTGACCCGCGCCCGCGGGCGCGGCCCGCCCCCGCCCCCCGTCGCCCCCGTCGCCCGCGCTCTTCCGGCGGCCGGCCCCGGCCGCCGGCCCGTGCCACCCCGGACCCGGCCCTCACCCACCGGCGTGCTTGCGCCGGCGCAGCCCCGCCCCGTGCAGCAGCCGCACCACCTCGCGGCTGCCGACCTCCACCGCCCCGGCGCGCACGGCGTCCGCGTAGCGGTGTGCCGGGACGTCGTAGTGGTCACGTTCGAAGGCACGCGACGGGACGCCGAGGCCGGCCGCGAACCGGTGGAGTTCGTCGTACGACAGGTCGCTGATCAGGTGGGACCACAGGCGGCCATGGCCGGGCCACGTGGGCGGATCGATGTAGACGGTCACGAGGACGGGAGGTCGCCGGTGGCCGATCCGAGGGTGCCCACCGACGCGACCTTCACCCCGGCCTTGTGGCACACCCAGTGCGGGTCGGGCCCCAACTCGGGCTCCACGTCGAGCGCGTGCGGGTCCCCGGAGCCGCAGACCGGGCACAGCGGCCACCGTCCGTACCGCTCCAGGAGCGCGTCCTGCACGTCCTGGGCGACCAGTCCGGCGACATAGCCGAGACCCTCCGGCCACTGCTCGACCCACCAGCGGCGCTGCACCACCGAGTCCTCGACGAGCGAGACGACGTCCGCCTCGGCCACCTCCCCGGCGACCAGGTCGGCCAGGACGAGGGCACGAGCCGCGTGCAACGCCTGCTCCAAGGGGCTGATGGGATCACTGTGGGGGGGCATGCACCCATTGTGCGCACTCTTGACCGGATACCCCAGCAGAAAATATCTTTCAGAGGTGACTCGAGACGTGAAGGAAATTTTCGCCGGTGAGGCGCCGCCCGCTCCGGCCGCCCTCGCGGCCAAGGTGCGGACGCTGGCTCCGTCGATGACCCGTTCCATGCAGCGGGTCGCCGAGGCCGTCGCCGCGGACCCGGCCGGCTGCGCGTCCCTCACGGTCACCGGCCTGGCCGAGCTCACCGGCACCAGCGAGGCGACGGTCGTGCGCACCTCCCGCCTCCTGGGCTACCCCGGCTACCGCGACCTGCGTCTCGCGCTCGCGGGCCTCGCCGCCCAGCAGCAGTCGGGCCGCGCCCCCGCGGTCACCGCCGACATAGCGGTCGACGACCCGATCGCCGACGTCGTCGCCAAGCTCGCCTACGACGAGCAGCAGACCCTCGCCGACACCGCGGCCGGGCTCGACACGGTCCAGCTCGGCGCGGCCGTCACCGCGCTCGCCGCCGCCCGCCGCGTCGACATCTACGGGGTCGGCGCGTCCGGTCTCGTCGCCCAGGACCTCGCCCAGAAGCTCCTGCGCATCGGGCTGATAGCCCACCCGCACAGCGACCCGCACCTCGCCGTCACCAACGCGGTGCAGCTGCGCGCCAAGGACGTGGCCGTCGCGATCACCCACTCCGGCTCCACCGGCGACGTCATAGAGCCGCTCCGGGTCGCCTTCGAGCGCGGGGCGACCACGATCGCGATCACCGGCCGCCCGGACGGGCCCGTGACGCAGTACGCGGACCACATCCTCACCACTTCCACGGCCCGCGAGAGCGAACTGCGCCCGGCGGCGATGTCCTCGCGCACCAGCCAGCTGCTGGTGGTCGACTGCCTGTTCGTGGGGGTCGCGCAGCGGACGTACGAGACGGCGGCGCCCGCGCTGGCCGCGTCCTACGAGGCGCTGGCGCACCGGCACACCCCCAGGAGGCGTGCGCGGTAGCGCGCCACCGCAGCCCGGAAGAGGCCGCAGGCCGTACCAGACCCCCGGACCGACACGCCCGTCACACCCGTCACGCCCGTCACGCCCGTCACGCCCGTCACGCCCGTCACGCCCAGGCTCGCCCACGTGACCGAGCCGCACCCGTCACACCCAGCGCCCCGAAGGGCACACCCTTGTCACCCCGCACCGGAAAGAGCCGCTCCACATGACCTCCACCGCCGACGCCTCCTCCAACCACCGCGATCTGCGTGCCGAGCTGGAGACGCTGACCACCGAGGCGTTCCGCCCCGAACTCTCCGAGATCGACCGGCTGCCGACGCTGGAGATCGCGAAGCTCATGAACGCCGAGGACGCGACCGTGCCGGCGGCCGTCGCGGAGCGGCTCCCCCTCATCGCCGCCGCGATCGACGACATCGCGGAACGGATGTCCCGCGGCGGCCGGCTGATCTACGTGGGCGCGGGCACCGCGGGCCGCCTCGGAATCCTGGACGCCTCCGAGTGCCCGCCCACCTTCAACACCGACCCGTCCGAGGTCGTCGGCCTGATCGCGGGCGGTCCGGGCGCCGTGGTCACCTCGGTCGAGGGCGCCGAGGACTCCAGGGAGCTGGCGGCGGCCGATCTGGAGGCACTCTCCCTGACCCCCGACGACACGGTGGTCGGCATCTCCGCCTCCGGCCGCACCCCGTACGCCGTCGGCGCCGTGGAACACGCGCGCGCCCGCGGTGCGTTGACCGTCGGCCTGTCCTGCAACGCGCACAGCGCCCTCGCGGCCGCCGCCGAGCACGGCATCGAGATCGTCGTCGGCCCCGAGCTGCTGACCGGCTCCACCCGTCTGAAGGCGGGCACGGCCCAGAAACTCGTCCTCAACATGTTCTCGACGATCACGATGATCCGGCTCGGCAAGACGTACGGGAACCTGATGGTCGACGTCCGCGCCTCGAACGAGAAGCTCCGCGCCCGCTCCCGTCGCATCGTCGCACTGGCGACCGGCGCCTCGGACGAGGAGATCGAACAGGCCCTCACGGCCACCGACGGCGAGGTGAAGAACGCCGTCCTCGCCCTCCTCGGCGGGGTGGACGGCCCGACCGCGGCCCGTCTCCTGGAGGAGAGCGACGGCCACCTGCGCGCGGCACTCGCGGCGGCACCCCGCTGAGCGGCACCCGGTGGACCGGCCCCACCGGGTTGTCGGTGGGGCGTGGCAGGGTGGACGCATGAACCACGCACAGCTGACCGCCCTCGGCCGGGCCCTGCGCGTCCTGGGCGAGCACGGCGACGCGCTGAACGCCGACACGCCCGACGCGAAGCTGCACGAGGTCAAGGCCGACCTCAAGCGGGCCCTGGACCTGCTGGAGGAGACGGTCACCACGGCGGTGCCCACGACCCGCTGCGCCGAGCACCCGAACGGCCCGGTGGACGAGGGCGCCCCTGACCTCTGTCTGCTCTGCGAGACCCGCCGCCGCACCGCCCGCCGCACCGAGGTCAACGACGCCTACGGGCACGCCCGCCCCGCCGGCCCGGACGAGTCCCCCGAGCGCACGATGTCCCGGTACGGCGTGCGCGCCGACCGCCCCCAGCCCCAGCAGCGCTGGCTCCCGGAGGTATGGACGGGGCAGGCCTGGGCGCTGTGCGGCACCCCGCGCCGCGATCGCCAGGAGGCCGAGCGCTATCTCGCCGCGGAGCGCCGCACCCCCCGGCCGGGCATGGCCTACCGCCTGGTCCACGAGTTCACGGACTACGAGGTGCTGCGCATCTGGGGCACCCCGGTCAAGGTCGACATCGAACCGATGGGGAACCTGTAGCCGAGGCCCGCGAACGCGCCCGCCGACCGTACGGAAGCGGGCGTTCCGGACTCCGGGCCGGACCCGCGGCCGGGGCGGCGCCGGGCGCCGGCCCGACCACGGGCCAGGTCGAGGACGAGGGTCAGCTGAGCGTCCGCAGCGCCGCCGGGTCGTACGCCTTCAGCTCGTCCAGGCGGCCGGCGAGGACCTTCTCCGCCCACTCGGGGTCCTGGAGCAGCGCGCGGCCGACGGCGACGAGGTCGAACTCGTCGCGCTCCAGACGGTCGAGGAGGTCGTCGATGCCACGGACGGAGGAGCCCTCGCCCTGGAATGCCTTCAGGAACTCGCCGTCCAGGCCGACCGAGCCGACGCTGATGACCGGCTTGGCCGTCAGCTTCTTCGACCAGCCCGCGAGGTTGAGGTCGGAGCCGTCGAACTCGGGGAGCCAGTAGCGGCGGGTGGAGGCGTGGAAGACGTCCACGCCGGCCTCGGCCAGCGGGGCCAGGATCGCCTCCAGCTCCTCCGGGGTCTCGGCGAGCCGTGCGTCGTACGCCTGCTGCTTCCACTGCGAGTAGCGGAATATGACCGGGAAGTCCGGCGAGACCGCGGCGCGGACCGCGGCTGCGATCTCCGCCGAGAACCTGGCCCGGGCCACGGGGTCGCCGCCGTACGCGTCGGTGCGGCGGTTGGTGCCCGACCACAGGAACTGGTCGAGCAGGTACCCGTGGGCGCCGTGCAGCTCGACGCCGTCGAAGCCGATGCGCTCGGCGTCGGCGGCCGCCTTCGCGAACGCCTCGATGACGTCGTCCAGGTCCTGCTGGGTCATGGCCTTGCCGGTGACCTCGGCGCCCTCGTTGGTCAGACCGGACGGGCCGACCGCCGGGGCGTCGGCGAACGGCGGCTGACCGGCCTCACGCACCATGCCGATGTGCCACAGCTGGGGCACGATCGTGCCGCCCGCCGCGTGCACCGCGTCCGCGACCTTCGTCCAGCCCGCGAGCTGCTCCTCGCCGTGGAAGCGCGGGACGCGGTCGCTCTGGCCGGCCGACTCGTGGCCCACGTAGGTGCCCTCGGTGACGATGAGACCGACGCCCGCGGCGGCACGGCGGGCGTAGTACCCGACGACGTCCTCGCCCGGGACACCGCCCGGCGAGAACTGCCGGGTCATCGGTGCCATCACGATCCGGTTCGGGACGGTCAGGCCGTTCAGGGAGACGGGGCGGGACAGGATCTCGGCTGCACGGGAGGCGGCGTTGGCAGTCACGTACGGGACTCCTCGGAGAGGTCGGTCGGTCATCGGGCGGACGACTGACGGGCATTCCCCTCGGTATGTGCATGCGCATCAACCGCCCGACACCTCAACCGCCGGGTCCGGCGCGGCATTCCGGTGCTCTCCGACTCCTTGTGTGACCCCGGACACGCCCGAGGGCGGCACCCCTTGCGAGAAGGGGTACCGCCCTCGGAACGTCAGGACAGTGATCAGCCGGAGGCGGATCAGAAGTCCATGTCACCGCCCGGCATGCCGCCCGGAGCGGCCGCGGAGGCCTTCTCCGGCTTGTCGGCGATGACGGCCTCGGTGGTGAGGAACAGCGCGGCGATGGAGGCGGCGTTCTGCAGGGCAGAGCGCGTGACCTTCGCCGGGTCGATGATGCCTTCGGCGATCATGTCGACGTACTCACCGGTCGCGGCGTTGAGGCCGTGACCGACGGGCAGGTTGCGCACCTTCTCGACGATGACGCCACCCTCGAGACCACCGTTGACGGCGATCTGCTTGAGCGGGGCCTCCAGGGCGAGCTTCACGGCGTTGGCGCCGGTCGCCTCGTCACCCGTCAGCTCGAGCTTCTCGAAGACCGAGGAAGCCTGGAGCAGGGCCACGCCACCACCGGCGACGATGCCCTCCTCGACGGCCGCCTTCGCGTTGCGAACGGCGTCCTCGATGCGGTGCTTGCGCTCCTTGAGCTCGACCTCGGTGGCGGCACCGGCCTTGATGACGGCCACGCCGCCGGCCAGCTTCGCCAGGCGCTCCTGGAGCTTCTCGCGGTCGTAGTCCGAGTCCGAGTTCTCGATCTCGGCACGGATCTGGTTCACGCGGCCGGCGACCTGGTCGGCGGAGCCGGAGCCGTCGACGATCGTGGTCTCGTCCTTGGTGATGACGACCTTGCGGGCGCGACCGAGCAGGTCGATCCCGGCGTTCTCCAGCTTGAGGCCGACCTCCTCGGAGATGACCTCGCCACCCGTGAGGATGGCGATGTCGCCGAGCATGGCCTTGCGGCGGTCACCGAAGCCCGGGGCCTTGACGGCGACGGACTTGAAGGTGCCACGGATCTTGTTGACGACCAGGGTCGACAGGGCCTCGCCCTCGACGTCCTCGGCGATGATCAGCAGCGGCTTGCCCGACTGCATGACCTTCTCCAGGAGCGGGAGCAGGTCCTTGACGTTGCCGATCTTGGAGTTGGCGATGAGGATGTACGGGTCGTCGAGCGACGCCTCCATCCGCTCCATGTCGGTGGCGAAGTACGCCGAGATGTAGCCCTTGTCGAAGCGCATACCCTCGGTGAGCTCCAGCTCCAGACCGAAGGTCTGGGACTCCTCGACGGTGATGACGCCTTCCTTGCCGACCTTGTCCATCGCCTCGGCGATGAGCTCGCCGATCTGGGTGTCGGCGGCGGAGATGGAGGCCGTGGAAGCGATCTGCTCCTTGGTCTCGACATCCTTGGCCTGCTCGAGCAGGGCACCGGAGACGGCCTCGACGGCCTTCTCGATACCGCGCTTGAGGGCCATCGGGTTGGCACCGGCGGCCACGTTGCGCAGGCCCTCACGGACGAGCGCCTGGGCGAGCACGGTCGCAGTGGTCGTACCGTCGCCGGCGACGTCGTCCGTCTTCTTGGCGACTTCCTTGACCAGCTCGGCGCCGATCTTCTCGTACGGGTCCTCGAGCTCGATCTCCTTGGCGATGGAAACACCATCGTTGGTGATCGTGGGGGCGCCCCACTTCTTCTCGAGGACGACGTTGCGGCCCTTGGGGCCAAGGGTGACCTTGACGGCGTCGGCGAGCTGGTTCATCCCGCGCTCGAGACCGCGCCGTGCCTCCTCGTCGAACGCGATGATCTTGGCCATGTGAAGTGGTCCTCCCGGACTGGGGTGGATTGCTCCGGACCGCGCTGGCGCCCGCGACGGACGGCCTGCCTGCCCCGTGGTTCCTTGCACCACCTGGCCTGCGGGCCTCACCGACCCGGTCCTTCGTTATCACTCTCACCTTCAGAGTGCTAACGCAATGATTAGCACTCGCCCCTGCCGAGTGCAAGCGACTCGGGAGGATCCCCAGGTGAACAGGGGCGGCACGACCGCCCTCCGAAGGGGGCCCGCGACCGCCCCCGCGAGGTCACGGAGACGCCCGGGGAGGCACCCGGGACGGAGTCCCCGCAGGTTCGCGGCCGGCACCCGGACGGTCCACGGCCGGACCCTCGGACGGTCGCGGACATACCGAAGGGCTCGCACCCCAGCGGGGTACGAGCCCTTCGTCACGTCGAACAGTCAGTCGGCGCGTGCTTCAGCCGGTCGCGAGCCGGACCATGTCCGCCTGCGGCCCCTTCTGGCCCTGCGAGATCTCGAAATCGACCCGCTGACCCTCTTCCAGGGTGCGGTAGCCGTCCATCTGAATCGCGCTGTAGTGGACGAAAACATCCGCACCACCGTCGACCGCGATGAAGCCGTACCCCTTCTCCGCGTTGAACCACTTGACGGTGCCCTGAGCCATGCCTAACTCCCCTATTACTGGCCCTTGCACAGGACCGCACTTCGCGGGCCCGGGTCAGACCTCCACCCCCCAACGGATTGGGGGTGTGCGCCGGAACGCGTCGACCGCGGCTGAATGTATCTGCCCAACTGCCGTCTGCAACAGGTCAATCGGACGAGAATTCTGGGCAGGCCCGATCGGGAATATAGGGAGACTTCGCGAGGATTCAGGGCAACTCGGGCCCCATAAAGGCCGCATAAGGCTCAAAAGAGCCGAGCACTTTGGCCACTTCTTATCGCAGGCGGGACGTGCACTCATATGCACCCGGCATGGATAAGGCGGCGTGTTCCCCAACTCTACCCCGCTCAACCATACAGAATTGCCCCCTCCGCTTCTCTCGCGGAGGGGGCAATTCGATGAACTCTCGGTGATTGGCATTACCCACGGTAATGATCTCACTGTGGGTAATCGCCCGTCAGCCTCCGGCGACGGCCGGGATGATCGACACGCCCGCGCCGTCCGGCGTCGCCGTCTCCAGGCCCTGCTCGAAGCGGACGTCGTCGTCGTTGACGTACACGTTGACGAACCGGCGCAGCTTGCCCTCGTCGTCCAGCACGCGCGCGGCGATGCCCGAGTGGTTCTTCTCCAGGTCGGAGATCACCTCGCCGAGGGTCCCTCCCTCGGCGGTCACCTCGGACCGGCCACCGGTGTAGGTGCGCAGGATGGTGGGGATGCGGACGTTGACGCTCATGCGGTGACCTCCCGGTCGGATGGTGGCGTACGGCTGGAAGCGGCCCGGCGGGGGCGCGCGGAACCGCGCGGCCGGCCCCCGCGGGCCCGCGGCCGGGGAACGGCCTCCCCGGCCGGGCGGCTACGCGAGGCCGGCCTCGCGGAAGGAGTCCAGGCTGGGACGGATGGTCGCGGTCAGCCCCGTGCCGGCCACCGCGTCCAGCGTCTTGAGGCCGTCACCGGTGTTCAGCACGACCGTGGTGAGCGTCGGGTCGAGCAGCCCGTTCTCGATCAGTTTCTTGGCCACACCCACCGTCACACCGCCGGCCGTCTCGGCGAAGATGCCCTCGGTACGCGCCAGCAGCTTGATCGCGTCGACCACCTGCTCGTCGTTCACGTCCTCCACCGCCCCGCCCGTCCGCCGCGCGATGTCCAGCACGTACGGGCCGTCGGCGGGGTTGCCGATGGCCAGCGACTTGGCGATGGTGTTCGGCTTCTGGGGCCGGACGACGTCGTGGCCGGCCTTGTAGGCGACGGACACCGGTGAGCAGCCCTCGGCCTGCGCGCCGAAGATCTTGTAGGGCTTGTCCTCGACGAGGCCGAGCTTGATCAGCTCCTGCAGCCCCTTGTCGACCTTGGTCAGCTGGGAACCGGAGGCGATCGGCACGACGAGCTGGTCGGGCAGCCGCCAGCCGAGCTGCTCACAGATCTCGTACGCGAGGGTCTTGGACCCCTCCGCGTAGTACGGCCGCAGGTTGACGTTGACGAAGCCCCAGCCCTCACCGGCCGGGTCGCCGATCAGCTCGGAGCAGAAGCGGTTCACGTCGTCGTAGTTGCCCTCGATGCCGACGAGCTCTCCGCCGTAGACGGCGGCCATGACGACCTTGCCCTGCTCCAGGTCGTGCGGGATGAACACGCAGGAGCGGAAGCCGGCGCGGGCGGCGGCGGCACCCACCGCGCCGGCGAGGTTGCCGGTCGAGGAGCAGGAGAGGGTGGTGAAGCCGAAGGCACGGGCGGCCTCGATGGCCTGGGCGACGACGCGGTCCTTGAAGGAGTGCGTCGGGTTGCCGGAGTCGTCCTTGACGAAGAGCCTGCCGGGGTCGACGCCGAGCTCGCGGGCGAGGTTGTCGGCCTTGACGAGCCTGGTCCAGCCCGGGTTGATGTTCGGCTTGTCGGCGACGTCGGCCGGGACGGGGAGCAGCGGCGCGTAACGCCAGATGTTCGCGGGGCCCGCCTCGATGCGCGCCCGGAGCTCTTCGGTGTCGTAGGCCGAGAAGTCGTAGGCGATCTCGAGCGGTCCGAAACACTCCTCGCAGGCGAAGACCGGGCCGAGCGGCACGCGGTGGCCGCACTCGCGGCAGGAGAGCGCCGCGGCGGGACCCAGATCGACGGAGCCGGCGGAAGCGGAGGAAACGGTGGAAGCGGACGGGTTCGCTGAGGTCGCGGCGTCCGGAGTGCTTGCGACAGTCTGCGCAGCCATGGAGGCGAGGCCCTTTCTCCTCATCTTCCTCACGACGCACTTCGCCGTGAGACGGATTTGGCACCTTCCCGAGCCGGGAGCCCCGCGACGCGATCGGCGATGATCGGTACGAGACCGGCTGGAGGGTTGCCGGGGCTTCATCGGGCCGTATCCCTCTGCCCCTCTGGATGAGCGGTATTCGGTTGTTGGTCTGCTGTCCGGGATGATCTACGACATGCGATGGTCATCCGCGTTGTTCAAGACTGTAACCGAAGGCCAGGACAGTTGAGATAGTCGTCCGAACCGCGAGATGGGTCACACCGTGAGACATCGGGTGATCAGACAGTGAGGAGCCGCAGACTGTGCTGAAGGAAGTCGAGCGCTGGCTGAGTACGCGCTCCTGGTCCGTGTCCGATCGCCCGCTCCACGGAATCATGTCCGCCAAGCGCGCGTCGGGCTCCACCGTGAGCGTCGTGCTGCCCGCGCTGAACGAGCAGGAGACGGTCGGCGAGATCGTCGCCGTCATCCGCGAGGACCTGATGCGCCGGGTGTCCCTCGTCGACGAGATCGTCGTCGTCGACTCGGGCTCGACCGACCGCACCTCGGAGGTGGCGGCCGCGGCGGGCGCGCGGGTCGTGCACCGGGACGAGATATTGCCCCGTATCCCGGCCGTGCCCGGCAAGGGCGAGGTCCTGTGGCGGTCGCTCCTGGTGACGAGCGGGGACATCGTCTGTTTCATCGACGCGGACCTGAGGGATTTCTCGTCGGACTTCGTCTCCGGGATCGTGGGCCCGCTGCTCACCGAGCCGGGCGTGGACCTCGTCAAGGGGATGTACGACCGTCCGCTGGCCGGCGCCGCGGGGCAGGGCGGCCGCGTCACGGAACTCATGGCCCGCCCGCTGCTGAACATGCACTGGCCGCAGCTGGCCGGGTTCGTCCAGCCGCTCGGCGGTGAGTACGCGGCCCGCCGCTCGCTGCTCGAACAGCTCCCCTTCCCCGTCGGGTACGGCGTCGAACTGGGCATGCTCGTCGACGCCCTGCACCTGGTGGGCCTCGACGCGCTCGCCCAGGTCGACGTGGGCGAGCGCAAGCACCGCCACCAGGACGGGCAGGCGCTGGGCCGGATGTCCGCCGCGATCTACCGCACGGCGCAGCTCCGGCTGGCCCGCGGTCACCTCATCCGGCCGTCCCTCACCCAGTTCGAGCGGGGCGAGGACGGTTTCGAGCCGCGCACGTACTCGGTGGACACGGAGGAACGCCCCCCGATGGCCGAAATCTCCGAGTACGTCAAACGCAGGGCCGCGTGAACCGCGTCCCTGGTGAGGGGGTGAGGGACGGCGCCACCGGCCCCACCGCCCCGCGGTCCGTGTCTTTCGTCGCATCCGGCCGACGGGAACGTTTGAGCGTTTCGGTGCCGGGCTAGGTTTCGAGGCATGGCTTCAACGGCTTCACCGCACGGCGCCCACCGGATCCTCGTCGCGTCCAACCGCGGCCCGGTCTCCTACGAGGTGCGCGAGGACGGCTCGCTCCAGGCCCGGCGCGGCGGGGGCGGGCTGGTCTCGGGCCTCTCCGCGATCGGTCCGGACGCGGGAGCCCTGTGGGTGTGCTCGGCGCTCGGCGAGGGCGACCGCGAGGCCGTCCGGCGCGGGGTCGGCGAGGACGGTGTGCGGATGCTGGACATCGACGCCGCTGTGCACGCGGACGCGTACAACGGCATCGCGAACTCGGTGCTGTGGTTCGTCCACCACATGCTGTACCAGACGCCGCTGGAGCCGGTCTTCGACCAGGAGTTCCGGCGCCAGTGGTCGTCGTACGAGGAGTTCAACCGCGCGTTCGCCCGAGCCCTGGCGGACGAGGCGGCCGAGGGCGCCGTGGTGATCGTGCAGGACTACCACCTGACCCTGGTCCCGGGCATGCTCCGCGAACTCCGCCCCGATCTGCGCATCGGCCACTTCTCCCACACCCCGTGGGCGCCCGTCGACTACTTCCGCATGCTGCCCGACGACATCGCCGAACAGGTGCTGCGCGGCATGCTCGGCGCTGACCGGCTGGGCTTCCTGACGCACCGCTGGGCGAACGCGTTCACCGCCTGCTGCGAGGCGCTCGTCGGCGGGCTCGGCGACACCCGGGTCGGCGTGCACGGGCTCGGCGCGGACGCGGACTTCCTGCGCGGGCGCTCCCACGAGGCGGACGTCGCCGAGCGGATGGACGCGCTGCGCGAGCAGATCGGCGAGGGCCCCGACGGCCGCGCCCGCAGGGCGATCGTGCGGGTCGACCGCACCGAGCTGTCGAAGAACATCGTGCGGGGCCTGCTGGCGTACCGGCAGCTCCTGGAGGACCGGCCGGAGTGGCGCGAGCGGGTGGTCCACGTGGCCTTCGCCTACCCCTCGCGCCAGGACCTGGCGGTCTACCGGGACTACACGGCCGCCGTGCAGACCCTGGCGGACGAGATCAACTCCCAGTACGCGACGCCGGGTTGGACCCCGGTCGTGCTCCACGTCAAGGACGACTTCGCCCGCTCGCTGGCCGCCTACCGGCTCGCCGACGTCGCCCTCGTCAACCCCATCCGGGACGGTATGAACCTCGTCGCCAAGGAAGTGCCCGTCGTCTCCGACGAGGGGTGCGTGCTGGTGCTGTCCCGGGAGGCCGGGGCGTACGAGGAACTGGGCGAGGACGCGCTCACGGTGAACCCGTACGACGTCGTCGGCACCGCGCGGGCGCTGCACGAGGCCCTGTCGCTGCCGGCCGGTGAGCGGGCCGAGCGCACGAAGCGGCTCGCCGCGGCGGCGACGGCCCTGCCTCCGGCGCAGTGGTTCCTGGAGCAGTTGCGCGCGCTGGAGGAGTGAGGGCGCCGTTCGCCGCGGCGGGCCGGGGTCACCGGTCCAGCCGGGAGGCCAGTGCCCTCAGCAGACCGACGACCCCGGCGGGGCCGTCCACCACAAGGTCGGCGCGTTCGGCGAGTTCCGCGACCTCCGAGCTGCCGCTGCACACCAGCAGGCCCGGGACGCCGTCCGAGCGGAGTTTGTCGACGGCGGCGAAGGCGGGGAGGTCGCCGAGGTCGTCGCCCGCGTAGAGGACGGCTTCGGCGCCGACCTCGCGGACGTACTCCAGGAGGGCGACGCCCTTGTCCATGCCCGGCGGGCGCAGCTCCAGGACCATGCGGCCCGGTTCGACGATCAGGCCGTGCCGGGTGGCGAGGTCGGCGAGGGGTGCGCGCAGGGACTCGAAGGCGGCCTGCGGGTCCGTGGCGCGGCGGGTGTGGACGGCGACCGCGCGGCCCTTCTCCTCGATCCACGTGCCGTGCCAGGCGCCGATCCGGTCGAGGACCCCCGGCAGCTCGGCGCGGACCGCCGCCACGCCGGGGTGGGGGGCGGGGGCGCTGACGGTGCCCGTGCGGGCGTCCCAGCGTTCGGCGCCGTAGTGGCCGAGGACGACGAGGTGGTCGAGGCCCGGGACACCCGCGAAGCCGCCGTGGCGCACCGCGACGCCGGCGGGGCGGCCGGTGACGACGGCGACGGAGGCGACCTTCGGCGCGAGGGCCGCGAGGGCGGGGACCGCGGCGGGGTGGGCGCGGGCCTGTTCGGGGTCGGGGACGATGGGGGCGAGGGTTCCGTCGAAGTCGAGCGCGATCACGGTTCGGGCCGGGTGCGTGAGGATGGCCTGCAGCCCGTCCCTTCCCGCGGCGGTCGCCGGTGTCGGGACGGTGTCCGTGGTCTCGGGGTGTTCCGGGAATTCCGCATGACTGCCCATACGCCGACCCTATCGGCGCCGCGCCCGAACGCACCCGCCGTTCTCTCGCCCCCGCCGCCCCTGCCCGACCCGTCCCCGGGGCTCCGCCCCGGACCCCGCCAGGGGCGCCGCGCCCCCTGAACCCCCGCTTCGCCCGAAGGGCTCGTCCTCAAACGCCGGACGGGCTGATGGTGCGGGCCCGCATATCCAGCCCGTCCGGCGCTTGAGGACAAGGCCCTTGAGGCCGGCGGGGGTCTGGGGGCGCAGCCCCCAGGTACAGATGGGACGGGTAGGGGCGGCGGGGGCGGGAAAACCCCCGGGTCAGCGGTCGTCGCGGCGGCCCGCCCGGATCCGGCGGAGCCGGTTCACCGTGACCGGATCGTGGGCCAGCGCCCGCGGATCATCGAGCAGGGCGTTGAGAAGCTGGTAATACCGCACCGGCGCCAGCCCGAGCTGCTCCCTTATCGCCCGCTCCTTCGCCCCCGGCCCGGCGAACCCCCGCCGCTCCATGGCGAGAACCGCCCGCTCCCGCGCCCCGAGCTCCTCCATGGACGTCATGGAAAGCACCGTAACCCCCACCACCGACACCCGGTCCCTCAGTCCCTGCTGTCCCTGATGGTCGCCGTCCGCTGCAGCGCGCCGAGGACCCCGGACGGGCTGCCGTCCGGAGCGACCGCCTTGCCGATGTCCCGCTTGATGTCCGCGCTGACGGACGCCCAGGAGGTCTTGCCGACCGGGTAGAGCTGCGAGGTGGGCAGCTCGTCGAGGAACGGGACGAGATCCTTGTCCTTCGTGTCGGCGCTCATCGCCTGGGACGCGGACGTCGTCACGGGCAGCAGGTCGTACTCGTGGGAGAAGGCGAGCACGTTCTTCTCGCTGTAGACGTAGTCCAGGAACGAGCCGATCTGCTCCCGGTGGCCGTTGTGCTTGAACGCCATCATCCAGTCGGCGACACCCATCGTCGTCCTGGCCCTGCCGTCGACGCCCGGCATCGGCACCATGCCGAACTTCACGCCCTTGTCGGCCGCCGCCTTCATCAGCGTGGGGTGCCCGTTGAGCATTCCGACCTCACCCCGGGCGAACGCCGCGAAAGCGTCGGCGCGGTTGAGCTTGGCAGGTGCGACGGGTCCGGTGAGCCCCTTACCGACCAGTTCGTTCTTGAGCCAGGTGACCGTGTCGACGTTCTCCGCCGAGTCGAGGTGGTACGTGCCGACGTCGTCCGTGTAGCTGTCGCCGCCGCTCAGAAGCCACTGCATGGTCTCCGCCTGCGCCTCCTCCGGGCCCAGCGGCAGGGCGTAGGGGAACTTCACGCCCCGCGCCTTGAGCGCCGCCGCGTCGGCCGCGAGCTCGCTCCAGCTCTGCGGCGGGGTGAGACCGGCGTCCGCGAAGAGCTTCTTGTTGTAGAACAGCAGCCGCGTGGACGCGGCGAAGGGCATGCCGTACTGCACCCGGTTCATCTGCCCCGCCTCGGTGAGCTGGGAGGCGAAGTCGGCCTGGACCGGTATGGAAAGCACCTGATCGGCGCTGTAGAGCTCGCCCTTGGCCGCGTAGTCGGCGTACGCGCCGATCTGTGCCAGGTCGGGCGCCCTGCCCGCCGCGACCCGTTCGCCCACCTTGCGGTCGACATCGGTCCAGGGGTACACGGTGACCTCGACACGCACACCCGGGTGGGCGGTCTCGTATCCCTTGACCACCGTGTCCCAGTATTTCTGGGAGCTGTTGGCCTTGGAGTCGCCGTAGTCGGCCGCCACGAGTTCGAGGGTCACGTCCGGGGACCCGTCCGAGCTGCCGCAGCCCCCGAGGGTCGCCGTCATACCCAGTGCGGACATCACCGCGACCAGTCCTGTCCTACGTCGCTGCACGCTGTTGTCTCCCACCCCTGCGCCGTCTTGCCGTCTTTGCTTCTGCGTCCATTGCATCCGTCTCGGAATGCGGATACAAGGTCTACACCACGTGAGTGGACTAGACCTCTCCTGGGGTAAGGGGCGAGACTGTCCCCGTGAGACATGTCATCGCCCTCGATGTGGGCGGCACCGGGATGAAGGCCGCCCTCGTCGGGCCGGCGGGCGAGCTGCTCCACCAGGCCCGCCGCGCCACCGGCCGGGAACGCGGCCCGGACTCCGTGGTCGGCGCGATCCTCGACTTCGCGGCCGAGCTGCGCGCCCACGGCGAGCGGCGCTTCGGCGCGTCCGCGGCGGCCGCCGGGGTCGCCGTCCCCGGCATCGTCGACGCCGACAGCGGCACCGCCGTCTACTCGGCCAACCTCGGCTGGCGCGACGTACCGATGCGCCGGCTGCTCGGCGAGCGGCTGGGCGGCGTACCGGTGGCCCTCGGGCACGACGTGCGCACCGGCGGTCTCGCGGAGGGCCGCATCGGCGCGGGACAGGGCGCCGACCGCTTCCTGTTCGTCCCTCTCGGCACCGGCATCGCGGGCGCCATCGGCATCAACGGCACGGTCGAGACGGGCGCGCACGGCTTCGCCGGCGAGATCGGCCACATCGTCGTACGCCCCGGAGGCGCCGTGTGCCCGTGCGGACAGCGCGGCTGTCTGGAGCGTTACGCGTCCGCGGCGGCCGTCAGCCAGGCATGGGCCGAGGCATCCGGATCCCCCGACGCCGACGCGGCGGACTGCGCGAAGGCCGTGGAGTCGGGGGACCCGCGGGCCGTCCGGGTCTGGCAGGACGCCGTCGACGCGCTCGCCGACGGACTCGTCACCGCGCTCACCCTGCTGGACCCCCGCACCCTGATCATCGGCGGCGGCCTCGCCGAGGCCGGGGAGACCCTGTTCGCACCCCTGCGGGCCGCGGTGGAGCGACGCGTCACCTTCCAGAAGCTGCCGTCGCTCGTCCCGGCCGCCCTCGGGGACACGGCCGGCTGCCTGGGCGCCGGTCTGCTGGCCTGGGACCTGCTCGAAACCCCCCTCACCGACCGCTCGGAGGTAACCACCTGATGGCCCCTAGCAAGGTTCTCTCCGGTGCCAGGGTGGTCCTGCCCACCGGAGTCGTGGACGGCGGACGCGTGATCGTCGACGGCACGCGCATCGCCGGGAGCACGGCCGACGACACCCCGGCCACCGATCTGTCCGGCCACTGGCTCGTGCCCGGCTTCGTCGACCTGCACAACCACGGTGGCGGCGGCGCCTCCTTCACCTCCGGCACCGTCGAGGAGGTCCTGCGGGGCGTGCACACGCACCGGCTGCACGGCACCACCACGGTCGTCGCCTCGACCGTGACCGGCGACATGGACGGCCTGGCCCAGCGCGCCGGGCTGCTCTCGGAGCTGGCCGAGCAGGGCGACATCGCGGGCATCCACTTCGAGGGCCCGTTCATCTCGCCGTGCCGCAAGGGCGCCCACTCCGAGGAGCTGCTGCGCGACCCGGACCCGGCCGAGGTCCGCAAGCTGATCGACGCCGCGCGCGGCCGGGCCAGGATGGTCACCCTCGCCACCGAACTGCCGGGCGGCCTCGACTCCGTGCGTCTGCTGGCGGAGCACGGGGTGATCGCGGCGATCGGGCACACGGACGCGACGTACGAGCAGACGGTGGAGGCCATCGACGCGGGCGCGACCGTGGCCACGCACCTGTTCAACGCGATGCCCGCGCTCGGTCACCGCACGCCGGGTCCGATCACGGCTCTCCTGGAGGACGAGCGGATCACCGTCGAGCTGATCAACGACGGCACGCATCTCCACCCGGCCGCCCTCCAGCTGGCGTTCCATCACGCGGGCGCGGGCCGGGTGGCGTTCATCACGGACGCCATGGACGCGGCGGGCTTCGGCGACGGCCGCTATCTGCTCGGTCCGCTGGAGGTCGAGGTCAGCGAGGGTGTCGCGCGGCTGGTGGAGGGCGGCTCGATCGCGGGCTCCACGCTCACCCTGGACCGCGCCTTCCAGCGGGCGGTCACGATCGACCGGCTGCCGGTCGAGGACGTCGTCGCGGCCCTGTCCGCCAACCCGGCCAGGCTGCTGGGCGCGTACGACAGGGTGGGCTCGCTGGAGCCGGGCAAGGACGCCGACCTGGTGGTTCTCGACGCGGAGTTCACGCTCAAGGGCGTGATGCGCAAGGGTGAATGGGTGGTCGATCCCCAACTGGACTGATTCATCCGTTTGTTGCCGTGCGGCGGTCGGCCCGGGGGACTGGGCCGACCGCCGTCGCGTTTGGCATGATCGTGCCTCCGGAACTGTCGGCAAGCGCATCGGGGGAGGTCGGCCCAGGTGATCCTCACGGTCACACTGAACACCGCTGTCGACATCACCTACCGTGTGCGGTCCCTGCGGCCGCACACCTCGCACCGGGTGACCGAGGTGACCGAACGCCCCGGCGGCAAGGGGCTGAACGTGGCCCGGGTGCTCGCCGCCCTCGGTCACCGGGTGACGGTCACGGGCTTCACGGGCGGTGCCACCGGCCGGTCCCTCCAGGAGCAACTCACCGACTGCGCGGGCCTGGTGGACGCGCTGGTCCCGGTGTCCGGCCCGACGCGCCGCACGGTAGCCGTGGTCGACACGGCGACGGGTGACACCACGCAGCTCAACGAGCCCGGTCCGGAGATAACCCCCGCGGAGTGGGCGGCCTTCCAGGAGACGTACGGGCATCTGCTGCGCTCCGCCTCGGCGGTAGCCCTGTGCGGCAGCCTGCCGCCGGGGGTCCCGGTGGGCGCGTACGCGGGGCTGATCCGGGCGGCCCGCGCGGCGGCCGTCCCGGTCCTCCTCGACACCAGCGGCGAACCGCTGCGCCGGGGTGTCGCCGCCCGCCCCGACATCGTCAAGCCGAACGCCGACGAACTGGCCGAACTCACCGGCTCCCACGAGCCGTTGCAGGCCACCCGCGACGCCCGCAGACGCGGCGCGCACGCCGTGGTGGCCTCACTGGGCGCCCAGGGGCTGCTCGCGCACACGCCGGAGGGTCTCTGGCGGGCCGCCCCGCCCCACCGCGTGCACGGCAATCCGACGGGCGCGGGCGACTCGGTGGTCGCGGGCCTGCTGTCGGGCCTGGTGGAACATCTGCCCTGGCCGGCCCGCCTGACCAGGGCCGTCGCCCTGTCCACGGCGACCGTACTGGCCCCGGTGGCGGGCGAGTTCGACCGGGGCGTGTACGAGGAACTGGTGGACCGGGTGTCGCTGACCGGCGAGACCAGCGCGGCCTGAAACCGTCCGGCCACGGCCGACACCGTGGGGACGGACGGCAAGACGGACCGGGCGGCCGTCCCGCGCGTCGACGGCGGACGCGTACCGGCCACGACGGTGCCGGTTCCCGGCCTCACCTCGACGGCCATCGAAGGCCCCGCCCCCGACGGCCGGCCGAAGCCGGATGCTCCCGGGACTCAGCCGCCGGACTTGACCCAGCCGTCGACCAGCCACATCTGGTCGATGAGGGCGTCGCACTGGTTGCCCTGCTCGCAGGAGATCTTGATGGCGTTCGTGCCCTTGTCGAGCTGGATCCAGTTGTAGGTCTTCGTCCAGCCCTTCTCGTAGTCGCCCGCGGGGCCACCCGCCCAGTTCTTCAAGCCGACAGGCGTCTTGGAAGCCGTGCCGTTGACCGTGAGGGTGGCGGTGCCGTCCTTGCCCGGGACGCTGTAACCGACGTACACGCTGTACTTGCCCGACTTGGGGATGCTGTTGACGGTCCAGGTGACGGACGCGCCGCCCTGGTTGAAGCCCGCGACGTAGACGCCGCCGTTCGACTTCGCTCCCTTGACGTCGGACGCCGTGGTGGCGCCGCCTTCCAGGCGCAGCGCCTTGGCGTCGATGGTGGGCAGCTTGCCCGGCTCCGGCGGCTGCTCGCCGGCCGGCTTGCTCGGCTCCGCGCTCTGCGATGCCTGTGGGGACGAGCCCGCTTCGTCACCGGTCTTGTCGCCGTTCGAGTCGCCGCCCATCATCGCGACGCCGATGCCGATGACGACGGCCGCGACCACGGCGATCGCGCCGATCAGCAGGCCCTTGGTGTTCGGGCCGCGACCGCGTCCGCCACCGCCGGCCGACTGCCGGGAGGCGGGCGCACCGCCGGGGCCCGTCTCGGGCGCCGCGTAGTGCGCGTTCCGCTGGCCGTGGCCGGGCTGCTGCTGGCCGGGCTGGCCGTAGGGCCCTTGCTGCGGGACCTGGCCGTAGGGCGCGGTGGGGGCGGCGGCCTGCTGCTGACCGTAACCGGCCTGCTGCTGTCCGTACTGGCGCTCGCCGACCGCCCGCACCCGGTTGACCGAGCCCGGGTAGCCGTAGCCGCCACCTCCGCTGGGCGGAGTGGCGCCGTTGGCCTGACCGTCGGCGTACAGGTAGCCGAACGGGTCGTCGTCCTCGGGCGTGCTCGCGCCGTTGTTGCCGGGCGTCATCCCTAGGTACTCCTCAACAGGTGCGGTACAGATGCGGTACACGAAATGAAGCACGTGAAGGGCGAGCCTACCCGCTTCCAGGGGGCCAAACGGGTGGCCTTCACCGCATCAACCCACTGACCTGTGACTTATCCGGCACGCCGATGCTGTTTGGGACGAGAACGTTTCTCGACGTACATCCGTTCGTCAGCGGATTTCAAGACCTCGTCGGCCGTCATGCCGCAGTGTGCCCATCCGATGCCGAAGCTGGCGCCCACCCGGACCGCCCGGCCGTCGACCCGGATCGGCGGGATGATCGCGTTCCGCAGCCGTACGGCGAGGTCCGCCGCGTCCGCCCGGCCGAGGCCGTCGGCGAGCACCACGAACTCGTCACCGCCGAGCCGGGCGACCGTGTCGCCGTCGCGGACGCCGTTGGTCAGGCGCCGGGCGACCTCGATGAGCACGGCGTCGCCCGCGTTGTGCCCGAACCGGTCGTTTATCGACTTGAAGCCGTCGAGGTCGCAGAAGAGCACCGCGAGCCCCTTGGCGCCGTCGTCCGTCTCGCCCTCGGGCGCGATGGTGTGCACATGGTGGTCGAAGGCGTCGTAGGCCGCCGCGCCCGGCCCGAAGTCGAAGCCGTGCGCCGCGGCGTGCCCGTCGAAGGTGCCGTGCTCGGCGGCCTGCTCCGCGTACGGCCCGTGCCCGTAGGCGGCGTCCAGCGACTCGACCGCGCCGGGCTGGAGGGCCTGCGGGCGCTGGCACAGCCGGGAGCCGAGGCGGGAGCGCAGTTCCGCCGAGTTCGGCAGGCCGGTGAGCGAGTCGTGCGAGGCGCGGTGGGCGAGCTGCAGCTCGCGGCGCTTGCGCTCCTCTATGTCCTCGACGTGCGTGAGCAGGAAGCGCGGGCCGTCGGCGGCGTCCGCGACGACGGAGTTGCGCAGCGAGACCCAGACGTAGGTGCCGTCGCGGCGCCCGAGCCTGAGTTCCGCGCGGCCGCCCTCGGCGGAGGTGCGCAGCAGGGTGCCGATGTCCTCGGGGTGCACGAGGTCGGAGAAGGAGTAGCGGCGCATCGCGGAGGCGGGGCGGCCGAGCAGGCGGCACAGGGCGTCGTTGGTGCGCAGGATGCGGCCGTGCTGGTCGCCGCCCATCTCGGCGATGGCCATGCCGGAGGGTGCGTACTCGAAGGCCTGGCGGAAGCTCTCCTCGCTGGCGCGCAGGGCCTGCTGTTCGCGCTCGAGGCGGACCAGGGCGCGCTGCATGTTGGCCCGCAGACGCGCGTTGCTGATCGCGATGGCGGCCTGGAAGGCGTACATCTGCAGGGCCTCGCGGCCCCAGGCGCCGGGCTGCCGTCCGTTGCGCGGCCGGTCGACGGACAGGACACCGATCAGTTCGCCCGTGTTGCCGCCGACGCCCGGGGTGTACATCGGCGCGAAGAGACGGTCCGAGGGGTGCCACTCGTCCTCGAAGCGGGGCGCGGGGCCGTCGGTGTACCACTGCGGTACGTCGTCGTCGTCGAGGACCCAGCCCTCGGTGTGCGGTATGAAACGCAGGTCGCCCCAGGCCTCGCCCATGTTCAGGCGGCGGTCCCAGGACTCGCGGGAGCCGACCCGGCCGGTGATCAGCGCCTCGGCGGCGGAGTTGCCGGCGAGCGCGGCGACCACGAGGTCGCCGTCGGGGCGTACGAGGTTGACACACGCCAGCTCGTAGCCGAGGCCCGTGACCACGCCGTCGGCGACGGTCTGCAGCGTGTCCGCCAGGCTCCGCGCGGTGTTCATGTCCGCCATCACCTGATGCAGCTGCCGCAGGGTCGCAAGACGGACGTAGGGCTCCGACTCGGTCTCCATTCGCCCTCCCCTCGAGACCTCGCAGCAACTCCAGGGTTGTCTTCGGCGTACCTGGTTCTCTGGACCGGTTCTCTGTACCTGAGTTCTCTTGCGCGTACCGGTTGGTAGCTTCCTGCCTGGCTTCCCCGCCACTGAATCACAGCGCGCTGCTCACTCGGTACACAGGGTCAACAAAATATGGCCCCTGTGACTCAAGTCACAGCGTAAGATGAACAATTGAGTGGGGTTTCTGCATTTTCCCCGTGTGTTAACTGAACACATATTTAGATGCCGTGCAGACACTGTGAGCGGTTGTGTCCGTCCTCGGACCTAGGACCCGGCTCGGCCCGAGGTCCGATGTGGACGCCCCGGGTCGGAGACTAGCGTTTCGGCGTGCTGAACACTCCCCCTGCCGTTCCTTCCACCCCCTCCGTGCATGCTGAGGGGGTGAGCAACGACGAGTTCCGCGCCGCCATGTCCCGGCTGGCCGCGGGCGTGGTCCTGGTGACCGCGCACGAGCCCGCGCTGGACCCGGAAGGACCGGGCGGCGAGGACGTCGGCATGACGGCCACGGCGTTCGTGTCCGTCTCCCTGGACCCCCCGTTGGTCCTCGTCAGCCTGCGCGAGGGTTCCCGTATGGACGACCTCCTCGACGAGCAGCCCCTGTGGGGCGTCTCCGTGCTCGCCGAGAGCCAGCGCCACATCGCCGGCCGCTTCGCCATGAAGGGCCGCATCAGTGACCGTCTGCTCTTCGAGGACATCCCGTACGTCCGCGGCGAGGCGGCCGGGGCGCCCCTGGTGGGCGGCGCCCTGGCGACCCTGGAGTGCCGCACCGAGCAGCGGGTCACCGCCGGTGACCACACACTCGTGGTCGGGCGGGTGCTGACGGCGTCGGTGCCGAGCGCGGACGGGGGGCCGCTGGTGCACTTCAAGGGCCGCTACCGGCAGCTGGGCTGACACCCCGGCAGCCGCAGGACAGGGGTCACCGGTCGAGGACCGTGACGTCCACCCCGGCCAGCCGCCGCGGATCGTTGAGGATGTCGATCACCGCGATCCGCCCCCGTACGACCGTGAACGCGAGGACGCCGACGGGGCGTCCCTCCTCGATCACCACGACCCCCGCGGCGCCGTTGACGAAGGCGGGCCGCGCGACCCGGGCCAGATGGGCGAAACGGCTCGCGTTCGAGGCCACGTTCACCGCGCCGGTCGTCACCCCGTCCTCGGACCGTGCCACCACGTCCGGGTCGAGCACCGCGACGAGGGCCGTGAGATCGCCGTCGCGCGCCGCCGCGAGGAACGCCTCCACGACCTCCCGCTGCCGCGTCAGGTCCGGATCGGGCGCCGGGGCGCCGCCCTGGACACGGCGCCGGGCCCGGCTGGCGAGCTGCCGGGCGGCCGCCGGTGTGCGGCCCACGACGGGCGCGATCTCGTCGAACGGCACCGCGAACAGGTCGTGCAGCACGAAAGCGAGCCGTTCGGCGGGCGTCAGCGTCCCCAGGACCACCAGCAGCGCGATTCCCACCGAGTCGGCGAGCAGCGCCTCCTGTTCGGGGTCGACGCCTCCGAAGGGGCTGAGCACCGGTTCGGGCATGCGCACCCCGGGCCCCTCCTCCAGCGGCTCCTCGCCGCGGGTCCTGCGGGAGCGGAGCATGTCGAGGCAGACCCGGCCGACGACCGTCGTCAGCCAGCCGCCGAGGTTGTCGACCCGGCCGGCGTCGGCGCGGCTGAGCCGGAGCCATGCCTCCTGGACGGCGTCGTCGGCCTCCGCGAGCGAGCCGAGCATCCGGTAGGCGACGGCGCGCAGCCGGCCGCGATGCGATTCGAAGCGCTCGGCGAGGAATTCGTTCGCGTTCACGGCATCGTTCACGGCATCGATCCCGGCGCCGTTTCCCACGCCGTTCCCCGCACCCGCGCCATTTTGCTTCGCATTCGCGTTCCCGAACGCGTTCTCGCCCGCGTTCCGAGCGTTCTCATGGTTCTCATTCAGAAATTCGCTGTCGCTCATCCGTCACATCTCCCCGTCGGGCCCGCGGTCCTTCGTCCGTCGGTGGATTGACGGATCGCGGGCCCGAGATGTGACGTCAGGCCTCCGGCACGGCGCTCAGCCGCAGCCGGCCGGGGTCTCCCGCCCGCTCCACTTCGACCTCCGTCACGGAATCGTCGCCGAAGCGAAGGGTGAAGTACGGGCTGGCCTCGATCAGGAACTGCATGTCCTCCCGCGCGCCCCTGTCCAGCGGCGGCGAGACGACGGCGTCCCACGCCCGGGAGCCGGGCCCGGCGGCCAGCCGGACGGGGATCCGTGCCAGGCAGCTCGATCGGTTGGCCCACCACTCCAGATGCGCTCTGTCCTCATTTCCGTCCATTCCCCGAGCGTAGCCACGAGTGGCCGACTCGGCCCGCCGCTCAATCCGCGTACGGCGCCGGGCGTTTCGCGCGGCGCCGTCGGAGCGGTCCTCGGAGCCCGGTGGCGGGACGGAACGGCCCTCAGCCCCAGTCGCGCCCGGAACGCCCGCGCTTGGTGTCCGAGCGCTGCTTCTTCTCGCGCAGCCGTCGCTCGTTGATGCCCCTGGGGATACGGGTGGCCCGGCGCGGCTTGGGCGGCACCGTCGCCTCGGCGAGGAGGGAGGCGAGCCGTACGGCCGCGGTCTCCCGGTTGCGCCACTGCGAACGGTGCTCGGAGGAGCGCACGCTGATCACACCGTCGACGAGCCGCCCGGCGAGCTTGGCGAGCGCCCGCTCCTTCCAGACCGGGGGCAGCGCCTCGGTCTTCGCGAGGTCGAACCGCAGCTCGACCTGCGAGTCGGTGGTGTTGACGTGCTGACCGCCCGGCCCGCTGGACCGCGAGAAACGCCACATGAGCTCGGCCTCGGGGAGCGAGACGGAGCCGCGGATGACATAAGGACCGGACATGGGGTTCATGGTCCCCCGGATGTCCGGTCCACGTCACCCGTTTTTCGCGCGGGGGTCCGTCCGGCGCAAAGGTAAAGAAAGTAAAGACAGCCGGAACCTTCGGCACCCCTCTTGGCGTTCTTAGGGGTAGCTGTAGCTTCGTGGCCGTACGAAGCCCAACCGTACGGGCACACCGCACGTACGCAACGAGGGAAGGGACTCCCAACAATGGCTGTAAGCCTGTCCAAGGGTGGCAACGTCTCGCTCACCAAGGAGGCTCCGGGCCTGACCGCCGTCACCGTGGGCCTCGGCTGGGACGTCCGCAGCACCACGGGCACCGACTTCGACCTCGACGCCTCGGCCATCGCGGTCAACCAGCAGGGCAAGGTCTACTCGGACGCCCACTTCGTCTTCTTCAACAACAAGCAGACCCCGGACCAGACCATCGTCCACACCGGTGACAACCGCACCGGCGAGGGCGCGGGCGACGACGAGGCGATCAACGTCAACCTGGCGGGCCTCCCCGCCGACATCGACAAGATCGTCTTCCCGGTCTCCATCTACGACGCGGAGACCCGCTCGCAGAACTTCGGCCAGGTCCGCAACGCCTACATCCGCATCGTCAACCAGGCCGGCGGCACGGAGATCGCCCGCTACGACCTCTCCGAGGACGCGGCGACGGAGACCGCGATGGTCTTCGGCGAGCTCTACCGCAACGGCGCGGAGTGGAAGTTCCGCGCGGTCGGCCAGGGCTACGCCTCCGGCCTGACGGGCATCGCCCAGGACTTCGGCGTCAGCGTCTGATCCGTACGCGCGAGTCGACGGAGCCCCCGGCCCGGGAACCCTGGCCGGGGGCTCTTCGCGTGGACGGGCAGGAGCCCCGCCCTTCATCCCTGGGGGCTCCGCCCCCGGACCCCCGTCCGGCCTGAACGGCCCCGTCCTCAGACGCCGGACGGGCTGAAAGTCATGTCCCCGGCCGGGGGCATCCAGCGCGGACCCGCACCTCCACCCGGTCCGCAACGGTCCAGCACAGGCCCACATCCGCAGCCCCGCCGACTAAGGGCTGTCCCGTAATCCCCGGTGGATCAGCGCGCGGCGTCAGATGCGGTGCATCGCAAGGCGGAGGGTCGTCCTCATACTGGGCGTAGTCGGGCGATCCGACAACGCGGCGAGGTGCCGTAGCTGTCGTCGCGCGCCCGCCGGGGATTACGGGACAGCCCTTAGCCTGCACCGCGTGATCCTCGAATCCCTGCCCCTCACCCCGGACCACGACATCCCGGGGCCGCTCCTGACCGAACTCACCGCCCTGCACGTCTCCAACCGCGAATTCAACGCGTTGAGCGGCGACTTCCCCGACCCGGACGACATCCGCCCGGAGCAGGTCGCGGAGGCGCTCGCCGAGGAGGCGGCCCACCCGGGCGTGGAGTTGCTGCTCGCCCGTGGCGCCGGGCGGCTCGCCGGGTTCGCCATCACGCTGGCGCACCATCCCGACCCGGCGGATCCGGACCCGTGGATCGGCCTGCTCCTCGTGGACGCCCGCGAGCACGGCAAGGGATACGGCAGGGCGCTGGCGGCCGGTGTCGAGGAGCGGTTCCGGGCCGCAGGCCGCACCGGCGTGCGCCTTGCCGTCCTCGACAACAACCCCAAGGGCCTGGCCTTCTGGACCGCCCTCGGGTACGAGGTGATCGACCACCGCGAGGACCGCCGGCTCGGCCGTCCGTGCGCGGTACTGCGCAAGGCCCTGGACTCCGCGGGCACCGACCGGACGGACACTCCCTAGGAGTTCGGCCACCCGGGAGAAAGAGGCGGAACGGGTGACCGCGCGGATCGCGGAGGACCCGTACGCCCTTCCGGGGCCGGTGCTCCTCCAGCGTCGCGCCCAGGGCACGGGCCCGCTCGGTCTCCGCACCCAGGTCGCCCACCTGGAGGCCGAGGAAGGCCCGCGTGTGGTGGCTGCCCGTCCCGGTCTAGGCCGTGGCCGGTCTGCCCTCGCCGTACAGCCAGTCCTTCCAGATGCGGCGGAAGTCCTTGCCCGGCGCCTTCTTCTCGACGTACGCGGTGAAGTCGGCGGTCGTCGCGTTGCCGTGACGGTGGGTGGCGGCCCAGCCCTGGATGATGTCGTAGAAGGTGTCGTCGCCGACGGTCCTGCGGATCTTGTGGAGGACCATGGCGCCCCGGTCGTAGACGGGACTGTCGGAGATGTGGGCCGCGCCGGAGGGCTTGGCGGGCGGGAAGTCCCAGATCGCCTTGTTGTCGGCGGCGTCGTCGTAGTAGTCGCCGCGGTAGAGGGCGTTGAAGGTCTCGTCGGCCGTGTCGCCGTCGTGGTCCTCCTGCCAGAGCCACTCCGCGTACGTGGCGAACCCCTCGTTGAGCCACATGTCCTGCCAGGACGCGGGGGTGACGGAGTCTCCGTACCATTCGTGGGCCAGTTCGTGGACCAGCGTCCCGACGTCGGGGGCGCCCGGGAAGACGGGGCGGTTCTGGGTTTCGAGCGCGTAGCCGGCGACGCCGGGGCCGTCGACGATCGCGCCGGTCGAGGAGAACGGGTACGGGCCGAAGTTGTACGCCTCCCAGTCCATGATCTCCGGAATGCGGGCCAGCACCTTCGCGCTCGCGGCGGTCTGTGCCGGGTCGACGGCGACGTACACGGGCAGACCGCTCCTGGTCGTGCTGCGGGTGATGTCGTACGCCCCGACGGCGAGCGTCGCGACATAGCTCGCCATCGGTTCGGCGGTCCGCCAGGCGAAGGTCCTGCGGCCGTCGGCGGCCGTCGTCTCGCTCCTCAACTCCCCGTTGGAGACGGCGCTCAGGCCCTTGGGGACGGTGATCGTGATGTCGTACGACGCCTTGTCGGAGGGGTGGTGGTTGCCGGGG
Organism: Streptomyces sp. NPDC057950; assembly: GCF_042887295.1. Lineage (NCBI taxonomy): Bacteria > Bacillati > Actinomycetota > Actinomycetes > Kitasatosporales > Streptomycetaceae > Streptomyces > Streptomyces sp. NPDC057950. The sequence continues at coordinate 97,254 of NZ_JBHVPP010000019.1, forward strand.
AACCAGGTCATCGAGCCGACGGGCTCACCGAGGGCGAGCGCGCCGCGGGCCGTGGGCAGCCAGCCCTCCTGCGAGCCGTCCGCGTCCGTGAGCGTTTCCGGGGTGCCCGAGTACCGGACCGTGGTGCGGAACGTCTCGCCCTTGCCGAGGCCCGTGCGCGGGCGCACCGTCAGTTCCTGGCCCGTCCGGCTCCAGCGCGCGTCCCGGTCGCCGACGGAGACACCGGCGACGTCCAGGCCCTTCAGGTCGAGGTTGAAGGCGTCGAGGCCCCGGGTCGCCCGCGCGGTGATCCGGGCGGTGCCCCGCAGCCGCTTGCTCCCGGGGTCGTAGGAGAGGGTCAGGGCGTAGTGCGTGACGTCGTAGCCGCCGTTGCCCATCTTCGGGAAGTAGGGGTCGTGCACGCCCGGGGTGCCCGCCGAGCCGTCCCCGCCGCCGCACGCGGTGAGCGCGCAGGTGAGGGCGAGAGCCAGGGCGCAGGGGACGATCACGGAAGATCGGGGCACGTCCGCGATCCTACGAGGCCGTGACACCATCACGTACGTGCTCGACATCGGCTACGCCCTCTCCAACCGGTTCCCCGACCCCCCGCAGACCGACTACCGCCGCGCGGACGTCCACGCCCTGCGGCACGACCTGTTCTGCGGCGACGTGTACCTCGCCGACACCAAGGCGGACCGGGAGGTGTCCACGGCCTGGGGATGGGTGCCGGTGCTCGACTTCGCGTGGGCGCTGTGCGACATCGTGGAGCAGCTGGACCGGGACCCGCACGGCAGCCGGGCCTCCCGCCCCCAGCACGCCGAGCTCGACTTCACCGAGTCGACGGACCGCATGCTCTTCGAACGCCGCTTCGGCTGGGTCGACATCGAGGCCGACTGGATGCACCGCGACGAGGAGCCGCTGACCTTCTCGCACTCCGCGCTGCGCCGGGAGGCCCGCGACTTCCTGCACGACCTGATCGCGGACCTCACCGACCTCCACGAAGACCTCGCCGAGAACCCGGCCCTGTGGACCCTCCAGGCCCGCTTCCCCCGCGTCACCTGATCCCCCCGTGGCCCTGCCCGGTCACCTCCCGGACTTCCCCCTCGGTCTCCCTCACGGCTCCCGCCCCCCGGCCCGCCTTTCAGCTCGCCCCGGCCCTCACGCCTCACCCGCGTCGCCGTGCACCCGCACGCCCAGAGCCGCCGCCAGCACCGGTGCCAGGTCGAACAGCTGGGCCGGGCTGATCACCGCGCCCGCCAGCCGGTCCACACCCCGCGCGATGTCCAGCTCCGCGGCGCGGCGCAGATCCACGTCGACCAGGGTCGCCGCGGTGAGGTCTGCGCCCTTGACGACACAGTCCACGAATTCGACGCGCTCCAGCCGGGCACCGCCGAAGTCCGGCTCCACCAGCACACAGCCCTCGAAGACGACGTCCTTGAGGCGGGCCTTGCGCAGGTTCAGATAGTCGATCTTGCCGCCGCGGATCAGTACGCGCTCCAGCACGGAACCGTGCAACTGCACCCCGCCCAGGCGGGCGTCGACCAGCTCGACGTCGCGCAGCGTCGACTCGGCCAGGTCGGTGCCCACACCCCGGATGCCCGTCAGGACCGAGTCCAGCACGCGCGCGTGGTGCAGCCGTGTCTCGTCAAGCGCGCACCCCGTCAGGGCGCAGTCCATGAAACGCGCGCCGCCGCCGTCCTGCCCGGCGAAATCCGTCTCCCGGAACTCCAGCCCGTCATAGTCCCCGTCCGGCTCCAGCGCGGAGCCCTCGTGGGGCTCCAGCGGCGGCAGCCGCACCTCCGGCCGCCGCGCCCCCTTCACCGCCCCGCTCGCCCTGCCCGTGCCGCCCGCCGCTTTCCGCACCATGCCCCCATCCTGCACTCCCCCACTGACAACGCCTCCGGCCTGCGGTCCTGTCCCCCGATGTCACATTCCGGCCCCGCGAACAGTCGTATCCGACAAGACGACCCCTACCGCAGGGAGAGGCCAACCATGCACCACCTGACCGTCATCGGCGGCGGCCTCGCCGGACTCACCGCCGCGATCACCGCCGCCGAGGCAGGCGCCAGGGTCACGCTGTACGAGGCCCACCACACGCTCGGCGGCCGGGCCCGCACCGCGGACGGCCCGTACCGGACGGACAACGGCCCGCACACGCTGCACGGCGGCGGCCCGCACTGGACCTGGCTCAAACAGCGCGGACTCACCGGACCGCTCGCCCCGGTACCGGCCAGGGAGACCGCGCGACTGCGCCTGCACCACCGGGGCGTCCTGCGCCGCACCCCGCCCCTCGCCCTGATCGGACTGCTGCGCCGGGATGCCCGGCAGGCGCCCGTGGACGCCGACTTCCTGACCTGGGCGAGCGCCCGGACGGGCGAGGAGGGCGCCCGCGCCGCCGCGCACTACTCGGCCGTCACCCTGTTCCACCACGATCCCGGCGCGCTCTCCGCGGCCTTCGTGCAGGAACGGCTGCGCAGGGCCGCCCGGCTGCCCGCGGAGGCACGCCATCCGCGCGGCGGCTGGGCGACCATCGTCGACCGCATGGCCGCCCGCGCCTGGAACCTCGGCGTCCGGGTCGAGACCCTCGCCCGCGTCGACACGCTCCCCGACCGTCGCGGTCCGGTCGTCGTCGCCACCTCCCTCGACTCCGCCCGCCGTCTCCTGGGGGACGACTCCCTCACCTGGACCGGCGGCCGGACCGCCCTTGTGGACCTGGCCCTGCGCACCCGGCGCGGTGACCCCTACGCCCTCTCCGACCTGGACGCACCCGGCCGGCTCGACCGTCCCACGGCGCGGGACCGCACCCTCGCCCCGGACGGGGAGCAACTCGTCCAGGGACAGTTCCCGATCGCCCCCCACGAGTCCCGCGGCGACGGTGCCGCCCGCGCCGAACACCTTCTCGACCTCGCCTTCGAGGGCTGGCGCGAGCGCGTGACCTGGCGGCGGGACGCGGTGGCGCTGGGGCGCACCGGTGCGGTCGACCCGCCTGGCACCACCTGGCGCGACCGCCCGGCCCTCGACCGCGGCGACGGCGTCTACCTCGCGGGAGACCAGGTGGCCGCGCCCGGCATGCTCTCGGAGGTCTCCTTCAACAGCGCGCTCGAAGCCGTCGCCCTGGCCTTCGGCATCCGGGAACGCCTTGACCTCAAGCACGCTTGAGGTCGAAAGGTGGGGCTCCTCACCGCCCGCACCCAAAGGAGCCCTTCCGATGCACGCCGTCCGCCTGCACACCTTCGGCCCGGCCGAGAACCTCATCTACGAGAGGACCGAGGACCCCGAGCCGGGTCCGGGCCAGGTCCGTGTCGCCGTGGCCGCGGCGGGCGTCCATCTCCTGGACGCCGCCCTGCGCGAAGGCGCCCGGGGCCCCGCGCCCGCCCCCGCCGCGCTTCCCACCGTCCCCGGCCGCGAGGTCGCCGGCACGGTCGAGTCGCTCGGCGAGGGCGTCCCCGGCCACTGGCTCGGCAGACGGGTCGTCGCCCACCTCGGCTTCGCGCCCGGCGGATACGCCGAACTGGCCGTGACCGACGTCGGCCGCCTGCGCGAGATACCCCGGAACCTCGACTGCGCCCAGGCCGTCGCCATGATCGGGACGGGCCGTACGGCGATGGGGATCGTGCGGTTCGCCGAGTGGGGCCCCGACACCGTGGCCGTGATCCCGGCGGCCGCGGGCGGCATCTATCGGCACCCTCCTCGTGCAGTACGCCCGGCACGCGGGCGCCACCGTGATCGGCGTCGCGGGCGGTCCGCGGAAGGTGGCCCTGGCCCGGCAGAACGGCGCCGACCTCGCCGTGGACCATGAGGACGCCACCTGGCCGACACGGGTCCGCGAGTACCTCGGCCCCCGCGCGGCGACCGTCGTCCTCGACGGTGTCGGGGGCGCCACCGCCCGCGCCGCCGTGGACCTGCTCGGTCCCGGCGGCAGGCATCTCGTCTTCGGCTGGTCCGCCGAGGGCATCCGGGACGGCGGACCGCTGATCGTGCCCGGCGTGACCGAGCAGGTCCTCGGCCCCGCCATGATGCGCCGGGCGGGCGGCCCCGACCCCCTGCGCACCCTGGAACTGCGTGCGCTCGCCGAAGCGGCGGCCGGTCGTCTCACCCCGGCCCTGACCCGCTTCCCGCTCGCCTCGGCGGCCGCCGCCCACCGCGCCCTGGAGACCCGCGCCACCATCGGCAAGGTGGTCCTGGAACCGTGAGCGGGAGGGCCTCGCCGAAAGGTGCGTCACCCACCGATCCATGGTCTTCTGGGCAGGTGAGTGTCACCCCGACAGGTGAACCCGCAGGCGCCGATCCCCACCGCTGGTGGGGTCTGGTGATCATCGCTCTGGCCCAGTTGATGGTCGTCCTGGACGCGACCATCGTGAACATCGCGCTCCCCTCCGCACAGCGTGACCTGGGCATGTCCGACGGCAACCGTCAGTGGGTCATCACCGCGTACACCCTGGCCTTCGGCGGGCTGCTCCTGCTCGGCGGCCGGATCGCCGACCTGGTCGGCCGCAAACGCACCTTCGTCATCGGGCTCATCGGCTTCGCGGCCGCCTCCGCACTCGGCGGAGGGGCCACCAGCTCCGCCATGCTCTACGGCGCCCGCGCCCTGCAGGGAGCCTTCGCCGCCCTCCTCGCGCCGTCCGCGCTCAGCCTGCTGACCACCACCTTCAGCGACCCGAGGGAACGCGGAAAGGCCTTCGGCATCTACGGCGCCCTGGCCGGCAGCGGCTCGGCGATCGGACTTCTCGCGGGCGGCCTGCTGACCGAGTACCTGAACTGGCGCTGGTGCCTGTACGTCAACGTCCCCGTCGCCGTCGCCGCGGTCGTCGGCGCGACCACCCTGCTGCGCGACCGCCCCGGCTACCGGGGCGGTCGCCTCGACGTCCCTGGTGCGGTACTCGGCTGCGGCGGCCTCGTCGCCATCGTCTACGGCTTCAGCGAGGCGGAGCCGCGCGGCTGGACGGACCCGCTGGTCCTCGGCCTGCTCGCGGCCGGCGTCGCCCTGATCGCGGCCTTCGTGTGGTGGCAGAAACGGGCACCGAGCCCCCTGCTCCCCCTGCACGTCGTCCGGGACCGCAACCGCGCCGGCTGCTTCCTGACGATGGCACTCGCCGTCATCGGCATGTTCGGCATGTTCCTGTTCCTGACCTACTACCTGCAGATCGTCCTCGGCTACTCGCCGGTGCGGACGGGCCTGGCCTTCCTGCCCTTGACGGCCGCCATCGTCGTCGGCTCGACGCAGATCTCCGCGCGGCTGCTGCAACACGTCGCGCCGCGCGTGCTGATGGTCCCCGGCACGCTCCTCGCCACGTCCGGAATGCTGGTCTTCACCCGGCTGACCGTGCACCCCGACTACGCGGGCCTGCTGCTGCCCGGCATGCTCCTGATGGGGCTCGGCATGGGCCTGATCTTCATGCCGATCTTCGCCACCGCCACCGCCGGCGTCGCCCCGCGGGACTCCGGCGTGACCTCCGCGACCGTCAACACCTCACAGCAGGTCGGCGGCTCGATCGGCACGGCCCTGCTGAACACCGTCGCCACCACCAGCGGCGCCACCTACATCGCCGCCCACCTCACCGACCCGGCCCGCAGGGCACTCGTCGTCCGCGAGGGCGTCGTGCACGGCTACACGATCGCCATCTGGTGGGCCTGCGGCATCATGCTCCTGGCCGGTCTGATCGCCGGCCTGCTGATCACCGCGAAGGCCCCCAAGCACGCGCTCGGGACGGCCCCTGTCCCCGAGTCAGTCCCGTGAACCCAGCTCCCGCAGCGCCCCGTCGGTCAGTCGGTACACCGTCCACTCGTCCTGCGGACGCGCGCCGAGTGCCTCGTAGAACTCGATGGAAGGCCGGTTCCAGTCCAGCACCGACCACTCCAGCCGCTCGTACCCGCGCGCCACGCAGATCCGTGCCAGCTCGGTGAGCAGCGCCTTGCCGTGGCCGCCGCCCCGCGCCTGCGGACGCACATAGAGGTCCTCCAGGTAGATGCCGTGCACCCCGCGCCAGGTCGAGAAGTTCAGGAACCACAGCGCGAACCCGACCACCTCCCCGGCCTCCTGCGCGACGTGCGCGAACGCCGCCGGGTACTCGCCGAACAGTGCCTCGAACAGCTGTGTCGGGGTCGCCCGCGCCTCGTCCGGCACCTTCTCGTACTCGGCCAGTTCACGGACCATCGCGTGGATGACGGGCACGTCGGCGGGGGTGGCGGTGCGAATCATGGGCGCAGTGTCACACACCCGCCGCGCGGCCCACCGCGCGTGGGACCGTCGTCAGTGCCGCCTCGCCGATGCCGTCCCGCCGATGCCGCCTCGCCGATGCCGTCCCGCCGATGCCGTCCCGCCGATGCCGCCTCGCCGATGCCGTCCCGCCGATGCCGCCTCGCCGATGCCGTCCCGCCGATGCCGTCCCGCCGATGCCGTCCCGCCGATGCCGCCTCGCCGGTGCCGTCCCGCCGGTGCCGTCCCGTCAGTGCCGTCCGGCCACCCGGTCCGCCATCCGCGCCAGCCGGGACGACTCCGCGCTGCGGGTGGCCAGTTCGCGGCGGTCCGCGGTGCGGTAGGTCGCGTACATGCCGTGCACACCGATCCAGCGGAAGGGCTCCGGCTCCCACTTGCGGACCTTGTGGCCGACCCACGGCAGGCCGGTCAGCCCGGTCGGGCCCGCCTGACCCGAGTCCAGCCGGACGAGGTCGCGCAGGGTGCGGGCGGCGAGGTTGGTGGTGGCGACACCCGAGCCGACGTAGCCGCCGGCCCAGCCGAGGCCGGTCGCGCGGTCCAGGGTGACCGTGGCGCACCAGTCGCGCGGCACGCCCAGGACGCCCGACCAGGCGTGCTCCACCCGGACGCCGGCCAGCGACGGGAAGAGGCGGACCAGGATCCCGTACAGGGCCTCGACGGTCGCCTGCTGCGTGCCGCCGTCGTGGTCGGTGCGCGAACCGAAGCGGTACGGGACACCCCGGCCGCCGAGCGCGATGCGGTCGTCGGCGGTGCGCTGCGCGTACATGTACGCGTGCGCCATGTCGCCGAGCGTCTCGCGCCCCTCCCAGCCGATCCGCGCCCACTGCTCCGGCGTCAGCCGCTGCGTCGCGATCATCGACGAGTTCATGGGCAGCCAGGTGCGCCGCTGGCCCTTCAGGGAGGCGGTGAAGCCCTCCGTGCAGCGCAGGACGTAGGGGGCGCGGACCGTTCCGTGCGGGGTCACGGCGTGCTGCGGGCGGATCTCCGTGACCGGCGTCCGCTCGTGGATCGTCACCCCGAGTGCCTCGGCGGCCGCCGCCAGACCCTTCACCAGCTTGACCGGGTGCAGACGTGCGCCGTGCGGAGTCCAGGCCGAGCCGACCGCGTCCGCGACCCGGACCCGCTCGGCGGTCTCGCGTGCGCCGTACAGCTCGCGGTCCCGCTCCCCGTACGACAGCTCGTGCTCGTGGAAGGTCTTCAGCCGGGCCAGCTGCGCGGGCGTGTACGCCACCTCAAGGACGCCGCCCCGGTGGACGTCCGCGTCGATGCCCTCCTCGGCGGCGACCCGGACGACCTCGTCGACCGTGTCGTTCATCGCCCTCTGCAGACGGACCGCCGCCTCGTGGCCGTGCAGCCTCGCGTACCGGTCGCGGCCCGCGACGCCGTTGTAGAGCCAGCCGCCGTTGCGCCCCGACGCGCCGTACCCGCAGAACCTCTGCTCCAGGACGGTGACGCGCAGCGAGGGCGCCGCCTTCTTCAGGTAGTACGCGGTCCACAGACCCGTGTAGCCGCCCCCGACGATCACGACGTCGGCGGTCGCGTCGCCCGGCAGGGGCTCGCGCGGGACGGGGAGCCCGTCGTCCGCGTACCAGAAGGAGATGCCGCCGTTGACCGTGCCGCTTCCCGTGCCGCTGCTGCTCATGGCCGGGACGTTAACCCCTGGGAGCGGCCAGTGTCTCCTTCGGATTCCGTGCTTTTCCGCGGCCTCTGACCAGCGGATAGCAGCCCAGACCGATCACCACGGAGAGGAAATGTCCGCATTGGGCGAGGGTGGGCGTGCCGAGGACCGGCAGCCCGTAGAAGACCAGGACCGCCGCCAGATACGGGTACCGCCAGGGCGCCGGGATCCGGTACGTGAGCACGGCGATCACCCCCGCCAGCGAGTAACTCACCCCGATGTCGAGGGTGTTCACGGCGGACTCCGGTGCGATCCCGCGCCGTACCGCCTCAAGCAGCGCCCCCTCACTGGCCAGCGTCGCCAGCACGTGCGAGGCCACGCACACGAACAGCCAGCGCAGGGTGCCGAGCCAGCGCTCCGCCTGCGCGTGGAACACCGTGAAGAGAAAGGCGTACGGGAACCAGTAGTCGCCGTCGATCCACATCGCGCTGGAGATCAGCACCCGCAGCGGGTCGTTCGACAGCTCGTGGATGTTGGTGGACCGCTGCCGCAGGAAGTCCTGCTCGAACTCCGGTGACATGTGGTGCATGGCCACGGTGGTGAAGAAGAGGACGCCCAGCCATACGTAGGTGCCGGGGGCGCTGCGTATGTAGCTCCCCACGGAGCGCGGGATCCGGTCAACGCGCATGGGCGGCCGCTCCCCCGCGGGTAGGGTCGACAGGGTGATCGAGGTTCCGCAGGCCCTGGCCGCCTCGCAGCTCCGGTACAACGGAACGGCGGGCCGCGCCTTCGTCGCCGCGCTCCCGCGGCGCGCGGCCCGCTTCCTGGACCGCTGGGAACTGCGCCTCGACGGCCCCTCGATGCACGGGGTGACGGCGCTGGTGCTGCCGGTGCGCCGGGCCGACAACACCCCGGCCGTGCTGAAGCTCCAGCTTCTCGACGAGGAGAGCGCGGGAGAGCCGCTCGCGCTGCGCGCCTGGGCCGGCGGCGGCGCCGTACGGCTTCTCGACCACGACAGGGCCACCGGCACCCTGCTGCTCGAACGGCTCGACCACACCCGAATGCTGTCGCACCTTCCCGACACGCGCGAGGCCGCCCTCGTCATCGCGCGGCTGCTGGCCCGGCTGACGGCCGTGGCGGCACCGGAGGGCGTGCGCCGGCTCGGGGACGTCGCGGCGGACATGCTGGAGCGGGTGCCGGGCGCCCTCCGGCGGATTCCGGACCCCTCCGACCGGCGGCTCGTCGAGGACTGCGCCGCTGCGGTGCGCGAGGTGGTGACCGAGCCGGGCGACCGTCTCCTCCACTGGGACCTCCACTACGACAATGTCCTGCGCGGCCTCCACCACGACGACGTCCACGACGACGTCCGCGACGCCGACGGTCACGACTGCGACCGCGTCGCGGGGCGCGCGCCCTGGGTCGCCATCGATCCCAAGCCGCTCGCGGGCGACCCCGGATTCGAACTCTGTCCCGCGCTCTGCAACCGTTTCGAGCCCGGCGAGATCCTCCGGCGCTTCGACGCGATGACCGACGTCATGGGTCTGGAGCGCGCGCGGGCCCGCGCCTGGACCCTGGGCCGTGTTCTACAGAACACTCTGTGGGAGATCGAGGTCGGCCGCCCGCTGGAGCCCGTTCGACTTGAGGTCGCCCGCCGGTTGCGGGAGGTCAGCTGAGGGCCCTCCCGTGGTCCGCGTGTCCGCCGTTCGGGTCACGGGCACGCGGGGAGGCCCGGTGCCGGGAGCGTCCCGGGGCACGCTGACGCGTCCGGTGCCGGGAGCGCGCCGGTCGAGACCGCCCCAGGACTCACACCGGACACGCGGAGGCCAGGGCGCGGCCCAGTTCCAGCGGGTCCGCCCGCCCGTCCAGTGCGGTGTGCAGGGCCATCGCGAGTTCCGGGTGCGCCAGCAGACCCTCGCCGGCCCGGTCCGCGCCGGCCCGCGCCGCCAGCCCGAGTCCCACCCAGGCATCGGGGTCGCCGCCGCGGACCGCCCGCTCGCGGAACGCCTGAAGGGCCTGCGGTGTACGGCCCTCGACCAGGGCGACGTCCTCGTCGAGCGCGCCGGCGACCACGGCGCCGGGATCGTCCCGCAGTGCCACGAAGCCCGCCGGGTCGGCCAGCAGCCACCGCAGCAGCACGGCCCGTGTGTCGAACCCGCGCAGCGGGCTGCCGTGCGGACCGCCGGGGACGGGCGCCACGTCCGGAGCCGGGGGCAGCGGTTCACCGCGGGACCAGGCCGCCGCCTGCGCGCGGACCGTCTCCGCCGCCGGCCGCAGATGGTGGGCGCGCCAGCTCGCCCGGTGATCCGCGACGGCCAGGGCCGCCGCGGTCCTGGCCCGCACGTCGACCGGTTCGTCCAGCCAGGGTTCGACACGCCGTGCCAGCTCGGCCACCAGCCGCCGCCCCAGCTCGTTGAGCCCGTCCGCCGAGCCGATCGCGCGCAGCGCGTGCGCCGTCTGGCAGCGCCACAGCGCGAACTCGAACTGCCCGAGCACGTGGACGCGCCGCCGCCAGAACGCGGTGACCCCGAAGAAGGCGTACACGCCCTGGAGCAGGCCGCCCAGCGGTCGCGGATCATCGCGCCAGGGGGCGTAGTGCAGCCGGTCGCCCCGGTCGTCGTACAGGGTGAACAGGTGCATGAACGCGCTGAGTTTGTTGTGCTGGAACTCGTGCACCAGCGTCGAGGCGAACTGTTCGGCGTCGTCCGGCGCCGAGGCCAGGGCACCGCCGAATGCCTCACCCGAGGACGCGCTGTGCGGCCGGAACCGTTCGGCGCGCGGGCGGGGCACCACCGACACCAGCCCGCGGGCCAGCGCCCGTGCGCCCTCGGTGTCGGTGCGCCGCAGGATGTCCCAGGCCGGGGCGAACAGTTCCTGCCACTCGCCGGCCGTGGCGACCGGTTCGACCCGGCCCGGTTTCCGCAGGTCGCGGTAGGGGTCGGTGTCGTCCAGGAGCAGGGTGCAGCCGGCCGCGCGCAGCTTCGTCAGGGCGTGCCAGTCCGGGCCCTCCAGCGGGCGTCCGGCGATCCGCACGTGTCCGGCGCGGGCGGAGACCTCGGCCACGTCCCAGTCCGCCGGGCCGGGTACCCGCATCGCCCCGAGCGCGGGCAGGACCGCCCATCCGTGCCGGACCGGGATCTCGGCGCGGAACTCCAGACCGGCGCGGACGGCCGCGGCCGCCGCGATGGCGTGGAGGTGTCCGGTGTCCGCCCACAGGGGCGCCTCGTCCTGGGCGGTCCCGCGCAGCCGGCGCAGTGTGTGCGACGCCCAGACGCCGACCGCCGGATATCCCAGCAGCCCTTCCACCGCCTCGCGCGCCTCCTCGGACGCGGCCCAGGCGCGGGCCAGCAGCCGCCAGCCCTCCTCGAGGGGAGGCAGCGGGCCGGGCGGGGCCGTCGCCGCCGAGTCCAGCAGGGCCCGTACGACGAGGAGCCGCCAGCTCCGCTCGGTCCCGCGCAGCGTGTCCACCGTCGCGGGGCCGCCCCCGCCGCCCAGCAGTTCGTCGAACGACCGCGGTGAAAGGACGTGGGGTCGGGCCGTCTGGTGCATGGGAGAGCCTGTTCGTTGCTGCCTGTTCGCTGCTGCTGGGGAGGGTGCGGCGACGCCTTCGGCGTGGTTACGCCTCGCGCTGCGGGTTGTAGCCCCCGAGGCTGCCGGCGGGGTCGTCCACGCGGCCGAGCAGCCGGCGCATGGAGGCCGACGCGGCCGGCAGATCCAGACAGGGCCACGCGTCCAAGGGAACGTCGGTGAGGTCGATCAGCTCGGACTCGACTCCGGACTTCTCCATGGCGGCGCCCCTGTGACGGTGAAGGTGTGCGGTCAATGCCTTATGTATCACTGAAATATGGCTTTTCCAGTGATTTGAGGCTGCTCGAGTGATCTTAGTGTATCCGAGAGGTCACACAGAGCCACATCGCGTGATCGCCCCGGACCGGGTGACGGCCCCGGACCGAGTGGCGTGCGGGCGCCACGGGTAGGGAGCGGGTGTGATTGAACTCGCTGAACTGATCGAGGAGTTGCGCAGGGAACTGACCGCGGCCCGGACGGCGGCGGAGGGGGAGGATCTGTACTTCGAGGTGGGTCCGGTGGAACTGGAGGCGGCCGTGGTCGTGGAGCGGTCGGCGACGGCGGGCGGGAAGATCCGCTTCTGGGTGGTGGAGGCGGGCGCCGACGGACGCGTGGCCGAGGGCGTCACGCACCGGGTGAAGCTGACGCTCGATCCGCGCACCCGCAGCGGCGGCGGACGGGCGCCGTGGGTGGGCGGGGCCGAGGCGGACCGGGAGCGCTGAGCCGTGCCGGAGCGGGAACCGCGCCGCGGACTGGACCCGGTCCGGGTGGCGGAGGTGATGGTGCGTCCGGCGGCGGCCCGGGGTCCCGGGCGGCGCGGTTCCGGGTACCGGGTCGGGCTCCGCTGGGTGCTCACCGCCGCGCACGTGGTCCGCGACGCCGAGGGGGCAACCGCGGACGTACGGTTCGAGGCCGACCGCGCCGCGCAGTGGACGGCGCCCGCGCGGGTGCTCCTCGCCTCCGACAAGGCGGACGTGGCGCTCCTGGAGATCACCGGGTCCGTACCGCGGGGCGTGCACGCGGCCGTACCCGAACCGCCCCTCTACGGCGCGGTGCCCGACACGGACGTCGTCCTGCCGTGCAGCGCGTTGGGCTTTCCACGCTTCAAGCTGCGCGAGGACCGGATGCGACTGCTCGACGACGGCTCGGCTTCCCAGTACCGCGACTCCTGCCACGCCACGGGAATGACGTCGGTGCTGTCCAACCGCCGTGAGGGCACCCTCGAACTCGCCGTCACGCCACCGGAGTCGGACGCCGAACCGGACCGTTCCCCCTGGGAGGGCATGTCGGGCGCGGCCGTCTGGCACGACGGCACACTCGTCGGCCTGGTCAGCGCCCACCACCGCACGGACGGTCTGGGCCGGCTGGCCGCCGTACGCGTGGACCGCTGGTACGGGCTGCTGACCGGGGCCGAACTGGCCGTGCTGCACGAGTGCGCCGGGCTGCCCCGCTCGGCGCCCGAGCTGGTCCGGTTCTCCCCTCCGGGGAACGCCACACCGGGCCCGGTCGCCCTGACCCATCTCCCCGACCGGCTCCCCCTGGGAGAACTCGGCGGGCTGGTGGGCGCGTTGACCGACCTCCCCACCGTGCGCGGCCCCACCACCCTGGCCCTGCTCCTGGACAGCATCGACCCGGTGGTCTCGGCGATGAGCCCCCGGTCACCGGCCCTGCGGCCGGACCTGTTCGGGATCCTCGGCACCTGCCTGCGCTATCCGGGAACCCTCGACCAACTACTGGAGGCGATACGGTTGTTGGAGGGCGACTCCGTAGGTGTGGCCCGAATGGACCAGGAGGCGGTGGAGTTGGCCCGGCGCCACCGCCGGGCCGATGGAAGCCGCTGACCTGATATGGCGGGGCCGCGCGGACGCGGGGTTTCATACTCCGTGCGGTGGGTCATTATCAGGGGGATGCGAGCCGCCAGCATCCACATGTGCAGCCGGGGGAAAGGGGTTTGGCCGTCATGGAGCCGACTGTGGCCGCCGTCGAGTCCAGCCTGGTCGATCTCGCGGGGGTGTCTCTTGAAACACTGCGCTCCATGGACAGTCGAGTTCTCGCCGCTTCGGTACAGGAACTGCTGCCGGGAATCGACCATCAGCTGGCCAGCGTCGCCGGCGTCGACGGCGGTCGCGGCGCGCGTCTCGACTGACGCCGGGGCCGCGTATGAGCGCTGAGCGGCCACTTCCTCATCACCGCCTGCCGCCCGACACCCTGGCCGAGCTGGTCCGCGGCGAGGGCGGCCCGGCCACGCTCGACCTCCTGCTCGGCGGCGAGCGGAGCCGTCGCCTGCTGCTCCTACGGATGCTCGACGACGCCGGCGGCCTCGGCCCCGCATGGGACCTTCTCAGCGAGGCGCAGCAACGCGCCCCACGTGTCGTCGACGACCTGCTCATGTACCCGCAGACGGGCATGTGGCTGACCACAGCGCTGCGCCGGCTGCGCGGCAAGGCGACGACGCAGGAGCCCCCGCTGTGGGTGGAGCTCGGCCACATGCGGGCCCTCGCCGCCGCCGCGGCGCTACGCGCGGAGCTCGACTTCACCATCGAGGTCCCCGTGCGGCACGGCCGCGTACCACTGCCCACCCTCGGCTGTGCCGTCCTGCCGGTCACGGAACCCTGGGCGAAGGCCACGGTACGGGCGGAAGGCGGACACACGGTGGTCGAGACGGCCGGGATCGAGGTGGCCGTACCGTCGGCGAGCGGATCGGCGGGGCCCGGATGGTTTCCGGTGCGCAGGCTCACGGTCGGCCCGAAGGAGCGGCAGCTGGACATCGCCCTGGACGACGTGGACCCGTACCGCACCTACCCGGAGCCCACGGAGCCACGCCCACTGTCCGGTGAGGCCGTGGCGCAGTGGCGGCGGATGCTGGAGCAGGCCTGGGAACTACTGCTGAGGGAACAGCCGGAGACGGCGCAGGCGATGCGCCGGGGGATGTTCTCGCTGACGCCGACCCCCGCAGGCGAAAGGTTTCGGCCGCGCAGTGTGAGCGCGGGGGACGCCTTCGGCGGCGTCGAGGCCTCGGATCCGGACGACGCCGTACAGCTCGCAGTCACCCTCGTACACGAGTTCCAGCACACCAAACTGGGGGGACTCCTCCATCTGGCGCCCCTGCTGACCCGCGGTTCCGACGAGAACCAGGAGCTGTGGTACGCCCCTTGGCGAAACGATCCCCGGCCGCTCGAAGGACTGCTTCAGGGCATCTACGCGTTCGCGGGGATCGCCCGCTTCTGGCGCGAACACCGCAAGGCCACGGCCGCGAGGTCCGCCATGGCGCACTTCGAGTTCGCGCTGTGGCGGACCCACGTGGCGACCGCGACGGAACAGATCCGCCACCATCCTCGTCTGACGCCCCTCGGCTCGACCTTGCTGGACACACTGCGCGACCGTTGCACGCAGTGGCTGGCGGAGCCGGTTCCCGAGGAGTACCTGGCCCTGGCGCGGCTGTGCGCCGACGACAACGTCGCACGCTGGCGGGCCCATCACCGGCGGCCGCCCGCACCAGCGGTCGAGACCGCCGTCCACGCGTGGCTGGACGGGGCGAGCGGTCCGCCCGGCTCCCTGGCGTCCGAGCCCGAGATCGTGCCCGACCCCTCCGCACGGTGGCTGGACAGCCTGGCGATCCTCGTCCGCCACCGCCTCAGCGGCGCCGACGACGGCAGGATCTCGTTCGACGGGCCGGAGAAGGCCGCGGCCCGGGTCAGCGGAGCGCTCACCGCGGACGCCCTGCTGGCCGCGGGCGACGCCACGGCCGCCCGGCACGCCTACCGGGAGCACCTGGCCACGGAGCCCGGTCCGGCCGGGGCCTGGGCGGGCCTCGGCCGTGCCCTCGCCATGGGGGGCGACGAACCGGGCGCGGCCCGCCTGCTCTGTCACCACCCGGAACGCGCGCGAGCGGTTCACCGGGCACTGCTCCGGGTCACGGGCACCGCACCTGACCCGGTCGGCCTGGCCACCTGGCTCGGCGCGCCCCCGGTCTGACCGCCCCACGTCACAACGGCATCGGGTCGATGTCGCAGTCACTCCGCTGCCTGGCCCGCGCCTGCGCGGTCGCGGGGTGGGGAGCGGACTCGGCGGAGTTGAGACGGGGCTCGTCCAGGACCCTCTCCATCCGGGCCAGGGTGTCCTCGCGAAGCGCCTCGCCCTCCTCCCCCTCGCCGAGAGCGATGAGGTCCAAGGAGAGGTTCGCCGCGCCCACCAGCGTGGTCGGGTGGTCCTCACCCAGCCGCGTCCGGCACAACGCCACCGTCCGCTCCCCCAGTTCGCGTGCTTCCGCCACCCGGCCCAGCGCACTCAGGTCGCTCGCCAGGTTGATGGCACAGGCCAGCACGATCGGATGGTTCTCCCTGAGACGCCCGGTCAGCGACTCCAGCGCCGCCTCGTCCAGCTGCCTGGCCTCCTCCGCCCGGCCCAGCAGCCGCAACGTCACCGCCAGGTCGACGTCGGCCGCCACGACGTGCGGGTGGTCCGGCTGGAAGATGGTGCGGAATCCCTCTCCGGCCCTCTCCCCGCGCTCCCGGGCCTCCTCCAGCTCGCCGTTGTGCCGCAGCGCCACCGACAGTGCGAGCGCGGCCGTCTGGGACTCCGGGTGGGCGGCACCGTAGCGGAGGGTGAACTGATCGAACGTCTCACGCGCCAGTTCCAGCGCGGCGACGTGGTCGCCCTCCTTGCGGCACGCCTCGCTCAGTTGGCGCATGGACCGCAAGGTCGTGGGGTTCCCGGCCCCGAAGGTCGCCCGGTAGCCGTCGACGACCGCCTGCTGGAGCGACCGCGCACCGACGTAGTCACCCGTCTCACGCACGTCGACCGCGACGCTCGCCTCGGTCACCAGTGCCTGCTGGTGATCGCGCCCGAACAGCCGCGTCTTCATGGCGTGCGTGTGCCGGTCCAGCTCCAGGGCACGCCGGTACTCGCCCACCACCCGCAGGCTCACCCCGAGATTGTGGGCGGTGACCAGCGTGGTCGGGTCGTCCTCGCCGAAGGCGCGCCGAGCCCGCTCGTACGCCATCTCGTCGAGTTCCGCACCGGCGAGGAAGTCGCCCTGATGGCGCCGTACCGCGGCTTCGAGGTTCAGTGCCACCAACGCGTCCTCGCGGGTGTCCTCCTGGTCCGCCGGCGCGGTGCGGGCGTAGACCGCCTGGAACGAGGCAACGACCCGGGAGGCGTCCTCGTGCCGTCCGACCATCAGGTAGAGGAAACCGAGCCACCAGCCCATGAGGAGCGCCTGCTGGTCCTCCTCCCCGAACAGCCTCT
Source organism: Streptomyces sp. NPDC057950 (assembly GCF_042887295.1). NCBI lineage: Bacteria > Bacillati > Actinomycetota > Actinomycetes > Kitasatosporales > Streptomycetaceae > Streptomyces > Streptomyces sp. NPDC057950. Next base: position 113,882 of record NZ_JBHVPP010000019.1, read on the forward strand.
GCCAGGTCCCCCATGCCTGTTCCGAGAACTCGAGGGCGACCCGGTGATCGCCCCAGTACCACAGGTACTTGGCGACGTTCATCACCAGTTCACGCACCCACGGCTGGTCGGACTCGACGGCGTCGGACGCGATGACATGGCCGTACAGCTCGGCGTAGCGAGGCCAGTTGGCCGCCTGATTGGGACCCTTCGGGTCGGCGGCGGCAAGCAGTGTGTGGGCCCCGTTGCGCATGCGTTTCTGTTCCTCTGGGGTCATACGGTGGATCAGCACGGCCTGGACGAGGCGATGCATCTCGATCGAGTTGGTCCGGTGGTCGACACGGGCGAGCGAGTAACGGTTGATCTCCCGTATGGCGCGGGCCAGGCGCATCGGGTCGTTGAGGGCCCGGTCCAGCTCGGGATCGATCGTGGAACCGCCGAGGCCGGAGAAGATCGAGCGCGAGATGGGGTCGGGCGCGAAGTAGGAGCACAGCTGGAGCAGGCGCAGCGCCGCGGGGCTGCGGGTCTCCAGGTGGTCGAGGGAGACGTTCCACGCGGCCGCGACCGGAAGCTGGTAGTCCGGCGGCGGGGACACCTCCAGGAGCTCACTGCGCTTGTGCTCGAACAGCCGCAGATACTCCGAGACGGGCATCCCGGTCTCCGCCCGCCACGCGGCGGCCTGTTCCAGCGCGAGCGGGAGGTCACCGAGGGCGTCGGCGAGCCGGTCCGCCTCCGCGTCGGCGAGATCCTCCCCGTAGGCGCTGGAACGGCGCAACAGTTCCTTGCTCTCCTCCCGGGTGAAGACGTCGACCTCCAGGGAGGGGCCGACGACGCTCCAGCGCCGGTTGCGGGAGGTGACGAGGATGGTGCCGCTGCCGCCCGTGGGGAAGTAGTCGCGGACGCGTTCCGGACTGTCGGCGTTGTCGAAGATCAGCAGCCAGCGGGAGTACGGCCGGCCCTCGCGCAGCGCCTCGCGCACGGCGGGGCCCGCGATGTTGGCCTCGGCGCTGGTGCCCAGACCGAGCCGCTGGGCGAGTTCCACCAGGGCCTGGCCGATCTGGCCGGGGCGCTCGGCGGGGATCCACCAGACGATGTCGTACTCGGACTGATGCCTGTACGCGTATTCGATCGCCATCTGTGTCTTGCCGACACCACCCATGCCGTGGATGGCCTCGGGGAGCACGGTGGTCGTGCCCTCACGAAGACGCTCGCTCAGTCGTTCCAGAAGGTCCACACGGCCGGTGAAGTTGGGATTGCGCGGAGGGATGTTCCCCCAGATGCGCGGCTGCGCCGAACGCGCGTTCTCCACCGCGGGCGGCTGCTGTGTGGTCGCCATGGTCGTGGCTCCTTCTGATGTTGCCTCGGGCCCCCTCGGGGCGTGTGCGGCATCCCGGTGGGCCCGGGCGGCGGGGCCCTGGTGCCGCGTGCGGGTACGTGCGTCCTTGCCCAGATCGACGGTGTTGCGCCGGTCGTACTCGCGCAGCACCCGCGCGAGACGCTCGGCCCGGGGCAGGAATCGTCCGGACAGGGCGCGCAGCGCCGTCAGTTCGACGCGCAGGAACGCCACGTTGCGTGCGGTCACGGGTGGCACACCGGTCGCCTCGACGGGTTCGTCCGGGGCGGGCAGGACCGGCTCGGAGTCCTCCGGGGCGGCCGCCATCAGCACCCGTACGTCGTGCAGTACCCGCACGGTGTCCCGGCGGCGGGCCAACGCCAATAACTCCTGGCGGATGTTCGGACCGAAGGCGAAGACCATCTCGGCCGCGCGCTCGGCCTCCGCACCCGCGGGCCGCACCAGGCCGCTCATCAGCAGCTCGGTGAGGTGGGCCGGTCCCGCGCCGGGCACCGAGGCCGTCAGGGCGCTCATCACGGACAGCGTCAGCGGAGCAGCGGCGAGGCGGGTGGCCAGGGCGAACGCGGTGGGCGACGCGGCCGCCCGGAACTCCGAGACCCGCTCCCACGGCGGCACCGCGCTGGCGGGGTCGGGAACGTCGTCGACCCACGGGACGGCTCGGGCGGCGTCCGGCCGCCGCTTCCAGTCCCGGGCCCGGACGCCCGACATCTCCACCCAGTCCCCGGCGCGGGCCGCCACCAGGTCGGCCCAGTCGGAGAGCGAGTGATCGGTGCGCTCCAGGACGGGGACCGGCACCACGCCGGAGCGCGCCGCCGGATCGTCGTCCACGGGTTCGAGGGGGGAGGTGCGCAGCTCCCACCGCAGGGAGTCGTTCGGCGCCCAGGGGCGCCCGGACTTCAGCCGCATGCGGTGCACGTCGAGGCCGGTGCGGAACCAGAGCCGTTGCGGCAGCAGGTGGAGCACCGCGAGGGGGTCGGAACGGCCGAGTTCCCTCAGCAGCGGCAGCACCGCGTCGGACCGCCAGCCCGCCGCCAGACCATCGGTCAGGACCAGCACCACCCGGTGTTCACCCATGGGCGGGGGAAGGTGCTCGAGCCGGATCCGGCCCGGCTCGGTGTCGTCGGAGCCCAGCAGCCGTAAGCGCGTGACGGGGCCGGACGGCTCCTGGGCGGCGAGCTCCTCCGCCAGGCGGTCGACCGTCTCGGCCCAGATCCGCATGCTCACATAGTCGTCGACGACGAGCAGGACGGACGGACGGTCCGCGGACCCGGCCCGCTCCAGGCCCCGCAGAGCATGCGCCACCGCGCACGGTGACACGTCGCCAGAAGCCCTCGCCGATGGTGGTCGTGGGCCGTCGTCACGCTGCATAAGCGCCCTCAGAGCGTCCGGTCATGCCCGACGACGGAGGGAGCACCGAGGAGGAGTCCCGCAGTCCGCGGGCATGCGTGACATCCACGTGCCAAGCCTGGCAGTGGTCTGCGTGCGGTGCAAGACGGCAGGCCACAGGGGGCGGCAGGACTGATGAAAACTCAAAAACCGGGCGGTACGCACCCGTTCGGCGGTACCCGCCCCCTGTGGACAGCCGGTGAGTCTGTCTCGGCACCAGCGTGGCACCCGGCGATGGTCCGTGCAAGACCACGGGGTGACCGCCTCCGCGTGCCGGCCGCGGGCCCCTTCCGGGCGGCGGGGACATGACGCCCTACACCGGTCCGGGCGGGCTCGGCTTGCGCTCGGGATCGTCGAGCAGAATGGCCAGATGGCGACCGACGTGCCCGTCCCAGGCCGCGGGGCCGAGGGCCAGCGCCTCCCTGCGCCACTCCCCGACCCGTTCCGCCAGACTGCCCAGCCCCCGGTCCTGCAGGATCTCGCCGATGGCGTCCTTGAACTTGGGGTCCGCGCAGTCGCTGCGGTGCCAGATCATCGCGGGCACCCCGGCCCGCAGCCCCGCCAGGACCTCGCGGCGGCCGGTGCCCGACTCGTCGCCCGGCGGCTGGCTGAGCACCAGGCACACCGCGTGCTGGTCCTCCTTCAGCTCGCGCTCCAGGTGGAAGAAGTACGCCCCGTCCCGCTCCGGACTGCTCCAGTACGGATGGCTGTCCGCCGGGCGCTCGCGCAGCTGCCGCCACTTGTTGTGCCAGGGCCGGTGCCAGGCGGCACGCTGTAACCGCTCGATGCTGCGCACCACCACCGGATAGTCCAGGACCAGCGGGGTCGGGGACCCGGAACCGGACTCCTTCGACCACCACTCCACCGGCTCGTTGAGCAGCTCCCACGGGAGTATGAACTCGAGGATCACCGGCTGCCGCAGATCGGCCCACTTCTCCTCGGCCTCCTCGATCAGCCGCTCCACCGCGCCCGGGAGCTCCTCCCGGCTCAGATGGGCGGTCTCGCCGCGCACGGGGTGCCAGCCCTCGGAGTCGGACTGGCGCCAGTGCGACAGGTAGTAGTGGTCCGCCTCGATCCGGTCGGGTTCGAACTGGATCATGAGATAGGCGGGGACGAGGGACGGCGCGGGATGCGGGAAGTCCGCCTGCTGCCGTTCCGCCAGCACGCTCTCCACGCCCAGGGCCGCGGCCTGGCCGCGGTTGAAACGGCGCAGCACCTCGGCGCCCTCCGCCTGGCCGTCCTCCATCAGCCGGTCGGCCGACAGCGCGAGGAAGGCCATGCTGGGCGGGAGTTCACCGGCCGGGGAGTTCTCACCCGCCAGCCGCAGGAAGACCTGCCATCCCGTCCGGCACCACGCGGGCAGCTCCTGCACCCGGGACCGGCTGGAGCGGCGTGCCATGACGGCCAGGTCCGAGGACCCCATCGCCAGCAGTACGGGCCGCAGATGGCCGAGATCCGCGTTGTTGAAGAAGTCGACGGCCTCCCACTCGTCCACGAGCGGCCACAGCTCCACGACCGTCGCCGACTGCTGCTCCACGTACTCCAGCGACCGCACCAGGCAGGCCAGGCCGTCACCGACATCGGTGCACGCCCTCACCACCTGCAGCAGCCAGGGCCGCAGCCGGTCACCGCCGAAGGGTTCCACGGGCGAGGCCAGCTCACCGGCCAGCATCTCCCGCCAGATCTCACGGCTGCCGGCCTGGCTCACCGTGGCGGAGTTCTGCAGTGCGTCCACGATGGAGACGATGAGCTCGTTGCGGACCCGATCCGGACTGCGCCCTTTCACCCCGTATACCTCCACACAGCTGGCGCGGCTCCCTGATGGTGCCCAACAGGGTAAGGCCGCACCACGGGGCGTGGCAGCGAAAAGCACGGGCAACGGCGCCGGATGCCCCTTCCCGGGGCCGGTATCGTCAACTCGCTGTCACACCCGGGCAATAGCCTCCGCTTCGTGACTGCCGCGGACGTTCCCGAAGCCTTGCGCCGACTGCCCGCGGGACTGCCCGCCGGACGGCTCCTCTCGCCGCGCCGGGACGGACTTCCGCGCGTCGGCCCTGCGCGGTCCCCGGTGCTGTGGATCAGTGACGAACCGTTGGACGACGCGGACGTGTGGTGGGAGAGCCTCTACCGGGACCGGCTGACGACGGGCCTGCATCCCGTCCTGTTCGAGTACCCCGACGACGCACTGCGCCCGGGGGACGCCCGGGACGGATCCGGGACGGAGGCCGGACACCACCTCCTGGAGGAGTGGCGCGCCTACCGTCGGCGCACAGCGGCACGGGAGGCCCTGCCGCCCGTGCCCTCGTCCCCCGAGGAGGACGACGAGGAGTGCGACTGGCCCGACGGCAGCCCGACCTTCGACGCCTGGCCCGGCCTGGCGTCGGCACCCGCCGGAGAAGCCGGACCCGACGGCAGTGCCGCCGCGGCGGCGGCACATCTCGTACGCAAGGAGTCGCTTCGCCATCTCGCCCTGGTACCGGTGGCGCGCAGTGCCGACATACCGGCCGCGATCGGCTGGACCGGCATGGCCGACCGCCTGTCCGCCGGCGACCTGTCCGCGGTACTGCGCTCCTGGGAGGACCGGTTCGGAGCCCGGCTCGTCGGCCTCGGCCACGCGACCGCCTTCGTCTCGGTCGCGGCCAGGCCGGCCGGCCTCGATCAGGCGCACGTGCTCGCCCTGGAGCACTACCTCACCTGCCCCGACAACGTCGAGCAGGGAATGTGCACGTTCCCCGAATACGCCGGCGATCTGCTGGAGCGGTCGGTCTGGCGCTTCTGGTGGGACTGACGGCGGCGCCGTCGACCGAGACCGCCGCCGACCGAGACCGCCGTCACATCCAGCCGTCGACGCCCCCACGGTCCAAGATCGCGGGGGCGTCGGCGCCGGTGAGCGGCGGAGCCCCCTGTCGGATTCGAACCGACGACCTTCGCTTTACAAGAGCGGCGCTCTGACCAGCTGAGCTAAGGAGGCCTGCACGCGCGCCTGCGGCGTACCTGCCGCGTGCGTGCCCGTGCAGTGTACCCACGCCGCCGTGGGCCCCTGTCGAAAATTTCCGCGAAGTTCACAGGGCTGCGGGTACTGACAGAGCACGTGAACGGGAGGTACCGTCCAGACTCAGTTCACTCTTGTGGACTACACCACCGTGAAGCTTCACGGTGGACACCACCTTTACAACGGATCGTCCGGCACGTTCCTGCCGGTGAAGGGGGCCCCTCACCATGGCCACTGTCTCGTTCAACAAGGCGACCCGCATCTACCCGGGTGGCGACAAGCCCGCCGTCGACCAGCTCGAGCTCGATGTCGCGGACGGCGAGTTCCTCGTCCTCGTCGGCCCCTCCGGCTGCGGCAAGTCCACCTCGCTCCGCATGCTCGCGGGGCTCGAGGACGTGAACGCCGGCTCCATCCACATCGGTGACCGCGACGTCACGCACCTGCCGCCCAAGGACCGGGACATCGCCATGGTGTTCCAGAACTACGCGCTGTACCCGCACATGACCGTCGCCGACAACATGGGCTTCGCGCTCAAGATCGCCGGCGTCAACAAGGCCGAGATCCGCCAGAAGGTCGAGGACGCGGCGAAGATCCTCGACCTCACCGAGTACCTCGGCCGCAAGCCGAAGGCCCTCTCCGGCGGTCAGCGCCAGCGTGTCGCGATGGGCCGTGCCATCGTGCGCGAGCCCCAGGTCTTCCTCATGGACGAGCCTCTGTCGAACCTCGACGCCAAGCTCCGCGTCTCCACCCGTACGCAGATCGCCTCGCTGCAGCGCCGCCTCGGCATCACCACGGTGTACGTCACCCACGACCAGGTCGAGGCCATGACCATGGGTGACCGGGTCGCCGTGCTCAAGGACGGTCTGCTCCAGCAGGTCGACTCGCCGCGCAACATGTACGACCGCCCCGCGAACCTCTTCGTCGCCGGGTTCATCGGCTCCCCGGCCATGAACCTCGTCGAGGTCCCGATCACCGACGGCGGCGTGAAGTTCGGCAACTCCGTCGTGCCGGTCAACCGCGAGGCCCTGAAGGCCGCCACGGACAAGGGCGACCGCACCGTCACGGTCGGTGTCCGCCCCGAGCACTTCGACATCGTCGAGCACAACGGCGAAGCCGCCAAGTCGCTGACGAAGGACACCGAGGACGCCCCGGCGGGCCTCGCCGTCTCGGTGAACGTCGTCGAGGAGCTCGGCGCCGACGGTTACGTCTACGGCAGCGCCAAGGTCGACGACACCGTCACCGACCTGGTCGTCCGTGTCAACGGCCGCGCCGTCCCGGACAAGGGCGCCACGCTGCACGTCGTGCCGCGTCCGGGCGAGACCCACGTGTTCTCGACCTCCACGGGCGAGCGCCTCTCCGACTGAGGCAACGCGCACGGCTCCGACACCCCCGGAGCGGGTGAATTCACCCAAGTTGACGAGGAGGGCCCCGCAGCCTGCTGCGGGGCCCTCCTCGTTGTCGACAAATACCCCGGCAAGCCGGTCATTTCGATACGTGTACGTCAACGCGCCACCAGGAAACCATCACTTCCCCGTCCCCCGAACCGGTGACTAAATGTCGCCAAATCATCACCCCGCGCTACCCTCACTCGCGTGAAGCACTCCACCACTAACCAACGGACCCGGCGTGGCCGTGGCCCCGCCCGCCGGATCGGCCGCACCCTCGCCCTCGTTCTGCCTGTCGTCCTGGTGCTCTCCGGGACCCTCGCGGTCACCCGAGTCAACTGGTCGGGGAACTCCTCGGAGTCGGTGCTCACCGCCTCCTCCTCGGACGTCTCCTCGCGTGCCGTCTCCCGCGCCCCGCAGGACGTCCTGCGCGACCGGCTCCTGCTCGAACTCCAGGAGAAGGACCCGGGCACCGCCCTCACCCACCTCCAGGAGGCGGTGAACGGCCGCCCGTCGCTCGCGAAGCACTGCGTGTCCATCGCCCGCGCCCTCGGCCGCGCCGCCGTCCGCGCGTACGGCCCGACACGCGCCCAGGCGTTCGCGCGCCCGGTCTGCGACACGTCCTTCGCATCGGGGGTCGCGGCCACGCACCTCTGAACCCACGGGCCTCGTCCGAGGCACGGAACGGCCCCTTCCCGCCCGCCGGATAACAGCTGCTCGAGGGAACGGTTGCCGACAGAAACCACCAGCGGGGCGCCACGTACAGTTCGGGCATGACCGATCCGAACGCCGCGTCGCGCCCCGTTCAAGCCGTTGTCCTGGCCGGTGGTCAGGGCTCCCGACTGCGTCCCTACACCGACGACCGGCCCAAGCCGATGGTCGAGATCCCCGGCACGGGGACACCGATCATCGGCCACCAGCTGACCTGGCTCGCCGAAGAGGGCGTGACCGACGTCGTCGTCTCCTGCGGCCACCTCGCCGAAGTCCTCCAGGACTGGCTGGACTCGGCGCACCTTCCGGTCAACGTCATAACGGTCGTGGAGAAGGAGCCCCTGGGCCGGGGCGGCGGCCTCAAGTACGCCGCCGCGCACCTCCCGCACCCCGGCCGGCCCTGGTACGCGACCAACGGCGACATCTGGACCCGCTTCTCGCTGCGCGACATGGCGGACTTCCACACCGAGCGCGACGCCGTCGCCACCCTCGCCCTCGCCCGCCCCCGCATCCCGTGGGGCGCCGTCGAGACGGACGACTTCGGCCGTGTGACGGACTTCATCGAGTCACCGCCGACCACCTACGAGATCAACGCGGGCGTCTACGTCTTCTCCGCCGAGTTCGCCGGTCTGCTCCCCGAGCGCGGCGACCACGAGCGCACCACGTTCCCGCACCTGGCCCGTGAACGCCGTCTGGCCGGATTCTCCCTCCCCCAGGGCGCCTACTGGCGCGCGATCGACACGGCGAAGGACCTCACGGAGGCCGCCAAGGAACTCGCCGCACTCGGGCGCTGAGCGACTTCACGGCACGCATGACGACGGGGCCCCGCACATCGGATGCGCGGGGCCCCGTCGTCGTACCGCCGCGGCCCTAGCCGAGCAGGCCGCCGACCAGCTTGTCCGAGCCGCCGGTCGTCCCGCCGCCGGAGCTCGAACCGCCGGACGTGCCGCCCGTACCGGCGCCCGTGGAGCCACCGCTGCCGGTGCCACCGCCGCCGCCACCACCGGTGGACGTCGGCCCCGCGCTCGTACTGGGTGCCTGGTGGACCGGCGCGGAGTGCTGCGGGGGCGCCTGACCGCCGCCCTGCGTCCGGCTGGGTCCGCTGCTGACCGCGCCACCCGTCTCGTGGGTCGCGCCCGGGGTCGCGGCCGGGCCCGACGGCGACGAGGAACCGTCGTGGGTGGGCTCCTTCACGGAGGCCGACGGGGTGCTGGTCTTCCGCTGGGGCGTGCCGGGCTCCTGGGGAAGCGGGGAGCCGGGCAGTTCGTTGCGCGGAGCCTCGCCCGGTCCCGGCACGACCACCCGGTCGGCGTCACGGACGGCGCCGCCCAGCAGCGAGCCGACCAGCAGCGTGAGCCCGATGACGACGGCCGAGACCACCGCGCCGCGGCGCAGCACCCGCCCGCGCAGCTCCCAGATCTCGGCGCGCGGACCGAGAGTGCGCCAGGCCTCGCCCGCCAGACGTGCGTCCACCGAGTAGACGGGGGCGCCCGCGATGATCAACGGGGACCATGCGGCGAGGTAGATGATGTCCGGCGCGTCGTACGCGGGGACGGTCTTCCAGCTGACGGTCACGATGAGCGCGGCGGACAGCATCGCGCCGACCACCGCGGCGACCCGCTGCCACAGGCCGAGCACCGTGAGCACGCCCACGATGACCTGGAGGAAGGCGATGACGAGTCCGGAGCCGACCGGGTGCTGGAGCGCGAACTGCCGCAGCGGCTCGGCGACTTCCCACGGGTGCAGCGTGTTCAGCCACTTCACCATGGAGCCGCGCTTGCCGCCGTCGAAGTAGACGGGATCGCACAGCTTGCCCATGCCGGCGTAGATGGAGATGAACCCGAGGAAGACGCGGAGCGGAAGCAGCACCACGCCGAGGTTCATACGGCGGCCCGGGTAGTACCCCTGCCGCAGCGAGTCCGTGGACTGCCGTCTGACCGGCAGTTCGGCCGCCTCGTCCTCGTAGCCGTAGGCGTAGGCGTCGTCACCCTCGTCGGCGGCGAACTCCCCGCCACCGTAGCGCGGTTCGTCGTACGCGCTGTCGACGCTGCGCATGTTCGGCAGCAGCCGGCCCTCACCGCCGAGGGAGGGCCCCCCGGTCCGGCCGGAGTCGAGGCCGGACGAGCCGGTCCGCTGGCTGCCGACGAGCGGCGTCTCGACCGTCTCGACGGTCATGTCGCCCTCGTAGCCGTGGTGTTCGTCGTAACGCGGGATGACCTGGGTCGCGCCGGCGTCGCCCACCGGGGCCGACCCGCCGTGACCGACGCTCGTGCTCCGCACGGCCTGCAGCAGACGGTGCGCGCCGGTGTCGTCGGGCGCGGACTTCCCGCTCCAGACGACGGGCGCGCGCCGACGGGTACCGGCGGCGCCCTGGCCGCCCGCTCTGCCCGCCGTACCGCCGACGGGCATCCGCGCGGGGGCGCCACCGGCGCTCAAGTGCCGTGCGACGCGCGAGGATTGGGGTCGCGACGCAGCGCCCAGCTGCACGCGGAAGCTCGCATGATTGACGATGACCTGCGCCGGATCGCTCGGCACCTTCACCATGCTCAGCGCGGGAGCGTCGTCGAATCCCGACGAGCGGTCCCCCGTGGGTGTGCGGGGTGTTCTGGTGTCCACACTCATCTAACCGAGTGACGTGTGTTTAGGACACTGCTTTGACCCCGCCGATCTGTCCGGACCGCGTCAAGGCCGTCCGGACCGACCCGATCACCCCACGGGGGTGACGGCACGCACGCCTGTTCAGGCGCGTCGCCGCGCCGCCTCGTACAGCACGACGCCCGCCGCGACACCGGCGTTCAGCGACTCCGCGCCGCCCGGCATCGGGATCCGCACCCGGTAGTCGCAGGTCTCCCCGACGAGCCGGGACAGCCCCTTGCCCTCGCTGCCGACGACGATGACGACGGGGCCGCCGAGGGCCTCCAGGTCACCGACCTCCACCTCGCCGTCCGCGGCGAGCCCGACGACGACCAGCCCGGCCTTCTTGTACGACTCCAGGGCCCGCGTCAGGTTGGCGGCACGCGCGACGGGCGTACGGGCGGCGGCACCGGCCGAGGTCTTCCAGGCACCGGCGGTCATCCCGGCCGCGCGCCGCTCGGGCACGACGACACCGTGGCCGCCGAACGCGGAGGCGGACCGGACGATCGCGCCGAGGTTGCGCGGGTCGGTCACCCCGTCGAGGGCGACGATCAGCGGGTCCTGGCCCTCGTCGTAGGCGGCCGCGGCAAGGTCCTCGGGGTGCGCGTACTCGTACGGCGGGACCTGGAGGACGAGACCCTGGTGGTTGAGCCCGTTGGTCATACGGTCGAGCTCGGGGCGCGGGGCCTCCATCAGGTGGATGCCGCCGCGCTCGGCGACGAGCTGGAGCGCCTCGCGGACACGCTCGTCGTTGTCGATGAACTGCTGCACGTACAGCGTCGTGGCGGGTACGCCCTCGCGCAGCGCCTCGACCACGGGGTTGCGCCCGACGACCATCTCGGACGTGCCCTTGCCGCCACGCCCGCGGGGCACGGGACGGCGGGCGGTCTGCTTCGCCTTGACGTTGGCGATGCGGTTCTTCTTGTGTCCCTTGCGCATCTCGGCGGGCGGGGTCGGGCCCTTGCCCTCCAGGCCCCGGCGTCGCTGGCCGCCACTGCCGACCTGCGCGCCCTTCTTGCCGGACATGCGGCGGTTGTTAGCGGCCATGACCTACCTGTTCTCTGTGGGGTGTGCAGACGCTTCGCGTGCACGTTCGTCTATGCAGTGTGCCGCCCGGAGAGCCGGGCGGCACACTCGATCAAGGAACACTCAGCGCGGGCCGAGTGTCCACCGGGGTCCCTGCGGCCCGTCCTCGATGGCGAGACCCGACTGGTTGAGCTGGTCGCGGATGGCGTCCGCGGTGGCCCAGTCCTTCCGGCCCCGCGCCGCCTCGCGCTGCTGGAGCACCAGGCGTACGAGGGTGTCGACGACTCCGTGCAGGTCCTCGCCGCGGTCGCCCTCGCCGGCCCACGCCGGGTCGAGCGGATCGAGACCGAGGACGCCGAGCATGGCCCGGACCTCGGCGAGCCGTGCCACGGCGGCTTCCTTGTCGTCGGCGGCCAGGGCGGAGTTGCCCTGCCGCACGGTGGTGTGCACGACGGCGAGCGCCTGCGGCACGCCCAGATCGTCGTCCATGGCCTCCGCGAACGCGGGCGGCACCTCGGCGACGGGCTCGACGACGCCCCCCGCCATCTCCGTCACCCGCTGGACGAAGCCCTCGATCCGCGCGAACGCCGACTCGGCCTCGCGCAGGGCCTCTTCGCTGTACTCGATCATCGAGCGGTAGTGCGGGGTGCCGAGGTAGTAGCGCAGCACGATGGGGCGCCACTGCTTGACCATCTCGCTCACCAGCACGGAGTTGCCCAGGGACTTGGACATCTTCTCGCCGCTCATGGTGACCCACGCGTTGTGCACCCAGTACTTGGCGAACTCGTCCCCGAAGGCCTTGGCCTGCGCGATCTCGTTCTCGTGGTGCGGGAAGATCAGGTCGAGCCCGCCGCCGTGGATGTCGAACGCGCTGCCGAGGTACTTGTGCGCCATGGCACTGCACTCCAGGTGCCAGCCGGGCCGGCCGCGCCCCCACGGGGTCTCCCAGGTGGGCTCACCGGGCTTGGCGGCCTTCCACATGGCGAAGTCGCGCGGGTCCCGCTTGCCGGTCTCGCCGACACCGGACGGCTGCTGGAGGTTGTCCAGCTCCTGGTTGGACAGCTGCAGGTAGCCCGGGAAGGACCGCACGTCGAAGTAGACGTTGCCGTCGGACTCGTAGGCGTGACCCCGCTCGATGAGCCCGCGCATCATCTCGACCATCTCGGTCACGTGTCCGGTCGCCCGCGGCTCGTAGCTCGGCGGGAGGCAGCCCAGCACGTCGTAGCCGTCGTTGAAGGCGCGCTCGTTCTCGTACCCGATCTCCCACCAAGGCCGGTCCTGCTCCGCCGACTTGGTGATGATCTTGTCGTCGATGTCGGTCACGTTCCGGATGAACGTGACGTCGTATCCGCGGTACTCGAACCAGCGGCGCATGATGTCGAAGTTGAGGCCCGAGCGGATGTGCCCGATGTGCGGGGCGGCCTGCACGGTGGCGCCACACAGGTAGATCGAGACACAACCCGGCTTGAGCGGGGAGAAGTCACGGATCTGCCGGGCGCTGGTGTCGTACAGGCGAATGGTCACGCCTCCAGGGTAGTGGCCAGTGGGTAGTGCCCCGCGACCCTTCCCGCGCAAGGGGCACGTATTCGTGACATACGCCCCTCACGGGCGGCTCCTGCGTCCCGGGCTCCTCATCGGTCCCGGCCCGTTCCTGGGGGCTGCCCGCGTCGGCCTGGACGGCCTCGCGTCTCCGGGCCCGTCCGGAACCATCCGGCACACGCCCGCGTCTCCGGCCCGCCCGGAACCATCCGGCACAGGCCCGCGTCTCCGGCCCGTCCGGCGATCGAGGACGAGGTCCTTGACGCCGGAGCGGGGGTCCAGGGGGCGGCGGCCCCCTGGTCGGGGCACGCGCCTCAGACCGCGCGGGCCACCAGCGCCGTCGCCACCGCCATCAAGCCCTCGTCCCGGCCCGGGAACCCCAGCCCGTCCGTGGTGGCCCCGGACACCGACACCGGCGCCCCCACCGCCTCGGACAGGACCTTCTGCGCCTCGTCCCGCCGCTTCCCGATCTTCGGCCGGGGTCCGACGACCTGGACGGCGACGTTGCCGATGACGAAACCGGCCGCCCGCACGATCCGCGCGGCCTCGGTCAGCAGGGTCACCCCGGACGCACCGGACCACTCGGGCCGCCCGGTGCCGAAGTGCGCGCCGAGGTCGCCGAGCCCGGCCGCGGAGAAGAGGGCGTTGCAGGCGGCGTGCGCGACGACGTCCGCGTCGGAGTGCCCGGCCAGCCCGGTCCCCTCCCCCTCCCACAGCAGCCCGGCACACCACAGCTCCCGGCCGTCCTCGAAGGCGTGGATGTCCGTACCGACACCGACCTGCGGCAACAAGGGCGCACCGGCGGCCGGCGGCCCCCCGGCAGCGGTACCGGTACCGGAAACCTCAGAACCCATCGTTCGCCCTCCTGCGCGCGAGGACCGCCTCCGCGAGGACGAGGTCCAGGGGACGCGTCACCTTGAACGCCTCCTCGTGCCCCGGCACCACCACGACCCGCTCCCCGAGCCGCTCGACCATGCTCGCGTCGTCGGTCACGTCGTCGGTGACGGTGTCGTGGGCCCGCACGAGGGTGGCCCGGTCGAAGCCCTGCGGGGTCTGCACCGCGCGCAGCCGCGCCCGCTCGGGTGTGCCGACGACGGGCTCCGGCGTCCCCGGCACGCTCGCCGGCTCGACCTGCTTGACGGTGTCAGCGAGCGGCAGGGCCGGCACGACGGCCGGCGCGCCGTCCCGTACCGCCTCGATGACCGCGTCCACCGTGTCCACCGGCACCAGCGGCCGGGCCGCGTCGTGCACGAGGACGATGTCGATCCCGGGCGGCAGCGCGTCGAGGCCGTACTTCACGGACTCCTGGCGGCTGTCCCCGCCGGCGACGACGAGGAAGTCGGTGCGCTCGGGCAGCGCGTGCGCGTCGAGCAGGGTCTTGACCTCGGCCGTCCCGTCGGGCGGCGCCACGACGACGACCAGTGAGACGGCACGGGAGGCGGCCATGGCCCGCACCGCGTGGATGAGCATGGGCGTGCCGTTCAGCGCCCGGAGCGCCTTGGGGGCGCCCGGACCGAGGCGCACGCCCCGGCCGGCGGCCGGAATCACGGCCGCGACGGGGTTCCCGGACGGCGAAGGGCGCGAATCGTCAGACATCGGTTCCTGTCAGGTTTGTGTACTCGGCCTGCTTGGGTATGGCCCTGGCGTGCCTCCCGCTCGCCGTGCGTGGGGGAGTGCCCGGCGCGACGTCCTGACCGGACCCTTCCGTGACATCCGGTCGAGTCGGCCGCCCCGGGTGGCACATCAAGTATCCCGGCGCATTCACTGTGCCGGGGCTGAGGTTTCGGGGCGGAGACTTCGGGGAGACCCGGGTTTCCGAGGAGATGCGGGTACGAACATGCCGCAGCGCCCGGCGACAGCAATTCCCATTGCGTCATCGGGCACCGCGGCATTTCATTGCACAGTCGCGCGGCCTTGTGCTTTACGTCAGAACGACTATCGTCCGAACGACAGATGAACCAATCCACCGTCCGAACGACCATCGTCCAGGCGCGGCATGCGTCAGGACGCGAGAACCTCGTCGAGCAGAGCCTCGGCCTTGTCCTCGTTCGTGTTCTCCGCGAGGGCGAGTTCGCTCACCAGGATCTGCCGGGCCTTGGCAAGCATCCGCTTCTCACCGGCGGAGAGTCCGCGCTCGCGCTCACGACGCCACAGGTCACGCACGACTTCCGCGACCTTGATGACATCGCCGGAGGCGAGCTTCTCCAGATTTGCCTTGTAACGACGCGACCAGTTCGTGGGCTCCTCGGCGTACGGCGCGCGCAGCACCTCGAAGACCCGGTCCAGCCCGTCCTGACCGACCACATCACGCACGCCGACGAACTCCGCATTGTCCGCTGGCACACGTACCGTCAGGTCGCCCTGGGCGACCTTCAGCACCAAGTAGGTCTTGTCCACGCCTTTGATCTGGCGAGTTTCGATGGCCTCGATCAGCGCGGCCCCGTGATGGGGATAGACCACGGTGTCGCCAACCTTGAACGTCATGTGACAGGTACCCCTTCCGTGGCTATCCAGGGTAACACGGAAACTGCGTCTTCTGAATGGCGTTTTCGCAGGTCAGGGCATATCTCGGGGCTTGACAACCGCGACAGGAACGTGCTGCGAGGGGCGAGCGGAAGAGGGTATTCGCAGGTGGGAGCGGCTGTCCAGGGCAAGTGAAACGCGTACGGTACACACACCTGTAGACCCTGACCAGGGTCCGAACATCCCGTTTTGTCCTGCTCCAGGAGCTCGACTTCCGCTACTCCGTTCGGTTGCCGGAGTCGGGTACGAGACGAATCCGGAATTGATCACGCCTCTCACCGAACTGTCGATGATCAATTTTCTGGTCCGCCACGGATTCCCTACCGGAAAACCCCAAGCGGATCTCATGGCTACTTATGTGAATGGCAGACGAGCTGTGCCCGAGGAGTCGTCGAGGCGCGCTCCCGACGGCGCACGGACCGGCGTGCGCGGACGGCGCGACGGGGCTCGAGGGGGCGAAGGGGCGGGTCGGGTGCGGTGGTGCGGGAACGGCTCGGTAACCTAAGGCCGCTGACAGACCCTTAGGGCGGCTTTACACAGGAGTCGCCCTGCTTCGCCCACGTTCAAGGAGTTGCCGCCGCCGTGAGCAGCAGCCTTCGACGCGGCGCCCTCGCCGCCGCCGCCATTGCGTTCTCGATCGCCTCGCTCGCCGCGTGCGCTGCCGGCAACGACGCACAGACGCTGGAGGTCAAGCCGGACAACGCGGCGACCAGCGTCGGCGACATCAAGATCCAGAACGCCCTCGTCATCACCCAGCCCGACACCACCTCCACGGGCCCGGCGGTGATCTCCGCGACCCTGTTCAACAACGGCCGCACCGCGCAGACCCTGGACTCGGTCAGCGTCGCCGGCGACGGCAACGCCCAGCTCACGCCCGCCACGGGCAAGGGCAAGCTGACCATCCCGCCCGGCGGTTCCGTGATCCTCGGCGGCAAGGGCAACGCCTCCGCGGCCCTGTCCTCCCCCGGGTCGACCGTCAAGGACGGCAACGCGCAGAAGATCACCTTCACCTTCAGCAAGACCGGAGACGTGAACCTGCGCGCGTTCGTCGTCCCGGCCTCGAGCTACTTCACGAAGTGGGGTCCGAGCGACATCCCGGCGGCGCCCGGCGCGACGGCGACCGGCTCCGCGTCCGCCTCGCCGGACGCGTCCACCTCGCCGTCCGACTCGGTCTCGGGCGAACCGTCCGACTCGACGTCGTCCGGCGCTTCGGCCACGGAGTCCGCTTCCGGCCAGTGACCCCGGACTCCCGGCGTACATCTGCGACGCCGGGAGGCCACCGTACGAAGCCGTACGAAGCCGTACGAAGCCCGCACGAGGCCCGTACCACGCCCGTACCACGCCCGTACCACGTCCGTACCACGCCGAAGGGCGGTACCCCTGGCAGGGGTACCGCCCTTCGGCGTCGTCGTGCCGCCACGCGTGCGGTGGCAGGCCGTTTCCGGGCGCCGGATTCCCGGGCGCCCGTCCTAAGTCGGGCCGGTTTACGGCCTAAGTCGGGCCGGTTTACGGCTCGAACTTGTAGCCGAGCCCGCGCACCGTCACCAGGTATCGCGGCGCACCCGGGTCCGGCTCGATCTTCGCGCGCAGGCGCTTGACGTGGACGTCGAGGGTCTTGGTGTCGCCCACGTAGTCGGCGCCCCACACCCGGTCGATGAGCTGCATACGGGTCAGCACGCGGCCCGCGTTGCGCAGCAGCATCTCCAGCAGGTCGAACTCCTTCAGCGGGAGGTCGACCTTGGAGCCGGAGACGGTGACCACGTGGCGGTCGACGTCCATCCGGACCGGACCGGCCTCCAGGGCGGCCGGAGTGACCTCCTCGGGCTCGCCCCGGCGGCGCAGGACGGCCCGGATACGGGCGACCAGCTCGCGGGACGAGAAGGGCTTGGTGACGTAGTCGTCGGCTCCTATTTCCAGCCCGACGACCTTGTCGATCTCGCTGTCCTTGGCGGTGACCATGATCACCGGAACGTTGGAGCGGCCGCGCAGCTGACGGCACACCTCCGTGCCGGGCAGCCCCGGCAGCATCAGGTCGAGGAGGACGAGGTCGGCGCCGTTGCGCTCGAACTCGTCGAGTCCGTCGGGCCCGGTGGTCGCGATGGCGACCTCGAAGCCCTCCTTGCGGAGCATGTACGACAGGGCGTCGGAGAAGGACTCCTCGTCCTCGACGACGAGCACTCGGGTCACGGAAGGACCTCCGGGGCAGGAAGCGGTTCATACGGGGATGAGACGGTGGTCGTCCCGTCGGGCTGCTCGGTCTCGTCGTCTTCGTCGAGTCCGGGCATGTGGTGATCGGTCACGCGGTCGCGGGCCGCACCCGCCTCCGGCAGCCGCAGGGTGAACGTGGAGCCCTGACCCTCGGAGCTCCACACCGTGACCTCCCCGCCGTGCGAGGCGGCCACGTGCTTGACGATCGCGAGCCCCAGGCCCGTACCGCCGGTCTGGCGGGAACGAGCCGGGTCGACGCGGTAGAAGCGCTCGAAGACGCGCTCCCGGTCCTTCTCGGAGATCCCGATGCCCTGATCGGTCACGGCGATCTCGATGAGGTCTCCGCCGGGCGCGGTCACCCGGCGCGCGGCTATGCCCACCCGGGTGCGGGCGGGCGAGTAGTTGACGGCGTTCTCGACGAGGTTGCCGAGGGCCGCGGCCAGCTGGCCGCGGTTCCCCCAGATGCTCAGCTCGGCGGTGCCGCCGGCGGCCATGGTGATCTGCTTGGTGCCGGCCTGGTGGCGGCACCGGTCGACGGCCTCGGCGACGAGTTCGCCGACCCGCACGGGCTCGGCGTCCTCCAGAGGGTCGTCGTTCTGCACCCTCGACAGGTCGATGAGTTCCTGTACGAGATTGGTGAGCCGGGTGGCCTCGATCTGCATGCGCCCGGCGAAGCGCTCCACGGCCTCCGGGTCGTCCGAGGCGTCCATCACGGCCTCGGAGAGCAGGGAGAGCGCGCCGACGGGCGTCTTCAGCTCATGGCTCACGTTGGCGACGAAGTCACGCCGTACGGCCTCGATGCGCCGCGCCTCGGTGAGGTCCTCGACCAGCAGCAGTACCAGCCGGGAGCCGAGCGGCGCGACGCGCGCGGAGACGGCCAGGGCCTCACCGCGTCCCGTTCCCCTTCTCGGCAGATCCAGTTCGACCTGGCGTATCTCGCCGTCCCGGCGGGTGTCACGCGCCATCTGCAGCATGGGTTCGACGGCGAGCTTGCCGCCGCGGACCAGCCCGAGGGCGTACGCGGCGGAGCTGGCCTTGACGACGGCATCGGCCTCGTCGAGTACGACAGCGGAGGAGCGGAGCACGGAGAGCACCGTGTCGACACCTGGTGGAAGCACCGGGTCCGTGTGGAGCGAGGTGCGGGTGGGGCGTTTCTGGTCGCGCTCGCTCCAGCGGAACGCCAGCATGGCGATGACACCGGTGAGTACTCCGGCGATCGCTGCCGCTGCGGCGACCGCCGCGTTCACGTCCATGCCCCCAGGTTAGGCATGTCGACACGCAAGCCCACAGCCATCCGAGTGCGACCTCGAACACTCGTCGCCCAGAGTTCACCCAGGAGCCAGGGGTGGTTCATTTGGGGTGCCGGAAACGGACGCGTACGAGCCGGAACGTGGGAGCGTGGGGTTCACGGGGCCCGTCCGGCGGTCAGTAGACGCCTTGGGGGTCCGGCCCCCAGCCCCCAAAGGTGACGTAAGAGAGGGACAACACGATGCGTGACGCGTACCACGAGGAACTTGACTCGATCGGCGAGGGCCTGGTCGAGATGGCCCGGCTCGTCGGGTCGGCGATCGGACGCGCCACGACGGCCATCCTCGACGCCGACCTGAAGCTCGCCGAGAGCGTGATCGCGGCCGACCAGAAGGTCGACGATCTCCAGCACGAGCTGGAGGCCCGCGCGATAGCCCTGCTGGCCCGCCAGCAGCCGGTGGCGACGGACCTGCGCATCGTGGTCACGTCGCTGCGGATGTCGGCGGACCTGGAGCGGGCCGGCGACCTGGCCCAGCACGTCGCGAAGCTGGCCCGGCTGCGCTTCCCCGAGCGCGGGGTCCCGCACGACCTGCACGCCACGATCCTGGAGATGGGCCAGCTCGCCCAGCGCCTGATGGCCAAGGCGGCCGAGGTCGTCATCACCAAGGACGTCGACCTCGCGCTCCAGCTGGAGCAGGACGACGACGACATGGACCTCCTGCACCGCACCCTCTTCCAGCACCTTCTCGACGACCGCTGGAAGCACGGCATCGAGACGGCCGTCGACGTCACCCTGCTCGGCCGCTACTACGAGCGCTTCGCCGACCACGCGGTGTCGGTGGCCAAGCGCGTGGTGTACCTGGTGACGGGCGAGCACGCCGACGAGCTCCAGGCCGACATCCACCCCGCCACGGGGGCGGAAGGCGTCTGATACCGGGGCGGGGGGCTGAAATCGGGGGCGGGGGGCTGAAATCGGGGCCGCGGAGACCGCGGGCGGGCGGAAAATGCCTGTTCCCGGGCTCCGGGGGCGCTCGCGAGCCTCAGTGCGCCGTTGATGCGCCCAGCGGAGCGGGCATGGAATAGGCGTAGGCACCCATGCCTCGATGCCTCACTGAGGCCTCATTGAGGGAGAACCCCATGGCCGAATCCCCCGCCACGCCCGACCCGACCCTGGACCGGGACACCGAACAGCCCGCCGACATCAAGAGCCTGCCCCTGTTCGGCGCCTGCGGCTGCGGCTCCGGCTGCGGGTGCGGCTGCCAGTCCGGCAACCCCTGCCAGTGCGGCTGACCGGACACCCCGGCGCACAAGGGCACGCGGATCCAGAGGGGCCCCGTCACCACGGCGGGGCCCCTCCTCCACGTACGGACCCCCGAGCGGGGAACGCGCGCCGGGCACCGAGCCGTACCCAACGGTAAAATAAGCCGCGAAAGGCACATCTCCGCAGCAAGTGGGAGACGTTCCATGCGCAGGATTCGCCCACGCAGTCCCGGGGCGGCCGCGGGTCTGGCCGCCGCCCTCCTCATCGCCGTCCCCACGGCGTCGGCCGCCTGGTCGGCCACCCCGTCCGCCTCCGACACCGGCCGACAGATCCATCAGCACACGGAAATCATCCAGCTGGTCGCCAGGCAGACCCATTCCGAGACCCTCGACGTGGGCAGGAAGGGGCTCGGTCCCGGGGACGAGATCATCATCGCCGAGGACCTCTACCGCGACGGCGAGAAGATCGGCGACCACAGTGTCGTCTGCACGTACGTCCGGACCGGGCCCGACGAGCTCCAGTGCCTCGGCACCTTCGACCTGCCCCGGGGACAGATCACCTCGCAGGCCCTGCTGCACCTGCCGGCCGCCGCCACGGTCGACATCGCCATCACCGGCGGTACGGGGGACTACCGCTCGGCCCGGGGCTTCGTGCACACCGTCCCGGCGGGCACGCACACGGTCCCGGCGGCCGTGACGGAACGGCGGCTCACGTTCCACATCACAGTGGACGACCAGCAGGAGGGCTGACGGCCATGACCGGCGCGCCCGCCGTCCCGGACCCAGACCGCCCGTACGACCTCGCCGGCCGGACGGTCGTGGTGATCGGCGGCAGCGCGGGCATCGGGCTGGAGACCGCCCGCCGGGTCCGCGCGGAGGGCGGCCGGCTGATCCTGGTGGGCCGGGACCCAGAGCGGCTGCGGCAGGCGGCGAGCGCCCTCGAACCGCTCGACACGGCGGCGTTCGACGCCGGCGACACCGAGCGGCTGAGGCGGTTCTTCGAGGATCTTCCCGGCCCGGTCGACCATGTGATGGTCACCGCCGGCGGCCCCTTCTACATGCCCTTGGGCGACATGGACCCCACCGCCGCGGGTGACCACATAGGCGAGCGGCTCGCGATGACACTCGGGGTCGGCCTCTACAGCCGCGACAAGGTCCGGGCCGGAGGCACCCTGTTGTTCGTCGGCGGCACCGGAGGACGGCGCCCCGGCATCGGCATGTCCGTCGCCTCCGCCCTCACCGCGGCGCTGCCCGCCCTCATCGCCAACCTGGCACTCGAACTGGCGCCGGTCCGGGTGAACCTCATCGCCGCCGGATTCGTCGACACGCCCCTGTCGGCCACGCTCCTTGACGATCAACTGGAGTCCCGGCGCGAGGAGTTGCGTGCGACGCTGCCCATCCGACGGGTCGTAGGGCCGGCCGACGTGGCCGCCCTGGCCGTACACATCATGGTCAATGACGCGCTGACCGGCGGCACGTACGACATCGACGGCGGCCAGCAGCTCGTGGCGCGCTGACGATGTCCCACCGCGCTCGGATCGGCCCCGGCCGACCGCACGGTATCGGCCCCGGCCGACCGCACGGTTCCCGCGTGCTCGGTCGCCGCGTGCTCCGTTCCCGACCGCACGGTTCCCGCGTGCCCGGTCGCCGCGTGCTCCGTTCCCGACCGCACGGTTCCCGCGTGCCCGGTCGCCGCAGGCTCCGTTCCCCGTGCGGGCAGTTCCCGCGTGCTCGGTCGCCGCGTGCTCCGTTCCCTTGCGGGCGGTTCCCGCGTGCTCAGATCAGCCCCGGCCGCCCGGACAGTTGGGGATACAGCGACCCCGGCCCTTCGGCCAGCGCCGCCTGGGCCTGCCTGCTGGCGTCGTCGGCGAGCACCTCGTGCAGTCCGGCCTCGACACCGTCGAGCGCCGCACGGGCCACCTCGACCGGATCGGCCTTCGGACCCGCCACGCCCGCGGCCATGTCCGTCGCCATGTAACTGACGTGCAGGGCGGTGACCTGCGTGCCCTGTTCCGCGAGAGCCAGCCGCAAGGAGTTCGTCACCGACCACTCGGCGGACTTGGCCGCGGCGTAACCGGCGCTGGCCGTGACCGACAGCCAGGACAGCACGGACAGCACGTTGACGATCGCGCCGCCCCCGTTGCGTCCGAGGGCGGGGGCGAAGGCCCTGCACATGGCGAGAGTGCCGAGCACGTGTGTCTCGAACTCGGTGCGGAACGCGTCCAGACCGGCCGTGAGCACGTCGGCCCTGGTCGTCGAACCGGCGTTGTTGACGAGCAGCGTCACGTCCTGCGCCAGGTCCGCCGCCGCGCGCACGGATTCCGGGTCGGTGATGTCCACGGCGACCGGCACCACCCCGGGCACCGTGACCTTCCCGGGGTCGCGGGCTCCGGCGTAGACCTTGGCCGCTCCGGCGGCGACCAGCTCCCGCGCGAACTGTTCACCGAGTCCGCGGTTCGCTCCGGTGACGAGGGCGATCGAGTCCTGGATCTTCATGGGGGCACCTCACGGCATGGGTTACGGGCCGAGACCGGCACCGCGACCAGGCACGACAGCGCGACGCCGCCCCTTCTTCGAACGTATACCGCCCCCCGCGCGGTCACCACCCGAGCCCCGCGGTCACCACCGGACGCGCGGGGCTCGGGTGAGTAGGCGTACTCATGACGCGCGCCGCGACACGGGGGACGATCGGGGGCATGACGGTGATCAGGACGACGGGGGTCCGGCTCGGGACGGTGCCGATGGTGGTACTGGCCCTGCTGGCCGTGCTGGCCGTGCTGGCCGTGGGATGCGGAACGCACCGGCCCGGGGACGAGGCCGGTGCGGAGGGACCGTCAGGGGCGGCGGCGGCGACCCCGAGCGCTCCGGTGGACTTCCGGTGCCCCGGCGAGAGCTCCGCGCCGACGCCGACGCGGACCCCGGACGCCTCGGGGCCGGCCACGCCGCCCACCGACCACTACGCCGAGAACCACGGCTTCATGGTGCCCTTCCCGCTGCACGGCCGGGAGCGGTGCGAGGGGCTGGCGGCCGTCGCGCGGGTCGAGGGCGCACTCGAACCCTTGCGTGAGCGGGGCGACTTCGCGCCGGACAGCACCCGCGACGCGCTCACCGGCCTCGGCTACCCCGCCTCGAAGGTGCGGTCGTACCAGAACGGCCCCACGGGGGTCGGCTTCCTCATCGACACCTTCCCGCTGTGTGTGGAGGGCATGATGGACCGCGCCTCCACCCAGGCGGACGCCTTCGGCGGTTACCCCGACCACTCCGCCTGCGACCGGCCCAGCGGCGGCCATTGATCCCGGCGCCGGGGCGCTAGACCAACGGCGGTGGTGAGCAGCGGGCGGGAAGCGTGACCGTACCGGGCTTGTGCGCGAACGTGTCCATCACGGCCCACTCGTCCAGCTCGGGATCGTAGAGGTTCTGGACGCCGAACTGCAGCACCTGCCAGAACGTACCCCGGTCCTTCTGATCGACGTAGATGTCGCCCAGCGCGAGGGGGAACCGAAGGAATTTCCCCGGCGGCCGCTTCGGCAGGACGACACCGACCCGCCAGTGGTTCACGTACCGGTTCGGGCTCCGCTGGAGGATCTCCCGCCCGACGAACCGTGCTCCCCGCAACGCCTCGTTCAACTGGTCGAGGTCGAAGCCCGGGATCTGTGAGCACGGATGTTCGGTCAGGCCGGGCCACTTGTAGGTCAAGGTGTAGAGGCTGCCGTGGTGGATCAGGTTGGTGAACCAGATCGGGTACTGCGGGCCGCCCGCGATCATCTGGCTGTCGCCGTTCCTCCCCTCCCAGGTGAACGGGACCGTGATGCCCAGGTCCCGGACGATCCACTTGCCCTTCCCACGGAAGTCCCGCGGGAGGCGCGGGGGGCGCGGCACGGGCGTGCCGGACCGCTTCTCCGTCACGGCCGTCGTCACGTCCTCCGTCACGGCCGTCGTCACGTCCTCCGTCACGGCCTTCGTCACGTCTTCCGTCACGGCCGTCGTCACGTCCTCCGTCACGGCCTTCGGAACGGCCTTCGTCACGGTCGCGAACGACGGCGCGGCCCCGGTCCGCGTTCCGGCGTGGGCCGGCGGCAGCGTCATTGAGACGAGGGCGACCGCTCCGGCGAGAGCCGCCGTCGCTGCCGACCGACGTGTGCGTGTCCAGCCCATGGTCTCCCTCTACTGTCGCGTCAGGTGCCGTCGTGGCGCGGGGTTCGAACACAGAGATGCCGCCCGGTCGCCCTTCCTGGGGACAAGACCGCACCAAGTGGAACATTCCCTATCAGATGACAACAGGATTGACGCGCAGGCGGGCCGCGCGCCCCGATCCGCCCCCTGCTCATTCCTCTGTACGGCGGGGCGTGACGACGGCGGGGCGCTACGACGGCGGGGCGGGACGACGACGGGGCGGGACGACGACGGCGGCGACGCTCGACGCCGACCGCTCGACACCTACCAATCGATCTCGGCCGCCAGGAAGGGCTCGGTCTCGGGAGCCTCCTTGCGGGCCCGCAGGACGCGCTCGGCGGGTGCGCCGGACGGCACGCGCAACGGAGGTTCGGGCAGTTCGATCGTGTCGGCCACCGTGGCGGCCACCTCCTCCGGGGTGATGAGTTCGCCACGGAGCGCGGGCAGTGCCTCGTAGAGCGGGGTGTAGGGATCGTTCTCCCTCAGGAACACCCTGGCCCGCTCGCCGCCGCCCGAGGACACCGCGCCGGGCTGCACGACGCTCACCTTGATCCCGAAGTGACCCGTCTCGATGGCGAGCGTCTCGGCGAGCGCCTCCAGTGCCCATTTGGTGGCGCCGTAGGGGCCGATCATGGGGAGCACCAGACGTCCCTGGATGCTGGAGACGAAGACGAGATGACCCGTCCCCCTTTCACGCATGGCGGGAAGCACGGCCTGCGCCACCCGCAGCGCACCCAGGGTGTTGAGCTGGAAGAGCCGTTCGACCTCCGCGAGCGGGACGCTCTCCAGGGGCGCGCGCACGGTTTCGCCGGCGTTGCTGACCAGTACGTCGATGTCGCCGGCGTCCCGGACGGCCTGGTCGACGCTCTCCTGGTCGGTGACGTCGAGGCGCAGGCGCTGGTCGACGGGGAGGTCGGCCAGCGTTTCCGGCCGGCGTGCGGTGGCGATCACTCGATGGCCCCGGCCCGCCAGCGCGACGGCGATGGCGCGGCCGATGCCTTTGGATGCGCCGGTGATGAGCACGGACGACATGATGGACCTCGTCTTTCATGGGTGTCGGCGGCGGCCGCGCCGATCGCGTCGCGGCCGGTCACGGCTCAGGCGGCGGCTTCGTCGCCGACGAGGTTGCCCCTCATGAGCCATGTCGGGCCTTCGGCGTAGGCGCCGACTTCGGCGAAGAACGCGGCGAAGTACGGGCCGGTGGCGTGCGCCTCGAACGCGTCGACGTCCGCGTAGACCTCGTTCAGGTAGAGGACATCCGGGTTCTCCTCGTCCGCGACGACTTCGAACCGATGGGAGCCGGGCTCGTTCGCGAGGGAGTCACGGGCGGTTCTACGTGCCGCCCGGACGAAGTCGTCGCGATGATCCGGCTGGACGGTGAAGGAAACAAGGAACTGGTACATGCGGCACTCTCCTCAGGACCTGCACGACGGTCAGTTCAATGACTGAACCGCCCCACAGGAACACCGTAGCACCGTCAGTTCAGTGAGTGAACTGCTCCTGGTAGAATGAACGGCATGACCCTTCCCAAGACCTACGCGGACGGGAACTGCCCCCTCGCGCGCACGCTGGAGGTCGTAGGAGAGCGATGGACGCTCCTGATCGTCCGCGACGCCTTCTACGGGGTACGCAGGTTCGGCGACTTCGCCACCCAGCTCGGCATCCCGCGCGCCGTCCTGACCAACCGGCTGAAGTCGCTGGTGCAGGAGGGCGTACTCACCCGCGAGGAGGGCGGAGCCGGCGGTATCGAGTACGGGCTGACGGACAAGGGCGTCGCACTGTGGCCGGCCGTGCACGCTCTGATGAACTGGGGGGAGTCCTTCTACTCCCCGAACGGAGTGAAGCGCGTCCTCCGTCATGACCTGGACGGCGGCCTCCTCGACCGCGACGGGCGCTGCCGGGACTGCGGTTCAGCCGTCCCGGTCCCGGAGATCCGGGTCGAACCCGGCCCCGGCTTCCAGCCGACCGGCATCGAGATCGACCCGGTCTCGGGCGCGATCAACACACCACGTCGACTTCTCGAGCCGATCACGACAGCCCACCACCCCGGCTGAGGCGACGGACGGGGCGCCGTGGCCCTTGCCGGTTCCCCGTGGGGTCCTACCTACCCGGCGGCCGGAGGGGCGGTGGCCGTCTCCCCGGACCCGGTGCCGTGGAGTGCGACGAGTTCGCTCAGGTCGTTCGAGACCATGACTTCCGCGACTTCCGCGAGACGGCCGGCCACCACCCTGATCATCCGGCCGGCATGGACCGAGCTCGGTACGGTCAGCATCTGCGATGCCACCACGCCAACTCCGGATCCGCCGTGGGGTCGTGGTGCGTTCGCCTGAGCAGCACCGCGTCCAAGCGCTCGATTTGTACCTGGAGTTCGGTGGCGGCTCTCGGCGGCAGCATGAACAGAGCCTCTTGCAGCTTGTCCCGGGCCCACCCCTCGCCGCAGCACGGGCAGGTGAACTCGCCCTCCCACGGCCTCCATCGGCGCTCGGTGCCGTGAACCCGCACGGACCACACGCTCAGCGCCACCGACACGATGCCCGGAGACAACCGCTCCCGTTCGAGCACGCGGACGGCGGCATTCGCCGCTCCCGAAAGACCCGGGACATCGCGATACCGCACCCACGGTCTTCCCCAGCGGCGTTCCCGCGGTCGCAGTGAAGCTGCTGCTCTACGAGGCACGGCCCCTTCGGACGCAAGTCATGAGAAGTACCTTCCCACAGCCCGGGGTTGGCCGGGCAGGAGGCAGGCGCGGCTGCCCTCTTTTCTGCGGCGACATGACGGCCGGCTACTCGTAGGCTCCGGGACGGAGAAGGACGGAGAAGGACGGAGAAGGACGGAGAAGGACGGAGAAGGAGGAGAAGGACGGAGAAGGAGGAGAGGGACGGAGAGGGACGGGGAGGGACGGGGAGGGACGGGGAGAGCGATGACGGAGTACTTCTTGTTGGTGTGCGACGACGTGCCTCATGACGTGGTGCTCACCGATCCTGGAACCCGTGTGCTGGACGTCGCCCAAGTCGTACGTCGCCTGACGGGACTGAGCCTCTGGCACAGCAAGGTTCTGGCGACGCGCGTTCCCGCGATGATTCTC
Source organism: Streptomyces sp. NPDC057950 (assembly GCF_042887295.1). Lineage (NCBI taxonomy): Bacteria > Bacillati > Actinomycetota > Actinomycetes > Kitasatosporales > Streptomycetaceae > Streptomyces > Streptomyces sp. NPDC057950. The sequence goes on from NZ_JBHVPP010000019.1 coordinate 141,385, forward strand.
GACGGCGTGCCGCAGGAGGACGCGGAGGCTGCGGTCGCGGCTTTCCGCGAGGTGGGAGCACAGGCAGAGGTGAGGGTCTCGCCGCCGGATCGGGCACGCGGCGGGCACACTCGATCGTCGGTCCGCTGATCTTCCTGGCTTCGGGGCAGGGTCCGCGAGATGGACCACACACCAGCGAACATGGCGAACCCGTAGGACAGGCCGTCCCCTGGCTGTGGCAACGAGGTTCGCAACCATGAGGTCGCCACGCCGATGAGCACGAGTACCAGGAGCAACGAAGGGCGCCGGCCGACGCGCCCGACCATCGCGATGAGCGATCCGCAGAACCGCAGAACCGCGTCAGTCTCCTGGCTTCATCGCCGGGACCGAAACGCCGCTTGCCGAGCCGCAGCAAGGCCGTGTGCGCACCGCCGAAGGGCGGCAAGCTTCGGGACGTTCCGCTCCCCGGGCCGGTCGCTGACGCTCTCCGGGCACACATGACGGAGTTCCCGCCGGTCGAGGTCACGTTGCCGTGGAAGGTCGCGGACGGTCCCCCGGTGACCAAACGGCTGATCCTCACCGGACCGCGCGGGACGACCCGCCGAAGCGCCTGACGCCCCAGAGACGGCCCAGCCCCACCAAAAAGCCCCCTACCCGCGGAGAACCCGCAGGTAGGGGGCTTACTGACGTCTCGTTACTTCTTCTTGCCCTGGTTCTTGACCGCCTCGATCGCCGCCGCGGCAGCATCCGCGTCGAGGTAGGTGCCGCCGGGGTTGAGGGGCTTGAAGTCGGCGTCCAGCTCGTAGGTGAGGGGGATGCCGGTGGGGATGTTCAGGCCCGCGATGTCGGCGTCGGAGATGCCGTCGAGGTGCTTGACGAGGGCGCGCAGCGAGTTGCCGTGGGCCGCGACCAGGACCGTGCGGCCGGTCATCAGGTCGGGGACGATGCCGTCGAACCAGTACGGCAGCATGCGCACGACGACGTCCTTGAGGCACTCCGTCTGCGGGCGCAGCTCCGGCGGGAGCGTCGCGTAGCGCGGGTCGTCGAACTGGGAGTACTCGGCGTCGCGGGCGAGCGGCGGCGGCGGGGTGTCGTAGGAACGGCGCCACAGCATGAACTGCTCCTCGCCGAACTCGGCGAGGGTCTGGGCCTTGTCCTTGCCCTGGAGCGCGCCGTAGTGCCGCTCGTTCAGGCGCCAGGAGCGGTGGACCGGGATCCAGTGGCGGTCCGCGGCCTCCAGCGCGAGCTGGGCGGTGCGGATGGCCCGCTTCTGGAGCGAGGTGTGGACCACGTCGGGCAGCAGGCCGGCGTCCTTGAGCAGCTCACCGCCGCGGACTGCCTCCTTCTCGCCCTTCTCGTTGAGATTGACGTCCACCCAACCGGTGAACAGGTTCTTCGCGTTCCATTCGCTCTCGCCGTGGCGGAGGAGGATCAGCTTGTACGGTGCGTCGGCCATGCGGTCGAGCGTAATGGAACGCGCCGACACGCCGCTCCCCCGGTCGACAGACGGACATCGACGCTCAGGCGAACGTCCGCCGGTTGACGGCATCTGTTAATCGAGTGGCTCACCCGGACCGGACTCTCGTAAGTTGTGCCTACCGCCCGAGCCGCTTACGCACCTTCCTGACCTGGGGTCCGCCATGCCACTAGTCGTGATGAGACGTGCCGTCCGAGAGACCGTCTCAGGACTCCCCCGTGAGTTCTGGTGGCTGTGGACCAGCACCCTGGTCAACCGGCTGGGGGCCTTCGTGGCCACCTTCATGGCGCTGTACCTGACGCTCGACCGCGGCTACTCCGCCTCGTACGCGGGCCTGGTGGCGTCCCTGCACGGTCTCGGTGGGGTCGTCTCCTCACTCGGCGCGGGGGTGATGACCGACCGGCTCGGTCGGCGGCCCACCCTGCTCATCGCGCAGACGTCGACGGCGGCCTCCGTCGCGCTGCTCGGCTTCATGCACGACCCGGTGGGCATCGCCGTCGTCGCCTTCCTCGTCGGTATGGCCAGCAACGCCTCCCGGCCCGCCGTGCAGGCGATGATGGCCGACATCGTGCGGCCCGAGGACCGGGTCCGGGCGTTCTCCCTCAACTACTGGGCGATCAACCTCGGGTTCGCGGTGTCCTCGATGGCCGCCGGGTTCATCGCCGAGTTCAGCTACCTCGCGGGCTTCCTCATCGAGGCCGGCATGACGCTGGTCTGCGCGCTGGTCGTGTTCGCGAAACTGCCGGAGTCCCGGCCGGTCCTGACCGCCAAGGAGACCGCGGCCGAGGCCGGCCTCGGGACGGTGCTGCGCGACCGGCGCTTCATGAGCGTCATCGGGCTGTCCTTCCTGGTCAGCCTCGTCTTCCAGCAGGGATTCGTGGGGCTCCCGGTCGCGATGGGCCAGGCCGGGTTCACCCCGGCCGACTACGGCCTGGCGATCGGCGTGAACGGTCTCCTCATCGTCGCCCTGCAGATCCCGGTCACCCGGTTCATCCAGCACCGTGATCCCCGACGGCTGCTCGTGATCTCGTCGCTCATCGCCGGGTACGGCTTCGGGCTCACCGCCTTCGCCGGCTCGGTCGGCGTCTTCGCCCTCACCGTGTGCGTGTGGACCGTGGCGGAGATCGTCAACGCGCCGACACAGACCGGGCTGGTCATCCTGCTCTCCCCCACGCACGGCCGCGGCCGTTACCAGGGCATGTACACCCTCTCCTGGTCGCTCGCCGCGCTCATCGCGCCCCTGATGTCCGGCGTCGTCATCGACCGGCTCGGCGCGGAGTGGCTGTGGGGGCTGTGCGCGGCGGTGGGCACGGCCTCGGCGCTCGGGTACGGGATGCTGATGAGCCGTCTCCCGGCGGAGGAATCCGCGGGGAAGGCGCCCACGGAGACCGCGAAGACCCCGGTGCAGGTACCCACGGAGATCGCGGAGATCACGGAGATCACGGAGACCGCGCTGCGGGTGCCCGCGGTGGGGGCACCCGGGGTGAAGGTTTCCGCGGTGAAGGCGGGACCGGCGGCCGAGCAGACCGCGGCGGAGGCGTGACCGGCGGCAGGACCGCCGACGCGGGCAGGACCGGTGACACGGGCAGGACCGCTGACACGGGCAGGACCGGTGACGCGGGCCGGTACGGCGGCCGCCCTGGGTCCCTCGGCGGTGGCGGGTTCCGGGGCTGACACGGGTGCCCCCGGTGGTGGCGGGGTCCCGGGCCGGCACGGGTGACCCGGCGCGCACCGGCCGGGCGGGGGCGCCCCCGCCCCGTCGGCCGCCCGGTCTCAGGGATGCATCCGCGCCCCCTTGAACACCTTGTCCACCCCGTTCCGCGGCCCGTACACCGCGAGCCCGACCAGATCCAGGGCCACGGTCGGCACGGCCCGTACGGCGGCCCGGTTGTCCCGGTCGTTGCCCGTGGCGAACAGGTCGGACGTGAAGACCGCTCGCGGGAGCGCCCGGACCAGCGCGCGGCCGTGCGCCGCGGTCAGCGTCTCCTTGCCGCCCTCGAAGATCATGACCGGCTGGCGGAACATGGGCAGGTACGGGACGCCGTCCGCGTCGGCATACGGCTCACCGACCACCTCCGGGACGGTCGCCCCGAGGCCGCTGACCAGGAAGGCGGTCACGTTGAGCCGCTGCCAGGGTTCGAGGTCGTCCCTCAGCAGTACGGCGATCTTGGTGTCGAAACGGATGGGCTCGTCGTCCGGTGTGCTCATGCCTCGAGACTGCCGACCGCCGTACGACGTCGTCTTGTACGTTGTTTGCATGGCGGCCCAGCGGGAGATCTCCGCGTGGCGCCCGCGGATCCCGGGCGTCGTGGAGGTCTTCCACGCCCACTACACCGAGTACGCGTACCCGATGCACGTCCACGAGGCGTGGACGCTGCTGATCGTCGACGACGGCGCCGTGCGCTACGACCTCGACCGGCACGAGCACGGCACCCCGCACGACACGGTCTCGCTGCTGCCGCCGCACGTCCCCCACAACGGTTCGCCGGTCACCGAGGACGGATTCCGCAAACGCGTCCTCTATCTCGACCTGAGCCGGCTCGACGCGAGTCTCATCGGCCCCGCGGTGGACGGTCCCGACCTGCGCGACCCGCTGCTGCGCCGACGCGTCGGGCAGTTGCACACCGCTCTCGCGCACCCCGGCGACGAGTTGGAGGCCGAGAGCAGGCTGACGCTGGTGGCCGAGCGGTTGCGCGGCCATCTGCGGCCGCGTTCCGCCGAGGAGACCCGTACCGACCCGACGCTCGCGGACCGGTTGCGCGAGCTGCTGGACGCACGGCTCGTCGACGGGGTCTCCCTCGACGAGGCCGCCCGGCTCCTGCACGCCCATCCCGCCCATCTCGTACGGGCGTTCAGCGGTGCCTTCGGGATCGCGCCGCACCAGTACCTGATGTCGCGGCGTGTCGACCGTGCCCGCCGGCTGCTCCTGGACGGCGGCAGACCGGCCGAGGTGGCCACCACGACCGGTTTCTACGACCAGTCCCACCTCACCCGCCAGTTCAAGCGGCTGGTCGGAGTCGCCCCGGGGCGTTACCGCGGCGGGGCGACGCGGGTCCCTCAGACCCGCATGAACCCCAGGGGCACGCCGGATCCGACGGTCAGGACGGGCACGACGGATCCGACGGGCACGACGGCCAGGACGGGCACGACGGGCACGGGTCCGACGTGACCCACGCGTCTCAGAGGTCGCGCTGTGCCTCGTACAGGTTCCGCGGCCGTACGACGTCCGTCGTCCCGTACAGCTCCAGGCGGGAGTGCAGGTCGCCGGTGAAGTCGGGTACGTCGATCTGGTCGAACTCCGTACAGGTGTTGACGCCGACCGTGGCGCTGTAGGGCGCGAGACCGTCGATCTTGACGAGGCCCGCGCGGTTGTTGGTGTCGCGGATGTTCCAGTGGGTGAAGCGGGCGCCGAAGAGGGGCCCGGCGGAGGCGTCGCCGCCGTGGCGGCCGTTGTTCTCGACGGTGATGTCGGTGCGGACGTTGGCGAAGGGCATCCCACGGTGGGAGTCGAAGGTGCCCATCCGCATGTCGCCGCGCGACCAGACGTTGTGGGAGGAGAGCCCCTCCACGTTGATGCCGTGGAGCTGGGTGTCCGCCGGGGCCGGGACCGTGCGCTGCTCGATGGTGAAGTCCTCGACTAGGTTGTCGTGCGAGCCCTCACGGCAGAAGTACGGGTGGTGCGAGCCGCGGCCGGCCACGCGGGTGCGGCGCAGGGTGCACGCCGAGGCGGCCACGAGTCCGAAGCCGTTGTCCACATGGCGTACGACGACGTCGTCCGCCCAGCAGTCGTACGCGCACTGGAACACCACCCCGTTGTAGCCCTTGTCCAGGAGGTGCGGGGACTGCGGCGTCTCGACGGCCTCCAGGGTGAGGTCCTCGACGCCCGAGCCCGTCAGTGGCTCCACGTGGGTGGTCAGGCGCGGGTCCCACTCGGGGCGTATGTCGAGCGGGAGCGGGCGTTCCAGGGTGACCTTCGTTCCCCGCACCCGGCTGACGCGCACGGGCCACTCGTAGGGGACGTAGCTGGTCAGCTTGGTCTTGTCGTCCCAGAAGTACGCCTCGGGGCCGGGGCCGCCGCCCGCCATGTGTTCGAGCAGGGTGTGGTCGGCGTCGTCGGCGAGGCGGAGCAGGACGAGCCGGCCCGCCTTCAGCCGGCGCGGGTCGGTGACCGTCACCGTGCACGAACCCCGGGTGGCGGGTGCCACCGTCGTCAGCGTCTCCCACTCGTCGCGACGGTTGCCGGTCCAGCCCTCGAAGGGCCACGCCTTCGCCCGGACGGCGGCGATCAGGGAGTCCAGGCGGGCCGTGGGGGCGAGCCAGATGAGGCCGCCCGCCCAGGACCAGGAGGATTTGTCGCCGCCGTAGCGGGAGCCGTAGACGCCGATCAGCTCGGTGAGGTTCCTGGTCGCGTGCAGCTTCGTGCGGTCGCTGCCGGCGCCGCGCAGGACGACGTTCGAGTGGCCGACGCGGATCAGGCCGTCGAGACGGAAGGTGCCGGGCGGGATGAGAACCGTGCCACCGCCGGCCCTGCCGGCAGCGGCGATGGCACGGTTGATCGCGGGCGCGCAGTCCGTCACGCCGTCGTCCGCCACGGCGCCGAAGTCGCGTACGTCGGCCACGACGGGGCGGCGGGGGAAGCGCGCGGTCCCGCCGCGGAAGCCGGACCGGCCCACGTACGGGATCTGCGGGTGGGTGAAGGGGGAGCGGGTGAACTCCCGCCAGAGGCCGGGCACCTGGCCGTGCGTCCCGTGCCGCGCGGCGCCCGCCGAACCGGCCGCCGTGCCCGTCGCACCGGTCGAACTAGCTGTCGTACCGGTCGAACCGGCCGTCGTACCGGTCGAACCGGCCGCCGCCGAGGCCGCGTCCGGTCGTGCCGCGGCCGCCGCCGGTCCGCCGGTCACGACGGCCGCCGCCACGGCCACGGCGCTGCCGAGCAGGCCCCGCCTGCCGATCCCCACGTGCTCCTCGCCCATGCCCGCCCGCCTCTCATCGCATCCATGGATGTGAATGACGTTCAGATCTGCGTCAGTCGGGAGCATGCCACTGCGAGGGTCCGCGCGGAAAGGGGCGTGCAATGGCTAGTTGGACTGGACCACGAGTCAGTCAGTCGGACGCTGAGTCAGATGCGTGAACGCATCCAGATTGCGGGTCGACTCCCCGCGGGAGACCCGCCAGGCGTATTCCTTGCGGATCGCGGAGGCGAAACCGAGCTCAAGGAGGGTGTTGAAAGACCCGTCGGCGGCTTCGAGGACCGAACCGAGCAGCCGGTCGATCTCGTCCGGCGTGACCGCGGCCAGCGGCAGCTTGCCGACCAGGTACACGTCTCCCAGGGGGTCGACCGCGTAACTCACGCCGTAGAGCTTGAGGTTGCGCTCCAGGAGCCAGCGGTGGACGCCTTCCTCGTTCTCGTCGGGATGGCGGACCACGAAGGCGTTCAGCGACAGGGAGTGCTTGCCGACGATCAGCGACACGGTCGTGGAGAGCTTGCGGGTGCCGGGCAGTTTCACGACGTACGAACCCGTCGCGGGGCTCTCCCACTCCAGCTCGGCCTCGGTGAGGGCCTGCTCGACGATCGACGCTGCGTCAGCCATGGGGCGAGCGTACGTCAGCCGTCCGACAGCGGGGTGTCAGCCCTGGTGGCCGCGGACCTCGCGGCGGTGGGTCTGCGTCGCCGCCGCGTACACGTCCGCCGTGGCCGCCGCCGCGGTGTCCCAGCCGAAGCGCTGCGCGTGTCGGGCGGCGGCCTCGCCCATCCGGGCCGGGAGTGTCCGGTCGTCGGCGAAATCGCGCAGCACGCGCGCGTAGGCGGCGGGATCGTGCCCGGGGACGAGGAAACCGGTCTCCCGGTCGCACACGGCGACGGGCAGCCCGCCGACCGCGGCCGCCAGCACCGGCGTGCCGGCCGCCTGCGCCTCGATGGCCACCAGTCCGAAGGACTCGCTGTACGAGGGCATGACCAGCACCGACGCGGCCCGGAACCAGTCCGCGAGCTGCTCCTGGTCGACAGGCGGCCTGAAGCACACGACATCGGCGATACCGAGCCGGGCGGCGAGCTTCTGCAGGCCCTCGGGCTTGGCGAGACCGCTGCCGCTGGGACCGCCCACCACGGGGACGACGATGTTGCCGCGCAGCTCGGGACGCTCGTCGAGCAGGACGGCGACCGCGCGCAGCAGCACGTCGGGGGCCTTCAGAGGCTGTATGCGGCCCGCGAAGAGCGGGATCAGGGCGTCCTGCGGGAGCCCGAGCCGGGCGCGGGCCGCGGCGCGGCCGTCGGCCGGGCGGAAGCGGTCGAGGTTCACGCCGGGGTGGACGACGGCGACCTTGCCGGACTCGGCCTCGTAGTGGCGCACGAGTTCGCCGGCCTCCTCCGCGGTGTTGGCGATGAGGCGGTCGGCGGCGCGCACGATCTGGGTCTCGCCGATGACACGGGCGGCGGGCTCGGGAGTGTCGCCCTCGGCGAGCGCGGCGTTCTTGACCTTGGCCATGGTGTGCATCGCGTGCACCAGGGGCGCGCCCCAGCGCTCGGCGGCGAGCCACCCGACGTGGCCGGAGAGCCAGTAGTGGGAGTGCACCAGGTCGTAGTAGCCGGGGCGGTGCCCGGCCCATGCCTGCATCACGCCGTGGGTGAAGGCGCACAGCTGGGCGGGCAGGTCCTCTTTGGCGAGGCCCTCGTAGGGGCCCGCGTCGACGTGCCGGACGAGGACTCCGGGGGCCAGCTCGACGGTGGGCGGGAGGGCGGCCGTCGTGGACCGCGTGAAGATCTCGACCTCGATGTTGATCGCGGCGAGGCGCTGGGCCAGCTCCACGATGTAGACGTTCATGCCGCCCGCGTCGCCCGTGCCGGGCTGGTGCAGCGGTGAGGTGTGCACGGAGAGCATCGCGACGCGACGGGGCCTTCGGTTCAGCCTGAGCCGTGACGGCGTCGCCTGGGAGCGCCGCCCGAGCCTGCTGACGTACTGGCTCACGTGGCGTTCCTCCTCGCTGCGGGCATGCCGGTCGGAGGGCGCGGCGCACCCTCCAATCCTGGGGAACGCCGGAGCAGGCCGCTCCATTTCCCTTTTGCCGAATCATTACCAGATGTCGCTCAACCGTTCGATAGCGAGTTGCGTGCGCGGGCTTTGTCCACAGGACTGGGGCCGGGGCGGGGGTTGTCCACAGGCGGGCACGGCGTCGCGTACGGCCGCCTACTCTCATACGCATGACAGCCCGCGCCGCGTCCCGCCCCGTGGGAACGGTGACGCGCGGGACCACGAACCCCAACCGCCTGCGCCGGATGGACCGCTGGATCGCGGCCACCCACGGCGCCGAACTGCGCGGGAGCGCCGATCCGGTGGCGGTCGACCTCGGTTACGGGGCGGCCCCCTGGACCGCGGTCGAACTGCTGGCGCGCCTGCGCGCGGTCGCCCCGCGCACCCGGGTGGTGGGCGTGGAGATCGACCCGGCCAGGGTCGAGGCAGCGCGGCCGTACGAGCGGGAGGGGCTCTCCTTCCGGCATGGCGGCTTCGAGGTCCCGGTCGAGGGCGGACCGACCCTCATCAGGGCGGCGAACGTGCTGCGCCAGTACGACGAGGAGCAGGTCGCCGCCGTCTGGCAGCGCCTGTGCGCCCGTCTGGCGCCGGCGGGGCCCGGTTCCTCGGGCGGCCTGCTCGTCGAGGGCACCTGCGACGAGATCGGCCGCCGCCACGTCTGGGTCGCGCTCGGTCCCGAGGGCCCCCGCACGGTCACCTTCGCCACCCGGCTCGGCTCCCTGGACCGCCCCTCCGACCTCGCCGAACGCCTGCCGAAGGCATTGATCCACCGCAATGTCCCGGGCGAACCCGTCCACGCGTTCCTGCGCGACTTCGACCGCGCCTGGGCGGCCGCCGCGCCCTACGCCTCGTACGGCGCGCGGCAGCGCTGGATCCGCACGGTCCGCGATCTGGCGGCCGACTGGCCGGTGACCGACGCGATATCGCGCTGGCGGCAGGGCGAAGTCACGGTGAGATGGCGGGCCTTGGCGCCAGGGGTGTGACGGCCCGTGGCGTGACCCGGGTCCGGTGCGCGGGCGCGCTTCGGTGAACGGTCGCGGACTTCACCCGCCCGCACTACTGGCGGAACGAACTCCGTGAGTGGTTCGTCACACAGGCGGGGAGATCGTCTTGCGGAAGCGGGACGGAGGGAAGGGAGTTCTTGCCCGCCTCTGTCGCGTTGCGCGCCGACATGGCACGATCCCCCAGGCGTCCATAAGTTACTGACGGTAAATCAGTTTGGGGGCGGAGCAATGGGATCCGGTAAGCGGAGCCTGACCACGGCGGCCATGGTTTTGGCGTGTGCCTGCGCGGTGCTGTCGGCACCGGCTGTGGCGTACGCGAGTCCGACACCGGGATCCACGCCGGCACCCGCGCCGACACCCACCCCGCCGGGCGGTGCGGCGGGCGCGGGCGGTGCGGGCGTCCAGGATCCACAGGCGGTCCGCAAGAAGAAGGACCTCCAGGCGATCCGTCTGAAGCTGGACGATCTCTACCACGACGCGGCGGTCGCCACGGACGCGTACAACGCCGCCGAGGAGAAGGCCCGTCAACAGTCCGCCCAGATCGTCGACCTGGCCCAGGAGATCGTCAAGGGCCAGGAGAAGCTGGACCGGCTGAAGGACCTCGCGGGCGCCGCGGCCCGCGCGCAGTACCGGGGCGGCGGCCTGCCCCCCGAGGCGCAGCTCTGGCTGAGCAGGAACCCCCAGGAGTATCTGGACGGCGCGGACAGGGTCCGTCAGGGCGAGCACGCGACCAAGGGCCTGCTCGCCGAGATGGCCCGCACACAGCAGGACTTGGAGCAGTACGCGAAGGACGCCTCCGCCCAGTGGCAGAAGCTGGAGGCCAACCGCGAGGCCAAGGCCGAGGCCCAGAAGAAGATCAAGAAGCAGATCGCCGCCGCCGAGAAGCTGGAGTCCCAGCTGCAGAAGGAGGAGAAGGAGCGGCTGGCGAAGCTGGAGGAGGAGGCCGCCTACAAGGCGCAGACGGCCTGGCTCAGCTCGGGTGTCCTCGCCGAGATCAACGGCGAGGCGTCGGCGCAGGGCAAGAAGGCCGTGAAGTACGCCACCGACCAGATCGGCAAGCCGTACGTGTGGGGCGCCGAGGGCCCGAAGTCGTACGACTGCTCGGGGCTGACCTCCCAGGCCTGGATCTCCGCGGGCCACGGCATCCCGCGCACCTCGCAGGAGCAGTGGAAGCAGCTCCCCCACGTCGCCGTCAAGGACATGCGCCCCGGCGACCTGATCATCTACTTCGACGACGCCAGCCATGTCGCGATGTACATCGGGGACGGCGCCATCGTGCACGCGCCCCGGCCGGGCCGGACGGTGACCATCGCGGGCGCGGGATCGATGCCGATACTGGGGGTCGTACGGCCGGACGCGTGAGGCGTCGCGCGCGGGCCCGAGGCACCGGGCGTGGGCGGCCCCGAGGCACCTGGCGCGGGCGGGCCCGCACTGGGCCGGGGCCCTGGACGTGGGGCGTAACAGCCTGGTGACCGAGCCCCGCACACCGCGCGCCCTGCCGTGACGCACCGCACGTGACCTGCCCCACGGGGGCGCCAGGCTCCCCCGCCCGGGGACGTGACGTTCGTCATCCCCGGCCACCCGGCATCCTGTCCAAGTGCGGTACAGGATGCGGCATATGACGGTGGCCGATTGCCGGAAGCCCCGCCGCACACCATTCCCCCGCGGCCTCCGCTACCGCTATGGTCCCCGTCGGTGGGTCGAGGACCTTCGCCCCACCACGCCCTCGGGGGGAGGGAAGGAACAGACGATGCCCGTACCCATACCGCGGCAGAGAGCGATCCCGGCCGCGGAGAGTGGTCAGGCTTCAGCCGCGTTCTCACCCGGCGGCCCATCCGGAGAGTCAACCGGCGGCCCCGCCGGACACGCGACTGGCGGCCCGGCCGAAGCCTTGCCGGCGCCTCGCGCCGCGACCCCGGTCGCCAGCACCACCACCCTGACCCTGCTGGTCATCGAGGACGACCCGGCCGGTTCGCTGAGCGTGCCCGAAATGCTCGACGCGGCCGGCAAGCCGATCCGTGTCCGTACCGCCCGCAACCTCACCGAGGCGGAGCGGCTGCTCACCGACGACGTCCACTGCATCCTGCTCGACCTCGCGCTGCCGGCGCCGGGCCGGGCGGCCGAGTCGGACGACGAGCTGGCCTCGCTCAAGCACGTACTGCGGCTCGCGCCCCGGCACGCCGTCCTCGCGCTCACCGCGTCGGGGGACGCCGAGCGGGGCGCCGAAGCGGTACGCGTCGGCGCCCAGGACTACCTGTTCCGCGACGAGCTGGACGGCCGGCTGCTGAGCCGCGCGATCCGGTACGCGGTGGAGCGGAAACGTTCCGACAAGGCCGAGCGGCGGCTCACCGAGTCCAGGCTGCGCGCCCAGGAGAACGCGCGCCTGGAACGCGGACTGCTGCCGACCCCGCTCCTGGAGGGCTCCTCGCTGCGGTTCGCCGCGCGCTACCGCCCCGGTCGCTCCCGGGCCCTGCTCGGCGGCGACTTCTACGACACGGTCCGTACGGCCGACGGCACGGTGCACGCCATGATCGGCGACGTCTGCGGGCACGGACCCGACGAGGCGGCGCTCGGCGTGGAGCTGCGCATCGCCTGGCGGGCGCTGACGTTCGCGGGGATGTGCGGCGACGAGCTGCTCTCGACGCTCCAGCAGGTCCTGGAGCACGAACGCGAGAGCGACGAGATCTTCGCGACGCTGTGCACGGTGGACATCGCGCCGGACGGCCGCCGCGCCGGGCTCTGCCTGGCCGGTCACCCGTCCCCGCTGATAGCGCGCCCCGGCCGCCCGGCCGAACTGCTGCCGTACGAGAACGGCGGCCCGGCGCTCGGTCTGCTGCCCGGCGCCCGCTGGCCGCGCCAGCAGGTGGAGCTGGGCGGCGAGTGGAGTCTGATGCTCTATACGGACGGTCTGATCGAGGGCCGTATCGGCGAGGGCAACCAGCGGCTCGGCCAGGACGGCATGGTGGACATGGTCCGCCGCCAGCTCGCCGAGGGGCTGGAGGGCGAACAGCTGCTGCGGGCCGCCGTGAGCGAGGTGCGCGAACTCAACGGCGGAGAGCTGACGGACGACGTCGCGGTGCTGTTGCTGGACCGCATGCCCTAGCTCCGTACGCCCACCGGAGCGCCCAATACGTGCGTGGTGGTCAACGGCCGCCGTTGTACGGGCCGTAGGGGCCGTCGCTGCTGCTTCCGCCGCGGCGGCCTCCGCCTCCGGAGACCTGGCGGAGCGCGGGGCGTACGTCCACGAAGAAGACGATCGTGGCGACCAGCCCGGCGATCTGCAGGAAGATCATCGGGACCAGCAGGTTCACGGCCACCGTGATGCCCAGGATGATCAGCCAGAACATCTTGTTCTGCTTGTCCGCCGCGCGGTACGCGTCCTCGCGGGCGATCGCGGCCATCCCCAGTGCCACCACGGCGAGCACCAGCATGGCCAGGAAGATCAGCGACATGAAGCCGCCGAATGCCGTCAACAGCACTATGCCCACCGCCCGAGTCGAATCATCTCTACCGTCACCGTACCCGGAGAACGGGCCGGGAACTCTGAGAGTGCCCGGCCCGTCCCCGCATCGCTAGGCCGTTCGCCCGCCATGTCCGTCGGCGGGCTCGCGGCGGCCGCTCACTTCGCGGGCGGGGTCGTCTTCTTGGCGACGGGCTTGCGCAGCGGGGCCTTCTTCGGCGCGGTCTTCTTGACCCCGACCGGCTCGGCGGCGGCCGTGGCCGGCTTCGGCTCTTCCTTGACCTGGACGGGCTGCGGCGCGTCCGGCTCGACGGCCACGGCCAGTTCCTCGATGCCGTCGGCCGCCTCGCCGCGCCAGGTCCGCACGGTCTGCTCGCCGTGCTCGGCGACCTTCTCGTACGTCTCCCGGGCCTTCACGGCGTACTCGGCGGCGACGCCGACACCGCGCAGGGCGAGGTCCTGGGCGGACTCACCGAGCTTCTTGAGGTCGGTGTCGAGGGTGCTGATGAAGTCCGTCACCCGGGTCTGGATCGTCTCCTGCGCCTCCTTGGCACGGGAGGCGGCCTTCTCCTGGACGGTGTTCGCGTCCATGTTCTTCACGGTCTCGATGCGCGCCGGAGCCTCGGCGCGGATCTGCTCCACGATGCCGGGGACCTTCCTGGCCTGCTGGACGGCCAGGTCGGCGGTGCCGGCCAGGAAGTACAGCGGGGTCGGGTCCGTGGCGGCCTTGCGGATGTCGTCGGTGATGGCCATGGCGATGATCCTCCCGGAGTCGCTTTCAGCTGAGGGTTTGGGTGGTCCGCGGCGAACCCTGCCGGTCTGCACCGGTAGCGGCGGCACTGCCGCCGCCGGTACGGGTCAACCGGCGGTCTGCTGCGGATCGGCATCGCTTCCGTCGGCCGTGCGGGGGCCGCGGACAGCGGTGTCCGGCGATGGCCGGGTGTCCGATATGTTCTGCGCCGGGTCCTGCACCGTCTCCTGGACCACGCCCGGGGCCATGTCCCGTGTCCCGCCCTGGACCATGTCCGGCGTGATCTCGAATCCGTTCTCCTTGCGGAAGGACTCGTAGATCTGGAGCAGTACCTGCTTCTGCCGCTCGTTCAGCGTGGGATCGGCGAGGATGACGGCACGTGTCTCCACCTCGTCCCGGTCCCGCTCGGCGTCGAGGATGCCGGCCCGCACGTACAGCGTCTCGGCGGAGATCCGCAGCGCCTTGGCGACCTGCTGCAGCACCTCCGCGCTCGGCTTGCGCAGCCCGCGCTCGATCTGGCTCAGATACGGATTGGACACCCCGGCGGCGTCGGCGAGCTGCCGCAGTGACAGCTGCGCGGTGCGCCGCTGTTCACGCAGATACTCACCGAGATTGCCGACGTTGAGCGATGCCATGACTCCACCTTGCCGCACTCCCGCTAACAATTGCAAGCACCCGCTTGCAAAAGTGCGCTACGCCACGCCGAAAGCCCCCGGTCGGACGCAGGCGCCGCGCGAGGACCCGCTCCGCGCCCTCCGCTCCGCGCCCTCCGCGCCGACGCGCTTCGGCGGAACCCGTCGGTCGGTTCCGGGCCCCGCTGGACCGGACGGGCCCCGGCACGCACACCTTCCCGCTCGTTCCCGTTCCCACTCCCGCGCTCGTCTTCCGCTCCGGGACGGGACGAGACCCGGGGCTCCGGTGTCGACGTGATCGCCGCGCGGGAGCGGCCACGCCGTCGAGAGGGATGCTCTTTCGAGGTGGTCCGGCGTGGCCGCACTCGACGGGCGACCGCGTCCCCTCGGAGGAATACACGGAAAGGCGGTGGGAAACACCGGCCGAACCGCATGCTCAGAACCGTGGATTCCACCGCCAGGAAAACGGTCCGGGTGGCCGGATTATCCCGCCACCCGGACCGCGGAATCAGTTGTTGTTGTTGTTGGTGCCACCGCCATTGTTGTTGTTATTGTTGTTGTTGACGATGACCGTAATCTTGAACCCGTCGTCGTCGAAGTCCCAGTCCTTCAGGTCGTAACCGGCGTCGACGTCCTCATCGTCCTTGAAGTCCGCCCAGTCGTCGGCGTCGGAGTGCGCATCGGCCTTTGAGTCCGCCCGGTCGTAACCACCGTCGACGTCCGCATTGTGCTCGAAGTCCGCCCAGTTGTGGCCACCCTCGGCCTCCCCGTCGTCCTCGGGTGCGGCGAAGGCGACGGTTGAGCGGAAGGTCTTGAACGAGTCATGACCTGCGGCTTGCGCCATGGGCGCCGACCAGAGACCCACCATCCCGCCGCCGAGCACGATCAGCACCGCCGCCCTCGCACCCCGGCGGGGGTGACGCGAGGGAGTGCCCTCGACCTGACGCCCGTTGCGCATCACCTTGAGCTTCGGAAACATCTTGCGTCCTCTCTCCTCGCATGGGCGAGGGAACTGTCCGATTGGTTCGAGGATGCAAACGTCGAGCCGCATCCAGCCTCATCACGCTTTCCGTGCGAACTGCATGCGATAACGGTTCGACCTGCGATGTTAGGCCAGATGCTGGCATGTCTGCGACATGCGGCTCAGCACCGATGGCGCTTCTGGAGACCAGGCGATAAAGTAACCGGCCTGAAATTCTCATGACGTTCCGCCGGATCGTCTGACGGGGCTTTTCGGCTTGCCGGACAGGCCACGGACAGACCGGCGGCCCGGCCGCGTGAGCGGCGCGAGCCACCTTCGAGGAGACAGGGAAATTTCGGAACGGCGGCCCGGGGACTGTTCCGTGAAGCCCTCTGCGCACAGTAGCGTTGCGGCCATGACTGCCGGGTCGGCCTCGTGCCGTGAGCGAATGGGTTGCCCGGCCTCCGAGTGAGGCCGGGGCGGTGCAGGGCACCACCCACTCCTTTTCTTCGCGCACTCCGGGACACGGAGTACCGCGCGCCTCCCCCACCCCTTGATTTCCGCAACGCGGGCTTCGCGTGCCCTCGCACGCGCATGGCGCCGCGGCGATCCCCCCTGCCCGAAAACCGCCCGAAGACAGCAGAAAGCAGAGCATGCCCAACGCCTTCAACCAGCAGGTCATCGATGAATTCCGCGCCCGTGCCGGGAAGGTCGGCGGACCTTTCGAGGGAGCCCGACTGCTCCTGCTGACCACCACCGGGGTGCGCACCGGAACCCCGCACACCACCCCCCTCGGCTACTACCCCGACGGCGGCGGCCGGGTCCTCGTCATCGCCTCGGCCGGGGGAGCTCCCAGGCACCCGGACTGGTTCCGCAACCTCGTCGCCGAGCCGCGCGTCCGCGTCGAGAGCGGTGTCTTCACGTACGACGCGCGGGCCGTCGTCCTGGAGGGCGCCGAGCGCGACCGGCTCTTCACCCGGGCGGTGGAGGCCGACCCGGGATGGGCGCGGTACCAGGCGAAGACGGACCGCGTGATCCCCGTCGTCGCACTCCAGGAGATCGCCCAGGACGGTCCGCCGCGCGTGAACGCCGGCTCCGTGAGCGAGGCCCTGAAGGTCGTCCACGACGCCTTCCGACGCGAACTCACCCTCATACGGGCCGAGTTCGCGACCTCCGGCACTCACCTGGGTGCCCAGCTCCGCGTCAACTGCCTCGCCCTCTGCCAGGGCCTGCACCAGCACCACACCGGCGAGGACATCGGTCTCTTCCGTGTCCTCGCCGACCGCCACCCCGAACACGCGCCGCTGCTCGACCGGTTGCGCGGCGAGCACGGGCGGATCGCCGCGCTGGCCGGGGAACTGCGCCGGGTCGTCGGCGAGAAGCACGCCGACCCGGCTCTCGTACTCCCCGAGGTGGTACGCCTCACGGAAGCGCTCGAAGCCCATCTCACCCACGAGGAGGACCAGCTGATCCCGATCCTGGACGCGGCGACCGCCCCCTGAACCGTGGACGCGGCGACCTCGTCGAGCGGGACGAGGTCGCCGGCCGGCACCGGGCCGGCCCCTACGAGCGGGGCGGGCGCCGGCCAGGCGCCGGATGTCCTCCGCGTTCGCGGAACGGTCAGGCTTCCGCGGAGACCCCGGCCGGCCGCCGGCTCCCGCGTTCTTCGCGCGGCAGCGCGCGGGCGAGGTAGGGGTTCGTCGTTCTGCTCGGAAGTCCCAGCGCAGCGATGGCGTCGGCGAGGGTCATCGCGTAGGAGCCGACGGCCCGGCGGACGTTCGGGGCGTCCAGGCTGTCGCCGGTCACCAGTCGGTCGAGGTCCACGTACGCCGAGCGGACCACTTCCATCCAACGGTAGATACGCCAGTCCTCGCGCCAGCCCTTGGTGCAGTCCTCCGGCAGGACACGCTCCCAGCGGGCGAACAGGCGCTCACGGATCTCGGGCCGCGTGGGCGTGAGATGCATGTGCCGCACCAGGTCGTACAGCGGGTCGCCGACGACCGCCATCTCCCAGTCGATGAGCACCAGTCCACCCCGCTCGGCGCGGACCAGGTTCCACGGGTTGAGATCACCGTGCAGGAGCACGGGCCGACGCGGGACCAGTGTGTGGCGGTCGAGGATCTCGCCGAGCCGGTACTCGTCGGGGAGCCCGAGTTCCCGCATCAGGTCCCGGGTCGGCTTGGTCAGTCCATTCACCATGTGGACCAGTTCGTCGCGGAATCCGGGGTAGAGACTCAACCCCTCCCCGTATGGATCCAGCTGGTCGCAGTCGACCGAGGCCAGGGCCCCGAGCTGGTCCACGAGGTCGTCCGCCTCGTAGGGGCGCAGTCCGTCCACGGGGTGATCCGGTGGCCTGAACCCGTCCACCGGCCCTTCGTACGAGTGGATGGTGAACTGTTCCCTCAGGCCGCTGGTGCCCAGGGCGAGCACGCGCGGGGCATGCACGGAGACGTTCGACCGCTCGATGGCTCCGAGGACGGCGTGCTCCTTGAGGAACCTGCGCTCGCGGGCGTTCGCCGCGCCGACCCTCCGACGGACCATGACGGGAAAGTACACGCCCGGCACCCGTACCGCCGTGTTGAGGTGCGCCGTTCCCTTGAACACCCGATCCGCGGACGCGGCCCCCTCCTCGAACAGGGCTTCGCTCACGGCCGCCTTGGAGAGGGACGGGTGCAGAGGGAATCTCTCATCGGCCGTCCAGACGATCCGCTGGCGGGACCAGTGATGTCTGTGCCGGTCTTCGTGGGACTCGTTCCACCGGAAGAGAATGCGCTCGATCGCGGTCTCGTCCGGCACGCTCGCGAGCCGCAGTGGTGCCTCGGCCGCCAGCAGGGCCCGGTGCACCGCGCTGGTCGCGGCATCCAGTTCCTGCTGTCTGACGGAGTCGCCCAGCGACATGGCGGCCCGGATCACATCCGGGTAGACGGACTGGGCACGCTCGAAGGCGACGTAGTTCCTGAGGTCGCGATCGAGACCGTGCACGGCCGCGGGGCGCCGGCGGCCCATCGCCTCACGCCACGCCTCGATCACCTCGGGCCACTGGTAGTCCGGGTACTGCATCCGCACCAGATGCGTGGCGAGGTCGTGCAGCGGGTCGCCGTAACTAGCCAGTTCCCAGTCGACGCAGATCAGGGGCGGGTCGCCGTCGTAGGAGACGATCACGTTGTCCCGGTGCAGGTCGGTGTGGAGCAGGCTGAAGGGGCGACTGACCTGCGCCGGCACCTTCTCGGCGAATCGCACCATCGCGTCCTCGGGAATGCCCAGCATCGCGAAGAGGCCGCCGAATTCGTCCCGGTTGCGCTGTCTGATCTGCTTCTCCGCCGCGAACGCCAAGGCCCGCAGAAAGGCTCTGCCGTCGCGGCTGGAGCGGGGCCAGGACGGGGGCAGCGCCGGTAGATGCCGTCTGCGCACCTGCGTCATGTCCGCGAGGAGATCCGCGAGTACGCGGACCAGACCGGAGTCCAGCGGATTGCCGTTCGGGCAGATGCGCGACAGCGGCATGCCCTCCACATAACTGAGAATCGTCAGATCACGGTGCTTGACCAGGCAACGCGGAACGTGCGGAAGTACGCCGCAGATCGCGTTGAGGATCTCCGCCTCGTCCTGCCAGGTCCTGATGACCACGGGCAGCGCAGAGGGGATACGTTCCCGCACCGTCACCGGCGCACCGTCTTCGCAGGCCACCAGACGGGAGTCGTGTTCCGTGAGCGGCCTCACCATGTAATTCAGATTGTGGTGTCCCCGGCCGAACGATCCGAATGTCTTGGCGTAGCGGACGAAGTGGCGGTACTCCGTGTCCCACGCCTCTTCCAGGGCCGGCGGACCGGGCGGGCCGGACATCAGCGGAACGCCCACGGTCACTCCTGAATGGCTGTGCGTTGTCGCCGATGTTCATGCACCGCGACGAGGGTGAGGACACCCTAGTGGTCGCCCGGGAGCGTGACCGCGCAATCGCTGCGTACTTGAGAGAGAGTTCTACATTCAAGGAGTGCCGCGCTGCTGGAGGCCGCGTGGAATCGGCTTCGGCTCAGGACGGCTGCGCGAGGAGATTCCAGCAGGAATCGAACCAGGCGTGCATGCTCTCCACGAACACCGACCCGGAGGAGTCGGGATCACCCTCGTCGTTGACATGGCGGGTGAGTGTCGATCCCAGGCCCAACACGTCGATGGCGTCGACCTCTGTCTCGGTGTCGGTCTCGTCGTCCATGAGGATCGAGCGTTCCACCACCTCGTACGGCCCGAACAACGCTTCCGCGCCCGGACGCAGATACAGCTTGAACGTCGGGGTGAGCGGCACATACCGGACCTCCACCTGCACGGACGGCACGAGGCCCTCCGTCTGCAGGTCCCGCAGCGCCGAGCGCAACGAGACAGCGTGCCGCCGGGTGATGGTGTGCAGCCGCTCCTGGAGCCGTTCGTTCAACTGGTCCAGTTGCCCGGTCTCTCCCTGTCGCGCCTCCCCTCCCCCGCTCACGGGGCGCTGCGCACGGGGATAGGGGAGTTCGAGTGACTGGGAGGGCAGCAGCATGCGCAGTTCGAGCCGCTCGGGCTGGACCTCACCCAGGCGGACGCGCTCGGCCTGCAGCCGGATGTGGGCGTCCAGGGATTCGGACGTGAGGGTGAACACGTCCAATTGGACGACCGGTTGAGCGAAGGCCCGCGCGATGAAGGTACCCAGGGTCGCGCGCACCCGGGGCGCTTCCCGGTCGGGTACACCGAGGTGTATGGGGCTCTTCACGACGCGTGAGCCGCTGCCCTGCCGGGACTCGATCCAGCCCTCGCCCGACAGTGCTCTCAGGGCCCGCTGGACGGTGTCCCGGGAGACCGTCAACTCCTCGGCCAGGGCCCGCTGGGCCGGGAGTGTGCTGCCCAGGGGATAGACGCCGTTGGCCAGCCGGCCGCGCAGCTCCTCCAGGACACGCCAGAACTCCCTGCCGCCCCCTTCGGTGGTCTGCTCCTCGTCCACACGGCGACCGTACCTCTTTCGGCTGACAAGCAAACCAGTTTCAGTCAAGCAGCGGTTGCCGCTGACCGCCGGTTAAGGGATCAGCCTGGCCGGGAAAACCAATCTCAAGCCAACCAGTCCAATTGGACGGGTAGTTGATCGATTCGCGGAAGTGGACGGGGTGGGACGCATGGTCTTCTTTCAACTGGTCGTCGCCGTGCTGGAATTCGGCACGGCGCAGCTGGTCCGGTCGAGGCTCGGACTGGCCGGACTGCTCGTGCTGACCTGCCTGGTGGTGGGCATACGCGCGGGAAGCGCCCGGCTGGTCTGGTGGTCGGCGGCCCTCTTCTTCCTGCTGACTCTTCAGATGCAGGCCTGAGGTCTCCGGACGAACGCGACCCGGCGCCCTCGCCCTCGTCCGAACCGCACCCGCACCCGTCAGTCCCGCCCTCGAAGCACCCTCAGCACCGGCTCCAGCGATCCCACCACGTCCTCGGCTCCCGCGTCGCGCAGCAGCTTCTCCTTGTACGCGTTGCGCGCGTAGCCGAGGAACGGGACACCGGCCAGCCGCGCGGCCTCGTGGTCGGAGGGGGCGTCGCCGATCATCAGGGCGGCGGAGGGGGCGGCGCCCATCGCGTTCAGCGCGCGGTTGAGGCAGTGCGGGTCCGGCTTGAGCTGGTTCAGGTCCTGCGTGCGGCCGTAGAGGTTGCGGGCGAAGCAGTCGGTGAGGCCGCGGTCCTCGAGATAGCCCGAGACGGTGCGGGCCGAGTTGTTGCTCGCGATGGCCAGCCGCGCGCCCACCGCGCTCCAGGTCCGGATCACCGGATCCGCGTACGGGGTCGGCCATGCGGAGGGCACCGCCATCAGCTCCTGCTGCGTGAGGCGTTCCTCCAGCTCGACCACCAGGTCGCTGTGCGGGTGGCGCCGGTGGACGGCGTACAGGACGACCATCGGATCCGGGTGGGCCCGCTCCTCCTCCGATAGCAGTCCCCGCATTCCCTGGCGTTCGAGCCACTCCACCAGGTCCTTCGCCACGTCCTCCGCCCGGTGCCCCGCGAACAGCCGGCAGATCGGCCCGTCGAAGTCGAAGAGCACGAAACGGGCACGTTCGATCACTTCTCGCAGGTTCTCGGTCTCTGCTGCCACCAGTTCGGTCTGCCTCGTATCAGAAGTCACTAGGAGAGTGTCAGGTCCGTGGTGATGGTTTCCCAGAGGGCATCGAACCACTTCTGGGATTGCTCCACGAACGCGGCGTCCCGCGTACCGGACCGCCTCTCGAAGGAGAAGAGGAGGGAGTTCGAACCCAGGGCGTCGTACATGTCCAGCGTCACGTCGGCCATCTCCTCCTCCCGCCGGGTGACCATGTAGTACGCGAGCAGGGCCTCGACCTCGTTGAGAAGGTACAGCTTCACGGGCGGGGTGAAGGGCAGGGCCCGGAACGTCACCCGCACGTCGATACCGTGCGAGGAGCGCAGGGCGCGGAGGTTGTGCTGGAGGACGTGGACCTGGGCGTTGCGCTGGGCCAGCCAGCGCCCGTGGACCGGGTCGTCGTCGACCCGGCCGTCGACGGAGACCGGGAAGGCCAGGTTGATGTCCCGGGACGGAAGCAGGATGCGGACGTCGATCGACTCGGGGCGCAGGCGGCCCTCGTGGATCAGGCGGACCGGTTCGCCGAGCGCCAGCATGAGGGTCTCCGCGGTCAGACAGGCCGCGTCGATCCGGACGTGCGGCGCCGAGAACGCCTGCGCCAGACGGGGCGCCAGACCGACCATCGTCGTCTGGGGCTCGTCCTGTGCCGGGGCCGGCTCCGCGATCCGGGGCGGGCTCCCCTTGCTGACATTGCTGAGCAGGCCGTCGTCCTGAAGGGCGCGCAGGGCCTGCCGGACGGTCCCCCGCTCGACACCGAACTCCTCCGCCAGCTCGGCCTGCGTGGGCAGACGGTCTCCCGCCTTGAGGTCTCCGGCCCGGATCCGTTCCCTCAGGACGTCGGCGATCTCCTGCGGTGAGAGCCTTCTGCTGCCGTTCACTGCAACGTTCTCCTGGGTCACGACCAAACGTTACAACTCCCACCCATCTACGGGGAGTTGTTTAAAAGTTGTTTATGACTGGCGGCCAAGTGGGGACAACCTAAGCATAGTTGGCAGCCAACTTGGTCAAGTTGGCGGAAGTTTTGCCTCCCTCGTCGAGCCGGCTGCCGCAGCTCCCCGGACTCACCCCCCGCACACCCCAGAGGAACCACCACGCCACAGTAGAAGCAGGAGAACCGCCCATGCCCGCCATCGCCCTTCTCTCCGCCCTCTTCGTCGTCGGCTTCGACCAGTTCGTCCAGTGGCAGTACGGCACGACCGGCGTCGTCGGTCTGCTGCTGCTCACCGTCGGGGTCAAGGCGAAGAGCCCCACCTGCAGCTCCATCGGGGCGGTCGTCCTCGCCCTGCTGGTGGCCGGCCCCGCCCTGTGAGCCCCCGCCGGGAGACGCTCAGCCCGAAAGCAGCAGCTCGGAGCTGATGGTCTCCCACAGCGCGTCGAACCACCGACGGGACTGTTCCACGAACGTGGTGTCCCTCAGCCCGGCTCCTTGCGCGAACGGGAAGAGCATCGACTGCGTGCCCTGGACGTCGTACATCTCCAGGTACTCGTGGTCGACCTCCTCCTCGCGCCTGGCCAGGGTGTAGTACGCGAAGAGCGCTTCGGTGCCGTTGAGCAGGTACAGCTTCACGGGCGGCGTGAAGGGCAGCGCGCGGAAGGCGACGTTGACGTCGATGCCGTGCGTGGCGCGCAGGGCGAGCAGGTTGTGGCGCAGCACCTGACCCTGGGCGTTGCGGTTGGTGAGCCAGTTGCGCTGGAGCCGTCCCGAGGCCGAGGCGTCCACCGGGGCCGGGAAGGCCAGGTCGATGTCGCTGCTGGGGAGCAGGACGCGCACGTCCACCCTGGCTGGTTTTATACGGCCCGCGTGAATTTGCCGGAGGGGCTCGCCCATGGCAAGGGTGAGCGAAATCGAGGTCAGACAGAGCGCGTCGATCTCCACGTGCCCGGCCCCGAAGGCGGCCGTGATCCGGCCGCCCAGTGCCACCGTGGTGGGCTGCGGTGAGGCTTCCGGGCCGGTCGGAGCCCGTTCCAGGGTGTCGGCGACGGTGGCCGGGCTCCCCTTGGACATGTTGACGAGCAGATGCTCCGACTGCAGGATGCGCAGCGCCTGACGGACGGCCCCGCGCTCGACGCCGAACTCGTCGGCCAGCTTGGCCTGCGTGGGCATGCGCTGGCCCGGCCGCAGCTTGCCGGACCTGATCCGGCTCCGCAGTTCGTCGGCCACCTCACGGTGTGACCTCTGTGGCCGTGGTGACCTGTTCCGCCCATGGGCGGGGGCGTGTTCCGGCTCCACGACCGAACACTACAACTTCACGCCATCTTTGGGCAGTTGAAGGATAGGTGGTTATGAGTCGACCCAACGCGGAGATAACTATGAGTGAGTTGGTTGCCAACTTAAGCAACATGGTCAAACTTCCCGAGGGGTTGGCTGCCAGAGTCGCCCAAGCACACGTTCGATCGACCAGGTGGACGGTCCCAGCGGGGTCCGCCTCGCCGTCCCGAAGGAGGGACCGTCATGCCGCTCATCGCCCTCGCCGTCGCCGCCCTCGCCATCGGATTCGAACAGATCATCCAGTGGAGGTACGGGCCGATGGGCCTCATCGCCTTCGCCGTACTGACCGTCGGCCTCAAGGCCAGGAACACCACCATCAGCGGCATCGGGGCCGTGATCCTCGTCCTGCTGCTCTCCCAGTCCGGCTGACCGGGCCACCGTCCGGCAGTCCGGCTGACCGGGTTCTCCTCCGGAGGGGAGCCGGGAGCTCGGTCAGTCCGCACGACGCACCACCGCACGACGAAAAACAACCACAACCGCAGTGCTACGGATCACCATCACGCACGAAGCACGATCACGCACGAAGAACCGGAACCCGGAAACCCAGAACCCGGAACACGAGCGCGAGCACGAGCACGAGCAGCACGAGCGAGTACGAGCGCGAGCACGGAACCCGGTACGGGACGCCGCGGCCACAGGGAGGAGCAGGAGTCGGGCCAGTAGAACGCGGGACTCAGAAGATGTCCGGGCACCACGGTCGCCTGGACGTGCGGAGCAGGGCGTCGGCCACGGAGGCGGCGCCCTCTCGTTCTTCCCGCACCCGCCCGAGCGCGGCGAGCCGCACCGCCGACGCCTCGCCGAGCCACAGGGCCGACAGCTCACGCACGTCCAGAGTGAGGTCGGCGCCCTGTCCGGTCGGAGCGCACACCGCCCCGTCCGGGCCCACGTCCAGCCGGTAGCGCCCGGCGGACAGTCCGTCCCCGTCGGTGACGTCCAGGACGAGGGTCCCCGAGCCCGCGTACGTACGCGCCTCCATCGCCCGTACGACGTCCAGGATGCGCACCCACAGCCAGTCCGCCTGGGTGGTGATACGGGCGGCGCGCGGATCAGGCAGGAAGTCCGGCAGCAGGTCGTCGGGGGCCCGCCACCCGGACTTGACCTGGGTGATCCAGTCGATCGAGCAGAGGTAGTGCCACAGGGCACGCTCGGCGGCGGGGGTCACCCCGATCAGCCATTTCACGGTCGCCGTGTTCAGCGGCTGCTTCGCGTCGCCCCAGTTGTCGTCCGACCTGTAGGCGACCAGGCCCTCCGCCTCGCCGTCCGCCGAGCGGTACACGGCGTGGAACGGCTCGGTCCACGTGGCGCCGTCCAGCTTCAGCGCGCCGGTGTTCACCTGCCACCAGCGCTCCACACGGCTCACCACCCCCGGCTGGACGCGGCTGAGCCGGGCGTGCAGTTCCGGACCGGTCTTCCGTACCTCCTCACCGTCCACCAGGTCGATGCGGCCACCGTCGGCCGGGCCCGACCAGCGGCGGTCGAGGCCGGTCCTGGGGACGTCGACGGTCCACTGGGTGGCGGAGGTGGCGGGGCCGAAGCCGTACCGCCCGTAGATCGGGTACTCCGCGGCGATCAGCGTGGCGACCACGTCGCCCCGCTCCTTCGCGGCCGTGAGGGCGGTGCCCATCATCCGGGTGAGGAGGCCGCGGCGGCGGTGGGTGGCGGTGACGGAGACGTTCGTGATCGCTTCGGCGGGGACGTGCGCGCCGCCCACGGTGGTGAGCCGCTGCGGGAACGAGCGGAAGGTCGCGACGCATCGGCCGGCGTCGAAGGCGCCGAGCGTGCGGGGCAGGAGCATGTACGAGCCGCGGTCGGCCGTCTCCTGCTCCGAGACGGCCGGGGAACGCAGGAACCCCGTGTTCAGCGCGCGGATCCAGTCGGGGATCTCGGTCTCGGTGATCGGTCGTACGTCTATTCCATCGCGGCGGCTCATGGGGGCACGCTAGGTGTTCACGACCGGGGCTGTCGCGGGTTTTTCTCGCCCCCGCCGCCCCTTCCCGACCCGTCCCGTACCTGGAGGGGCTCGGCCCCCGGACCCCCGCCAAGGGGCTGCGCCCCCTTGACCCCCGCCTTCGCCCGAAGGACTCGTCCTCGAACGCCGGACGGGCTGAGAATCCGCGGCCCAGGCCCGCGCCATCAGCCCGCCCGGCGGTCCGGGGGCGGAGCCCCGGGAACGGGGGCGGAGCCCCGGGAACGGGATGATGGGGGTCCCCCTGCTCGAGCGAAGCCGGGAGCTTGGGGGAGGGTACGGGCGGCGGGGGCCGAGAAACCCCCGTCGGTCAGAACGTGGCGCGGATCTCGCCGACCTCCGCGCTCCCGCCCATGAGCGGAGCGCGTCCGATCCTCGGCAGGACCGGCGCGTCCAGGCCCAACCGGGCCAGCGTGCGCGCCAGCACGGGACCCAGCGCCCGGCCACCACCGTCGTCGATCTTGAAGGCGAAGGCGCGGCCGTCGGGCAGGGCCACCGCCTGGACGGCCTCCGCACCCATCTTGGACAGCACCCCGGGCATCTCCCGCATCAGCCACGTGTCGGGCCGCCGCGTACCGGCGACGTACTCGGGATGGGCCCGCATCGCATCGGCCACCCGCCGCTCCGCGGAACCCGGCGCGGCGGCGACGAAGGAGCGGAACGCCCGCGCCAGCCCGGTGAGGGTGAGAGCCATCAGCGGCGCCCCGCACCCGTCCGTACCGACCGCCGCCACCCGCTCCCCCGCCGCCTCCTCGACCACGGTGTGGATGAGTCGCTGGAGGGGGTGAGCGGGGTCGAGGTAGGACTCCATCGGCCAGCCCCGCTGCAAGCACACGGCGAGCATCGCCGTGTGCTTGCCGGAACAGTTCATGGTGACCCGGTCGCGCACACCGCCGGCGGCGAGATAGGTCTCCGCCTCCACCGGGTCCAGCGGCAGGTCCGGCGGGCACTGCAACAGCTCGGCGCTCAGCCCGTGCTCGTCCAGCATCTTCCGCACGAGATCGAGGTGGAAGGTCTCCCCGGAGTGGCTGGCGGCGGCGAGGGCCAGCCGTTCACCGGTCAGGTCCAGACCGGCCCGCAGCACCCCGGCCGCCTGCATCGGTTTGTTCGAGGAACGCGGAAAGACCGGTGTGTCCACGTCGCCGAGCGCCCATTCCACCGACCCGTCCGCGGCCAGCACCACCAGGCTGCCCCGATGGTGCCCCTCGACGAATCCCGAACGGACGACCTCGGCCAGAACGGGAAGGTCCGGAGGGGTCCGGAGCGGCTGTGGGGCCCGGAGCCCTTGGCCGGCCTCACCGGCCGTGCCCTCCGGGTGGACCCGCGGGACCGAGGAGACCGAAGCGATCGAGGGGGACGACGGGGGTATGGAGGGGTCTGCGGGGGCGGCGGACATCGGCGGTGGCCTTCCGGGACGGGACCCGCGCGTGATCGGACCGGGACGCCGCACCGGGGGATGTCCCGGATGCCGCCGGCCGAGCGCCGCGACCGCGTCCCCGGGCCGTTCCCGGTGCGGCCGCAGCGACCACCGCACACCCCCGGGATCGCCGGGGGCCACCGCGTCACATGAGCAGGTCGTCTACTTGTGCTTCCCCATCACGGTACCTGCGGGCGATCTCGGCGCTGCAATCGTCGGCCGTCCGCTGGAGCCGCTGGCGGCGCCGGGAGACCTGCTGCTCGTAGCGCACCAGCCGCCCCATTCCCTCGATCAGCTCCTCGTCCGTACGGGCCTCCAGGTCCGACAGCTCCACCTCGGAGAGCATGTCGGAGGCGAGCCGGCGGTACTCCTCGCCGTGCGGTGTGCCCACCGTCACATGGCGGGCCGAGGACCGGTGCCGGGCCGGCGCGTCCGTCAGGATCTCCGGGAGCCGGTCCACGACCGAGGGCTCCCCCACCGCCCCGCGCCCCACGGCCGAAGCCGTGGACGCGGACGGGGATGTGGATGAGGACGGGGATGTGGACGAGGATGAGGACGGGGAATCGGACGATCCTTGCGAGTCGCCTCCCTCACCCTCACCCGCACCGGAGCCCGCGCGGGGCGCCCGCATACCCCCGCGTCGCGCCAGCTCCGCCCGCAGGATGTCGATACGGCCCTGGAGCAGCCGTCGCACGTAGCTGAGGTCGGCCTCGTCGCGCTGGGCGTCGCGCCGCAGGGTCCGCAGTTCGGGCAGTCGCGGCAGGGTCAGATCGGGCTGGGGCGGGTCCGGGCGCAGCGGACTGTCGGTGCGCTGCGCGGGAGGGCGATGGGCTCCCGCACGACCGCCTCCCGTCCGTGGATTCGTCCGGGTCAATGACACGACTCCGGGCGGCTGCCCGGTACTCGGTGTGCTCATGTGCCTCTTCCGTCCCCTCAACCGGCGCGGTCCACCCCACGGTTGCACCGCAACACACGCATCGTGCCACCCCAAGTGGACGCTATGTGACCGAGTGCCCCTGATCGGACCTAGATGGGGGGTTAAGGATAAAAAAAGAAACCCCAAAGGGCACCCCGGGCACCTTCGGAGGACTTCGCGGGACCCTCCGGAGCGGTCTTCGCCGCGCACGGCATGATGGTCTCCATGCGTGCGGTGGTGCAGAGGGTGGACGGCGCGAGCGTCGTCGTGGACGGCGAGACGGTCGGGGCGATCGACGGCGAGGGCCTGTGCGTGCTCGTCGGCGTCACGCACGACGACACCAAGGAGAAGGCGGCCCAACTGGCCCGCAAACTCTGGTCGATCCGCATGCTGGACGACGAGAAGTCGTGCAGCGACGTCGACGCGCCGCTGCTCGTGATCAGCCAGTTCACGCTGTACGGCGACGCGCGCAAGGGCCGCCGCCCCACCTGGAACGCGGCGGCCCCGGGCGACGTCGCCGAGCCCCTCGTGGACGAGGTCGTCGCCCAGCTCCGCGCACTGGGCGCGACGGTGGCGACGGGCCGTTTCGGCGCCCGGATGCGCGTGTCCCTCACCAACGACGGCCCGTTCACCGTCGTCGTCGACATGTGACGACTGCCGGCGGATGACGGCCGTCGACGGGTGACGAGCGTCCGCCGGCGGGTGACGAGCGTCGACGGGTCACGAACGTCCGCCGGCGGGTCACGAACGTCCGCCGGCGGGTGACGGCCGTCGACGGGTGACGAGTGCCGGCTGACGAGTGCCGGCTACGGCTCGACGACGACCTCCTGCGCCGCGGCCGTGGTGTCCGCGAGCAGCGGCGCATCGAGCGGTACGTTCCGCTTCACCAGCGCCAGCGCGATCGGGCCGAGCTCGTGATGCCGTACGGCGGTGGTGATGAACCCGATCTTCCGGCCGTCGGGGCCGTCGCCCGCCAGGCGGAGTTCGGCGCCGTGCGGCGGAAGGTGGACCTCGCTGCCGTCCAGGTGCAGGAAGACCAGCCGGCGCGGGGGCTTGCCCAGGTTATGCACCCGGGCCACCGTCTCCTGGCCCCGGTAGCAGCCCTTCTGCAGATGCACGGCGCTGCCGATCCAGCCCAGCTCGTGCGGGATGGTGCGGTGGTCGGTCTCGAAGCCGAGGCGCGGGCGGTGGTGTTCGACGCGCAGCGCCTCGTACGCGAGCAGCCCGGCAGCCGGACCGGCCTTCTCCGCGTACGACTCCAGGTCCGTGCGCGGCAGGAGGAGGTCACGCCCGTACGGCGTCTCGCGGACGACGACGCCCTCGGGGACCTCGGCGATCGAACCCGCGGGCAGGTGCACGACCGCGAAGTCACCGGTGCGGTCGGCGACTTCGACTCGGTAGAAGAACTTCATGGACTCCAGGTACGCGAGCAGCGCGTCCTGGGTGCCGGGCTCCACGTGGGCCCAGGTCGTGGTGCCGTCGTCCACGAGGTACAGCGCGTGTTCGATATGGCCGTGCGCGGAGAGGATCAGCGCCTCGGTGGCACGCCCCACCGGGAGGTCCGTGACGTGCTGGGTGAGCAGCAGGTGCAGCCAGCTCAGCCGGTCCTCGCCGGTGACGGCGACGACGCCGCGGTGCGAGAGATCCACGAAGCCGGTGCCGTCGGCGAGGGCGCGCTGTTCACGGAACAGGTCGCCGTAGTGGGCGGCGACGTCTTCGTCCACGCCTTCGGCGGGGACCGCGCCGGGCAGGGCCAGGAGGGGGCTCTTCATATCCACACAGCCTACGACCCGGCAGCAGCCGAATTTATTTCTCATTTCCCGGAAGCAGTGCTTCCGGCCCCCGGCCGGCCACCGCGCCCGGCCCCTACTTCTTGGCCGCGCAGTCCTCGCAGCGGCCGAAGATCGCGAAGTGCTTCATGTCCGTCTCGAAACCGAAGGTGTCGCGGAGCTTCGCGGTGAACTCCGCGGCGACCGAGATGTCGGCCTCGATGACGTTCGTGCAGTCCCGGCACACCAGGTGGATGTGGTGGTGGCGGTCGGCCAGGTGGTACGTCGGCGCGCCGTGCCCGAGGTGTGCGTGGCTGACCAGGTCCAGCTCCTCGAGCAGCTCCAGCGTCCTGTAGACCGTCGAGATGTTGACACCGGAAGCCGTTTTGCGCACCTCGACCAGGATGTCGTCCGGGGTCGCGTGCTCCAGGGTGTCCACGGCTTCGAGCACAAGCTGCCGCTGCGGAGTCAGCCGGTAACCGCGCTGCCGCAGATCGCTCTTCCAGTCGGTGCCTACCACGCCGCCCAGTCTAGGCGGCCAGGATCTCCCTGACGCGTGTCACGACGTTCTCCAGGCTGAAGGGCTTGGGGAGGAGGACCACCGGGACCTCGCGGCCGGCGTCGCGCAGGATGCGGGCGACGTCCGCGCCGTCGAAGTCCGGGAGGCGTACGTCGAGCACCACGAGGTCGGGGGTGTCGGCGTACGCGGTGTTCAGCGCGGCGACGCCGGTGCCGACCGCGGTGACGGCGAAGCCCGCCAGCCGGAAGGTCTCGGTGAGCAGCTCGCGGACGTCCTGCTCGTCGTCGACGACGAGCACCCGGGCGGGAGCGGCCGCGGGTACCGGAGCCGGTACGGGAGCAGGCGCGACGGCACGCGCGGATACGGGTGCGGCTGGGTTCGGGGGTACTTCGGGAACGAGAGCGGGGCCGGTCACCCTCGTAGAGTTACCGGCCCCACATCAGAGAAGCGTGAACTTTCCCTGTACATCGCTTGAGAGAGTCGCGACCGGCGCCGCGACCGGCGACGGGCCTACTTGAAGAACGCGATCCCGTCGTCCGGCATGTCGTCCGGGAGGGCCTTGGCCCAGCGCTCGACGTCCTCCGGGGTGACGACCTTCTTCAGGTGCGCGGACATGTAGGGGCGCAGCTCGACCTCGGGGGTCTGCTTCTCGCCGACCCACATCAGGTCGCTCTTCACATAGCCGTACAGACGCTTGCCGCCGGTGTACGGACCGGACGCGGCCGTTCGCGCCACCGCGTCCGTGACCAGGTCGATCTGCGGCTTCTTGTCGGCCAGGTCGCCGTACCAGATCTCGACGACACCGTCGTCGCGGGTCATGACGACCTCGACCTTGCGGCGGGCGTCGATGCGCCAGAAGCCCGACTCGGACTCCAGCGGCCGGACCTTGTTCCCGTCGGCGTCGAGCACCCAGGTGTGCGAGTGGTACTCGAGGAAGTCGCGCCCGTCGTGGCTGAAGGTGACCTCCTGCCCGAAGTTGCACTTCTCGGAGCCGGGGAAGTCGTGGACACCCGCGCCGGCCCAGTTGCCGAGCAGGAAGGCAAGGGGGAGCAGGTCCTTGTGGAGGTCGGACGGGATCTCGATCATGAGCAGCTTTTCGTCGTCGACGTCAGAGGCGGGGTCAGCGCTGGCCCTGGTACAGCTTCTTCACGGTCAGCCCGGCGAAGGCCAGAACGCCGACGCAGACCAGAACCAGCAGGGCTTCGAAGAATGCCTCAAGCACGGGGTGCTCCTCGGGTGACGCGGTGGTGGGCGGTGACAGGCGGTACAAGAACCGGACCCCACTCTAGTCGTGCGGGGCCCGGCTCTCTCTGCGAGGTACACCCTGGCGGCTCAGCCGAGCAGCTGGCTCTGCAGGACCACCGTCTGCTGGAACGGGACGGCCTTCGCGACGCCCTCGCGGGACTGCACGATCACGGCGAGGGTGTCCCCTGCCGTGAGGTACGCCTCGCGGACGTGCTCGGCGCCGTACGGCTTGGTCTCGACGTACGCCATCCGCACGACGTCGTCGACCCCGGCGCGGTCGGGGTACTCGTCGTCCCTGGACATCGCCGCGGCGCCGCCCATCGCGTATTTCGGGCTGTTGTAGGAGGTCAGATCGACGGTGCCGAGTTCGTCCACGACGGCCGCGGTGCCGAAGTGCAGCAGATAGATCCGCGTGTGCGTGCCGTCCGGTGTCCGCCAGCCGCGCGCGGCGATGTTCCGCAGCCCGTCGTCGGTCAGCAACTGTCCGAGGGTCTCCCGGTCGTCCTTGGAGGCGTACTCCGCCAGGAAGGTCTTCGTCGCCAGCCAGCCGTCCTCGCCGCGCAGCGCCGCGTCGGGCTTCGCGCCCCTCGGAGCGGGCAGTACGAGTCTGCGCAGGTCCGCGTAGTGGGTGCCGGCCTTGTTCGCGTCGTCGAACGGTCGTGGGCTGCCCTCGGGCAGCGGCGGCATGGTGATCTCCGGGTAGTCCCAGCGACCGTCCGACTCCGTCGCCAGACCCGGGACGTCGGTCCGCTCCATCCGGGTGATGCCGTACGCGGCCGAGGTGCCGACCGCGGCGAACACCACGGCGGCGGCCGTCCAGCGCAGGACGGCGCGCAGGACGCGGCGGTCCTTCTTCACCTTCACCGGCGGTTCGGCGGGCGTGACGACCGGCGGTTCGGCGGGCGGCTCAACCGGCGACTCGGCCGCCGGATCGACGGACGGGTCGGCGGGCGACTCGGCCGCCGGACCGACGGACGGGTCGGCGAGGGGCTTGTCCGTCGGTCGAGGTGCGGGCGGCAAGGGAGCCTGCTCCTCGACGGAAGTCGTCTGCTCGGTCATACCGCCTCCCCCGGCTCGGCGATGCGGTCGAGCTGCTCGCGCAGCAGCATCGCGACGCCCTTGGTGTTCAGTGGCTTGGCTCCGTACGCGGTGGCGCTGACCAGTACGTCGCCCTGATAGGCGGAGCAGACCATCGCGTCGAGCTTCTCCTTCTTGTCCTTGGGCGGCAGGAAGCACTTGGCGTTCTTGTGGCCCTCGATCTTCGGACCCGCGCGGAAGATCTTGAGGGCGTCGAGGAACTCGTTCTGGAACGTCGACATGTTCCGGACCGCCGACCTGTCCTCGATCTGGGCCAGCTCGATGCTCACGGTGAAGGCCCTGTCCGCGTAGAGCGTGGAGTCCGTCGCGTTGTCGGTGCTGAGGTAGCTGCGCATCGCGATGCCCTTGGTGTGCTGCTTGTCGATGCGCTTCTCCATCTGCCGCCGCTGGGTGCGGGGCAGCTCGCGCAGCGACTCCTTGCGCAGGGCGGCGGCCTCGGGACCGCTGAGCGAGGCCTCGTTGCCGAACTCGGCGATGTCGGGTCCCCGGCTCCAGCCGTCGGTGCCGTACGGCACGAGCATGGCGGCGAGCCCCGCGGGCGCCTTCGCCGTTCTGGCGTCGTCGTGCGCGGCCTTGGGGAAGGTCCAGGTGGGCGCCCCGGGGTCCCGGTCGGCGTCCTGGACGGTCACCACCGTGAAGGCGCCGCCCGCGACGACGGCCCCGACGAGCAGGACGGCACCGGCGACGGCGGCGATACGTCCACGGCGTACGGGCTTCTTGGCCGGAGCGGGCTCCGGGTGCGCGGCCGGCTCGGTCACGGAGGGCTGCTCCGGCACCACCGGCTCGGGCGTGGCGGTCGGCTCGGGTGCCTCGGACGCCGGGACGGCCCCCGTGTCCGACGGGTTCGCCGGTTGCTCGTTCACAGCCGCTCCATCTGCCGCTTGGCCAGGTCCATGATCGTCGCCTTCGGGATCGGCTTGCTGTCGTAGATCCAGATCTCCATGGCGATGTCGCCGCGCCATGCCTGCGCTTCCGCCCCGTAGATCGGCACGTAGCCGGGTTTCGTGTCCGGCTTGCTGTGGACGTACACCATGCCGTTCCCCGTGCCGGGAATGGCCCAGCTGCGCGTGCCACTCTCCTCGTCCGCCCAGTACTGGCCGTTGTCGGACGCGTCGCCGGCGGCGAGTTTCTCCTCCTGGCGGTACTGGAGGAGCCTGACTTCCACAGTGCCGGCGCTGCGCTGCTTCCAGCCCGTCACGGCCGCGCGCCGGAACTCGTCGGCGACCAGGTCCCTGAAGGCGCCGGCGGGCTTCGTGAACGACTCCGCGTACTCGCCGACGTCCATCCAGCCGTCGCTGCCGATCCAGTCGGCCTCCCGCGCGCCCTTGGGCCGCTTCAGCAGGAGCTTGCGCAGGTCTCCGTCGGTCTTCACCTGGCGGTCCTGCGCGGCCGAGAGAGGCTCGGGGGCCGCTCCGTGCGCCTGGGCCACCACGGGCTGCGAGAGCGACGGCAGCTCGGTGGGCTCACGGTCGGCCTGGACCAGATAGCCGGCGCAGGTACCGGCGACCAGCCCCAGCACGGCGGCCGTGGCGATCAGAAGGGTCGTACGCCCACGCCGACGCGCGCCCGGTACGCCGGAGCCGTCAGGTGCGTCCGGTCGCTGCTCGGACGACTGCTCGGGCGACTGCTCGGACGACTGCCCGGACTTCTCTCCGGGCGGCTGCGGCGCTCGGAGTCCTTCCCCAGGTGCGTCGGCCGCTTCGGGTGTCTCAGGTACTGCCTCGACTTCCAACCGTCCCCCACAGAACGCGAAGCACGGATTCCGTATCCGCGCGCACAGGAGACCCATGCGCAAGCCACGGGGTTGTAAGGGCCTTGATCACGATTCGGACTCCGCCGACTACGATGCATCCATGGCGAAGAAGCTCCTGATCAAGGTGACGGCCGGATCCGACGCCCCGGAGCGCTGCTCACAGGCGTTCACGGTGGCTGCGGTGGCCGTGGCCAGTGGCGTCGATGTCTCCCTCTGGCTGACCGGGGAGTCCGCGTGGTTCGCCCTGCCGGGCCGGGCCGCCGAGTTCGAGCTTCCGCACGCGGCTCCGCTGCCCGGTCTGATCGACTCGATCCTCGCGGCGGGCCGGATCACGCTGTGCACGCAGTGCGCGGCCCGCCGGGACATCGCGGAGAACGACGTGCTGGAGGGCGTGCGCATCGCGGGCGCCCAGGTGTTCGTCCAGGAGGCCATGGCCGACGAGACGCAGGCGCTCGTCTACTGACACCGCGCCGGGCGGAGAAGGGCGCGGGACCGCTACGGCCGCCGCTTCTTCCCGTCCAGTTCGTCCCACCACTCGTCCGACTTGGGATCCCCCGACGGGTCGTCCCACCAGCGGTCCTCGGGGCCACGCCGGTTGGCCACCATCGCGGCGAGCGGCGGAATCACCATCGCCACCACGCACATCCCCACGGCCGCGGGAATCGACCAGATCCGCACGACTCCCCAGGCCAGGACGAAGAGACCGATGCACGTCCCCATCATGGCGAAGTACACGTGCCGCCGTCGTGCGTACATACGTCCAGAGTAGGTCCACGGAAGCGGTCCGGCGCGGGACCGTACGGACATGCCGAAGGGCCGCGCCCCGAGCGTTCGGCCCGGGGTGCGGCCCTTCGGCCGTTCAAGGTCCTGCGGGTGCCGTCAGACGGCGATGGCGACCTCGGCGAGGCCGCCTGTCTGGGCGACGACCGTGCGGTCCGCGGTGCCGCCGGGCACCAGGGCGCGTACGGTCCACGTGCCCTCGGCCGCGTAGAAGCGGAACTGGCCCGTCGCGGAGGTGGGGACCTCCGCGGTGAACTCGCCGGTCGAGTCCAGCAGACGCACGTAACCGGTGACGGGCTCGCCGTCGCGGGTCACCTGGCCCTGGATGGTGGTCTCACCGGGCTTGATCGTCGAGGCGTCGGGGCCGCCGGCCTTCGCTCCACACATATTTCGATTCCGTCCTTCTGGCCTTGGGGGTTACTTGTTGGCGCCGAGCTCGATCGGGACGCCGACCAGGGAGCCGTACTCGGTCCAGGAGCCGTCGTAGTTCTTGACGTTCTCCACGCCGAGCAGCTCGTGCAGCACGAACCAGGTGAGCGCGGAACGCTCACCGATGCGGCAGTACGCGATCGTGTCCTTGGCGAGGTCGACCTGCTCGTCGGCGTAGAGCTCCTTGAGCTCGTCGTCCGACTTGAAGGTGCCGTCGTCGTTGGCGTTCTTCGACCAGGGGATGTTGCGGGCGCTCGGGACGTGGCCCGGACGCTGCGACTGCTCCTGCGGAAGGTGCGCCGGGGCGAGCAGCTTGCCGCTGAACTCGTCGGGCGAACGGACGTCCACCAGGTTCTGCGAGCCGATCGCGGCGATCACGTCGTCACGGAAGGCGCGGATCGCCGTGTTCTGGGCCTTGGCCTTGTAGTCGGTCGCGGCACGCTCGGGCACCTCGTCGACCAGGTCGCGGGAGTCGAGCTCCCACTTCTTGCGGCCTCCGTCGAGGAGCTTCACGTTCTCGTGGCCGTAGAGCTTGAAGTACCAGTAGGCGTAGGACGCGAACCAGTTGTTGTTGCCGCCGTAGAGGACGACCAGCGTGTCGTTGGCGATGCCCTTCGACGACAGGAGCTTCTCGAAGCCCTCCTGATCGATGAAGTCACGGCGTACCGGGTCCTGGAGGTCCTTGGTCCAGTCGATCCGGATCGCGTTGGTGATGTGGTTCTTCTCGTACGCGGACGTGTCCTCGTCGACCTCGACGATGGCCACGCTCGGGTCGTCCAGGTGTGCCTGGACCCAGTCGGCGTCTACCAGGACGTCGCTGCGGCTCATGCTCTTTCTCCTCCGGGGCAGTTGCGGCGCGGGGCGGTGCGTTAGGGAGAGGGTGCGCGGTCGGGCCTGTCTCGGCTGCGCGGCGCGCACGGGGGTCCCTGGCGAAGAAGGGCCAGGGCAGGGCGGATGGGCGAACGCCCCCGCTAGAAGGTGCGACAGAGCATGGCGGCGACGCGGCACAGGTCTACTGCCCGCCGCTTCGTGAGGTCCGCCTGTCGCTTCATGGGTCCGATCGTAGGGACGGACAGCCGGACATGTCACCGGTGTGTCGCATCATGAGATGGGATCGTCCGGGATGTGGGATGAGTTGACCATCAGAACCACTCCCGCCCGTTCACCGGGCCCCGGCGTCCCGCATCGTGTCCGCCGCGCATCTGCCGTACGGACGGGCCCGTCTCGCCTTTCGGACACGCGCGCTCCGACCGCCGCCGGGACCGCGACCCCGGCGGGGGCCGTCGACCGTCCTACCCGACCAGCTTGACGTCCGAACCCTTCACCGAGATGTCCACGCCGTTCGCGGCCGCCTCGATCCTGTCGAGCTTGATGCCGCCCGGCAGCCCGTCGATCCTCTGCTCGAAGTCGGTGACCGTGCGGATCCGGCCCTCGACGAGATCCACTCCCAGCTTGGGCACCCCGTCCGCGCGCACCTTGACCGTGTTGCCCCCGACGACGGTGGCGGAGCTCAGCACGGAGACCGGCCGCAGTTTCTTGCCGAGGACGGTGGCCGCGATCTCGACCTTGATCTTGCCGTTCCCGCCGTCGGAGAGCCCGACGACCTGCGCCGTGACCGCGGGGGCGACCTCCGTGGGCCGGCTCTTGGCGGCCTTGAGCAGCTCGGCGTAGGACACGGTCGCGGAGCCGGAGGCGCTGTTCGCGGTGGCGGAGCTGTAGTCGCCGTCGAAGCGGACGCCGTGCATCTCGGCGTTCAGGGTGTCGATGCGGATGGTGCCGCCCGCGGCGCCCTTGGCGCCCTTGGCCGACGCCTCGTAGTCCTTGATGCCGATCTTCACGTCGTCGAGCTCGCCGCCGACCACCTGGGTGAGGAAGGGGAAGCCCTCGATGGACACGTCGGGGGTGCCGGCGAGTCCCTCGGAGCTCCTGATCCGGTCCGCCGCCTTGTTCTCCGCGAAGCCGACCGCCACGCGGTCCGCGATCACGAACAGCCCGCCGAGGATGACGGTGACGACCAGAATTATTCGCAGTGCGCGCATGCTCGGGGTTCCCCCACCTTGACCGGGTCCGGGCGGCCGACAATGGCCGTCCAGCGCGAACCTAACTCCGAAGGGCCCCGCGCAGGGGCCC
This sequence comes from Streptomyces sp. NPDC057950, assembly GCF_042887295.1. Classification (NCBI taxonomy): domain Bacteria; kingdom Bacillati; phylum Actinomycetota; class Actinomycetes; order Kitasatosporales; family Streptomycetaceae; genus Streptomyces; species Streptomyces sp. NPDC057950. The sequence continues at coordinate 179,063 of NZ_JBHVPP010000019.1, forward strand.
TTCGAAGCGGTTGTCGATCACCTGTGACGAACGGCGCGGCCCGGCGCCGCCGGCGGGACCCGGACCACGCCCTGGCCCAGCGCCCGGCCCGGCACGCCCTAGCCCAGCGCCCGGCCCAGCAGATAGACCGCCGGGGCGGCCGCCGCCAGCGGGAGAGCCACGCCGGCCGTGAAGTGCACGAAACGCGACGGGTAGTCGTAACTGGCGACCCGGTGGCCGATCAGCGCGCAGACACCGGCGCCGAGACCGAGGACGGCGCCCTGGCCGCCCAGGTCCGTCATCCCGCCGACCACGAATCCCGCTCCGGTGGCGGTCAGCAGGGCCACCGCCACGGAGGCGGCGGTGGGCAGCGGCAGCGCGCGGGCCAGGATCGCCACCGCGACCGCGGCGGCGCCCACCGTGACGGCGTCCGGCTCGGCCGCGAGGTGGCCGGCCGCGATGATCGACAGAGCCGCCGAGACGACGGTCGCCATCAGGCCGTACATCCGGGTGTCCGGGTCGGCGTGGCTGCGCAGTTGCAGGACGAGCGTGAGGAGGACCCACACGCCGAGGGTGCCGAGGATCGCGGCGGGCGCGTTCTCCCGGCCGGCCGCGAGCAGCGCCACGTCGGCGGTCACCGCGCCCAGGAACGCCAGCGCGATGCCCTGCCGGGCGGGCCACATCCCGTTCAGCCGGAACCAGCCCGCCGCGGTGACGGCCTGCAGCAGCACCAGCGGGACGACGAGGGCGTACTCGCCGATCGCCGCCGTGCCGGAGAGCAGCAGCGCGAGCACGGCGGTGAGCGCGGCCGGCTGGATGCCGGGTTCGATGACGGGCGAGCGGCCCTCGGCGCGGGCGCGTTGGGCGTCGGTGACACGGGCGTTGCCGGTGACGGTCGCGGGACCGTAGCCGGGCGCGGCCTCGGCGCCCGATGCGTTGGCGGCGGCGGGGGCGGCCGCCGGCACGGGCGCGGGTGCCTCGGGGTGCTGCTCCGGCCGGGCGTGGTCCCAGCCCTGCGCGGCGGGTTCCTGGGGCAGCGGCCGGGCCGCGGCACCGTACCCGTACGCCTGGGCGCGCGCGCCGCCCTGCGAGTGCCCGGAGTCCTGCGGATGCCCTGTGCCGCCCTGCGGCTCCGCGTACCCCTGGTGGGCCTGCTGGTGGCCCTGCGGCGCCTGCCGGCCCTCAGGGGTCCGGGGTGTCCGGGGCGGCGCGTAGGCCGGGTCGGCGGCGGGCGTCGTGGGCTGCACCTGGGTCTCCCAGGTCCGGCCCTCCCACTGCTGGGTCTGCTGCTGCCAGTCGGCCTGCTGCTGAGGCTGCTGGTACGGGTCGTGCCCCTCGTGCGGGGGCTCGAACTGGGGCTCGTACGGCTGCTGGTTGCTCATCGTCTCGCTCACCCTCCTGCGAACGGCGGGAGCACCTCGACCGTGCCGCCCTCGGCCAGCGGTACCGTCTCATGTCCGCGGGTACCCACGGGGTCACCGTCGATGAGGAACGAGCATCGCCGCAGGACGCGGACGAGTTCGCCGGGGTGTCGCTCACGGGCCCCGTCGAGTGCCTCGGCGAGCGTGCCCGCGTCGTACGGCTCCTCGGCGACACCTGCCGCGGCCTTGGCGGCGGCCCAGTAACGCACCGTGCCCTTTGCCATGTCGTTCCTCAATCGGTGGACCAGCGGATCCAGTGGACCAGCGGATCGGTGGGTACGTGCCATCAGTGAATACGTGCGTCGATCGACGCGTGCGTCAGCGGACACACGCGTCGGTGGTTCCTGTGAACACGGTCAGGCTAGCCCGCGGCCGAACCGGCCCACGCACCGATGCGGGCCAGCAGCTCGTCGCGGGCCGCGTGCTCGGCGTGGCCCATCCCGTGCTCCACCCAGAGTTCGGCGTGGCCGCCGGATGCCTCGGCGAGCATCCGCGGGTGGTCCAGGGGGAAGTAGCCGTCCTGGTCGCCGTGGACGATCAGCAGGGGGGTGGGCGCGATGAGCGGGACCGACTCGACCGGCGAGGCCGGCACCGGGTCCCAGTCGCGGGAGTGGATGCGGGTCCGCAGTCCGTAACGGCCGACCACCCGTCCCGCCGGCCGGGTGACCAGCCAGTGCAGACGCCGCATGGGCGCCGTACCCCGGTAGTACCAGCGGGCCGGCGCGCTCACCGAAACCACCGCGTCCGTACGCGCCTCCGTGCGCCCCTCGTGCTCCCGGCCGGCTTCCCCGCGCATCGCCGCGTGCCGGAGCACCACCGACCCGCCCATCGAGAAGCCGACGGTGGCCACGCGCGCGTGGCCCAGCTCGCGGGCCCATTCCACGGCGGCGCCGAGATCGTGCACCTCGCGGTCGCCGACGGTGGAACGGCCGCCTGAACCGCCGTGGCCGCGGAAGGAGAAGGTGACCACCGCCGCGTCCCGGCCGAGGACACCGGCCACCCGGCGCACGTGCGGACGGTCGAGACCGCCCGTGAAACCGTGCGCCACGACGATCGCCAGGCTCCCGCCCACGTCGTCGCGGGCGCCCCTCGCGGGGTCGTACGCCGCCTCGATCGTCACCCCGTCGACGGTGCGCAGAAACCTCCGCAAAGGGGCGCGCGGGGCCGTCTCAAGGGGTGGACGGAGGGAAGATCCCGTCACTTGACCTGCCGGACCTGAGCTCATGTGGGCTATTCTGCTGGGCAGAGGACTCGGGCAGTGAAGCCCCCGGGTCCTTTTGTGCTTTCTGAAGCGTTGTATACGAAACGGGAAACCGCCGGTGTACGAAGCCTCCGAAGGCACGGCGGTTCCCCAGGACGCGGGAGCCGCGCCGCAGGACGACGAAGAAGCAAGGAAGCAGTGCCGCAAACTCCCCCACCGCCTTGTGGGCGTGGGAGGTACCCCCATACAGGGACCGAGGAGGAACCAGACGTTATGGGCGAGCGAACCGTGCACGATCGTAGGACGACCCGGGCAGGTGGGGCGCGATGAGTTCTCTGCTGCTCCTGACCAATGCCCTTCAGCCGTCGACGGAGGTGCTTCCCGCTCTCGGCCTGCTCCTGCACAACGTGCGAGTGGCTCCGGCGGAAGGACCCGCCCTCGTCGACACTCCTGGTGCCGACGTCATCCTGATCGACGGCAGGCGTGATCTCCCGCAGGTGCGCAGCCTGTGCCAGCTGCTGCGCTCGACGGGACCCGGCTGTCCCCTCGTCCTCGTCGTGACGGAGGGCGGCCTCGCGGCCGTCACGGCCGACTGGGGCATCGACGACGTACTCCTCGACACCGCGGGTCCGGCCGAGGTCGAGGCCCGGCTGCGGCTCGCCATGGGCCGCCAGCAGATCGTCAACGACGACTCCCCCATGGAGATCCGCAACGGCGACCTCTCCGTGGACGAGGCGACGTACAGCGCCAAGCTCAAGGGCCGGGTCCTCGACCTGACCTTCAAGGAGTTCGAGCTCCTCAAGTACCTGGCACAGCACCCGGGCCGGGTCTTCACCCGCGCACAGCTGCTCCAGGAGGTCTGGGGCTACGACTACTTCGGCGGCACGCGGACGGTCGACGTCCACGTACGCCGGCTGCGCGCCAAGCTCGGCCCCGAGCACGAGTCGCTGATCGGAACCGTGCGGAACGTCGGTTATCGATTCGTTACACCCGAGAAGGTGGAGCGGGCCGCGGACGAGGCGAAGGCCAAGGCCGCACAGCCAAAGGCGGCGGATGCGGACGAGACGGCGCACCTCGGTGCCGCGCGCGCGGCCGAGGCCGGGGCCGAGGCCCGGTAAGCCTCCGTACGCCCTGCCCAGAGGCGGGTCCATCCGCGTAGACTCCGCGCGTGGCCAAGGTGACAAGGGACGATGTGGCGCGACTGGCGGGTACTTCGACCGCCGTCGTCAGCTATGTCATCAACAACGGACCGAGGCCGGTTGCCCCGGCCACGCGCGAGCGCGTTCTCGCCGCGATCAAGGAGCTGGGGTACCGGCCCGACCGGGTCGCCCAGGCCATGGCGTCGCGGCGGACCGAGCTCATAGGCCTGATCGTGCCGGACGCGCGCCAGCCGTTCTTCGGCGAGATGGCGCACGCGGTCGAGCAGGCCGCCGCCGAGCGCGGGAAAATGGTCCTGGTCGGCAACTCCGACTACATCGCCGAGCGCGAGGTCCACTATCTGCGCGCCTTCCTCGGCATGCGGGTCTCCGGCCTGATCCTCGTCAGCCACGCGCTCAATGACAACGCTGCCGCGGAGATCGACGCCTGGGACGCCCGCGTGGTCCTGCTGCACGAACGCCCCGAGGCGATCGACGACGTGGCCGTCGTCACCGACGACATCGGCGGCGCCCAGCTCGCCACCCGCCACCTGCTCGAACACGGTTACGACTACGTGGCCTGTCTCGGCGGCATCGCGGAGACCCCCGTCGTCGGCGACCCGGTCTCCGACCACGTCGAGGGCTGGCGGCGGGCCATGCAGGAGGCCGGGATCCCCACCGAGGGCCGTCTCTTCGAGGCGCCGTACAACCGCTACGACGCGTACCAGGTCGGCCTGCAGCTGCTCGCCGGACCCCACCGGCCGCCCGCCATCTTCTGCTCCACCGACGACCAGGCGATCGGCGTGCTGCGCGCCGCCCGTGAGCTGCGCATCGACGTGCCGGGTGAGCTGGCCGTGGCCGGCTTCGACGACGTCAAGGAAGCCGCCCTGACGGATCCGCCGTTGACGACGATCGCCTCCGACCGGTCGGCGATGGCCCGCGCGGCGGTGGATCTCGTACTGGACGACGGGCTGCGGGTCGCCGGGTCGCGGCGCGAGCGACTGAAGGTGTTCCCGTCCCGGCTGGTGGTGCGGCGGTCCTGCGGCTGCGCGTGAGACCGCCGGCCCGGCTCCGGCCGGCCGCCCGCCGCCCCCCTGGAACGCACGTCGGCCCCGCGGATCGCGGGGCCGACGCGTTTGCCGTACCGGCTGGAACAGCAGGTGGTGCTGCTAGAACAGCAGGTTGTACTGGTTGAAGCCGGAGCCCAGGCCGACCGGCGAGCCGAAGAGGCTGCTGGAGGCCTTGTTGGTGCCGGGGTAGAGCCAGAGCTTGCCCGCCGAGTCGCGGGTGATGACATCGGCGATGCCGTCGCCCGTGACGTCGCCGTTGGAGACGTACGAGGTGAAGTTCCAGCCCGTACGCGCCTGGATCCGCGCCGACCACGGGGTGTGCTCGACCTGCGTGCCCCGGTAGAGGTACAGGACGCCCGAGCTGTTGCGGACCAGCAGGTCGGCACGGCCGTCGCCGGACAGGTCGCCGTGGCCGAAGATCTTGACGTTCTTCCACGCCTTGTCGACGACCTTGACGCGGCCGTAGAACTCGCCGTTGCCCTTGCCCGGGTAGAGGTAGACCGAGCCGTCGGCGTCCACCGCGACCAGGTCGGGGCGGGCGTCACCGGTCATGTCGCCGGGGATGGCGTACGACTTGTAGCCGCCCCACACCGAGGTGATCTGCATCCACTCGAACTCGTTCGAGCTGTGGTTCAGGTAGCTGCGGTACAGCTTGCCGTCACCCTTGTCGCGGATGATCAGGTCCTGGAAGAAGTCCCGGTCCAGGTCGGCCTGCAGGCCCCAGCTGGCGTTCTGCCAGCCGCTGCTCTGGAAGGCGCGGGTGGCGAGCGAGGTGCCCTTGCTGTCCTGCTCGAAGAGGCCCCCGGAAGGGGTGCGCTCGAGCAGGTCGGCCTTGCCGTCGAAGGTCAGGTCCGCGTCGTCGATACGCGGCTGCGCGGCCCAGGTGTACGAGGACACCTTGGTGAAGACCGGGTAGGCGCCCTTCGCGGTGCAGCCCGCGACACCCCACGAGACGATGCCGACGACCTTGCCGCCGACGATCACCGGACCGCCGGAGTCACCGTTGCAGGGGCTCTTGGTGCCCTCGTCGGTGCCGGTCGCCGGGGTGCCCGCGCAGAACATCGAGCCCTCGACGAAGTCGTCCTCGTCGAGGACCGACTGCATCGCGCTGTTGCAGGTGGAGTCCGCGACCACGGGCAGGGTCACCTTGCGCAGCGTGGCCGACAGGTCGGCACCGTCGGCGCCGGAGGTCAGGCCCCAGCCGTAGACGGTGGCGGAGCCGCCCGCCTTGTAGGAGGCGCTGTCACCGGCGGCCACCAGCCGCTGCCACTGCTGCTCCAGCGGGCGGTCCAGGGTGAGGACCGCGATGTCGTTCTGGACGGTGTCGCTGTTGTAGTGCGGGTGGTTCCACTGGCGGTAGACGCCCGCGACCGTGCCGGTCGTGTCGTCCAGCAGACCGGTGGCGCCGGCCACCACGGCGCCGTTCTTGACCCAGTTCAGGCCGGCGACGCAGTGGGCGGCCGTCAGGACCTTGTTCGGGGCGACGAGGGTGCCGCCGCAGAAGTAGCCGGTGTCGGCCGCGCTGTCGTAGTAGGAGAGCTGGACCATCCACGGCGCGGAGGAGATGGTCGTCGGGCTGCCGCCGATGATGAACGGCGTCTTCTTGGGACTCGTCGCCGGGGTCGCCTGGTCCTTGACGGCCTCGGCGACCCGGTGGCGCAGTTCCTTGTCGGAGACGGTCGGCTTCGCGGGCTGGGCCTGGCCGACGGCCGGCAGCGACGGTCCGTCCGCCGCCTGGGCGGGCTGCGCCGCGAGGGCGCCGGCGCAGGTCAGCGCCAGCGCGAGGGCGGCCGTGGGCAACGCCGTGACGGGGCGTCTCCAGCGGTCGCGCAGAGCACGTATCACTCAGGGCTCCTGGAATGGGTGCGGGTGGGTCATGACGTGAGTGGCCCGAGAAGGGGCGTACGACGCACCGGCCCGACCGACGTCGGCGGTCTCCGGCCATGACCGGCCGACCGCACGCATCGATTCAGGCACCACCGCGGAGCCCCCCTCCGGCGCGGTGATCGTAGGCACCACCCGCCCCAGAACACATGTACTACACAGCGGATATTCAAGTATTCGTCCGTCGCATTCCGTGACATCACCCCGGCGCAACCCTTTGTTCGCACGACCCGAGCGGAGTCCGGGCGCCTTTATATCGGGCATACGAGGTTCTGTCGGGCTTCTCAGCGGGGACTCAGGGAGCTCTCATGATCGCGCGGGAGTCTCATTTCATGACCGAGAGCTTCCGCCGCAGCGGCGAGTACCCCCAGGGCGACGACCACCAGTCCCCGTACCTCCAGCAGCAGCCTGCCTCCGCCCCCTCCCCCGTGAACCCCGAGTGGCCGCCCCCGCCGGCGTACGCGCCGGCCCCGCCGGTCGCCGTCGAACCGGGCACCACGGTGTGGCCGGGCTCCGGTCAGGTCGGCAACGGCGCGGCCGGCGGTCATGGCGGCGGAAGCGGTGCCCACCCGGGACACCCGGGCCCGCCGGACGGCTCCACCGCGGTGCGGTCCGCGGCTCCCGTGCCGCCCGGGACCGCGCGGAAGAAGCCCGCGAGGGGCCCACTGGCCCTGATCGCCGCGGTCGCGATCGTCGCCGCCGTCATCGGGGGTGGCACGGCGTACGGCATCCAGGAGCTGACCGGCAAGGACACCGTGTCCAGCAGCACCAGCACCACCGTGGTGCCCACGGCCAAGAGGGGCACCGTCGCCGGCGTCGCCCAGGCGGTCAGCCCCAGCATCGTCGAGGTCAGCGCGACCTCGAACGCCGGTTCGTCGACCGGTTCGGGCGTGATCATCACGTCCGGCGGCGAGATCGTCACCAACAACCACGTCGTCTCGGGCGCCTCCGCGATCAAGGTGCGGCTGAACGACGGGAAGTCCTACACCGCGAAGGTCGTCGGCACCGACAGCAAGAAGGACCTCGCGCTCATCGAGATGGCGGACGCGCCCTCCGGTCTGAAGGTCGCCACGCTCGGCAACTCCGACGGTGTCCAGGTCGGCGACGACGTCGTCGCGATCGGCTCCCCCGAGGGCCTGACCGGAACCGTCACCAGCGGCATCGTCTCGGCCCTCGACCGGGACGTGACCGTCTCCACCGACGAGAGCCAGGGCCGGCAGCAACAGCAGGGCGGCGACAGCGGCCAGTGGCCGTTCTCGTTCGGCGGCCGTCAGTTCAACGGCGACACCGGCTCCTCGACCACCACGTACAAGGCGATCCAGACCGACGCGTCCCTGAACCCCGGCAACTCCGGCGGCGCGCTGATCGACATGAACGGCAACATCGTCGGCATCAACTCCGCGATGTACTCGGCGGCTTCGGACTCCTCGTCCGGCTCGTCGGGGGCGGGCAGCGTGGGCCTCGGCTTCGCCATCCCGGTCAACACCGTCAAGGCCGACCTCGCGAACCTGCGGGCCGGCGGCTCCGACAGCTGACGAGAGCACACACCGGCGAGAGCACAGCACAGCACACCAGGAGGTCGACATGATCAGGAAGCGGATCTCTCGGATTTCCCCGGTCACGCACTCCCGCGAGGGCGGCGACCCGGCCGGGCTCGACCTGGCCCTCGCCGTGGCCCGTGAACTGCACCTGCCGGTGCCACGGGCGCCCGAGGTGGCGCTCCCGGCCGCCGTCCCGCAGCTGATGGGCCTGCGTACCCCCGCCACCCGCCCGCACCGCCGCAAGGTCCCGCTGAACAGGCTCACCGCACTGTCGGGCTGAACGTTTCACGGCGGTACATGACGTTTCCGCCCCATCCGATCCCTTTACTCACCGACTCGGACGTTTCTTCACCCGCTGATGCTTTCCGCCCCCGCCCGGAAACGTGCGACGCTGAAGGCCGTAGGACCCACCACCCCACCGCACCCGAGGACTCCCGCCCATGAGCCCCGCCGAAGGCGACCGTGAACCCCAGCGCATCCTGATCGTCGACGACGAGCCCGCGGTGCGCGAGGCCCTCCAGCGCAGCCTCGCCTTCGAGGGATACGACACCGAGGTCGCGGTCGACGGCGCGGACGCGCTGGAGAAGGCGACCGCCTACCGTCCCGAGCTGGTCGTCCTGGACATCCAGATGCCCCGGATGGACGGCCTGACGGCCGCCCGCCGGATGCGCGGAGCCGGCACGACGACCCCCATCCTCATGCTCACGGCCCGTGACACGGTCGGGGACCGGGTGACCGGCCTCGACGCGGGCGCCGACGACTACCTCGTCAAGCCCTTCGAGCTGGACGAGCTGTTCGCCCGGGTCCGGGCCCTGCTGCGGCGCAGTTCGTACGCGGCGACGGCGGGTGCCGCCCCGGACGAGGACGCGCTCACCTTCGGCGACCTGCGGATGGACCTCGCGACACGCGAGGTCACCCGGTCGGGCCGGGCCGTGGAACTGACCCGCACCGAGTTCACCCTCCTGGAGATGTTCCTCGCGCACCCCCGCCAGGTCCTCACCCGCGAGCAGATCCTGAAGGCCGTCTGGGGCTTCGACTTCGAACCGTCCTCCAACTCCCTCGACGTCTACGTCATGTACCTGCGCCGCAAGACCGAGGCGGGCGGTGAGCCGCGGCTCGTGCACACGGTGCGAGGGGTCGGGTACGTGCTCCGCTCGGGCGGCGCGGAGTGATCAGGCGGTTCAGATCCCTGCCGATCCGTTCCCGGCTGGCGCTGCTGGTGGCGGCCGCGGTGGCCTTCGGGGTGGCGGCGGTCTCGGTGACCTGTTGGTTCATCGTGCGCGGGAAGCTGTACGACGAGATCGACAAGAACCTCCAGGACCAGCGGCCGGCCCAGCAGTACGCCTTGGTCCAGGCCGTCCTCAACGACTGCCACAAGGAACCGCGCAACGACAACGGCTTCCAAGGACGCTTCGACGACTACGCCCAGGTGATCGGCTCGGACGGAACCGTCTGCGTCTTCGACTTCTCGGCGGGCACGGTGCAGGTGACCGACGGCGACAAGGCCGTGGCCAAGCACCCGCAGCCGCAGCTCCACCAGGGCACGCCGCGGAACGGGACCGACAACAAGGGCAACGACGTACGGGTCCTGACGATGCCGCTCCTCGTCAGGAACGTTCCCGGCGAACTCCCCGACACCCGGGTGCTGTACAGCGACCGCGCCTACCTCGTGGCCGTTCCCCTCAAGAGCACCCAGTCCACCCTCAACGACCTGGCCCTCGTCCTGCTGCTGGTCTCCGGGATCGGTGTGGTCGGCGCCGGCGCGGCGGGCCTCGCGGTCGCGCGGGCGGGCCTGCGTCCCGTCGACAAGCTCACCGAGGCCGTCGAGCACGTGGCCCGCACGGAGGACCTCTCGATCCGCATCCCGGTCGAGGCGGACAACGAGGACGAGATCGCCCGCCTCTCCCGCTCCTTCAACTCGATGACGTCCGCGCTGGCCAGCTCCCGCGAGCTGCAGCAGCAGCTCATCGCGGACGCCGGCCACGAACTCCGTACACCGCTCACGTCGCTGCGTACGAACATAGAGCTCCTCACCCGAAGCGAGGAGACGGGCCGTCCGATCCCCCCGGCCGACCGCAGGGCACTCCTCGCCTCCGTCAAGGCCCAGATGACCGAGCTGGCCTCGCTCATCGGCGACCTGCAGGAACTCTCGCGTTCGGACGCGGGCCAGCAGGCGAACACCGTGCCGACGGTCCCGCTCCAGGACACGGTCGAGGCGGCCCTGCGCCGCGCCCGCCTGCGCGGACCCGAACTGACCATCACGGCGGACCTCCAGCCCTGGTACGTCCGGGCGGAGCCCACCGCGCTGGAGCGGGCCGTCGTCAACATCCTCGACAACGCGGTGAAGTTCAGCCCCGAGGGCGAGGCCATCGACGTCACCCTCAAGGCCGGCGAACTCACCGTCCGCGACCACGGACCCGGCATCCCCGCCGAGGAACTCCCGCACGTCTTCGACCGCTTCTGGCGCTCCCCGTCCGCCCGTGCGCTCCCCGGCTCGGGTCTGGGGCTGTCGATAGTGGCGCGGACGGTGCAGCAGGCGGGCGGCGAGGTCTTCCTGCGGCCGGCCGAGGGCGGCGGCACCGCGGTGACCGTCCGGCTCCCGGGAGTGCCCACACCGCCGCCGGAGACCGCCCTCGACCAGGAGTGACCGCGGCGGCCCGCTCACGGACCCACCCCCGGGCCGGCCCGGCGAGACGCCGTTCGGCACGGGCCGGCCCGTGAGCGCGTCCAGGAGGACACGGTCGCCGTTTGCACGAACGGCGCGGCGCGGGGTTCTCGTCAACGCCCGACCGACAGTCCCGTCCCCGTCACGTCGACCCGTATCCCGTCCCGCCCCACCCGTACGTCCCGCAGCCGGATCCGTCCGTCCGCCGGACGCGGCAGGCGGAAGCCGAGCGAGAGCCGGTCGACGAGGACGGGGCGGGTCAGGCGGGAGAGGCCGTCGAGCAGAGCCGGGTCCAGCCCCAGCCGCTTCAGCAGCTCGGGGTGGGCCGCCGCCACGTCGAGGAGGTTCAGGCGCATCGCCTGCCGGACGAAGGTCCGCGACCCCGTCAGGGAGGCGAGTTCGGTGTCGTCGCGCAGCGCCCGGCGCACCGCCGTGTCCGGGACCCCGAGCCTGTGGACGACCGACGGGACGGACAGCAGCGCCCTCGCCCTGGCGGTCTGGCCGGCGAGGCGGGCCGCCGAGCGCGGGGTGAGGTGGAGGCCCTCGGAAGCGCGGGCGCCGGGGCGGTACGTCGCCAGGTCACCGATGTCCAGCCGCATTCCGTCGATGTGGGTGGAGATGCCGCGCGTCCCGTCGCGGCGGATGCGCGCGTCGGCCCTCAGTCCCAGGTCGTGCCCGGCGACCGGCAGGGTGCCGCGCGCACGCACCCGGTCGCGGCCGTGTCCGGTGAACGTCACTTGGGAGGAGCCGAGTTCGCGGTTCAGGTCGTCGAAGGAGAGCAGTGCCTCGCCGTGCAGCTCGGGGATGCGGGCGCCGTGCACGTCGGCCGGTCCGTCGCTGTCCAGCCGTACCCGTGTCGCGGTCGCCGACACCTTCGCCAGGGAGACCCGGTCGGCGGCCACGTCCGGCACGGTCACCCGCACCGAGTCCAGCCGGTCGTCGGCGAGTTGGGTCAGGAAGGGGAAGCCCCCGATCTCGACCTCGGGCGCGGCGGTCAGGTGCAGCTGGTCCTCGAGTGTCCGCGAGGCCCTGTGTTCGGCGTACAGCAGCGCCCAGCGGTCGGCGAGCGTGAGGAACGCGGCGAGGGTCACGACGAGGACGGCCGCCTTCATCACGAACGGCGCTCCCGCGAGGTGCCCGCGGCGGCGCCGGCTGCCCCGACGGTGGTTGGGCGGGGCCCACGCCTCGTCCGGCTCCTCGTAGGGCGGGCCGTCGGGCCCGTTCTCCGGCCCGTCCTCGTGGAGGAAGTCCTCCAGCGGGCCCGCGCCACCGAGGGCGCCCAGTTCGTCGTACGGGTTCGGGTGGCGGTCCGGCGGGTCGTCCCGGAGGTCGTACGAGTGGTCGTACGGGTTGGGCCGGTGGTCGTCCGGAAAGGGCTGTGCTGTCATGCGGTGGGGGGTACGCATCGTCTCATCCGACCATGCGTACCGCCCCCGACCGCAACCGCAACCGTCCGGATGCGATCTACTTCACGATCTTCGCCGGTGCCGGTGTCCGGCCCCGGCGGCTACCGGACGACCGTGACACGGTCCGCCGAGGGCACCGGATACGGCGCCGTGGCGGAGGAGTTGGCCGTCAGGTAGGTCTCGAAGGCGGCCAGGTCGTCGCCGCCGACCAGGACGTTCGTGCCCTTGCCGAGTTCGGCGAAGCCGTCACCGCCGCCAGCGAGGAAGGAGTTCATCGCGACGCGGTAGCCGGCCGCCGGGTCGATCGCCGTGCCGTCGAGCTTGACCGAGCCGGCCACCACGCGGGCGGCGCCCGTCCTGGTGAGGTCCAGCGTGTAGGTCAGGCCCTTGGAGATCTGCAGGATCTTCGGCGCGGCCTCGTTGGCTCCGCTGACCTGCTGCTGGAGTGCGGTGATCAGCTGGGCGCCGGTGAGGCTCACCAGGTTGACGGTGTTGGCGAACGGCTGCACCGTGTACGCCTCCCCGTACGTCACCACTCCGTCGCCCTCGCCGCCGCTCGCGGTGTAGGTGAGCCCGGCGCGGATGCCGCCCGGGTTCATCAGCGCGATGTCGGCCTCCGGGTCGACCGACCTGGCGTACGCGAGCTGCGCGTCGGCGATCATGTCGCCGAGCGGGGACTCGGTGCCGGCGTTGCCGATCTCGCCCGCGATGTAACCGATGGGGCGCGAGGCGATGGGGGCGGCGAGGGTGTTCCATTTCGCGATCAGGCCAGTCATGTCGGCGGCCTTCGCGACGTCACGGGTGACCACGTGGTTCGCGGACTTCACGGCCGTACGCGCGATGTCGCCCGTCCAGCGGTCGTACGTCAGCGTGGTGTCCGTGTAGAGACGGCCGAAGGAGGAGGCCGACGTCACCATCCGGGGGTTGCCCGCCGGGTCCGGGATCGTGCACGCGTACGCCTGGTGGGTGTGGCCGGTGACCAGCGCGTCCACGGCCGGCGTGACGTTCTTCGCGATGTCGACGATCGGGCCGGAGATGCCGTCACCCGCGCCGGGGCTGTCGCAGTCGTAGTTGTACGCCGTGGAGGCGGGCGCACCGCCCTCGTGGATCAGCGCGACGATCGACTTCACGCCCTGGCGCTGGAGCACCTTGGCGTACTTGTTGATCGTCTCGACCTCGTCACCGAACTTGAGACCCTTGACGCCCTCCGCCGACACGATGTTCGGGGTGCCTTCGAGGGTCACCCCGATGAAGCCGACCTTGACGCCGTTCTTCTTCCACACCCAGTAGGGCTTGAGGATCGGCTTGCCGGTCTTCTCGCCGGTGACGTTCGCGGCGAGGTAGGGGAAGTCGGCGCCCTTGAACCTCGCCTTCTTGTCGTAACAGCCGTCCGTGGGGTGGCAGCCGCCGTTCTGCAGGCGGGCCAGCTCCTTGGCACCCTCGTCGAACTCGTGGTTGCCGACGCTCGTCACGTCCAGGTCGAGCTTGTTCAGCGCGTCGATCGTCGGCTCGTCGTGGAAGAGCCCGGAGAGCAGCGGGGAGGCGCCGACCATGTCACCCGCGGCGGCCGTGATCGAGTACTTCTCGCCCTTGCGGGCGTCGCGCAGGTGCGTGGCGAGGTACTCGACACCGCCCGCGTCGATCGACTTCGCCGACCCGTCCGCCTGCAGCTCCGTGACCCGGCCGGAGGAACCGGACGGCGGCTCCAGGTTGCCGTGCAGGTCGTTGAAGGACAGCAGTTGTACGTCCTGGTAGCGGCCGCTGCCGTGGTGGTGCCGGGCGGTCGCCCTGTCCTGCCCCGCGCTCGCCGGCAGCGCGGCGGCCAGGGCGGCGACGGTGGCCAGGCCCGCGGCGCCCGCGAGGAGGCGATGAGTACGTCTGTTCCGGAACGTCGGCGGCATGGGGTCCCCCCTGGAGAAACGGTGAGAGCTACGAGTGCCACGATCACTGTGCGACGGCTGTGGCTTTGCACGCACTTTAGAATCAACGCGCGTAGCACACCAGGGGGTTCGGGGTTACGGACTGGTTGCCATCGCCGCACCGGCGGACGCACGCGCGTGGACGCCCGGGGGGACACCCGACTGCTCGCCGTGTCGCGCCGCGCCGTCCGGGATGCCGTCCGCCCCGCCACGATCCACATCCACCCCGCCCAACTCCTTGTCCGGAAATGACCGCGCCGTACCCTCGTATCCATGACCAGCGACGACTCCGCACCTCCCGCGCTCTCCCGCTCCATCGAGACCTCCGCCGCGCTCTCCCCGGCGCGGGCCGAGGATGTGCTCCGGCTCCTCTCGGAGGCCGCCCTGGCCGACGGACAGCAGGCGGTCTCCGAGCAGGGTCGGCTCCAGCTGAAGGGCGGCGCGCGCGAGGGCGTACGGCACCTGCTGCTGACCCTCGGCGACGTGCTGGTCGGGTACGCCCAGTTGGAGGACACCGATCCGGTGGAGGCCCCGGCCGCCGAGCTGGTCGTGCACCCGGCGTACCGCGGGCACGGCCACGGACGGGCGCTGGGTTCGGCGCTGCTCGCCGAGTCCGGCAAGCGGCTGCGGGTGTGGGCGCACGGCGGGCACTCCGCGGCCCGGCATCTCGCCCAGGTCCTCGGACTCACCCTCTTCCGTGAACTGCGCCAGCTGCGAAGGCCGTTGACCGACCTCGACCTGCCCGAGCCGAAGCTCCCGGACGGAGTGCGCGTCCGTGCCTTCGTGCCGGGCCGGGACGACGCCGCCTGGCTCGCCCTGAACGCCGAGGCCTTCGCCCACCATCCCGAGCAGGGCGCCCTCACCCAGCGCGACCTGGACGACCGCATGGCCGAGCCGTGGTTCGACCCGGCCGGGTTCTTCCTCGCCCTGCGCGGCGACGAACTCGTCGGCTTCCACTGGACGAAGGTCCACGCCACGGAGGGCCTCGGCGAGGTCTACGTCCTCGGGGTCAGCCCGGCCGCCCAGGGCGGCGGGCTCGGCAAGGCCCTCACCACGATCGGGCTCCGCCATCTCGCGGCGCAGGCCCTGCCGACCGCCATGCTCTACGTCGACGCCGACAACAGCGCGGCGGTGGCCGTGTACGAGCGGCTCGGTTTCGTCACCCACGAGACGGACCTGATGTACCGCAGCGAGTCCTGACGGAGCTGGGCGGAGACCACGTACCCGGGGCGGGACCGGCCCTACCGAGTCCGGGCGGACCTGTGCGGGGCCGACACGCCCGGGGCGAATCCCCACGCACCCGGGCGGACCGGCGCACCCCGAGCGGGACCGGCGCACCCCGGGTGGGGCAGGCCGCACCCCGGGCACGGACCGGCGCACCCGAGGGTGGGGACCGGCCGCCGTGCGAGCCGACTCACCAGGCGGCAGGGCCCGGCGTTCACCGGGCGGAGCTCCACTTACCGGGGTTGCTGCGCCGGCGTACCTGGGCCGGGGCCGGGAGGCCGGGGCCGGGAGGCCGGGGCCGGGAGGCCGGAGCCGGGAGGCCGGAGGCCCGGGGCCGAGGGGCCGGGAGGCCGGGGGGCCGGGGGCCGAGAGGCCGACGCTCCTGGGCCGGGGGCCCGGGGCCGAGGGGCCGGGAGCCGAGGGGCCGGGGGCCGAGGCCGAGAGGCCGGGGGCAGAGGGCCGGGGGCCGAGGGGCCGGGGGCCGAGGCCGAGAGGCCGGGGGCAGAGGGCCGGGGGCCGAGGGGCCGGGGGCCGAGGCCGAGAGGCCGGGGGCCGAGGTACCTGGGCCAGGGGCCGAGGTACCTGGGCCAGGGGCCGAGGGGACCGGGGCCGAGGGCCCGGGGCCGGGGCCGTCAGCGTGGGGCGAGGGATGCCGGGCGCCACGTCCGTGCCGGTTCGGTGCAGCACACCGCGCAGAGCAGTGCCGCCACGGCCAGGATCGCCGCCCACCGCTCGTGCGCGGCGTACCAGTGCGGGTCGTTCACGGACACGACCAGCGCCCACCGCTCGGGCAGCAGCAGGGTCGGCACCGTCATGGCGACGACCAGCAGCCCCGTCGCGACGGCCGGCCCCGGCTCGGCCCGCTCCGTGAACCGCACGGCGGCGGACGCGGCGGCCAGGGCGGTCACGGCGATCGCGGCCGCCTCCAGCGTGAGGGCGCCGGCCGGGGGCCGCGCCCGCCCCGGTACGAGGAGCAGCGCGACCGTCCACCAGAGCGCGGCGGCCGGGGCCACCAGCGCCATCCGCAGGCCGCTGCGCAGCGGCCTGCGGGCCGGTACCGCCGCGGTGGTGTGCCGCGCCGGGTCGTCCAGCAGGAACGCCAGGCCCACACCGAGGACGAGCGCGGCTCCCCGCAGCAGATTGAGACACAGCCACGGATCCGGCTGACCGGACAGCAGGCGCGGGATCCCTGCCAGCAGGAGCCCGAGACCGCCGCAGGCCGCGAGGGCCCTCCGGGGCAGAGTGCGCCAGACGGGCCGCAGAAGGGCGCGGACCATGTCCGGCGTGGTCATCCCTCGCACGGGTCACCGACCGGATCCGTGTCCGCCCCCGTCCTGGCCGGCACCCCCAGCAGCTCCGCTACCCGGGCCGTCGAGGTCTTGGGGGAGGTCAGCTGCGACCAGTGGGCCTTCACCTTGGCGGTGACGCCGTAGCGCGGCATCTTCAGCAACTCCCGCACGATCCGGGTCTGTTCGCTGGTCATGGAGAGCGGTTCCGTGGGGGCCAGGACGACGGCGGAGCCCGTGACGCTGTCGTCGAGGCGGACGTCGCGGAAGAGGGTCATCGGGTCGGACTCCGCGCCCAGCGCCAGCCACATGATGGTCACCATGCGGGCGTCGCACACCGCGCTGCCCGCCTTCTCGTCCCCCGCGACCAGGACGGACGCGACGGCGACCGCGAACTCCGTGACCCGGTTGCCGCCCCAGGCGGTGCCCACGGTCACCTGGCCGGGCACGGTGGACGCGTCGAGAGCGGGGTCGTCCGCCAACCCGGAGCGGGCGTCGACGCGCTGGCGCACGGTCAGCCGCTCTCCCCACGCGGCGCCCCCCGCGAGGCCCCGGACCCGGTCGACGACCGCGGCCCAGTCGGCCGTGCGTCCCTTCCATTCAGGAAAGGCGCAGTACATCGAGGTGCCGTGCTCCAGACACGTCTGGACCTTCTCGGGGGTGAGCGAGGCCCGTTCGCGGGCCGCGACCGTCGCGGCCGGGGTACCGCCGGACTGTGCGACAGCGCCCACCAGCGTCAGGGCGAGCGCCCCCGCGAGGACCCCCTGGACGGCCCTCGTGCGTCCGCCGCCGACCAGCACGGCGAGAGCGGCCACGAACAGGGCGAGCCCGAGGAGGTACAGCGCGTGCCAGGCGGCGGGGCGGCCCAGCAGGTCGGAGGGGAAGGGCCTGGCGCCGGTCTCGATGACGACCGGGGACAGCCAGTCCGTCCAGCCGGTCCCGCCGGAGACGCTCCCGCCGAGCGCCTGGGTGAAGAGCAGGAAGACGAGGAGGACCGGCGCGGCGACGGCGGAAGGGACCAGACGGCCGAGGAGGACACCGAGCGCGCCGAACAGCAGGACCGTCAGCGGGCCGACGGCCAGTTCGGCCGGTGAGCCGTGCCCGACGGCACCGGGCTTCAGCGCCTCCCAGGTGAACTGGACGGTGACGCAGACCGCGACGAACAGGGCCGCCGGGACGACGGACAGGACGTGGGCGACGGTACGCCGCCACGGCTCGACGACCAGCACCGCGAAGTGGCGGTCCGTGTCGTCGCGGTGGGAGCGCCGGACGGCGCGGTTGACGCACAGCATCACCGAGAGGCCGACGAGTATCGGCATGCTCTGGGTGGCCCGGTCGACGTCCTGGAGCACGGGGTAGTCGCCCGTCCGGCTCACGCACTGCCACACGATCCAGGCGACGTACAGCAGCGCGACACCGAGGAAGGACAGATAGAGGCGCAGCTCACGTGCCTCGAAGCGGGCGAGAGCGGCCACGGCCGCCCAGGGGTGCGGCTCCCGCGCCGGCCCGACGGCCTTGGCGGGGGTCTCCAGTACGGTGCTCATCCCGCCGTCACCTCCGCGGGCACGCCGTCGAGGGTGAGCAAGTATCCGTCCTCCAGGGTCGGTTCGAGGAGTGCGGCGCCCGGCGGCGGGTCGCCGACGTTGCGGAAGGTACCCGTGCCCGTACGCCATCCGGCGTGTGCCGCCGGGTCGCGCTCGGCGCTGCTCCACACATGGCCGGCGGCGCGCGCGGCCAGGTCGGCGGGGGTGCCCTCGAAGAGGACGCGTCCACTGGCCATCACGATGACGCGGTGGCAGAGCATCGCGACGTCCTCGGTCTGGTGGGTGGAGAGGAGAACGGTGCGTTTCTCTCCCGCCTGGGCGATCATCTCCCTGAAGCGCATGCGCTGTTCGGGGTCGAGGCCGACGGTGGGTTCGTCGAGGACGAGGAATCCGGGGTCGCAGACGAGGGCCGCGGCCAGTGCGACCCGCTGGCGCATGCCGCCGGACAGCTTCTTGATCCGCTTGCCGCGTACGTCGGTGAGGTCGACGGACTCCAGGACCCGGCGCACCTCGCCGTGCCGGGCCGTACGGTCCGTCTGCTCCTTCAGGATCGCCACGTAGTCGACGAACTCGAAGGCCGTGAAGTCCGGGTGGAATCCGGGGGCCTGCGGCAGATAGCCGAGCGTGCGCCGGACGTTCTGGCGGCCGGCCGTCGTGGCCGGGTCGTGTCCGAGCACGGTGAAGGCTCCCCGGTCGGCGGGCACGGCGGTGGCGAGCACCCGCAACAGGGTGGTCTTTCCGGCCCCGTTGGGACCGATGAGTCCGGTGACCCCTTCCTGGAGCCGCACCGACACGTCATCGAGGGCGGGTGTCCTGCCGTAGCGGAGGCTCAGCCCGGAGGCGGAGACGGTGGGGGTCATACGGCGCTCCTGCGGGAGTGGTCGAAGAACAGGACGGAGGAACGGAAAGAGGCGAAGGGGGAGGCGGAAAGCCCGGAAGGGGCCGAGAGGGCCGAGAGGGCCAAGAGGGCCAAGGAGGGGTGGGCCAAGGAGGGGTGGGCCAAGGAGGCGGCCGCGGGCGTCCTCATCCGTCGCCCCCGCCGTCACCGCTTCCCGAGTCCCAGCCGATGTCCGCTCCGGACAACCGTCGGCGGTGGCGGCCGGGGGCGCAGAGGAGCAGGTGGAGCAGCTCGGCCGCGAACGCCGCGAGGGAGAGGGCCATCAGCAGCACGGCCTTCAGGAGGCGCAGCCGCCGCTCCCTCCGGGTGACCGCCGCGACGGGCGCGACGGGCGCGACCGGCGCGGTCTGGGCGGGTGGTGTGCGGTCCGTCATCCCGTGCCTCCTCGGGTGAACCCCCGGAACGGCTTCCAGGGGGACGACGCGTCGAACCCGTCGCGCGCCAGGTACAGCAGCCCGGCGGCCAGCACGGCCACCGCGGCGGCGACGCCCTGCCCGGCCGGTGTGAACGGCGCGAGTGCCCCGTGGTGGGGCCCGGCCGACGACGCCGTCGCCGCGAGCAGCGTCACCCACACCGTGCCGACCAGGCCGGGCGCGAGCACCGGGCCCAGCCGGGGCGTCAGCGCGAGCCCGGTCCCGGTGAGGGCCAGCGCGGGCAGCAGCCAGGCCAGGGCGCGCAGCCCGTACGAGGGCAGGGCGAGGGTGGCGATTCCGTTCAGGCCGAGGACGACGGTCAGCACGGCGAGCGTGCGGATCATCAGCAACCGGAATCCGTGTGTCGGTGAGACGACCGCCATCTCGTACGTCGGGTCGAGCACGGGCCCGTACGACAGGGCGACCCCGGCGAGCGGGAGCAGCGGTGCGAGGGCCAGGAACACGTTGGGCGCGCCGGCGGACTGCGCCGAGTCGGCCGCCGCCACGGTCATGACCAGGACGGCGGCGACCGCTCCCAGCCAGGAGCGGCGCAGTACGGGTGCGGCCGCCAGCAGGCGCGCGGTGTGGTCGGCGACGCCGATGCGCAGCAGCAGTGACTCGAACAGGCGCGGCCGGGGCGCGTCCAGTTCGGCGTCGAGCCGCTCCCACCCGGCGTCCAGCGCGACCGGGTCGGCCGCCGCGGCGAGCGTCTCGCGGCAGTGCGCGCACGTGGCGAGGTGGGTGTCCGCGGACCAGAGCCGGGGCGGGTCGAGTTCACCTCGCGCGTAGGCCCGGATGTCCTCCTCCGGCACGTGCCAGGCGGTGCCGGTGTCCTTGTCGATGCCGCTCATGCCAGCGCCTCCCGCAGCTGCTTGCGCGCCCGCAGGGCCCGCGTCTTGACCGTGCCGGGCGGAATGCCGAGCAGGACGGCCGCCTCCCTGGTGGTGAGGCCGTCGATCACCGTGGCCTGGAGCACCGCACGCAGTTCGGGCGAGAGCCGGACCAGGGCGCCCGCGAGGTCTCCGTGCTCCACCCCCGCGAGCACGCGTTCCTCGGCGGACGCCTCGTCCCGGTGGCGCAGGCGGGCCAGGGCCTGCCGCATCCGGCCGCGTGCGCCGTCGCCGCGCAGGGTGTCGATCAGCCGCCGGGAACCGACGCGCCAGAGCCAGCCGGCCGCGTCGCCCTCCTCCCGGTAGCGCGCGGTGCCGCGCCAGACGGCGAGGAACGTCTCCTGTACGACGTCGTCGACCACCCCGGCGTCCGCGCACCTGCCGCGCAGGCGCGCGGTCAGCCACGGCGCGTATCGCCGGTACAGCTCCTCGAAGGCGCGACGGTCCCCGTCCGCCGCGATGGCCCGCAGCAGCTCCCCGTCGCTTCTCGTTTCCCTCACGTCACCTCATCGGACGAGCCCCGGCGATCGGTTCACGTTCTCGCCGACGGATTTCGCACTTGACTCAGGGCACCCTCCTGCACCACCCTTTCACTACTCAATTAGTGAAAGGGTGGTTGCGAGTGGTTGAGTACCGCATCGACCGGCGCAGCGGTGTCGCCACGTACGTCCAGATTGTCCAGCAGACCAAGCAGGCCCTCCGCCTGGGCCTGCTCGAACCCGGTGACAAGCTCCCCACCGCCCGCGAGGTCGTGGAAGCCACCGCGATCAATCCGAACACCGTCCTCAAGGCCTACCGCGAGCTCGAGCGGGAGGGACTGGTCGAGGCCAGACGCGGCCTCGGCACCTTCGTACGCCGCTCGCTCGGCATCACCGCCCCGGCCGACTCGCCCCTGCGCGCCGAACTGGACGCCTGGGTGACACGGGCCCGCGAGGCGGGGCTCGGCCGGGACGACATGGCGGCGCTCTTCGCCTCCGCACTAGACGACCGCTTCATTCAGGAACACACCAAGGGAGATCAGGAATGAGCAACACCGCCATCGAGGCGGCCGGGCTCGGCAAGCGCTTCGGGCGACGCGGGAGCTGGGCACTGCGCGCGTGCTCCTTCCGGCTCCCCGCGGGACGCGTCTGCGCCGTCGTCGGTCCCAACGGCGCGGGCAAGTCGACCCTGCTGTCCCAAACGGCCGGTCTGCTCGCCCCGACCGAGGGCGCCCTCACGGTGCTCGGCACCCACCCGGCCGCCGCCCGCGAGCGCGTCGCGTACGTCGCCCAGGACAAGCCGCTGTACCCGCAGCTCACCGTGGCCCAGACACTGCGCCTGGGCCGGGAGCTCAACCCCGCCCGCTGGGACGACCGGGTCGCCGGACGGATCGCGTACGAGGTCGGCGGCCTGGACCCGGAGAAGAGGATCCGCGCGCTCTCCGGCGGCCAGCGCACCCGGGTGGCCCTCGCCCTCGCACTCGGCAAACGGCCCGAACTCCTGCTCCTGGACGAGCCGATGGCCGACCTCGACCCGCTCGCCCGGCACGAGCTGATGGGCACCCTGATGGCCGAGGCCGCCGAGTACGGGACGACGGTCGTGATGTCCTCGCACGTCGTCGCCGAACTGGAGGGTTCCTGCGACTACCTGCTGCTGATAGGCGACGGCCGGGTACGGCTCGCGGGCGATCTGGACGACCTGCTGGCCGCGCACTCCCTGACCACCGGCCCGGTCCGCGACCTCGCCCCGCACACCGTCGTCGAGTCCCGCACCACGGGTCGCCAGCAGACCGCCCTGATCCGCCCGCAGGGCCCGTACCCCGCCGACGCCGGAGCCACCACGCCCTCGTTGGAGGAGCTGGTCCTCGCACACCTGCGCAACCCCGCGGCCCCCGCGCTGATCCTCACTCCCGCCCGCGCCCAGGAGCCCGCCGTATGACCGCGCACGCCACCACCGGCACCCCGGCGGCACCCGTCCGCCGCCCGTCCGCCTCGCTCGGCCTGGTCCGGACGGTGCTGCGGCTGCACCGCCCGGCCCTGTACGCCGGGGCGGGCCTGTTCGCCGTCCTCACCGGCCTGCTGCTGTGGCTGCACGGCCCGGCGATGGACGCGGCGGCCACCGCCTGGCGGCAGTACAACCACTGCCAGAAGGCCACCTGCGCCTACGACCAGGACTCGCTCCTCGTCTACAAGTCCTTCTCCCAGTACGCCACCATCGCGGTGACCTGCGTGCCGTTCCTCGTCGCCGCCTGGGCGGGCGCGTCGCTGTTCGGCCGTGAACTGGAGACCGGCACCGCACGGCTCTCCTGGACCCAGTCGGTCTCCCCGGCCCGCTGGCTCGCGGTCAAGCTGGCCCTCCCGGCCGCACTCGTCACCGCCGGGACGAGCCTGCTGGTCCTGCTGCACCAGCGGACCTGGCGCAGGAGCCAGAGCCGGATCGACACCGCCAAGGACTGGACCGACGCCCTCACCTTCCACGCCAACGGCCCGACCACCGTCGCCCTCGCCCTGTTCGGTCTGGCCGCCGGCGCGCTGACCGGCCTCGCACTGCGCCGCTCGCTGGCCGCGCTCGCCCTGTCGGTGCTCTGCACGGCCGCCGTCGGTCTCGGCACCGGTCTGGCCCTGCCGCACCTGTGGCCGACGGTGCGGACCGTCACCGACCTGCACCACAACGGCCCCACGGGCCTCGGCATCACCGTCGACGAAGGTCTCCTCACCTCCACCGGGGGCCGCCTCGCCGACCCGCACTGCGGCAGCGACCTCAGCACCCCGTGCCGCGAGCTGTACGCGAAACTGCGCGCCGTCGGCTTCTACCGCGACTCCCACCCGTACTCCCACTACTGGCCCCTCCAGTGGGTGGCGGCCGGGATCGTCCTGGCCCTCGCCGCGCTCGCCGTCCTCGTCGCCTTCCGACTGCTGACCCGGCAGGTCGGCGCCGCCCCGAAGGAGGCCCGCCGGTGAACACCGTCAGCGGACTCCCGTGGACCGTCCTGCGCGTGCACCGCCCGGCACTCGTCCTGTGGGGCGCCTTCGTGGCCGTCGTCGCCGGGCGCCTGGTGTGGGCCGTCGGGATCGAGGCCGACAGGGCCCGCGCGGAGCTGGCCCGCTGCGCGCACCACGACACCTGCTCCCTCACCGCCACCCTCTTCTACGGCGACACCATCCGCTGGGGCGGCCTCGCGCTGTGCTTCTCCTTCTGCGCCGTGGCCGCCTGGGCGGGTGCCTCCCTGGTCGCCCGGGAACTGGAGTCGGGCACCGCACAGCTCGCCTGGACCCAGTCGGTGTCGCCGGTGCGCTGGCTGACCGCCAAGCTCGCCGTACCCGCGCTGGCCCTCACGCTCGGCGGCACGGTGCTCGTAGCGCTGTTCCGCTGGGTCTGGTCGAACAACCCGGACCGGATGGACAACGGCTGGAGCGGCTTCAGCACCTTCGTCGCCCTCGGCCCCGCGACCATCGCGTACGCCCTGTGCGCCCTGGCCGTGGGCGCGCTCGCCGGCCTGCTGCTGGGACGCGCGCTGCCCGCCCTCGGCGTCACCCTCGCCGCGATGCTGCTGCTCAACCAGATCCTGGGGACCTTCCGCGCCGACCTGTGGCCCAAGGTCACCCGGACCGGCGTCACCTCGGCCGGCCTCCCCCACCGGGCCTGGCAGCTGGAGAACGGGGTGCTCGTCCACGGCCACCGGGTCGCGAACCCCGAGTACGGGCACTGCGTCGGTACGGCCGCGCGGATCCGACTCTGCGCGGCCGACCACGGGATCACCGGTCACTACTCGGTCTACCACCCGGTCTCCCACTTCTGGCCCCTCCACCTGGCGGAGACCGGCATCGTCCTCGCCGTCGCCACCGCGGCCACCGCCACCGCCTTCCGGCTGCTGCGCCGCCGCACCGCGTAGACCCCGCCCCCGGCGCTGCGGGGCGGGGGCGGAATCAGCCGCCGCGACCTGTCCGTACGCCCTCCACGGGGGTGGGGACGTACGCGGCCCCCGGACCACTGGACGTCCGGGGGCCGCTCCCCGATATCCCGCACGTCATGTCGCCGTAACCATCGATTCAGACGGGCTTGCGACGCTCAGCCAATGAAGCCCGCCGCGCCAGAGCCTTCGCCTCCACCGGAGAACGAGCCCCAGCCGTCGACGGCGGACGAACCCGTGTCCGTGCCCCGCCAGGGACACTCCCGGTCGGACGAAACCGTGAGCCGGGGAGCCGTCATCCGTCTCGCCGCGCTGCCGCCCGCCCGCTCCGACGCGCCGGTCTCACGTCCGGCGCGGAAGAATGGGTCCATGAACCAGCCCAGCGCCCAGGCCCAGGTCCAGCACCCGCAGCCGTCCGTCGGTTCCATCGCCGCGCACCGGCCGCACACCGTCGCCGCCAACGTCTCCGACCTGGAGCCCGACCTCGACGCCGACCTCGACGCGTACGAGGACACGGTGCAGGACGGCATCCAGCTCCCGCAGGGGCGGTTCCTGGACCGGGAACGCAGCTGGCTGGCGTTCAACGAACGCGTCCTGGAGCTCGCCGAGGACCCGAGCACGCCCCTCCTCGAACGGGCGAAGTTCCTGGCGATCTTCGCCAGCAACCTGGACGAGTTCTTCATGGTCCGGGTGGCCGGCCTCAAGCGCCGCATCGCGACCGGCGTCGCCACCAAGTCGGCCTCCGGCCTGCAGCCGCGTGAGGTCCTGGAGATGATCTGGGCCCGCTCACGCGAGCTCATGGCCCGGCACGCGGCCTGCTACCAGGAGGACGTCGCCCCCGCGCTCGCCGAGGAGGGCATCCACCTGGTCCGCTGGAGCGAGCTCACCGAGAAGGAGCAGGCCCGCCTCTTCACGCTCTTCCGGCACCAGATCTTCCCGGTCCTGACCCCGCTGGCGGTCGACCCCGCGCACCCCTTCCCGTACATCTCCGGCCTGTCCCTGAACCTCGCCGTGGTCGTGCGGAACCCGGTCAGCGGCCACCGGCACTTCGCGCGCGTCAAGGTCCCGCCGCTGCTCTCCCGCTTCCTGGAGGCCTCCCCCGACCGCTACGTCCCCATCGAGGACGTGATCGCGGCCCATCTGGAGGAGCTCTTCCCGGGCATGGAGGTGCTCGAGCACCACACCTTCCGCCTCACCCGCAACGAGGACCTCGAGGTCGAGGAGGACGACACCGAGAACCTGCTCCAGGCACTGGAGAAGGAGCTCATGCGGCGCCGCTTCGGGCCGCCGGTGCGCCTGGAGGTCGAGGAGTCCATCGACCGGTACGTCCTCGACCTGCTGGTACGGGAACTGAAGATCTCCGAGGCCGAGGTGTACCCGCTGCCGGGCCCGCTGGACCTCACCGGCCTGTTCGGCATCGGCGCCCTCGACCGGCCCGAGCTGAAGTACCCGAAGTTCATCGCGGGCACCCACCGCGACCTCGCGGAGGTCGAGTCGGCGTCCGCGCCCGACATCTTCGCCGCCCTGCGCGAGCGCGACGTCCTGCTGCACCACCCGTACGACTCCTTCTCCACCTCCGTACAGGCATTCCTGGAGCAGGCGGCGAGCGACCCGGACGTCCTGGCGATCAAGCAGACGCTCTACCGGACGTCGGGCGACTCCCCCATCGTCGACGCGCTGATAGACGCCGCCGAGTCCGGCAAGCAGGTCCTCGTCCTCGTGGAGATCAAGGCACGCTTCGACGAACAGGCCAACATCAAGTGGGCCAGGAAGCTGGAGGAGTCCGGCTGCCACGTCGTGTACGGGCTCGTCGGGCTGAAGACCCACTGCAAGCTGTCGCTGGTGGTACGGCAGGAGGGCGACACCCTGCGCCGCTACAGCCACGTCGGCACGGGCAACTACCACCCCAAGACCGCCCGGCTGTACGAGGACCTCGGACTGCTCACCGCCGACCCGCAGGTCGGCGCCGACCTCTCCGACCTCTTCAACCGGCTCTCCGGCTACTCGCGCCGCGAGACCTACCGCCGGCTCCTGGTCGCCCCCAAGTCACTGCGCGACGGCCTGATCGCGCGGATCAACAAGGAAGTCCAGCACCACAACGCGGGACGCCCCGCCTACGTCCGCATCAAGTGCAACTCGATGGTGGACGAGGCGATCATCGACGCGCTGTACCGCGCGTCCCAGGCCGGAGTCCCCGTCGACGTGTGGGTGCGCGGCATCTGCGCGGTCCGGCCCGGGGTCACGGGCCTGTCCGAAAACATACGGGTCCGGTCCGTGCTCGGCCGCTTCCTGGAACACTCACGGGTCTTCGCGTTCGGCAACGGCGGCGAGCCCGAGGTGTGGATCGGCAGCGCCGACATGATGCACCGCAACCTCGACCGGCGGATCGAGGCCCTGGTCAGGATCACCGACCCGGCCCACCGGGCAGCCCTCAGCCGGCTGTTCGAGACCGGGATGTCGGACACCACCGCTTCGTGGCACCTGGGCCCGGACGGCGAATGGACCCGGCATGCGACCGACCAGGATGGCCAACCGCTGCGGAACGTCCAGGAGATGCTCATAGACGCCCGGAGGCGCCGGCGTGGCACAGCAACACCTTGACCCCACCGACCCCACGGCCGGGTCCTCACCCCGGCTGGCGGTCCCGCCCGACCGGCGGGACCCCCGCGTGCAGGGCGGTACGCCCGTCGGCGAGGTCCTCGCGGACTATCTGCGGGACCAGGCCACGGAGTTCCTCCGTTCGCTGCGGCAGCACCGGGAGACCGGCGCCGCGGCGGGCGGCTCGGCTGATTCGGTCGACGCGGCGCGCGCCCTGCGCCGCTCGGCCCGCCGCATCAGCGGCACCCTGCACACCTTCCGGCCCCTCCTCGACACGGACTGGTCGGAGGGCATGCGCCCCGAACTCGCCTGGCTGTCGGGCACCTTGGCGCGCGAGCACGCCTACGCGGCCCGGCTCGAGCGGCTGCTCGGCGCGCTGAACCGGCTGTCGGGCCCGACCGGCTTCCCCACGCAGACCGCGGGGGGCTCCGACATTCCCGCCAAGGGCCACCTGACCATCGGGGCGGCGAAGGCGGGCGCCCTGCTCGACCGGCAGCTGACCCTCGCCCGCACCCGGGCGCACTCGGCGGCACTCCAGGCACTGGGTTCCTCCCGCTTCCACGCGGTCGCGGACAGCGTCGCCGTCCTCGCGAGCGAGGTACCGCTCACCACGGCGGCCACCGCGGCCGACCTGCGCCCGCTGGCGGCCGCCGCACAGGACCGGCTCATCGACGCGGTCGCCGCGCTGCCGCTGCTCACCGCGGGTCACCCGTACAACGCGGAGGCCCTGGTGCACGGTCTGTCCGCGGACGCCGCTCCCCACCCCCAGGACGCGCCCTGGCACCAGGTCCGGCTGCTGCTGCGGCTGCACCGCTACGCGCGCGAGTGCCTCTACCAGGAGGGCGTCCCCTCCGACGTACGGCTGCTCGGCGCCGGTCAGGCCCTCGACCGGCACCGGGACGCCGCCGAGGCGGCCGCGGCCGCGGCGTCGGCGGCCCGCACCCCGCGGATCGCGCCCGCGACCGCGTACGCGCTCGGCGTGCTCCACGCGGACCAGCGGCACGAGGTGGAGGCGGCGCGCTTCGCGTTCCAGCAGAGCTGGCAGAAGGAAGCCGCACGCACCCCCTGAGGGAGACCCCATGACCGACGGCACCGACATCATCCGGGCGGCGGGCTGCGTCCTGTGGCGCCGCTCGCCCGTCGACGGCGAGCTGGAGGTCTGTCTGGTCCACCGTCCGAAGTACGACGACTGGTCGCATCCGAAGGGCAAGCTCAAGCGCGCCGAGGACGCCCTGGCGGGGGCGCTGCGGGAGGTCGAGGAGGAGACGGGGTACTCCGCGATGCCGGGCGCCACCCTGCCGACGCTCGGATATCTCGTCGGCGGACGCACCAAGGAGGTCCGTTACTGGGCGGCCGAGGCGGCGGACGGCTGCTTCCGCCCGAACAGCGAGGTCGACCGGGTCCTGTGGCTCCCGCCGCCCGCGGCCCGGCACCGCCTGACCCAACCCAGGGACCGCGACCTGGTCGACGCGCTGCTGCACTCGCTGCATCTCGCGTAGGCCGTACGGGCCATGAGGTACGGACCGGTACGGGCCATGAGGTACGGACCGGTACGAACCCTGAGGCCGGCGCACGCCGTCGCACCCCGTCGGGACGCCGCGCCCGCACGAGGGGCCGTGCGCCCGATGTGCCCGCACAGCACCCCATCCGGCCCCGTCACACCTCCCGCGCCGAAACCTGAACGATTGCGTCTGGTTGCCTAGAGTTACCCATGCGACCCGAGTTGTCGGAAACCGCCCCGTGTCCTCGACGTAAGCGTTCCGTGACCTCACCGCACCGACCGCAGGGGTTCACCCTCCGTTCACTTATGGCCATCGACGCCTTCACCTCTTCTGCCTAATTTCGGCCTTACGCGGTGCGGACCGCGTCCCGGGCAAGCCCTGGGACACGGCTTCCGTCTACCACCGACTTCGCACGCCGCCACTCGACGGCGGCTCCTGGAAGGAACTCCCGAAAAGTGAAGCTTCAGCGCAAGAACCGGCTTCGCGCCCTCTCGCTCGGTGCCGTCGCCGTCTCCGGCGCCCTGGCCCTCACGGCGTGCGGCTCGGACGACACCGGCAGCAAGAGCAACAGTGGCGACAAGGCGACCTCTGCCGCGACGAGCGCCAGCGCCATCAAGTGCGACGACGCCAAGGGCCAGCTCCAGGCCTCCGGGTCCTCCGCGCAGAAGAACGCCATAGACGCCTGGGTGAAGGAGTTCACCCAGGCCTGCTCCGGCGTCCAGATCAACTACAACCCGACGGGTTCGGGTGCCGGTGTGACGGCGTTCACGCAGGGCCAGACCGCGTTCGCCGGTTCGGACTCCCCGCTGAAGCCCGAAGAGGTCACCGCGGCCGCGAAGGCCTGTGGCGGCAACCCGGCCATCGACCTCCCGATGGTCGGCGGCCCGATCGCGATCGGTTACAACCTGCCGGGCGTGGACGGCCTCGTCCTCGACGCGTCGACCATCGCCAAGATCTTCGACGGCAAGATCACGAAGTGGAACGACGCCGCGATCGCGAAGCTCAACCCCACCGCGAAGCTGCCCAGCACCAAGATCCAGGCGTTCCACCGCTCGGACGAGTCCGGCACCACGGACAACTTCACCAAGTACCTGAAGGCCGTCGCCCCGTCCGACTGGAACTACTCCGGTGGCAAGGCGTGGCAGGCCAAGGGCGGCCAGTCCGCGCAGGGCTCCGCCGGTCTCGCCCAGCAGGTCAAGCAGACCGCCGGCGCGATCTCCTACTTCGAGCTCTCCTACGCCGCTGACGGCATCAGCACCGTCGACCTCAAGACGGACGCCGCCACCCCGGTGAAGGCCAGCGTCGAGAACGCCACCAAGGCGATCGCCAGCGCCGAGGTCAAGGGCAGCGGCAACGACCTGGCCCTCGGCCTGAACTACAAGCCGACCACCGAGGGCGCCTACCCGCTCACCCTGGTCACCTACGAGATCGTCTGCGAGAAGGGCAACAAGGCCGACACCCTGGCCGCCACGAAGTCCTTCCTCAACTACATCGCGAGCGAGGACGGTCAGAAGCTTCTGACCGACGCCAAGTACGCGCCCATCCCCGCCGAGATCATCACCAAGGTTCGCGCCGCCGTCTCGAGCCTGAGCTGACCTGAGTGTGCGGCCCGCCTCACCGAGGCGGGCCGCACCGTCCGGTGCACCGCCGCCTGGAGCCGCCACCCCTTACGGTTCCGCAGACCGGAGAATCCTCATGGACATAACGACACAGAACACTGAAGCCCCACCTCCCACCCCACAGACTTCCGCGCGCGGCACGAAGATCGCCGACCGCGGCGCCTCCCCCGTCGGAGACCGCGTCTTCCTCGGCCTCTCCCGCGGGTCCGGCATCTTCCTTCTGGTGATCATGGCCGCCATCGCGGCCTTCCTCACCTATCGCGCGGCCAACGCGATCAGCGAGGACCACGGGAACTTCCTCACGACGTTCGAGTGGAACACCAACCTGCTGCCGCCGAGCTTCGGCATCGCGGTGCTGGCCTTCGGCACGGTGGTCTCCTCGATCATCGCCATGGCCCTCGCGGTCCCCGTCGCCGTCGGCATCGCGCTGTTCATCACGCACTACGCGCCGCGCAAGCTCGGCGGCCCCATCGGGTTCGTGATCGACCTGCTCGCCGCCGTCCCGTCCATCGTGTACGGCCTCTGGGGCGCCCTCGTCCTGGTCCCGCACATGGACGGCCTGTTCGGCTGGCTCGACCACTACTTCGGCTGGACCGGCATCTTCGAGTGGCAGGGCGGCGCCCCCCGCTCGATGCTCACCGTCGGCGTCCTGCTCGCGATCATGATCCTGCCGATCATCACCAACGTGAGCCGCGAGGTCTTCCGCCAGGCTCCGCTGATGATCCAGGAGGCCGCGCTCGCGCTCGGCGCCACGCGCTGGGAGGTCATCCGCATGTCGGTGCTGCCCTTCGGCCGCTCCGGCGTGATCTCCGCCTCGATGCTGGGCCTCGGCCGCGCGCTCGGCGAGACGATGGCCGTCGCCACGGTCCTCTCGCCCACCTTCGAGATCAACGCCAGCCTGCTCGACCCGGGCGGCGGCACCTTCGCGCAGAACATCGCGAGCAAGTTCAGCGAGGCCACCCCGCTCGGCCAGGACGCGCTGATCGCCTCCGGTCTCGTCCTGTTCGTCATCACTCTGCTGGTCAACGGCGGCGCGCGGATGATCATCAACCGCCGCAAGGAGTACTCGGGGGCCAACGCATGAGCCACGCATCCGTCACCGAGAGGCGCCCCAGCGGCCTGCGCGGCGCCAGCCTCCCCTCGTGGTCCCCGTGGGGGATCGCCGTGGGCTCGCTCGTCCTCGCCGTGGTCATCGGACTGGTGGGCGGCCTCGACAGCAAGGTCCAGTGGGGCCTGATCGCCGCGATCCTCTTCATCCTCGGCACCTACGGCATCTCGGCCCGCGTCGAGGGCCGCCGCCAGGCCAAGGACCGGGTCGCGACCAGCCTCGTCTGGGTCTGCTTCCTCGTCGCCATCGTCCCGCTGGCCTCCCTGATCTGGGAGACCGCCAAGCGTGGCGTGAAGGTCTTCGACATCTACTTCCTGACCCACTCCATGGGTGTGGTGGCCGACACCGAGACCGGTGGCGGCATCTACCACGCGATCATCGGCACCCTGGAGCAGGTCGGCATCGCCACCCTGATCGCCGTGCCGATCGGCGTGCTCACCGCCGTCTACCTGGTGGAGTACGGGCGGGGCAAGCTCGCCAAGGCCGTCACCTTCTTCGTCGACGTCATGACGGGCATCCCGTCGATCGTCGCCGGCCTGTTCATCCTCAGCTTCTGGATCCTGATCCTGGACATGGGCTACTCCGGCTTCGCCGGCTCGCTCGCCCTGTCCATCCTGATGATGCCCGTCGTGGTCCGCTCCACGGAGGAGATGCTCAAGCTCGTACCGAACGAGCTGCGCGAGGCCTCCCTCGCGCTGGGTGTCCCGAAGTGGCGCACCATTCTCAAGGTGGTCCTGCCGACGTCCATCGGCGGTATCACCACGGGTGTGATGCTCGCGGTCGCCCGCATCACGGGCGAGACCGCCCCGGTGCTGCTCCTGGTCTGGGGCACGAACTTCATCAACACCAACCCGTTCTCGGACCCACAGGCCTCGCTGCCGCTGTACATCTACCAGCAGTACGCGAACAGCGCCGGCTCCGGCGCGGCCTACGACAGGGCCTGGGCGGCGGCACTCGCGCTCATCGCCTTCGTCATGATCCTGAACCTGGCGGCCCGCGGCATCGCCCGCTGGAAGGCCCCGAAGACGGGCCGCTGACGCGGCCAATCAGCGACCCGAATCTCTCGAAAGAAGCAGTGACTGACATGGCCAAGCGAATCGACGTAAGCGGTCTGACCGCTTACTACAGCGCCCACAAGGCGATCGAAGACATCTCGATGACGGTCGAGCCGCGCTCGGTGACGGCCTTCATCGGACCCTCCGGCTGCGGCAAGTCGACCTTCCTGCGCACCCTCAACCGGATGCACGAGGTCACCCCCGGCGGCCGTGTCGAGGGCAAGGTCCTCCTGGACGACGAGGACCTGTACGGCCAGGGCGTCGACCCCGTCGCCGTGCGCCGCACGATCGGCATGGTCTTCCAGCGTCCCAACCCCTTCCCCACCATGTCGATCTTCGACAACGTGGCGGCGGGCCTCAAGCTCAACGGCTCCTACCGGAAGTCCGAGCTCGGCGACATCGTCGAGAAGTCCCTCAAGGGCGCGAACCTCTGGAACGAGGTCAAGGACCGCCTGAACAAGCCCGGCTCGGGCCTGTCCGGCGGCCAG
This sequence comes from Streptomyces sp. NPDC057950, assembly GCF_042887295.1. NCBI lineage: Bacteria > Bacillati > Actinomycetota > Actinomycetes > Kitasatosporales > Streptomycetaceae > Streptomyces > Streptomyces sp. NPDC057950. Next base: position 211,799 of record NZ_JBHVPP010000019.1, read on the forward strand.
CAGCAGCGACTGTGCATCGCGCGGGCGATCGCGGTGGAGCCGCAGGTCCTGCTCATGGACGAGCCGTGCTCGGCCCTGGACCCGATCTCCACCCTCGCCATCGAGGACCTCATCGGTGAGCTGAAGGAGCGCTTCACGATCGTCATCGTGACGCACAACATGCAGCAGGCCGCCCGCGTCTCCGACCGCACGGCGTTCTTCAACCTGTCCGCGGTCGGCCAGCCCGGCCGCCTCATCGAGATAGACGACACGGAGCGGATCTTCTCCAACCCGTCGGTCCAGGCCACCGAGGACTACATCTCGGGCCGCTTCGGCTGAGTCGCCCCCCACAAACCCCTCGCGGTGCTGCATGGCGGTGCCACCGCGAGGACGAGAAGGGCCCGCCCCCGGCTCCCGGGGGCGGGCCCGCTCCCGTCTCCGGGCCCTGCCGCCCCACCCCGAAACCACGGCCGCACACCTGAGACGGGACCTGCACCGCGGACTCGCGCGGAAGACGGAGGCCCACGCCGGAGACGGGGCCTACCTCAGAGACGCCGGCCCACGCTGAGGCCGGGGTGCGCTGTCGGCGCGGGCTCACGCGGCGGATCTCGAACGTGCGCGGGGGCCTCCGGCCGAGGCCATACCCCCAGCCCGCCCGGCGTTCTAGAACGAGCCCTTCGGGCGACCGCCGGAGCCAGGAGCCTGCGCCGAACATGCAGACCCACGCTGGACATGGGGACCACTGCCGGAAACCGAGCCGCGCTGGAGGACCGGACTCGCGCCGAAGATCTCAGACGTGCGCGGGGCCTCCCGCCGAGGCCATACCCCCAGCCCGTCCGGCGTTTGAGGACGAGCCCTTCGGGCGATGCGGGGGTCCAGAGACCTGCGCTGGACATGGGACCACTGCCGGAAACCGAGCGGCGCTGGACATGGGGACCACTGCCGGAAACCGAGCGGCCCTGGACATGGAACCGCTGCCGGAAACCGAGCCGCGCTGGAGGACCGGACTCGCGCCGAAGATCTCAGACGTGCGCGGGGCCTCCCGCCGAGGCCATACCCCCAGCCCGTCC